>NZ_JBITDI010000003.1:0-226834 GCF_044454005.1 Nocardia sp. NPDC051570 | reverse complement strand
CGTCGTTCGGGTGCCGCTGCGCAAGCGACGAAGGAGCAAGCAGCGGTACCCGAACGACGAGCCTCAGGGCGCCGCAAACCCGCGACGCCGGAGGCGGCGCCAACAACACAGCCTCAGGCGCCGCAAACCCGCCGAGCGAAGCGAGGCTAATCGAACACAGCGCTGCGCTTCTGCAGCATTGCGCTGGCGCCCTCCGCGAAATCCGGTGTTCGCAAAAGCTCTGTCTGGCCGTTCTTTTCGTCGGCCAGGGCGGTGTCGAGGGCGGCGAGAGCGGCCCGATCGAGGGCGCGCTTGGTGAGTTCGAGGGCTCGGCGCGGGCCGGCGCCGAGCTTCGCCGCCACCGCCGCCACGCGCGCGTCGAGTTCCTCGACGGGCAGCGCGGCGGTGAGGATGCCGCGGCGCGCCGCCTCGGTCACCGGCATTCGCTCGCCCAGCAGCGCCATCTCCGCCGCGACCGTCCGCCCCGCGGCGGCGGCGATCATCGCCGCGGCGCCGCCGTCGGGCATCAGGCCGATGTTGATGAAGGCCAAGAGGAGATAGGCCTCGTCGGAGGCATAGGACAGATCGGCGGCCAGGGCCAGTGCGACCCCGATACCCGCGGCCGCGCCCCGGATGCGGGCGACCACCGGCACGGGCGCGTCGACGATCGCCCGCACCAATCGGTTGGCCGCGTCCATGGTCACCTCCGGGGTGATGCCCCGGCGCAGATCAGCGTCCGCCGTGGACAGATCGGCCCCGGTGCAGAAATCGGCGCCCGCGCCGGTCAGCACGATCGCCCGGACCGAGGTATCGTCTGCGGCCGCCAGGAAGGTGTCGCCGAGCGCGACCATGGTGTCGTAGTCGATGGCGTTCTTACGCCGGGGATTGGTGATCGTGATGCGCAAGACCCGGCCGTCCCGGATCGCGCTGAATCCGGTCGCGGGGATCGAATGGTCGACTTCGCTCATGACGTGCTCCCGAGAATGGACCGCCGACGCTGGCGCTCCGCCAGAATGGTGGTTAACTTTGCGAATTGTGGTTAACTTAGGTTGACTGGTCCGGCGCTGTCAACAATGGCGGCCGGGGTGGAAGGAGAGGTGTATGGTCGCGGATCCCAGCGAGTCCGGGCTCGCTTCCGCACGTCGCCGACCCACCCAGCGCCGGCCCAAGGATCGCAAGGCGCAGATCGTCCGGGTCGCGGCCCGGGCATTCAGCGAGCGGGGCTATCACCCGGTCGGCGTGGACGAGATCGCGGCCGAGGTCGGCATCTCCGGTCCGGCGCTGTATCGCCACTTCACCAACAAGTACGCGCTGTTGGTCGCCGCCGCCGAAACCGGTGCGCAGCAGCTGCTCGACGTCGCCCGCGCCGCCGAGGATCCCGCGCTGGATCCGGAATCCCGGCTCACCGCGCTGATCCGCGCCCTGGCCGAGCACACCATCGAGATGCGCCGCGAGGGCGGTCTGTACCGGTGGGAGCGTCGCTATCTGGAACGCGCGGACCGCGCGCGCATCCGGCTCATCTACGAGGGGCTGCACGAGACCGTCGAGCGGGCCATCGCCACGCTGCGCCCCGAGGTCTCCGATGAGGATGTGCAGCTGCTGGCCACCGGCATGCTCGGCGCGATCGGCAGCATCACCGCGCATCGCACGGCGCTGTCCACCGGCCGGCTGATCGATCTGCTGCAGGACATCTGCCGATCGATCCTGTGGACCGATCTGCCGCCCGTGCCCACTCAGACGCCCACTCAGTCGCCGGTGCGCGGACTGCCACTGAGCTCCAAACGCGAACAGCTGCTCAGCGAATCGATCCGGATCTTCGGCCGCCAGGGCTATCACGAGGCCAGTATCGAGGAGATCGGCGCGGCCGTGGGCATCAATGCCTCCAGCGTCTACCGCTACTTCACCAGCAAATCCGATCTGCTGGCCGCGGCCTTCCACCGCACGGGCGAGCGGGTCGCGATCGCCAATGCCGAGGCGCTGTCCGAGGCGACCAGCCGCGCCGATGCCGCGGTGCGCATCGCCGTCCGCTTCGCGCGCCTCACCTTCGCGATGCCGGAGATCCTCCCGGTCTACTTCGCCGAATTCTCGAATCTGCCTGCCGCCGAACAGCACAAGCTCCGCTCCATCCAGCGCCAGAACGTCCTGGAGTGGGCCCATCTGCTCGACGGCGATCCGGCCGAGGCGCGCTTCCGCGTCCACGCCGCCATCGCCCAGGTCGTCGACGCGGGCCGGCGCATGCGCTTCGATTCGCGGCGGGAGAGCCTGGCCCGGGTCCAGGCCCTGATGACCGCGGTGCTGTTGGGCGAGAAGGGCTGATCAGGCCCCGGTCTCCGCAGCGCGGCGATAGCCGCGGACGGCGGGGTAGGTGAACACCACGATGAAACCGATTGTCCAGGCGAGGGTTTTCATCAGCGGCACCGCGACGGGGCCATCCCAGGCCAGGCCCTTCATGGCATCGATGGCGGTACTCATCGGCTGGTTCTCCACGGTCCGCTGCAGCCACGGCGGATAGGCGAAGACCGGCACGAAACCGGAGTTGAAGAACATGAGCAGCGTATTGATGATGCCGATGACGTTCACCAGCATCACACCCTCGGAGAAGGTGGCCAGGGCAGTCACCAACACCGCGAAGCCGACACCGAACAGCACCGGAATGCAGATCATCGCCACCGCGGCCAGCGGACCGTTCCAGAAACGGAAGCCGAGGCAGATCCCGACCACGAGGATGAACAGCGTTGTGATCAGCACCCGGATCGCCTCGGCGAGCAACCGCCCGGTCAGTCCCGCGGCCCGGTGGATCGGCATGGTCCAGAAGCGGCCCAGCAGACCCGTGTACTTCTCACCTTTGAAGCCGAGCGCGCTGACCACCGAACCGGACATGGCCGCCACCAGCGCGGTCAGCGGCACGAAGCCATAGATGGCGGGCTTGCCGGTGGCGTGGGTGATCGAATCGCCCAGCACCACACGGAACATCAGCAGCGTCAGCGCCGGGTAGATCAGCGTCTGGATGGTGGTCGCGGGGTCGCGGGTCCAGACCAGCAACAACCGCTTGCACTGGATCAGGCTGTGCCCCACCCAGGTCGACAGGGCGCGCTCGGATCGCGGTGGGGCGACGGGTAACACCGCGACGGCGCGGGTTGGCTCGGCAAGTTCCACAGTTGTCACGAACGCCTCGCACTCGCCCAGATCGCCAATGGTACAAAGCACACCGCCAGGCCACCCAGCCATACCAGCGGCACCCACAGCACATGCCAGCTCACCCCGGCACCGGCCATATCGCGCATGGCGAAGGAGAGCTGGGAGATGGGCTGGTTGCGCACGAACGGCCGAATCCACTGCGGGAAGCCGCCTTCGGGCACGAATCCGCACGAGAGCATGCCGAAGATCAGGGTCGGCAGCGTCAGCGCCTGGCTCAGCGATTCCGGACTCTTGGTCAGGCAGCCGAGCGCATCGGCCCCGATCGCCAGCACGGTCCCGACCCCCAGCGAGAACACACAGAACAGCACGGCCTGGCCGACCCCGGCGGAGAAGCGGAACCCGATCACATGGCCGAAGACGATCGCCGCGATCAGCGAGGTCACCGAGCGCACCAGACCCGCCGAGATCCGCGAGACCAGCGGGACGAACGCACCGATCGGCATGGTCTGCATCCGGGTGTTGAGACCGGTCATCGACTCGAACGCCGCGATCTGGGCATTCGACATCATCGTGAACGACATCGTCTGCAGCACGATGATCGGCATCACGAACTGGGCGTAGTCGATGCCCGAGACCTTCATCACGTAGCGCATCGGAAGGTAGAAACCGACCGTGAAGACGAGCGGGGTGACCACCGCGACGATCAGCTCACCCTTGGTGGCCATGGTCCGCACGATGCGACCCGTCAGCGCCCGCCACTGGGCGAAGTTGGACAGCCGCGCGCTCGGCATCTCGGCGAACAGCCGGGCCCGCGCGTCGAGGGCGGGAGCACTCACTGGTGACCGCCCGAATGTCCGGTGATCGAGAGGAACACATCATCGAGCGAGGGCCGTCGCAGCGCGATATCGGCCAATTCCACGCCCGCCGAATCCAATCGGCGCAGTGCCTCGGCCAGGGTGCCCGCACCGTCGGGGGCCGGGATCGAGACCCGGTCGGCGCCGTCGAGATCCGCGCGCACCGTCGGCGGGACCAGATCGCCCAGGGCCGCGACCGCGGTGCGCAGCCGGGTCGGATCCAGCGGGACCACCTCGCAGTAGCTGCCGCCGGTCTTCTCCTTGAGTTCGTCGGCGGTGCCCTCGGCGATGACCGTGCCCTTATCGATGACGATGATGTTGTCGGACAGGACGTCGGCCTCCTCGAGGTACTGCGTGGTCAACAACACGGTGATGCCCTGCGCCTTGAGCGCGTTCACCAGATCCCACACGCCCTGGCGGCTGCGCGGGTCCAGGCCGGTGGTCGGCTCGTCGAGGAAGACCACCTCCGGGCGCACCACCAGGCCGCAGGCGATATCGACGCGGCGGCGCATGCCGCCCGAATAGTGCCGCACCGCACGCCGGCCCGCGCCGACCAGATCGAACTCCTCGAGCAGCGCGTCCGCGCGGGCGCGGGCGGCCTTCTTGGTCAGGCCCATCAGGCGGCCGAACAGCTCCAGGTTCTCGCGGCCGGACAGATTCTCGTCCAGGGCCGCGTACTGGCCGGTCATCATGATCGAGCGCCGCACGCCGGCCGGATCCTTGGCCACATCGTGCCCGGCGACGACGGCCGTGCCGGAATCGGGGCGCAGCAGGGTGGACAGGACCTTCACCATGGTGGTCTTACCCGCGCCGTTCGGGCCGAGAATGCCCAGGACCGAGGCGCGTTCGGCGGTGAAGCTGATGCCCTGCAGGGCATGGACGTCGCCGAAGGATTTGCGCACCTCCGATACCGACACGGCCGGGTCACCCGGCACGGGGTGCGATTCTGCGTTGTCCAAGCTCGGCATCAACTCTCCACTATCGGGGCCGGGGCGTCGATTGGTGATCCCTTCCACCGGCGCCGATGTTACTGGTCGTGCGAACCGGTACCCAGTTCGCGATCCGGATATTTGTGTCGTTCCTCACAATTCGACATACCTGTCGGTCTCACTTCGAATCGGTGCTGGTCCCGACCCGGACCGATCGGTATGCCGCACTGGGACGTTCCTTGTCCGCGTGGTGGCCCCGCCCATAGTGTGGCGGACACGGGGAATTGACACGACTCCATGACTGACGGCGGCTGTGGTTCCACCGGCTGCCGAGGCAGTTTTCGTCAGCGAGAGGGTGACCAATGGCCGAGTCCGCACGAACGGCGACGCATCCGCCGGGCCATTCACGGGTACTCACATCCTATGATCCCCGGACCGGGGAGTCCGTGGGCGACTACGCGATCATGGGGACCGGCGAGCTGACCCGGACGGTACGCGCTGCGCGCGTGGCCGAGAAATGGTGGGGATCAATCGGATTCGCGGGGCGTCGGCGCTGGCTGCTGGATTGGAAGCGCGCCATCGCCCGCAATGCCTCCGAGCTGGTGGAGATCGTCTGCTCCGAAACCGGTCAGCCCGGGGTGGATGCGGCCATCGAGGTCATGCTGGCGGTGGAGAATCTGGACTGGGCCGCCCGCAATGCCGAACGGACCCTGGGCCGAACGCGGCTCGGATCCACCTGGCTGACCCGCAATCAGCGGGCCTCGGTCGGATATCTGCCGCTGGGCGTGGTCGGCGTGCTCGGGCCGTGGAGCAATCCGGTGTTCACGCCGATGGGTTCGATCGCCTATGCCATGGCCGCCGGAAATGCCGTGGTGTTCAAGCCGAGTGAGCTCACCCCCGGCGTCGGGGTGTGGCTGGCCGAGAGCTGGAGCAGGCTGGCCCCGAATCAGCCCGTACTGCAGGTGGTCACGGGCGATCAGGGCACCGTGGCCGCGCTGTGCCGGGCGCGGGTGGACAAGATCTCCTATGCCGGGCCCGACGCCGGTGCGCGGGAGGTGATCTCGCTGTGCGCGCAGACCATGACGCCGGTGGTGGTCGAGCGCGCGGGCAAGGGCTCGATGGTGGTGCAGGTCGACGCGAAACTCGACGATGCCGCCGAGGCCGCGGTCTTCGGTGCGATGTCCAATGCGGGGCAGAGCGCCTCCGGGATCGCGCGGGCCTATGTCGCGGAATCGGTATACGAACCGTTCCTGGAACGCGTTGTGGCGCAGGCCACGCGGCTGCGCCCGGGCGGGGATCGCAAGGCCTCCTACGGTCCGATGATCCTGGAGGCGCAGGTCGGGGTGGTGCGCCGGCAGGTCAAGGATGCGATCGCGCGCGGCGGGCGGACGGTCGTGGGCGGGCTGGAATCCATTCGGGAGCCGTACATCGAGCCGATCGTGCTCGCCGATGTGCCGGAGGACAGCCTGGCGATCACGGGCGAGGCGGTCGGGCCGGTACTGATCGTGAACCGGGTCGCGACCATGGACGAGGCTGTGGACCGGATCAACGCCACCGATCACGGGCTGGCGGTGCCGGTGTTCACCCGCGACGTGGGCGCGGTGCCCCAGCTGGCCGAGCGCATCAGAACCGGTGTGGTGACGATCAATTCGTCGATGGCCTATGCGGGCATCCCCTCGCTGCCGTTCGGCGGCGTCGGCGAATACGGCCAGGGCCATGCCCACGGCGAGGCGGGCCTGCGCGAATTCAGCCGCACCCTGGCCATCGCCCAGAAGCGCTACCGCGCACCGGTGAACCTGTCCACCTTCGACCGCCACCCGCGGCATCTGCGCCTGGCCAAGGCCATCTTCCGCATGCGCCACGGGCGGCGAGTGTGACCGCTACCTGACGGTGAGGTAGATCAGCAGCAGGTTGAGTGCGGTGATGATGGCGGCGATCAGCCAGGCCAGGGCCGTCGTGACGCGCCGGTTGGCGGCGTCGCCCATCAGCGTGCGATCACTGGTGAAGCGCACCAACGGGATCAGCGCGAACGGGATTCCGAACGACAGCACCACCTGCGACACGATCAGCGCCCGGGTCGGATCGAAGCCCACGGCCAGGATGATCAGCGCCGGGATCAGCGTGACCACGCGGCGGACCAGCAGCGGAACGCTGCGCCGCAGCAGGCCTTCCATGATCATCGCCCCGGCGTAGGCGCCCACCGAGGTGGAGGCCAGCCCGGAGGCCAGCAGGCCGACCGCCAGCAGCAGCGCCGCCCACGGCCCCAGCGTCTCGCGCACCGCGGCGTGGGCGGATTCGATGGAATCCACATCCGCGCGGCCGTCGAGCGTATGCGCGGCCATCAGCAGCATGGCCAGATTCACCGCGCCCGCGATGATCATGGCCAGCCCCACGTCGTAGCGCGTGATCCGCAACAGCCGCGTACGCGCCGCGCCCGACTCGGCGTGGCCGTGCCGATCGCGCGCGAGGCCCGAATGCAGATAGATCGCATGCGGCATCACCGTCGCGCCGATCATCGCGGCGGCCAGCAGCACGCTCTCGGTGCCGGAGAATCGGGGCAGCAGGCCGCCGAACGTCTGCGGCGCCGAGGGCGGCGAGATCACCACGCTGGCCATGAATCCGATCGCGATCACCGCCAGCAGGCCGATGATGATCCGCTCGAACGGCTTCTGCCCACGCCGACTCTGAATTGCCAACAGCGCCATGGACACCAGGCCGGTGATGATCCCGCCGAGCACCAGCGGCAGCCGGAACAGCAGATTCAACGCGATCGCGCCGCCCACCACCTCGGCCAGATCGGTCGCCATCGCCACCAGTTCGGCCTGCGCCCAATAGGCCAGGCGCACCGGCCTACTCGAGCGATCCCGCACCAGCTGCGGCAGTGTGCGCCCGGTGACCAGGCCCAGCTTCGCGGAGAGGAATTGCACCAGCGCCGCCATCGCATTGGCCATCACGATGACCCACACCAGCAGATAGCCGAACTGCGCGCCGGCGCTGACATTGGAGGCGACATTGCCCGGATCGACATAGGCGATCGCCGCCACGAAGGCCGGGCCGAGCAGGACCGCGGCCGCGCGCACCCGCTGGAACGACAGCCGCGGGGCGGCAACTGTGGTGCTCATGGATAGAGTTTACGGGTCGCCGAACTTTTTGTTGAGAGGTACCTGGAAAAGTGTGATCTCTTCGACGTGCGGAGACGACCCTGCCCCGGTCGCTGGGCGACCGGGGCAGGACTGGAGAAAGGCGACCGGAGAAAAGCGACCGATTATCGAATACCGGCGGGACCGTTGATCGTCAGATCCCCAGGCCGTGCGCGAGCACGGGCCAGGAGTTGATGAAGTCGTCGCGCCAGTAGCCCCACGAGTGGGTGCCGGAATTCTGGAAGTTGTAGGTGGCGGGGATGCCGAGGGTGTTCAGCTTGTTCTGCATGTTGTGGCTGCAGAAGTTGGTGCCGGCCTCGATGACGCCGCCGATCACGATCTGGTTGGCCAGGCCGTACGCGCCGGGCAGGGCGTACTTGCCGTCCAGGGTGTCGTACTGGCCGGGCAGGCCGTTGCCGCTGGAGAGGTAGAGCTCGGTGCCGCGCAGCTTCTCGGCGTTGACGTACGGATCGTTCTCCGCCCACGCCGGGTTGTTGTCGTCGCCGTACATGTTGCGCACGTCGCCGCCGCCCCACACGTTGACGGTCAGCTTCACGAATTCACGACCGGCCGGATCGCTGGTCTGCGCGCAGCCGGAGTACGCGGCAGCCGCCTTGTACAGACCGGGCTTGGCGATCGGCAGATTCAGCACGGTGGTGCCCGAGGTGGACAGGCCCGCGATGGCGTTGACGCCGTTGGTGCCCAGCGCGCCGTCGACCAGCGGCGGCAGCTCCTCGGTGAAGAAGGTCTTCCACTTGTTGCGGCCCAGGACCGGATCGTCGCGCAGCCAGTCGGTGTAGTAGCTCCACTTACCGCCGATGACCTGAACGACATTGACGTTCTTGTCGCCGAGGAAGCCGTTGACGATATCGGTCTTCTTCACCCACGAGGCGTCGTCCTCGCCGCCGCCGGCGCCGTTGAGCAGATACAGCGTCGGGCGCGGCACCGAGGCGTCGGCCGGGCGCTGCACGTCGACCGGGAAGGTCTCGTCCATCGCGGCCGAGTAGACGTAGAGGCGGATGTTGCGGTCGTCCTTGTAGGTCGCCTTCTTGATATGCGATCCGTCGGGCGACTTCGGGTCGGCGAGAAGGCTCTTCGACGCGATGATCGGATCGTCGGCAGAAGCGGTGGTCGCGCCGACTCCGGCGACGACGCCGATGAGAACGCCCGTTGCCGCGAGCACCGCCGCAGCCCGGAGACCACTACGCCGGAAGTGTCGACGAATCAATGTTCACACCTTCGCTATCCGCTCGAGTTCCAAAGTTCAGCGCTATTGGGCCGGTGTCTCGCCCGACCCTACGGTCTGTCTAGTCGCCCTGCCAGTCGATCTTGTTACGCGACGACCGTCCTATCATGCCATCCCCGCCCGCGCGCTCGGCGCCCTCCGTCAGCAGGCGTGCCAATTCCGGGCCGAGATAGGACAACGCCTCCGGGGATGTCATCTGATCATGGACCGCGGCGATCGGATGGTCGGCGATCTCGCCGTCGACGAATGCCGACCAGTCGCTGGCCGCGGTGTCGTGGCCGAGGGCGCTGAAGTATTCCAGTCGACCCCGGTATACCGCGGGCGTATGCGCGGCGATCAGCTCGGCCGAGCGCACCGCGCTGCGATAGATGCGCCACAACCGCTCCGGCGTCAGCGCGGCCATATCGGGCGAGACGGTGGCGTGCAGCGCTGCCACCGCCACATCGCTGAGCTCATGGATATCGCCGTCGCCGACCAGCTCCTGAGCACCGATCCCGATCTCCGCCAACGCCTCCCGGATCGCGGTGCGGAAATCGCTCACCTCGATATCGGGATGGCTGTCGAGCATGGCCAGCAGCGCCACCCGCTCCCCCTCGGCCTGCAGTTCGGTGGCGACCGCATGGGCCAGCACACCGCCCAGCGACCAGCCGAGCAGTCGATACGGGCCGTGCGGCCGCACCGCGCGGATCTCGGCGACATAGCGGGCGGCCATCTCCGCCAGCGACTCCGGCAGATAGTCCTGCTCCGACAGAGCCGGGGACTGCAGGCCGAGAATCGGCCGATCCTCGACGTAGCGCGCCAATCCGGCATAGCACCAGGACAATCCGTACATCGGATGGATGCAGAACAGCGGCTCGCCCGGCCCCTCGGCGCGGATGGGCAGCAACACCGCCAGCGCGGCGTCGGAATCCCGATCGAAATCGTGCCCCTCGGCCAGCCCCGCCAGGATCCGCCCGGCCAGCGCGGAAACCGTTGCGCCGGTGAAGAACCACTGCACCCGCACCTGCGCCCCGGTGACCGCGCGCAGTCGGCTGACCGCACGGCTGGCGCTCAGCGAATTGCCGCCGAGGGCGAAGAAGTCGTCGTCCAGGCCGACCCGGTCGACGCCGAGCACCTCGCCGAACACCTCGGCGACGGCCTGCTCGAGCGGCGTCGACGGGGCGCGGTAGGGGCGCCCGGCGAACCGCGGCGCGGGCAGCGCGGCACGGTCGAGCTTGCCGCTGGCGGTGAGTGGCAGCTCGGCGAGCGGCACGAGAGCGGCGGGAATCATGTAGCCCGGCAGCGACTTCCGCGCCTGGGCCAGGACGGCCGTCTCGTCGAGCCGCGTGCCCGGCTCGGGGACGAGATAGGCGATCAGGCGATGGCCGGAGTCGTCCGGCATCAGCGAGACCACGGCGTGGCGCACCGCGGCATGGGCGGCGAGCACCGCTTCGATCTCGCCGAGCTCGATGCGCTGGCCGCGCAGCTTGACCTGGAAGTCGCTGCGGCCCAGATACTCCAGTGCGCCGTCGCGCCAGCGGACGATATCGCCGGTGCGGTAGAGACGGCCGCCTCGCGACCTCGCCGAGCCCTCCCCCCTGGTCCCGAAGGGATCGGCCACGAATCGCTCGGCGGTCAGCGCCGCGGCGCGGAGGTAGCCCCGGGCCACTTGCACACCCGCGATATACAACTCGCCCGGTGCGCCCGGCGGCACCGGTCGCAGCTGACGATCCAGCACATGCACCCGGGTATTGGCCACCGGCATACCGATCGGCATCGCGCCGGGGTGTGGCCGCCCGATCACATGCCCGGTGACGACCGTGGCCTCGGCCGGGCCGTACCAGTTCACCAACTGGGCGTGCTCGAACAGCTCGGCGAAGGCGGCGGCCGTCTCCTCTGTCAGCGCCTCACCGGCGGCGAACGCCCGCCGCAGCGACGGAAGTCCCTGGGCGAGCGCCGGATTGGCGACCGGATCGAGGAAGGCGTCCAGCATCGACGGCACGAAATGCACCGTGCTGACCGAGCGCTGTTCGATCACCCGGGTCAGATAGGCCGGATCGCGGTGGCCGTCCGGCTCGGCGATCACGACGGCCGCACCGGTCTGCAGGGGCCACAACAGCTCCCACGCGGAGATATCGAAGGTGATCGGGGTCTTGTGCAGCACCACGTCGCCGGTGTCGTGCGGATGGGTGCGCTGGGCCCAGCGGAACTGGTTGACCAGCTGGCGATGCGTGATCGCCACGCCCTTCGGGCGGCCGGTGGAGCCGGAGGTGTGGACGACGTAGGCGACGGCGTCGGGATGGGCCCGCATGCCGGGATCGGAGACGGATCCGTCGAGATCGAGGGCGTCCACGTCGAATACCGGTATATCCGCGGCGGTGTCGAATCCATCGCGCGAGGTGGTCAGCACACATACCGGATCGGCGGTGGTGAGCACGAATTCGTTGCGGTCGGCCGGATGGTCCGGATCGACCGGCACGTAGCCGCCGCCCGCGCGCAGCACCGCGTACACCGCGACGATCAGCTCGATCGAGCGCCGCATGGCCACGGCCACCAGCGATTCCGGCCCGACACCGCGGTCGATCAGCACCGCGGCCAGGGCGCGGGAGCGCTCGTCGAGTTCGCGATAGCTCAGCGTCGTATCGCCGAAATGCACCGCGGGAGCCTGCGGGGTCCGCGCCACCTGGGCGTCGAACAGCGTCAGCAGCGTCGCCTCGTCCAGCAGTTCGGGCGCCGCGGTGGCATTGCGGGCGGCCAGTTCGGCGCGCTCGCCGTCCAGCAGGGCGTCCACCTCGGCGACGCGGGCCTGCGGGGTGGCGGTGAAGCGGCCGATGAGCCGCGAAAGCCGTTGTGCCAGTGCGGATGCGGTGGGCTCGTCGAAGACGTCGCGCAGGTACTTCAGCGAAACCCGCAGCTGAGTGTCCAGCACCACCATCACCGTCACCGGGTAGTGGGTGCCGTTGACCGTGCCCACACCGGCCACCTGCATACCGTCGACGGCGCTGGCCCGGTCCAGGCCCTCGCGGTCGACCGGGAAGGATTCGAACACCACCAGCGAGTCGAAAAGCCCGTCCACACCGACGGTTTCCTGGATATCGCTCAGGCCCAGATGGTGGTGATCGAGCAGATCGGCCTGTTCGGCCTGCAGCTGCCGCAGCAGCCCGGCCAGGGTGTCGGTGGCGCGCAGGCGAACCCGCACCGGAATGGCGTTGAGGAACAGGCCGACCATCGTCTCGACGCCGGGCAGCTGCGGCGGGCGGCCGGAGACGGTCGCGCCGAACACCACATCGTCGCGATCGACGCTGCGGCCGATGAGCAGACCCCAGGCCGCCTGCACGACGGTGTTCACGGTGACACCGAGCCGGGCAGCCAGCCGGGTGAGCGCGGTGGTGTCGGCCACCGACAGTTCGAAGCCGACTTCTCCAGCGCCCGAAGCAATTTCGCGACCCGGATCGACGGGCGCGAGCGGGGTCGGCTCGGTGATCCCGCCCAGGGCCCGACGCCAGGCGGCGCGCGCGGCCTCGACATCCTGCGATCCCAGCCAGGCCAGATAGTCACCGTAGGAGTACACCTCGGGCACCTGCCGCGAGCGCGGGCCGAATGCGTACAGGGTCAGCAGATCCTGCATGAGCAGCGGCATCGACCAGCCGTCGATGAGGATGTGATGGCTGGTCACCAGCAGCCGATGGGCGTCGGCGGCGGTGCGGATCAGCGCGAAGCGCAGCAGCGGCGCGGTATGCGTATCGAAGCGATCGCCGTAATCGGCGGCCTCGATCCGGGCCAGTTCGGCGCGGGCGTCGGCATCCTCGAGATGGGTGAGATCGATTGTTCGCCACGGGATCTCGACAGAGTCGAGGACGATCTGCACCGGATTGCCGTCCAGATCCTCGGCGAACGCGACCCGCAGATTGTCGTGCCGATCCAGCACGGCCTGCGCCGCCTCGCGCAGCCGCCGCACATCCACCGCACCGCCCAGATCGAGGCGGAACTGGGTGGTGTAGACGTCGACCGAGGCATCGGCGAGCAGGGCGTGGAACAGCATGCCCGACTGCAGCGGCGTCACCGGCCAGATGTCGGTGAGCGCCGGATGGGCCCGGTGCAGCCGATCGACGTCGGCCTGCGACAGCCGCACCAGGCCGAAGTCGGATGGGGTGAAACCGCCCGCGTCGGAATGGGTTCCGTGCTCGGCCAGCCCGCCCAGGGCCCGAACCCAGTGCCCGGCCAGCTCCTTCACCTGTTCGACGTCGAGAACCGCGGCGGCGAAGTCGAATCGGGCCAGCAGCCCGTCCGCGGTGGCGTCGACGGTCAGGTCCAGGACCAGATCGGCGGCCGGGGTGTCCGGATAGGCGTGCGCGGGCCGCAGATCGCGATAGCGCAGCGCCATGCGGCCGTGCGCGAGCGCGGCCAGCGCCGCCGCCGTGGCGGGATTCAGATAGCGGAGCAGGCCGTAGCCGATACCGCGCCCAGGCACCGACCGGCGCAGCTCCTTGATCTGGGCCAGCGCCCTGCCCGCGGCCGGACCGCCGAGTAGCGCCTCCTCGGCGTCCACGCCGTCGAGGCCGAGCACCAGCGGGAAGGTGGCGGTGAAACCGCCCACCGTGCCGCCGGATTCGGCCCCGGTGACCTTCCGGCCGTCGGCGGCCAGCTGCACGACCGGGCCGAGCAGTTCGGCCGCGCCGCCGCGCAGGGGTGGGGTCAGCGCCAGCGCGAGCGCCGTGGTGAGCACATCCTCGATCCGCGCGTGATAGGCCTGCGCGACCGCGCCCACGGCCGCGGCGCCCTCGGCGGTGATCACCAGTGAGACCCGGCCGCGCGCGGTCAGGTCGAGGCCGTCGATCGGCGTCTCGGCGGGCACGGCCGCGAGAGTGCGCTGCCACCAGGACAATTCGCCGACGGTATCCGGTTCGGTGGCGCGGTCGGCCAGTGCGCGGGCCACGCCCGCCGGTCCGGCGTCGACCGCGGCCGCGGCGGCATGTCCGCCGGACCAGGCCGCCGACAGCTCGTCCACGATGACGCGCCAGGAGGCGTCGTCGACGACCATGCCGTTGGCCACCACGACCAGGTTGCCGGATCCCTGCTCGGCCTCCTCGGGATCGGTGGGCGCGATCAGCCCGAAGCCGATATTGCGTCCGGCGACGGGATCCAGTTCCGCGGTCAGCGTGCGCAGTGCGATCTCGGCGGTATCGGCGGCGGGTACGAACCGGCGCAGCAACGCCTCGGCGGACTGCTCCGGAATCACCAGCCGCAGTGCGGAATTCGTGCCGTTCGCCGCATTCGGCCGTCCGGAATCGAGCCAGCCGACCGGCCGGGCCTCGGATCCGCTCACCGCGTGGGACGCGATGGGCAGGAACCGTGTCTCGTGTTCCACGACGGCGACCGGCAGGATCTGGGTCTTGGCCTCCGACCAGTCGGTGTCGAAGACCTCGCCGGAGGCGGGTGGCACCGACGGCCGGGTCAGCGGCAGGAATCGCGTGGCGGCGTCGAACCCGTCGACGGCGCTCTCGGGGGACCGCCGACTCGCAGTGGTGCGCGGCGAATCCTGCTGCGCGGACGCCGTTTCCAGACGTGCCGACAGCATCGGATGCCGGTCCAGAACCGCCTGGACCGCCGCGCGAACGCGCTCGGGGGCGCAATCGCTCGGGATGTCCAGGGCGATGGCGCGGTTGTCGCGGACGGGCGGGTCGATCCGCAGCAGGCGCGCCGCCATCGGGGGCAGCGGCAGCGGACCGGCCTGCGAGACCGGTTCCGCCGCATCCGATTCCAGTTCCGCCCAGCGGGCCACACCCTCGACCGTGCGTCCCTCGAAGACGTTGCGCGAGGTGAAGCGGACGCCGCGAGCACGGGCACGGGCGACCACCTGGATGGTGACGATGCTGTCGCCGCCGAGGGCGAAGAAGTCGTCGTCCAGGCCGACCCGATCGACGCCGAGGACCTCGCCGAACACCTCGGCCACGACCCGTTCGCCCGGCGACTGCGGGGCCCGGTACGCCTGGGGCGCGAGCTCCGGTTCGGGCAGCGCCCGGCGGTCCAGCTTGCCGACCGGGGTGAGCGGGATCTCGGCCAACGCCACGATCGCCGTCGGCACCATATGCTCCGGCAGCGTCCGCCCCAACGCCTGTGTGAGAGCGGCGGTGTCGAGCTCGGCCCCCGCCGAGGAGTGCACGTAGGACACGAGAATGGTCGCGCCCGAAGCCGTTTCCCGCCCGAGCGTGACCGCGAAGTCGACGCCGGGCAATGCGGTCAACGCATTGTCGATCTCGCCGAGTTCGACTCGGAATCCACGCACCTTGACCTGGAAGTCGTTGCGGCCCAGGTATTCCAGCACCGGCTCGCCCCGCCGCCAGCGCACCACGTCACCGGTCCGGTAGAGGCGGGAACCGCTTCCGCCGGAGGCGCCACCAGGGACCCCGAAGGGGTCGGCGACGAATCGGGCCGCGGTGAGTCCGGGCCGATCATGGTAGCCGCGCGCGAGCTGAATGCCGCCCAGATACAGTTCACCGGCCACGCCCTCGGGCACCGGTCGCATCCGCGAATCCAGCACCAGCGTTCGCATACCGCGAATCGGGCCGCCGATGGTGACCGGCTCACCCGGCGACAGCGGATCGCTGATGGTGGCCATGATCGTGGTCTCGGTCGGGCCGTATCCGTTGTGGAAGCGGCGGCCCGGCGCCCCGGCCCAGGCGGCGGCCAGATCGGCGGGTACGGCCTCGCCGCCCGCCACGATCACCCGCATCCGCGCCAGCGCCGCAGGATCCAACGATGCCAGCACCGACGGTGTGAGGAAGGCGTGCGTGGCGTTCTCGCGCTCGATCAGCTCGGCCAGCTCCTCGCCGCCGACGGTGCGCGGCGGCACCAGCACCAGCGCGCCCGCCGCGCCGACGGCCAGCAGCAGTTCCAGCATCGAGGCGTCGAAGGATGGTGAGGCGAAGGCCAGTGCCCGCGAATCATGGTCCAGCCCATAGCGTTCCACCTGTTCGGCGGCGAAGTTCGCCAGGCCCGCATGGGTGCTGACGACGCCCTTGGGCAGGCCGGTGGAGCCGGAGGTGTAGATCAGGTACGCGGCATTGTCCGGCCGCAGATCGGCGGCGCGCTCCTCGTCGGTGACCGGTTCGCCCGACAGGGCATCCACGGCGTAGGCGAATTCCGGGGTGTCGAGCACGACCCAGCCGCCACTCACCTCGGGCAGATCGCCGACCACCGAGCGCAGCGTGACACCCAGCGACGCCCGCGAATCCGCGACCATATGCGCGATGCGGTCGATCGGATAGGCCGGGTCGACGGGTACGAACGCGGCCCCGGACTTGGTGACCGACCAGAGCGTGACCACAGCCTCGATCGAACGCGGAATCGCCACGGCCACCAGCACATCGGGACCCGCGCCGAGTTCGATGAGCCGCCTGGCCAGTTTGGAGGAGGCGATATCGAGCTGGGTGTAGGTGTAGCTGCGACCGCGGTAGACCACGGCCGGGCCGTCCGGATTCGCGTCGACCGCGGCGGCCATCAGCTCCGGCAGAGTGCGCGGCGGCGTCGCGGGCGCGCCCATGCGGTGCACCAGGTCGGCGCGTTCGGAGTCGTCGAGCAGCCGCAGATCGCCGACCGCGGTGGCCGGATCGGCGGCGACGGCGGCCAGGACGCGGCGGAAGCGGCGGCCGAACTCCTCGACGGTGTGTTCGTCGAAAAGGTCTCGGGCATAGGTGAATTCGGCGGCCAGACCGGCCTCGGACCCATCGACCGCGCGCCGTTCGCGCAGGGTCAGCAGCAGATCGAACTTGGCGGTGTCGGCGGCCGGATCCAGGGCGGTGAAGCTGAGCCCCGGTAGCTCGAAGCCGGTGGCGGCCAGATTCTCGAACGACAGCGCCACCTGGAACAGCGGATGCCGGGCGGCCGACCGCGGCGGATCCAGCGCCTCCACCAGCCGCTCGAACGGGATGCCGGCGTGGGCGAAGGCGCGCAGATCGGTCTCGCGGTTCGTGGCGAGCAGCTCGGTGAACGGGCGATCGGGGGCGACCCGGGTGCGCAGCACGAGCGTATTGACGAACATGCCGATCAGATCGTCCAATTCGGCCTCGCCGCGTCCGGCGATCGGCGTGCCGATGGCGATATCGTCGGTGCCCGACAGCCGTGCCAGCAATACCGCCAGGGCCGTGTGGACGACCATGAACAGCGTCGCGTTGTGGGCGCGGGCCAGCTCGGCCAGCGCGTGATGCACCCCGGCGTCGATCACGAAATCGGATTTACCACCGGCGAAGGTCTGCGCGGACGGGCGCGGTCGATCGGCGGGCAGCGTGAGCTCATCGGGCAGATCGGCGAGTTCGGTTGTCCAATAGGACAATTGGGCCCCGGCGAGGGATTCCGGATCGCTCTCGTCGCCGAGCGCCGCCCGCTGCCACAGCGCGTAGTCCGCGTACTGGATCGGCAGCGGCGTCCAGGCCGGGGCGTCGCCGTCGGAGCGAGCGACGTAGGCCACCATCAGATCCCGCGTCAGCGGCCCCATGGACCAGCCGTCGGCCGCGATGTGGTGGGCGACGAAGACGAGCACGTATTCCGTCGCGGAGAGCCGGAACAGGCGGATCCGGAACGGGATCTCGGCCGTGACGTCGAAGCCCGTGCCCACCAGGCGGCCGACCTCGTGTGCGACGCGCTCCTCACCGATCGACATGGGCGCGAGCTCGAGCGGAACCTCGGCCGGGGAGAGCACATGCTGCACCGGACCCGATTCGGTCTCCGGGTAGACCGTGCGCAGGATCTCGTGCCGCGCAACGAGATCCGCGACCGCCGCACGCAGCGCGTCCACATCGAGCGCACCGGACAACCGGATCGCGACCGGGATGTTGTACACCGCCGCCGACGGATCGAACTGATTGAGGAACCACATCCGCTGCTGCGCGAACGACAGCGGGATCGTCTCGGGGCGCGGGTAGGCGGTGAGCGGGGTGCGGGTGGTCTCGCCGGATCCGCGTTCGACCTTCACCGCGAGGGTGGCCACGGTCGGGGTCTCGAACAGCGCCCGCACGGGCACATGGGTGTCCAGGGCCGCGCCGATGCGGGCGGCCACCTGGGTCGCGAGCAGCGAGTTACCACCCAGAGCGAAGAAATCGTCCTCGGCGCCGACGAGATCGACACCGAGGACGTCGGCGTACACCGAGGCCACCACCTCCTCGATCGGAGTCGAGGGTGCGCGGAATACGGGGGTCTCGAATTCGGGTTCCGGCAGGGCCTTTCGGTCCAGCTTGCCGTTCGCGGTGAGCGGTAGGGCGTCGAGGACCACGAATGCCGAGGGGACCATATAGGACGGAAGAACCGAGGACAGGGACGACTTCACCTGTGCCACATCCACATCCGCGGCGGACGGCACCAGGTAGGCGATCAGGCGGGTGCCGGTGTGGGCGTCCGATTTCGCCAGAACCGTCGCCTGGGCGATGTCGGGGAGGGCAAGGAGGGCGGATTCGATTTCGCCCGGTTCGATGCGGAAGCCGCGGATCTTCACCTGGGAATCGGTGCGGCCGCGGTATTCCAGCTCGCCGTCGGCATTCCAGGCCGCCAGATCCCCGGTGCGGTACATGCGAGCGCCGGCCCCGGAGCCGTCCACCATGTTCCCGAAGGGATCGGCGACGAAGCGGTCGGCGGTGAGGGCGGGGTGGGCGAAGTAGCCGCGGGCCAGCTGCGGGCCCGCGAGGTAGAGCTCGCCGGGGACGCCGTCGGGAACCGGGCGTAGGCGGGAATCCAGGACGTAGACGCGGCTGTTCCACTCGGGTGCGCCGATCGGGACCGAGGTCCGATCGGTATCGGTCACGCGGTGGCAGGTGATGGAGACGGCCGCCTCGGTCGGGCCGTAGAGGTTGTACAGGGCGATATCGCGATATGCGGTCCGGAACCGGCGGGCCAGCGCGGCGGGCAGGGCCTCGCCGATGGCCAGCACCCGGCGCAGCGCCGCCGCACCGGAATCCACCGTGAGCAGGGCGTCGAGCATCGACGGGACGACATGCAGCGTGGTGACCCGCTCGCGCGCCATGAGCTGCCGCAGATACACCGGATCGCGGTGACCGTCGGCGGTGGCGATCACCAGGCGGCCGCCGTTGACGGCCGCGGACCAGAACTCCCACACCGACACATCGAACGTGGCCGCGGTCTTCAACAGCACCGCGTCATCGGCGCCCAGACCGAATTCGGCCGTCTTCCACAGCAACTGGTTCACCACCGCGGCATGTGGCACCGCGACGCCCTTGGGCCGACCGGTCGACCCGGAGGTGAAGATGACGTAGGCGGTATTCGACACCCGCAGCGGGGCCGGGCGTTCCGCGGCGGTCACGGGGTCGGCCGAATGGTGCGACAGATCCAGGTCGTCGAGCCGGATCAGCGGCATCGCGAGGCCGGCGAGGATCCCTCCCCTCCCGCGAGCCGAGGTCCGAGCGCGGGCCGGTTGGGTGCGGATCGGGATGGAGTCGCGGCGACCGCGCCAATCCAGCCCGTGCGCGCGATCCTCGGGCGCGGCCGCTCGCGCGGTCTCGGATTCGCGCCGCTGTTCGGAATCGCCTGTGCCCGAAGCGATATCGGTGGTGGTCAGCACGCAGACCGGATCGGCTGCCGCGAGAATGTATCGGATCCGCTCGGCCGGTTGGTCCGGATCGACCGGCACATAGGCGCCACCGGCCTTCGCGACGGCATACATCGCCACCACCAGATCCGCCGAACGCCGCAGCGCCAGCGCCACCCGGGACTCCGGACCCACACCCAGTGAGATCAGATGCCGGGCAAGGCGATTCACCCGCGCGTCGAGCTCGCCGTAGCCGAGTTCCAGGCGGCCGAGGTCGCTACCGGGCAGATCGGCGACCAGCGCCACGGCCTCCGGATCCTCCGCCACCGCGCGATCGAGCAGCGTGACAAGGGTGGCCTCGTCATCGACCGGATGCGCGGTGTCATTGCGGGACACCAGCGCCCGCTCGCGTTCGGCGGGGGTGAGCAGATCGAGATCGCCGACGGGCGTCGTGATATCGGCGGCGACCGCGGCGAGCAGGCGGGTCAGCCGGTCGGCGAACGCCTCGACCGTCGCGGCGTCGAACAGATCGGTGGCATAGGTGAAGAAGCCACCCAGACCTGCCGCACCACCATCCTCGCCATAGGCATCCGCGACGATCAGATGCAGATCGAACTGCGACACATCCAGATCCGCATCCACACCCGCCACACTGAGCCCGGGCAGCTCCAACTGAGTACGCGCCAGATTCTGGAACGACAGACCGACCTGGAACAACGGATGATGCGCCGTGGAACGCCGCGGATTGAGCACCTCCACCAAACGCTCGAACGGAACATCCGCATGCGCGAAAGCCTGCAGATCCGTCTCCCGCTGCCGCATCAGCAGATTCGCGAACGACTCACCACGAACGACCCGCGTCCGGAACACGACCGTATTCACGAACATGCCGATCAAATCATCCAGCTCGGCCTCACCACGGCCCGCGACCGGAGAACCGATCGCGATGTCGTCACTGCCCGACAACCGAGCCAGCAACACCGCCAACGCCGTATGCACAACCATGAACACCGTCGCGCCATGCACATGCGCGAGCTCCACGAGCCCGGCATGAGTCACGGCATCGATCTCGATACCGACGCGCGCACCGGCCAGCGAGGCCACCGCGGGCCTCGGTCGGTCGGTGGGCAGCTCGAGCAGGTCGGGCAGGTCGGCAAGCTGCCGACGCCAGTACGTACTCTGCTGTGCGGCAATGGATTCGGAATCGCCCTCATCGCCCAGCACCGCACGCTGCCACAGCGCGTAATCGGCATACTGCACCCGCAGCGGCGGCCACGCCGGGGCCTCGCCCGCGGTGCGCGCCGCATACGCCGTCATCACATCGCGCACCAGCGGACCCACCGACGATGCGTCGGCGGCGATGTGATGTACGACCACGGCCAGCACATACTCGCGCCGCGAGCCCGGCGCCAGATCCGAGATACGCAGCAGCCGAACGCGAATCGGCACCCCGGCCGTCACATCGAACGGCGTCGAAGCCAACTCGGCCACCGCCGCGGCGACCTCGGCCGATGCGACCGGTTCGACCGTCACGCCCAGCCGCGTATCCGGTGGCAGCACGACCTGCACCGGCTCCAGGGAGTCGGGCGCGGTGGTCTGCGGATAGATCGTGCGCAGCACCTCGTGCCGGGCGACCACGTCATCCAGTGCGGCCGAGAGCGATTCGGCATCCAGACTGCCGGTCAGCCGCAGCGCGAACGGCAGGTTGTAGGCGGCCGATCCGGGGGTCGCGGCGCCGTCGGCCTGGTCGAAGCGGTTGAGGAACCACATCCGCCGCTGCGCGGGCGACAGCGGCAGCTCGTCCGGGCGCTCGACGCTGCCGAGTGCGATCGTATGCTCGAGATGGGCCTGGGATTCGACGGCGGCGGCGAGCTCTGCGACGGTCGGCGTCTCGAACAGGGCGCGCACCGGCACCCGGGCGCCGATGGCCGCGCCGAGGCGGGCCACGACCCGCGTGGCGATCAGGGAATTGCCGCCGAGGGCGAAGAAGTCGTCGTCGGCGCCCACCCGCTCGAGGCCGAGCACCGAGCCGAAGATCTCGGCCACGATCTCCTCGACCGGCGTTGCGGGGGAACGGAATTCATGGCGAGAGAAGGTGGGCGCGGGCAGCGCCCTACGATCCAGCTTGCCACTGGCATTGAGCGGGAACGCCGCCAGCGCCACGATGGCCGCGGGAATCATGTAGGCGGGCAACATATCCGAGACGGCAGCGCGTAGCCGGTGGGCATCGATCTGCTTATCCGGCGCGGGCACCACATAGGCGACCAGCTGATCGCCCAGCGCGGAACCCGTCACCAGCGCCACCGCCTGGCTGACGGCGGACTGCGTCAGCAGCGCGGTCTCGATCTCGCCCAGCTCGATGCGCTGACCCCGGAACTTGACCTGGAAATCGGTGCGGCCCAGGTAATCCAGCCGCGCGGGCAGATCTCCCGACTCCGCCCGCCACACCACCCGATCGCCGGTGCGGTACATACGCGCGCCGCTGCCCCCTTGTCCCGCTCCATGGACTTCTCCCGCTCCATGGACCCCGAAGGGGTCGGCCACGAACCGGTCCGCCGTCAGATCCGGACGCCGCACATACCCACGCGCCAACTGATCACCAGCCAGATACAACTCACCCGGCACCCCCGCCGGAACCGGCCGCAACCGCGAATCCAGCACATACACCCGGGTATTCCACTGCGGCAGGCCGATCGGCACGGTCGGCCGATCCGCACCCCATGCGGGCCAGTAGGTCACCGATACCGCGGCCTCGGTAGGACCGTACAGATTGTGTACCCGTGCGGGCGAGACCCGATGCAACGCGTCCACGGTCTCCGGCGGCAGCGCCTCGCCGATCACCAATACGTCCTGCAGCGACGGGCAGGCCCCCGGCGCGGTGTGGGTGGCGAATACCGTGAGCATCGAGGGTACGAAATCGGTGACCGTGACCTGCTCCGCCGCAATGGTTTCCGCGATGTATGCCGGATCCCGATGACCGTCACGCGTGGCCACCACCAGCTTCGCACCGGTCCGCAACGGCATGAACCAACCCCACAACGACACATCGAACGTCGTCGCGGTCTTCTGCAGATACACATCACCGGCGCCCAGTGGATAGGCCGCCAGCATCCAGGAGATCTGATTGTGAATGGCCGCATGCGAGATCGCCACACCCTTGGGCCGCCCGGTGGAGCCCGAGGTGAAGATCACGTAAGCCGGATGCTCCGGCCGCAGCGGCCGCCGCAGTTCCCCGGGCCGGATCGGACTGGGATCGAAGCGGCTCAGATCCATGGTGTCCACCCGCAGCACCGGCGTATCGACCGGTACGGCAACGGAATCGGCGACGGTGGTGACCACCACGACCGGACGCGCCGTATCGAGGATATGCGCGATGCGGTCGACCGGATGGCCCGGATCCAACGGCACATACGCACCACCGGCCGCCACGATCGCGTACATGCTCACGACCAGATCCAGCGAGCGGCCGATCGCCAGGCCCACCAGCGCTTCCGGGCCCACGCCGCGCGAAATCAGCAGCCGCGCCAGCTGATTCACCCGGATGTCGAATTCGGCATAGGTCAGCGATTCGCCCGCATGGCTCAGCGCGATCTCGTCCGGGAACTGTTGTACCGCACGGCGATAGCCGTCGAGCAGCAGTTCGGGCTCGACCGGATAGCTCGTATCGTTCCAGTCGTAGAGGGCGGCGGCCCGCTCCTCGGGGCGCAGCAGATCGATATCGCCGATCGCGCGGCCGGGCTCGGCGACGACGGCCTCCAGCAGTCGGATCAGCCGATCGGCGAATCCGGCGACGGTGGCCTTGTCGAACAGGTCGACCGCATAGGTGAACAGCGCCGAGCAGCCCTCGCCCTGCGGCGCCACGGTCAGCTGCAGATCGAATGTCGCGACGGCGCCATCGAATTCGATTGCGGTGGCGGATAATCCGGGCAGTTGCAGCCGCGGGGAGTCCAGGTTCTGGAAGAACAACGCCACCTGGAACAGCGGATGATGCGCCTGCGAACGCACCGGATCCAACACCTCGACCAACCGCTCGAACGGCAACTCCGCATGCGAGAACGCCCCGAGATCGGACTCCTTCACCGCCGCCAGCAGATCGACGAACGATGCGGCGGGATCGACGCTCGTCCGCAGCACCAGCATGTTGACGAACATGCCGATCAGGCCGTCGAGTTCCCGCTCACCGCGCCCGGCCACCGGCGTGCCGATGGCGATGTCCTCGGTGGCCGACAGCCGCGCCAACAGTGCCGCGAACGCCGCATGCAGCACCATGAACAGCGAGCCGCCCGCGCGCTGGGCGAGCGCCTCGAGCCCGGCGCGCAGCTCGGCGTCGATCGCGAAGGCGTATTCCGCGCCACGCCCGGAGGCCACGATCGGGCGAGGCCGATCGTGCGGTAGGTCCAGGCGATCGGCGATGCCCGCCAAAGCCGCACGCCAGTAGGCGATCTGGCCTGCGGCCAGCGAATCCGGATCTGATTCCTCGCCGAGCACCGCGCGCTGCCACAGCGCGTAGTCGGCGTACTGCACCGGCAGCGGCCGCCAGGCCGGGACGGCACGGTTACGTCGAGCGAGATAGGCCGCCAACAGATCTCGTATGAACGGGGCGACCGACGCGCCATCGGCGGCGATGTGATGCAGGACGACCACGATCACATGATCATCGGGGGCCAACTCCCCCAGCCCGATACGCAGCGGCACCTGGTCGGCGACATCGAATCCGGTCCGCGCGAATCCGGCCAGCCATTCCTCGATCTCGTTCTCGTGCAACGTCTCCGGTTCCAGATCCGGAATCGCCTGCTCGAGCGGCAGGATCAGCTGATGGCCGGTGCCGTCGACGGCGGGATACACCGTGCGCAGCGTCTCGTGCCGCTCGAGGAGGTCCAGGATGGCGTCGGCGAGCGCGCCGAGGTTCAGATATCCGGTGAGCCGGATGGCGAACGGGATGTTGTTCGCCGCGGACTCCGGATCGAACTGGTTGAGGAACCACATCCGCCGCTGCGCCGGCGACAGCGGAATCGGCTCCGGGCGCGGCTGCGCGGTCAGCGCCACGCGGTCGCCCGCACCCTCGAGCGGTGCGAGGCGCGATGCCAGCGTGGCCACGGTCGGCGCCTCGAATACCAGGCGGGCGGGCACCCGCGCCGAGATCGACGCGCCCAGTCGGGCGGCGACCTGCGTGGCGATCAGGGAATTGCCGCCGAGTTCGAAGAAGTCGTCGTCGGCGCCGATCGGCGTTGCGGCGCTGAGCAATTCGGTGAATACCTCAGCGACCAGCTGCTCCAGCGGTCCCTGCGGCATTCGGGATCCGATGGTGTGCGGGACCGGGGCGGGCAGTGCGGCGCGGTCCACCTTGCCGACCGGGGTCAGCGGGATCATGTCCAGGACCGTGATGCTGGTCGGCAGCATATGGGTGGGCAGGGTGCGTTCGGCGTGCGCGCTCAGCTCGGCGATATCGATCGCGGCGCCCGGGGCGGCGTGCACATACGCGGCGAGAATCGTGGCTCCGCTGTCGAGCCTGTGGCCCACCGTGACGGCGAGGTCGACCGCCTCGTGGGCCGCCAGCACCGCATCGATCTCGCCCAGCTCGATGCGGAAGCCGCGGATCTTCACCTGGAAATCGTTGCGGCCCACGAATTCCAGCGCATCGCCCGCGGTCCGGCGCACGAGATCACCCGTGCGGTACAATCTCGATCCCGAGGCACCGTCCCGGTCCCCGAACGGATTGGCCACGAACCGCGCCGCCGTCAGCGACGCCCGCGCCCGATAGCCGCGCGCCACCTGCGCGCCGCCGATGTACAACTCGCCGACCGTGCCGGTCGACACGGGCGAAAGCTGTTCGTCCAGAACATAATCGGTGATACCTCGGATCGGCCCGCCCATGGTGACCGGCTCGCCCGGCGCCAGCGGCTCGCTGACATTGGTCATGATGGTGGCCTCGGTCGGCCCGTACGCATTGTGGAATTCGCGGGGCCGTGAGGTCGATTCGATCGCGATCACCCAGCGCCGCACCAACTCCGGCGGGCAGGCCTCACCGCCGACGATCACCACCCGCAGCTCGTCGAGCCCCGCCGGATCGACCGATGCCAGCACCGCCGGGGTGATGATGGCGTGGGTGACCTCCTCGCGCTCCAGCAGCGCCGCGAGTTCGTCGCCGCCGTAGACCGAGGGTGCGGCCACGACCATGGTCGCCGCGCCACCGATCGCCAGCAGCAGCTCCAGCACCGACACATCGAACGACGGCGACGCGAAATGCAGTGTCCGCGACTCACTGTCGACGCGATAGCGCTCGCGCTGTTCATCGCACAGACCCGACAGACCCGCCTGGGCGACGACCACACCCTTGGGCCTGCCGGTCGAGCCGGAGGTGTAGATGACATAGGCCGGATGTTCGGCGCGCAGCGGGCGCAGCCGGTCCGCGTAGGTGACCGGATCGGCCGGGACCTGCGCGAGCTCGCGCAGGAAGTCCGGGGCGTCGATGGTCAGCCACTCCACCTCGCCGGGCAGATCGGCACCCGCCCCGGCGACGGTCACACCCACGACCGCGCGGGAATCGGTCACCATATGCGTGACCCGCTCGGCCGGATAGTTCGGATCCACCGGCACGAAACCCGCGCCGGTCTTGGCGACGGCCCAGACCGCGATCACCGATTCGAGCGAGCGCGGGATGGCGATCGCGACCAGATCCTCGGGCCCGATGCCCCGCGCGATCAGCAGCCGCGCCAGCCGCGTCGACCGTTCGTCGAGTTCCGCGTAGGTGAGTTCGGCGAGGGTCTCGACGGCGTCGGCGAAGACGACCGCGACGGCGGTCGGATCGGTCTCGACCGCGGTCGCCATCAGCTGCGGCAGGGTGGTGACACGGGCTTTGCGGATTCGCGTGGGTCGCACTCGTGCCGGGCGGGTCATGCCGTAATCGCTTCCTGTACCGCGTACCGCCCGACCACCCGAACCACGTGTCTCACCCTCGCTGTTGTCGCTCTCCGTGCCGTCCCAGCGCCACCCTAGGTCAATCGAGCACGGCGGGCGCGTCTGTTATCACCACACCGACATCCCGACCGGAGGGCCGGCCGCAGCGGAACCAGACCATTGTCCGGTACCGGACGGGCCGGTCACACCGTGGGTCCGGGTTGATCCAGCCGGGCCAGAATCGGTCCGATCTCGGCCAGTCCGGCCGGACTCGCCAACTCCTCATGCGTGGTTCCGACGGGGTATTCGACGATCTCGCCGTCCACATACGGCCGCCAATCCGAGGCGGCGAGATCGCGGGCGACATTGCCCGGGTCGCAGGCGGCCCGGAAGAATTCGACCGTGCCGCGGAACACCTCCGGCCGATGGTCGGCCACCAGTTCGGCCGAGCGCACCGCGCCGCGGTAGATCCGGCGGACCTGCTCGGACGTGAGCGTGATCACGTCGGCCGGAATGGTCGCGTGCAGGAAGGCCAGCGCCTCCTCGCTCAGCTCGTGCAGATCGCCGTCGGGCAGGAAGTCCGGTCCGATCCCGAGCTCGGCGAGCGCGCCGCGCAGGGTGGTGCGGAAGTCGGCGACATCCAGATTCGGATAGGCGTCCAGGATCGCCAGCAGCGCCACCGATTCGCCCGCGGCCTGCAGTTCGGTGGCGATCCCATGGGCCAGCACACCGCCCAGCGACCACCCCAGCACCCGATACGGCCCATGCGGCTGCACGGTGCGGATCTCGGCGACGTAGCGAATCACCATCTCCCGCAACGACTCCGGCACGTAATCCTCGCTCAGCGCGGGCGACTGCAGGCCCCACAGCGGGCGCTGCGGCAGATAGGCCGCGAGACCCGAATAGGCCCAGGCCAATCCGTACATCGGATGGATACAGAACAGCGGATCCCCGGTGCCCGCCCGCAGCGGCAGCAGCACGTCGAAGGCCGAGGCGGCGGGTTCCGGCGCGGCGATGCGGCGGGCCAGACCGGCGACGGTGGCATCGCCGAACAACCACGCCACCTCGACGCGGACGCCGGTCGCCTCGCGCAGCCGCGCCACCGCGCGGGTCGCGAGCAGCGAATTGCCGCCGAGGGAGAAGAAGTCGTCGTCGAGTCCGGCGGATTCCACGCCCAGCAGGTCGGCGAAGACCCCGGCGACGGCCAGTTCGGTGTCGGTACCGGGTGCTCGGAAGGTGTTGTCGCGCATGATCTCCGGCGCGGGCAGCGCGCGGCGGTCGAGTTTGCCGTTCGGGGTGAGCGGCAGCGCGTCCAGCACCATGATCGCGTCGGGAACCATATAGCCGGTGAGGAATTCGCTCACCTCGGTGCGCAGTGCCGCCGGATCCCGGTCGGCCACGACATAACCCACCAGTCGGTCGCCCACGCGCTCGTCGTGCCGCACCACCGCCGCGGCCTGGCCGACGCCCGCACAGCGCAGCAGGGCCGCCTCGATCTCGCCGAGTTCGATACGGAAACCACGCAATTGGATCTGCTGATCGCCGCGGCCCGCATACTCGAGCCGGGCCCGATCGCCGCTCTCGTGCCAGCGGCCGAGGTCGCCGGAGCGGTACAGCCGCGAACCGGGCGGGCCATAGGGGTTGGCGACGAAGCGGGTCGCGGTCAGGCCCGGGCGACCGAGGTATCCGCGCGAGAGTTGTTCGCCCGCAACGTACATCTCCCCCGGCACATCGGCCGGGACCGGATGCAGCCGGGCGTCGAGGATATGGACCTCGAGGCCCGGTAGCGGGCGGCCGATGACGCTGGCCGAGGCGGCCGCGAGCCGCTCGTCGAGCGCCAGGAACGATACGTGCACCGTGGTCTCGGTGATGCCGTACATGTTGACCAGGCGGGCCTCGGGATGATCGGCCTGCCAGGACGCCACCCGGCGCAGATCCAGCGCCTCACCGCCGAATACGATGTGGCGCAGCGCGAAATCGCCGCGTCCGGCCGCCTGATCGGCGGCCATCAGCTGATAGAACGCCGAGGGCGTCTGGTCGAGGACGGTCACCCGTTCGCGAATCAGCAACTCCCGGAACTGTTCCGGCGAGCGAGAGGTCAGATAGTCGACCACGACCACGCTGCCGCCGGTGGCGAGGGCGGCCCACAGCTCCCACACCGAGAAGTCGAAGGCGAAGGAGTGGAACATCGTCCACACGTCGGTGTGGTCGAAGTGGAACAGCGGCTGCGCATTGGCCAACAGCTGCAGCACATTCCGGTGCGTGACACCGACGCCCTTGGGGATGCCGGTCGATCCGGAGGTGTAGATGACGTAGGCGAGATGGTCGGGATGCAGTGGCGCGCGCCGGTCGGCATCGGTGATCGGCGCATCGTCGAAGCCCTCCGCCCGGTGCAGCAGCAGCGTCGGAATATCGTGCTGCGGCAGGGTCTCCCACATCTCGGTCGTGGTGAGTACATACGCCGGTGCGGCGTCGGCGAGCAGGAATTCCAGTCGCCGGCGCGGATAGGTGGTGTCGATGGGCAGATAGCCCGCCCCGGCCTTCAGGATCGCCAGCAGGGCGACCGGCAGCTCCTCGGTGCGCGGAACCGACACGGCCACCAGGGATTCCGGGCCGACCCCGCCCGCGATGAGGGCGCGGGCGAGCCGGTTGGCCCGGCGGTCGAGTTCGGCGAAGCTCAGTGTCGCCTCGCCCGCCCGCACGGCGACGGCGGTGGGCCGCAGCCGCGCCTGTCCCTCGATCAGGGCGACCAGGGACGGTGCCGGTATCGTGCGCGGCGGCGCGAGCGGCGCGTTCCACTGCCGCAGCGCCCGTTCGCGCTCGGCCTCGGTGCGCAGCTCGATATCCCCGATCACGGTGTCGGCCGCGGCCAATCCGGTCAGGATGCGGCGGAAGCGGTCGGCGAAGCCGAGGACGGTGGCCTCGTCGAACAGATCGGTCGCATAGGTCAGCGCGGCGGACAGGCCCTGGGCCGTGCCGGTGGGATCCGTGCGTTCGGCGAGGGTGAGCTGCAGGTCGAACTTGGCCGGGGTCGGGAGCGCGTCCAGGCCGGAGACGGTCAGCCCGGGCAGCCGCAGCTCGCTCGCGGTCAGGTTCTGGAAGGCCAGCGCCACCTGGAACAGCGGATGCCGGGCCGTCGAGCGGACCGGATCGAGCAGTTCGACCAGCCGCTCGAACGGGACATCGGCGTGGGCGAAGGCGGCGATATCGGTGCGGCGCACGCCGCCCAGCAGGTCCGCGACCGTGCTGCCCGGGTCGATCTCGGTGCGCAGCACGAGGGTGTTGACGAACATGCCGACCAGCTCGTCCAGCGCCGCCTCGCCGCGCCCGGCGATGGGCGTGCCGATGGCGATGTCGCGGGTGCCCGACAGCCGGGCCAGCAGCACCGCCAGCGCGGCGTGCGCGATCATGAACAGCGTCGAATTATGCCTGCGCGCCAGGTCTTTCAGCGCGCGGTGCAGTTCGGCGTCGATATCGAACGAGACGGTCGCGCCGCGATAGGTGGCGACGGCCGGGCGGGGCCGATCGGCGGGCAGATCCACTTGTTCGGGCAGCGCGGCCAATTCGGCGCGCCAGTAGGAGATCTGCTGGGCCAGTGCCGATTCCGGATCGTCCTCGGCGCCGAGCGCGCGCTGCTGCCACAGCGCGTAGTCGGCGTACTGCACCGGCAGCGGCGACCAGGCGGGCGGCTCCCCCGCCGCGCGTCCGGTGTAGGCCAGGACGAGATCGCGGGTGAGCGGGCCCATGGACCAGCCGTCGGTGGCGATGTGATGGGCCACGAACACCAGGATGTGCTCGGCCGGTTCCAGGCGCAGCAGCGCTGTGCGGAAGGGGATTTCGGTGGTCACGTCGAAGCCCGCCGAGACGGTCTCGGTCACGACCGCCTCGATCCGCGCGCTCGTCACCTCCCGCGGCGTCAGGTCGATATCGATCGTGCGCGCGGAGTGGATGACCTGGACCGGTCCGGTCGCGGTGAGCGGATAGGTGGTGCGCAGGATCTCGTGCCGCGCAACCAGATCCGCGACCGCCTCCCGCAGCGCGTCCACATCGAGCGCACCGGACAACCGGATCGCCACCGGGATGTTGTACACCGCCGCCGACGGATCGAACTGATTGAGGAACCACATCCGCTGCTGCGCGAACGACAGCGGGATCGTCTCGGGGCGTTCGATGGCCACGAGTGCCGGGCGTGGGCGCTCGGTGGAGCGTTCCACGGCCGCGGCCAGCGCGGTGACGGTCGGGGATTCGAACATGCTCCGCACGGAGACGCGGGTGTCCAGGGCCGCGCCGATGCGGGCGGCGACCTGGGTGGCCAGCAACGAGTTACCACCGAGAGCGAAGAAATCATCATCGGCACCGACACGATCCACACCGAGAATATCGGCATACACCGACGCCACAACCTCCTCGATCGGAGTCGACGGCGCCCGGAACGCGATGCTCTCGAACTCCGGCTCCGGCAACGCCTTCCGATCCAACTTGCCGTTCACATTCAACGGCAAAGCATCCAGGACCACGAAAGCCGACGGCACCATATACGACGGCAACGCCGCCGACAGCGCCGACTTCACCTGCGCCACATCCAGATCCGAACCGGACGGGACCAGGTAGGCGACCAACCGATCGCCCGCACGCTCATCCGACCTCGCCACAACGGCCGTCTGCGCGATCTGCGGCAACGCCCGCAGCGCGGCCTCGATCTCACCGAGCTCGATCCGGAAACCACGGATCTTCACCTGGAAGTCCGTGCGACCCCGATATTCCAACTCACCGTTGCTCCAGGCGACAAGGTCACCGGTGCGGTACATGCGGGCGCCCGGGGTTCCGAAGGGGTTGGCCACGAAGCGGTCCGCGGTCAGGTCGGGGCGGGCGAAGTAGCCGCGGGCGAGTTGCGCGCCTGCCAGATACAGTTCGCCGGATATGCCCTCGGGGACCGGGTGCAGGCGCGAATCCAGCACGTAGACCTGACTGTTCCACTCCGGGACACCGATCGGCACCGAGGTCCGGTCCGCATCGGTCACCTCGTGAGTGGTGATCGAGACGGCGGCCTCGGTCGGGCCGTACAGGTTGAACAGATCGGTGTCGGGGTGCGCGGATCGGAACCGTTGCGCCAGTGCCCCGGGCAGGGCCTCGCCGATCGCCAGTACTCGGCGCAGGGGCGGCAGGCCGCCATCGGCCAGCAGGGCGTCGAGCATGGATGGGACGACGTGCAGCGTGGTGATGCCCGTGCGGGTCATGAGGTCGGTGAGATAGGCGGGGTCGCGGTGGCCGTCGACGGTGGCGAGCACGAGGCGAGCACCCGATGCCGCGGCGGACCAGAACTCCCATACCGACAAGTCGAACGTCGCGGCGGTCTTCAACAGCAGCGCATCATCCACGCCCAAACCGAATTCAGCCGTCTTCCACAGCAATTGGTTCACCACCGCGGCATGCGGAACCGCCACACCCTTCGGACGACCCGTCGAACCGGAGGTGAAGATCACGTATGCGGTGTTCTCCGGACGCAGCGGGGATACTCGCTCGGCATCGGTGATCGCCGCATCCGACAGCTCGCTCGAAGCCAGCTCATCGATCCGGATCAGTGGTGCCACATCGGTTTCGAACTCCGCGGCGGCGTTGGTCAGCACACATACCGGCGCGGCAGTGGACAGGACATAGCCCGTCCGCTCGGCGGGCTGATCCGGATCCACCGGCACATACACACCACCAGCGACCGACACCGCGTACATCGCGACCACGAGATCGGTCGAGCGACGCAACGCCAACGCCACCCGCGACTCCGGACCCACGCCCAACGAAATCAGATACCGCGCAAGCCGATTCACCCGCGCGCCGAGCTCGCCATAGCTGAGCACCTGCCCGGTGTCGTCGGCGACGAGTGCGGTCGTATCGGGCGCCACAGCGACCGTGCACTCCAGCAGTCCGGCCAAGGTCAGCTCACGGCCGCCGAAGCCTGGCATGCGCAGCGCGGCCGAATTCAGCGGATAGCCGGTGGCATTCGGGCGAGTGAGGACCCGGTGCAGTTCGGTCGGGTCGAGTACGGCCAGATCACCCACGGGTGTGCGCGCGTCGGCGATGACCTGGGACAGCATCCGCGCCAGGCGCTGCGCGACGGTGGTCACGGTCTCCGCGTCGAAAAGGTCTGTGGCATAGGTGAAGAAGCCACCCAGACCCGCCGCACCACCATCCTCGCCATACGCGTCAGCGACGATCAGATGCAGATCGAACTGCGACACATCCAGATCCGCATCCACACCCGCCACACTCAACCCGGGCAGCTCCAACTCGGTACGAGCCACATTCTGGAACGACAGGCCGACCTGGAACAGCGGATGATGCGCCGTGGAACGCCGCGGATTGAGCACCTCCACCAAACGCTCGAACGGAACATCCGCATGCGCGAAAGCCTGCAGATCCGTTTCCCGCTGTCGCACGAGAAGGTCCGCGAACGACTCACCACGATCGACCCGCGTCCGGAACACGACCGTATTCACGAACATACCGATCAAATCATCCAGCTCGGCCTCACCTCGGCCCGCCACCGGAGTACCGATCGCGATGTCGTCACTGCCCGACAACCGAGCCAGCAATACCGCCAACGCCGTATGCACAACCATGAACATCGTCGCGCCGTGCTCCCGCGCCAAGCTCACCAGCCCGGTATGGGTCGCGGCATCGACGGCGAACGGCACCCGTCCACCCGCCAGCGTCGCCATCGCGGGTCGCGGCCGATCCGTCGGCAGCTCCAGCAGATCCGGCAGCCCGGACAACTCGCGACGCCAGTAGGAGATCTGCTGGGCGGCAATCGAATCCGAATCCGATTCGTCGCCGAGCACCGCGCGCTGCCACAGGGCGTAATCGGCGTACTGCACCCGCAGCGGGGCCCAGCCCGGGGCCTCGCCCGCCGTGCGCGCCGCATACGCCGTCATCACATCGCGCACCAGCGGACCCATGGACGAACCATCGGCCGCGATGTGATGCACCACGACCGCCAGCACGTACTCCGGCGTCTGGGCATCCGAAATCCGCAGCAGCCGAACGCGAATCGGCACCTCGGCCGTGACATCGAACGGCGTCACCGCCAATTCGACCACCGCGGCGGCCACCTCCCCGGCCGCGACCGGTTCCACGGCCACACCCAATCGGGTATCCGGCGGCAGGATCACCTGTGCCGGGCCCTCCTGGGTTTCCGGATAGACCGTGCGCAGCACCTCATGCCGCACGATCACATCGTCGAGCGCCGCCGACAGCGCCGCCACCTCCAGATCACCGCTCAATCGCAGCGCGAACGGCAGGTTGTAGGCCGCCGAACCGTCGGCCTGATCGAAGCGATTGAGGAACCACATGCGCCGCTGCGCCAGCGATAACGGCAGTCGGCCGGGCCGCTCGATATCGCCCAGCGGCACGGTCCGTCGCCCGTGCGTCTGCGATTCGACGGCAGCGGCCAGGCCCGCGACGGTGGATGTCTCGAACAGCGCCCGCACCGGAATGCGGATCCCGAGCAGTGCGCCCAGCCGCGCCACCACCCGGGTGGCGATCAGCGAATTGCCGCCCAGGGCGAAGAAGTCGTCGTCGGCGCCGACGCGTGCCACGTCGAGGACATCGGCGTACACGCCCGCCACGATCTCCTCGACCGGCGTTGCGGGAGCGCGGAATTCGCGTCCGGCGAACGTCGGCTCCGGCAGCGCCTTGCGGTCGAGCTTACCGCTGACATTGAGTGGAAACGCCGCCAGCGCCACGATGGTCGCCGGAACCATATACGCGGGCAGGGTTTTCCCGATCGCATCCCGCAATTCGCCCGCATCGATCCGATATCCGGGCATCGGCACCGCATAGGCGACCAGCTGATCGCCCAGCGCGGAACCCATCACCAACGCCACCGCCTGGCTCACCGACGGCTGAGCCAGCAGCGCGGTCTCGATCTCGCCCAACTCGATGCGCTGACCACGGAACTTCACCTGGAAATCGGTGCGGCCCAGGTAATCCAGCCGCGCGGGCAGCGCGGCGGTCTCCGCACGCCAGACGACCAGATCGCCGGTGCGGTACATGCGGGAACCTCTCAGTTCCCCGAAGGGGTCGGCCACGAACCGGTCCGCCGTCAGATCCGGACGCCGCACATACCCACGCGCCAACTGATCACCAGCCAGATACAACTCACCCGGCACCCCCGCCGGAACCGGCCGCAACCGCGAATCCAGCACATACACCCGGGTATTCCACTGCGGCAGGCCGATCGGCACGGTCGGCCGATCGGTATCGCGGGCCTCCCAATAGGTCACCGATACCGCGGCCTCGGTGGGCCCGTACAGATTGTGGACGCGGGCCCGGCTGATCCGGCGCACCGCCCGCACCGTCTCCGGCGGCAGCGCCTCGCCGATGACGAAGATGTCGCGCAGGGTCGGGCACGCTCCGGCGCCCACCTGCGCGGCGAACACCGTCAGCATGGATGGGACGAAGTCGGTGACCGTAACACCCTGCGCGGCAATGGTTTCCGCGACGTATACCGGATCCCGATGACCATCGTGCGTGGCCACCACCAACTTCGCACCGGTCCGCAACGGCATGAACCAACCCCACAACGACACATCGAACGTCGTCGCGGTCTTCTGCAGATACACATCACCGGGCCACAGCGGATACTGCGCGAGCATCCACTCGATCTGGTTGTGGATCGCGCCGTGCGAGACGGCCACACCCTTGGGGCGGCCCGTGGAGCCCGAGGTGAAGATGACGTAGGCCGGATGCCCGCCCCGCACGGGAGCGCGGCGCTCGGCGTCGGCGATCGGATCGGCGGACAGGCCGGACAGATCGAGGCGATCGATCTCGATCGGCTCGAGCCTGGGAAGCTCGGCCCGATCGCGGCTGGTGGTCAGCACGCACAGCGGCCGGGCGGTGTCGAGGATATGCGCGATGCGTTCGGCCGGATGATCCGGATCCAGCGGCACATACGCACCACCGGCCGCCACGATCGCGTACATCCCCACGACCAGATCCAGCGAGCGGCGAACGGCCAGGCCCACCAAAGTCTCCGGGCCCACACCGCGCGCGATCAGCAGGCGGGCAAGGCGATTGACGCGGGCATCGAATTCCGCATAGGTGAGGTCGGAGCCCTCATAGGTCACCGCGACCGCATCGGCATGCCGCACCACCGCGCGACGATAGCCGTCGAGCAGCCCCTCGGGCGCCACCGCATGCCGAGTATCGTTCCAGCCCCGCAGGATTCGACCGCGTTCGACATCGGAGAGCAGTTCGATCGCACCGACCGCGCGCTCCGGCTCGTCGGTCACCGCGACCAGCAGGCGCACGAACCGATCGGCGAATCCGGCGACGGTGGCCGCGTCGAACAGGTCGGCGGCATAGGTGAACAGCGCCGAGAACCCGTCCGGCGCGCCATCGTTCTCGCGCGGGACGAGCGTCAGCTGCAGATCGAATTTCGCTACCGCACCGTCGAATTCGACCGCGCGCACCGACAGATCGGGCAGCTCCAACTGCGGGGAGTCCATATTCTGGAAGAACAACGCCACCTGGAACAGCGGATGATGCGCCTGCGAACGCACCGGATCCAACACCTCGACCAACCGCTCGAACGGCAACTCCCCATGCGAGAACGCCCCGAGATCGGACTCCTTCACCACCGCCAGCAGATCAACGAACGACACGGCAGGATCGACACTCGTCCGCAACACGAGCATGTTGACGAACATGCCGATGAGATCGTCCAGCTCCCGCTCACCGCGCCCGGCCACCGGCGTGCCGACGGCGATATCGTCGGTGGCCGACAGCCGCGCCAACAGCACGGCGAATGCCGCATGCGCTGCCATGAACAGCGAGGAACCGTGGCGCCGGGCCACTTCCAGCAGGCGCGCATGGATCGTCGCATCGATCGCGAAGGCGTACTGCCCGCCGCGGCCGGAGATCACCGCGGGCCGCGGCCGATCCGCGGGCAGCTCCAGCCGATCGGGCAGACCCGCCAAAGCCGTACGCCAGTAATCGATCTGGCGCGTGGCGACCGAATCCGGATCCGTCTCCTCGCCCAGCGCCGCACGCTGCCACAGCGTGTAATCGGCGTACTGCACCGGCAGCGGTTCCCAGGTCGGGGCGCTACCCGCGTGCCGGGCCAGATATGCGGTCGCCAGATCCCGCACCAGCGGGGCGACGGAGGCGCCGTCGGCCGCGATGTGGTGGATCACCAGGGCCAGCACATAGTCGGATCCTGCTGTGCCGGAATCGATGCGCAGCAGCGCGATGCGCAGCGGCACCTCAGCGGTCACATCGAATCCGGCCAGCGCGAAGGCGGTCAGCCGGCCCTCGATTTCGTCCGGGGCGACGGGTTCGGGCGCGAGGTCGGCGACGGCGCGCTCCGGCGGCAGCACGACCTGATATCCGGTGCCGTCGACGGCCGGATAGACCGTGCGCAGCGTCTCGTGCCGCGCCACCACATCGGCGATCGCGGCCCGCAGCGCGTCCACATCGATATCGCCCGAAAGCCGCAGCGCGAAGGGGATGTTGTTCACCGCGGACGCGGTATCGAACCGATTGAGGAACCAGATCCGCTGCTGGGCGGGCGCGAGCGGAATCCGTTCCGGACGCTCGACGGGTATCAGCGGCGGCCGCGCTCCCGCACCCGCGCGCAGCTCCGGCCGACTCGCCAACGCCGCGACGGTCGGCGCGTCGAACAGCAGCCGGGCGGGAAAACGCGTGCCCAGCTGCGACCCGAGTCGCGCGGCGACCCGAGTGGCGAGCAGGGAGTTGCCGCCGAGGGCGAAGAAGTCGTCGTCGGCGCCGATCGGCTCGTCGCGCTCGAGCAGTTCGGCGAAGACGGCCGCGACCGCCTCCTCGAGCGGACCCGACGGCGCTCGATACGGCCGGCTGCGCAGCTCCGGTGCGGGAAGTGCGGCGCGGTCCAGCTTTCCGACCGGGGTCAGCGGAATCTCGTCGAGCACGAGGACGGCCGTCGGCACCATATGGGCCGGGAGCGTCCGGGCGGCCAGCGCCGTGAGCTGCTCGACCTCCACCCGGGCGTGCTCGGCGGCATGGACGTAGGACACGAGCACGGTCACGCCGTTGTCGAGCTCATAGCCGACCGTGACCGCGAAATCGACCGTTTCGTGTCCGGCCAGCACCTCATCGATCTCGCCGAGCTCGATCCGCAGACCGCGGATCTTCACCTGGAAATCGTTGCGGCCCAGATATTCCAGATCGCCATCGGCCGTGCGCCGCACCAGATCACCCGTGCGGTACAGGCGAGAACCGCAGCCATCGTCCGAGCTGCCCCCTGGGACTACTTCCGAGCTGCCCCCTGGGACCCCGAAGGGGTCGGCCACGAAACGCGCCGCCGTCAGCGAGGCCCGTCGGTGATAGCCGCGCGCCAGCAGCGGACCGGCGATATACAACTCCCCGACCGCCCCGGGGTGCACCTGCGCGAGGCGCTCGTCCAGAACGTATTCGACCGCACCGCGAATCGGGCCGCCGATGGTCACCGGCGAATTCGGCGACAGCTCGGCGCAATTGGCCATGATCGTCGCCTCGGTCGGCCCGTAACCGTTGAAGAAGTGCCGGATCCGGCCCTCCCCGATCGGCACCGCCCAACGCCGCACCAGCTCCGGCGGACATGCCTCACCCGCCGCGAGCACCATCCGCAGCGTCGTGAGGCCGTCGGGATCCAGCGAGGCGAGCACCGACGGCGTGATCACCGCATGCGTGACCGCCTCCCGGTGCATCAGCGCGGTCAGCTCGGCGCCGCCGAATATCGCCGGAGCCGACACCACCAGCGTCGCCCCCGAACCCACCGCCATCAACAGCTCGAACACCGAGGCGTCGAATGACGGCGATGCCACCTGCAGCACCCGCGCCGCGCTGGTCAACTGAAAGCGTTCGCGCTGCTCATCGCAGAGATTCGATAATCCGGCATGCGTCACCGCCACTCCCTTGGGCAGGCCCGTGGAGCCCGAGGTGTAGATGACATAGGCCGGATGTTCGGCGCGCAACGGCCGCACCCGGTCCTCATAGGTCACCGGATCGGTCGGGAACTCCGCCAGGCTCCGGCCGAGTTCGGCGGAATCGACGATCAGCCATTCGAGCGCATCGGGCAGCTCGGCCGCCACCTCGGTGACGGTGAGGCCCAGGACCGCACGGGAATCGGTGACCAGATGCGTGATGCGCTCGGCGGGGTGATTCGGATCGACGGCCAGGAATCCCGCGCCGGTCTTGGCGACCGCCCACACCGCCACGACAGCGTCCACCGAACGCGGAATGCCCAGAGCCACCAGGTCTTCCGGTCCGATACCGCGCGCGATGAGCAGCCGCGCCAACCGCGTCGAGCGCTCGTCGAGCTCGGCATAGGTCACCTCGGCGAGGGTCGCGGTGGCGTCGGCGTGGATCACCGCCACACCCTCGGGATTCGCCTCGACCGCCGTCGTCATCAGGCGCGGCAGCGTCGTGGCGCGCGGGCGGCGAACCCGCACCGGGCGCTGGCGGGCGGGGCGCGTCATCCGCGCCACCCGTACTGATTGTGTCCCCTGCCCCCGACTACGAACATCACGATGAAACCTTCTGTGCGCTCATGTCGAACCTCCGCAATCCTGCCGGGATCACCGAGATTCAACGGGCTACTTACTCTCTCCGGGCAGCAATTCGTCGAGGGTGATCACGACATCGGCCGCACCGAATCCGGCGACCGGAACCGGTCCCCGCTCGATCACCACCGCCCGAAGATCCTCGAGCGGTTGCGGATCCAATCCGGCGAGACCGTCGGCGTCGATGAACAGGTGGGTGACCCACTCGTCGGCCAGCGCCTCGGCGCTCGCGTCGGCGGGCAGCACCAGCGATGCGCCGGTGGCCCCGATCGCCACGATCTCGAGCACGCCCGCGACCGACCCGGTGTCACCGTGGCGGAAGGTGCGCGATTCGAAGGTGAGTCCGGTGCGCGACCGCATCCGATCCACCGCGTCCGCGAGACCGTCGTAACTCAGCGCGGTCCCCGCGCCGACGAAGGCCGGATCGGCCCCGCGCAGGGCCCGGATCCGGTTCGCATAGGTCACCGGGCGCGCCGACTCCCCGGCGATCTCGGCGAGCACTGCCACCTCGTCGAGCACCAGCCAGTCGATGCCACCGGACTCGCCGACGGCCGAATTCGCCAGTCCCACCTTGATTTCCAATGTCGTGGGCGGAGTCACGCCGTCGGCCGTCGGCACCACCGCGGCACCGGCCTTCAGCACCGCCCAGGTGGCCACGGCGGCGTCGACGCCGCGATCGAGCCGCAGCGCCACACCGACGCCCGGACCGCAGCCCCGCCCGATCAGCACCCGGGCCAGCCGCGAGGAGCGCGCGTCGAGCTCGTGATAGCTGATCGCCTCCTCGCCGAAGGCCAGTGCGGGACCGTCCGGATCGTCCTCGACGGCCGCGGCCAGCGCCTGCGCCAGCGCGGTGCCGATGGTCGAAGCGGTCTCGACCGGTTCGTGCGCGGGGACGACCGCTCGTTCCCCCGCGTCGAACAGATCGATCGCGCCGATCAGGATCTGCGGATCCGCCGCGACCGCGGTCAGCATGCGCTCGAAGCGACGTCCCAGCGCCCAGACGGTCGCCTCGTCGAACACCTCGGTCGCATAGGTCAGGACGGTCACGAGTTCGCCCGGCGCGCCGTCGGATTCGTGCCGCGGTTCCACGGTCACCTGCAGATCGAATTTCGCCGCGACCGCGTCGGTGTCGAGGGCGGTGATGGTCAGCCCGGGTAGCTCGAGGGTGGCCTGTTCGGTGTTCTGGAACGACAGCACCACCTGGAACAGGCTCTGCGCGCCGGATCGGCCGGGCGCGAGGACCTCGGCCACCCGCTCGAACGGGATATCGGCGTTGGCGAAGGCGGAAAGGTCGGTATCCCTGACCCTTTCGACCAGATCGTCGAAGGTGTCGGCCGTGCTCACCCCGGTGCGCAGGGTCAGCGTGTTGACGAACATGCCGACCAGATCGTCCAGGGCGCGCTCGCCGCGGCCCGCGATCGCGGTGCCGATGGCGATATCGGCGCTGCCCGACTGCCGGGCCAGCAGCGCGGCCAGGGCGGCGTGCACCACCATGAACAGCGACGAATTATGTTCGCGCGCAACCCGGACCAGGCCCTCGTGCACGGCTTGGGGCACCAGCATGCCCACCGTCGCACCGCGCATGGACGGCGTCGCCGACCGCGGGTGATCGATCGGAAGTACCCGGCTGGTGGACAATCCGGCCAACTGTTCGCGCCAATAGGCCAATTGCCGTGCGGCGACAGAATTCTCGTCGTCGTCGGCGCCGATCACGCCGCGCTGCCACAGGGCGAAGTCGGCGTACTGCACCTCGAGCGGCGCCCAGCCGGGCTCGCCGCCATGACTGCGGGCCAGATAGGCGGTCACCAGATCGCGGGCCAGCGGCGCCATCGACGCGCCGTCACCGGCGATGTGATGGACGACCAGCGCCAGCAGCTGCTCCTCGCCGCTCCGCAGGAGCAGCGCGCGCACCGGAACCTGTCGCGTCACATCGAATCCGGTGGATAGCAGCGCGGTGACGCGGCCGATCGGATCGTCGGTGGTCTCCACGTCCAGCCCGTGCGGCAGCGCCTCGCTCACCGGCAGGATCTCCTGATACGGCCGCCCGCCCGGGCCCGCCGGATAGCGGGTGCGCAGCACCTCGTGCCGCTCCACCACATCGCCGACCGCGTGGCGCAGCGCGTCCACATCGAGTGCGCCGGTCAGCCGGATCGCCAAGGGGATGTTGTACGAGGGCGATTCGGGATCGAGCTGGTTGATGACCCACATCCGCTGCTGCGCCAGCGATAGCGGCACCCGGTCGGTGCGCGGGGCCGGACCCAGTCGCGGCCGGGCCGCCCCGGCCGCCGCGCCGGGCACGATGCGGGCCGCGAGCGCGGCGACCGAGGGCGCCTCGAACAGCTCGCGCACGGCTAGATTCCCGTCCAGCGCCTCGTTGATCCGCGCGACCGCGCGAGTGGCCAGCAGCGAATTGCCGCCGAGGCCGAAGAAGTCGTCGTCCAGGCCCACCTCGGCGGCGGCGAGCAGCTCGCCGAACACCTCGGCCACGGCCTGTTCGATCGGGGTGCCGGGCGCGCGGTAGGCGGCCGAACCGAGGAACTCCGGCGCGGGCAGCGCCCTGCGGTCGAGCTTGCCGTTCGGGGTCAGCGGCAGCGCGTCCAGGATCACCAGCGCGTCGGGAATCATGTAGCCGGTGAGGAATTCGCTCACCTCGGCGCGCAGCGCGGCCGAATCCACTGCGGCGCCCGCATCGGCCACCACATAGCCCACCAGCCGGTCACCGGTGTGCTCGTCGGCGCGCACGACCACCACGGCCTGGCTCACGCCCGTGCAGCGCAGCAGCGCCGCCTCGATCTCGCCGAGTTCGATGCGGAAGCCGCGCAGCTGCACCTGTTGATCGCTACGCCCGGCGTATTCGAGATTCGCCTCGCCGTTGAATCCGGCCCAGCGGCCGATATCGCCGGTGCGGTACATCCGAGATCCGGGCGCCCCGTACGGATTCGCCACGAAACGGGCCGCGGTCAGTGCGGGACGGCCCAGATAGCCTCGCGAAAGCTGTTGTCCCGCAACGTACATCTCACCGGCCACGCCGACCGGCGCGGGATGCAACCGAGCGTCGAGCACGGCGGCCTCCAGGCCCGGCAGCGCCCGGCCGATGACGCTGGCCGGGCTGTCGCACAGCCGCTCGTCCAGCTCCAGGAACGACACGTGCACGGTCGTCTCCGTGATGCCGTACATGTTGATCAGCTGCGGCGCGTCCGGGGCGTGCCGCTCGTACCAGCGCTGGAGCTGCCGCAGATCCAGGGCCTCGCCACCGAACACCACGTAGCGCAGCGCGAACTTGCCCGCATCCGAATGTACGGCGCGATCGGCCTCGGCCAGCTGGTAGAAGGCCGAGGGCGTCTGATTGAGCACGGTGACCTGTTCGCGAATCAGCAACTCGCGGAACAGTTCCGGCGATCTGGAGGTCAGATAGTCGACCACGACGACCGCGCCGCCGTTGGCCAGCGCGCACCACAGCTCCCAGACCGAGAAGTCGAAGGCGAACGAGTGGAACAGCGTCCACACATCGGTCTCGTCGAATTCGAACAGCAGCTGGGTGTTGGCGAACAGCTCCAGCACGTTGCGGTGCGTGACGCCGACGCCCTTGGGCACGCCGGTGGAGCCGGAGGTGTAGATGACATAGGCGAGATCGTGCGGCCGCAGCGGCGCGATCCGGTCCGCGTCGGTCACCGGACGGTCGTCGAACGCCTCGGCCTGCTCCAGCAGCAGCACCGGAATATCGTTGTCCGGCAGGGATTCCCGCGCCTCGGCAGTGGTGAGGATGCAGGTGGGCGCGGCGTCGTTCAGCATGAACTCGAGCCGCTGCCGCGGATAGGTCGTATCGATCGGCAGATAGCCCGCGCCCGCCGTCAGCACGCCGAGCAGCGCGACCGGCAGCGCCTCGGTGCGCGGAATCGCCACGGCCACCAGGTTTTCCGGCCCGGCGCCGTGCGCGATCAGCGCCCGCGCCACCCGATTCGCCCGGCGCTGCAGCTCGCCGAAGGTGAGCGTGGCCTCGCCGGAGCGAACCGCGACCGCGTCCGGACGCCGACGTGCCTGTGCCGCGACGAGATCGGCCAGCGTGACCGAGGGCACCTCGACGCCGGGGGAATTCCATTCGCGCAGTACCAGTTCGCGCTCGCCCGGCGCGAGCACGTCGATATCGCCGACCACGGCCGTGGCATCGGCGGCGACCGCGTCCAGCACGCGGCGCAGACGGTCGGCGAAGTCCTGCACGGTCGCGTCGTCGAACAGATCGGTGGCGTAGTTGAACGCCGCCGATATGCCCTGCGGCACACCGTGTTCATCGATACGCTCGGCCAGCGTCAGCTGCAGATCGAACTTGGCCAGCGGGACGGACATATCCACCCCGGCGACCGCCAGCCCCGGCAGTTCCAGATGGGTCTGGGCGAGGTTCTGGAAGGTGAGCATCACCTGGAACAGCGGATGCCGGCCCGCCGAGCGGACCGGATCCAGCAGTTCCACGAGCCGTTCGAACGGCACATCCGCATGTCCGAACGCGGCCACATCGGTGCCGCGGACCGCGGCGAGCAGTTCGTCGAAGCGGGTAGCCGGATCGACATCGGTGCGCAGCACGAGCGTATTGACGAACATGCCGATCAGATCGTCCAGTGCGGCCTCACCGCGACCCGCGACCGGTGTGCCGATCGCGATGTCGCGGGTGCCCGACAACCGGGCCAGCAGCACCGCGAGCGCGGCATGCACGACCATGAACAGCGTCGAATTATTCTGGTGCGCAAGACGATTCAGGGCGGCGTGCACCCCGGCGCCGATCTCGAAGTCCAGCGTCGCGCCGTGGTTGGTGGCCATGGCCGGACGCGGGCGGTCGGCGGGCAGCTCCAACTGGTCGGGCAGCGCGGCCAGCGTCTGCCGCCAGTACTCGATCTGCTGCGACAGCAGCGATTCCGGATCGTCCTCGCCGCCGAGCGCCTCGCGCTGCCACAGCGCGTAATCGGCGTACTGCACCTCGAGCGGGGTCCACTCCGGCTGGCCGCCGCGGACGCGATCCAGATAGGCGGTCATCAGATCGCGGGTCAGCGGTCCCATCGAGAAGCCATCGCCCGCGATGTGGTGCACCACGCACACCAGCACGTATTCGGTATCCGACAGCCGGATCACCCGCAGCCGCAGCGGCGGCGCGAGGGTCACGTCGAAGCCGGTGGTCACGGCCGCGGCGACCAGTCCGAACACCTCGGCCTGATCCGCCTCGACGACCGGAAGTTCCGGCACCGCACGGGGATCCGACGCCGCGAGCACCAATTGGTAACCCTCGCCGTCGAGTTCGGGATAGATCGTGCGCAGTACCTCGTGGCGCTCCACCAGATCTCGCACGGCCGCGCGCAACGCGGCCACGTCGAGGCCGCCCGTCAGCCGGACCGCGACCGGAATGTTGTTGACGGCGCTGGCCGGATCGAAGCGGTTGAGGAACCACATGCGCTGCTGCGCATACGACAGCGGAATACGTTCGGGGCGCGGCATCGGGCGCAGCTGCTGCCCGACCGCCGAACCGGAATGGCGCTCCACGCGTTCGGCCAACGCGCCCACGGTGGACGCCTCGAACAGCAGCTGCACCGGCACCCGCAGACCCAGCGCCGCGCCGATACGCGCGGCGGCCTGGGCCGCCAGCAGCGAGTTGCCACCCAGCTCGAAGAAGTCGTCGTCGACGCCCACCCGACCCGGATTGTCCTCGTCACCCGGCACGAGCAGCGCCGCGAACACATCGGCGACGATCTCCTCGACCGGGGTGGCGGGAGCGCGGAATTCCCTTGCGGCGAAGGTGGGTTCGGGCAGGCGCGCACGGTCCAGCTTGCCGACCGGGGTCAGCGGGAGCTCGTCGAGCACCATGATCGCGGCGGGAATCATGTACGCGGGCAACGATTCCGACAGGAAGTCCACCAATTCGCCGGTGTCGACCGAGGTTCCGGCGCGCGGGAGGACATAGGCCACCAGCGCCGTCGCGCCCGAGGGCAGCGTGCGGCCGAGGGTGGCGGCATAGTCGAGGTCGGGGTGGGCGGTCAGCGCGTTATCGATCTCGCCGAGTTCGATGCGGAAACCACGGATCTTCACCTGGAAGTCCGAGCGGCCCAGGTATTCGATGGTGCCGTCGGAATCGTTGCGCCGCACCAGATCTCCGGTGCGATACAGCCGGGCACCGGTACCGTCGGCGGCGCCGAACGGACTGGCCACGAAGCGTTCCGCGGTCAGGCCCGGCCGCCCCAGATAGCCCTGGGCCAGCGCCGGTCCGGACAGATACAGTTCGCCGATCACTCCGGCGGGCACCGGACGCAGCCGCGAATCCAGTACGAACGCACCGACTCCCGCGATCGGGGAGCCGATGGTGACCGGCTCACCCGGCTCGAGCGGGGCGCTGGAGGTAGCCAGGATGGTCGCCTCGGTCGGGCCGTAGCCGTTGTAGAACAGCCGACTGCCCTGGGCCCAGCGGCTCATCAGTTCCGGGCCGAACTTGTCACCGGCGACGACGACCGCCTCGAGGTCGTCCAGGCCGCTCGGATCCACCGATTCCAGTGCGCCGGGCGTGATGAGCAGATGCGTGATCTGTTCGCGCCGCAGCAGATCCGCCAGTTCGAAGCCGCCGAAGATCTGCGGCGGCGACACCACCAGGGCCGCGCCCGAGGAGAACGCCAACAGCAGTTCCAGCACCGAGACGTCGAAGTTGGGTGAGCAGACATGCAGGACGCGGGAGTCCTCGCCGACGCCGTAGTGCTCGCGTTCGGCGGCCACCAGCGCGCCCAGGCCGGTATGGGTGACCACCACGCCCTTGGGGCGGCCGGTCGAGCCGGAGGTGTAGATGACGTAGGCCGGATGCTGCTCGGTCAGCGGGCGCACCCGGTCGGTATAGGAGATCGGATGCGACGGCCGGGTCGCGACCTGATCGGCCACCACCGGATCGTCGAGTTCGAGCCAGTACAGACCGGTACCCAGGGCGGACCGGTGTGCGGAGGTCGTGAGGCCCAGCACCGCACCGGAATCGGCGACGATATGGGCGATCCGCTCGGCGGGATAGGTCGGATCGATCGGGACGTAGGCGGCGCCGGTCTTGGCGATCGCCCAGACCGACAGCACCGATTCGATCGAGCGGGTGATGCCGATGGCGACGACGTCACCGGCGCCGATATCGCGGTCGATCAGCTCCCGGGCCATACGTGAGGAGGCCTCGTCGAATTCCCGATAGGTCAGTTCGCGGGCATCGGCGGGGTCACCGGTCGGGGAGAACCGGATCGCCACCGAATCGGCCGCGGATTCCACCGCTGCGGTGAGCAGCTGACCGAACAGCGGGCTGCCCGACCGACGGCGACGACCCCCGCGGGCGGAACGGCGGGCAGTATCCATTCGAGTGCTTTCACCTCTCGCGTTCATCAGGTCCGCACGCCGAACAAGTTCGACGCCCCCACCCCGCGGTCCGGGCAATCATATAGGTGCGCGGGGTGCGGCGGGTCTGCCCGAGCTATCTACTACTCATCGGTAGAAGGGTGCCCGAGCGTTGCGGGATTACTCCAATCGGATGAGCTGCGTCACAGCGCGGACCCATCCGCCGGAGGAACGTGAAAGCTGTCGACCTGGTATTTCCCTATCGATCTCCGCGGGGATCGAACAGCCCGACCAGTACGGATCCGATCTCGGCGACTCCGTCCGGCGCGATCATCCCGTCGTGGTCGGCCGAGACCGGATGTTCGACGATCACACCGTCCACAGACCCCTGCCAACCCGCCGAACCGCCGCGGTTCTCGACCGCGCTGAAGTAGTCGACACGACCCCGGAACACCGGCGCTCGATAATCGGATCCGAGCGCGATGGTCCGCATCGCCGTGCGGTAGATCAGCCGCAGATGTTCGGGCGTCAGCACCGCGCCCAATTCGGGCGCGAGGGTCTCGCGCAGGATGGCCAGCAGGTTGTCGTCCAGTTCGGCGCCGTCGAATCCGTCCACATCCAGGCCGAGTTCGGCGATGCGGGCGCGGACCGCCTCGTGGAAGGCGCTCACATCGGTGTCGAGGCGGCTGTCGAGCATGATCAGTTCCGCGATGTCCTCGCCCTGTGCCTGCAGTTCGGCCGCCACCGCATGGGCGAGCACCCCGCCCAGCGACCAGCCGAGCAGCCGGTACGGGCCTGCGGGCTGTACGGCCCGGATCTCGGCGGCGTATCGCCGGGCGATCTCGGTCAGCGAATCCGGAAGATAGTCCGGTTCGGACAGGGCGGGCGACTGCAACCCGTAGACCGGGCGGCCCGCCGGCACCTGTCGCGAGAGTCCGAGGTACACCCACGCCAGACCGCCGAGGGCATGGATACAGAACAGTGGATCGGCGTCGGTGCCGGATCGGATCGGAATCAGCACCCGCAGGGCCGCGTCGACATCGAGCTCATGTCCCGGGCCACCGGCTCGCGCCCGTTCGATCCGCGCGGCGAGCGCGGCCACGGTGGGATCGGTGAAGAACCACGGCACGCCCACCTCGATCCCGGCCAGTTCGCTCAGGCGGCCGACCACTCGGACCGCCAGCAGCGAGTTGCCGCCGAGGGTGAAGAAGTCGTCGTCGAGGCCCACCTGATCCACACCGAGTACATCGGCATAGACCGAGGCCACGACCTCTTCGAGCGGGGTCGAGGGCGCGCGGAAGACGGCGGCCTCGAACCGCGGCTCCGGCAAGGCGTTTCGATCGAGCTTGCCGTTCGCGTTGAGCGGCAGGGCATCGAGGATCACGATCGCGGCGGGGACCATATACGACGGAAGAACCGAGGACAGCGACGATTTCACGTGCGGCACGTCGATATCCGTCCCGGCGGGGACCAGATAGGCCACCAGACGGCCGCCGGTCCGCTCCTCCGTCTGGGCCAGCACGGCCGCCTGGGCGATCTCGGGGAGAGACAGCAGGGCGGACTCGATCTCACTGAGTTCGATGCGGAAGCCGCGGATCTTCACCTGGAAGTCGGTGCGGCCGCGGTATTCCAATTCGCCGTTGTGCCAGGCGACCAGATCTCCGGTGCGGTACATGCGGGAGCCGATGCCATCTCCCTGGCCGCCGAAGGGGTTCGCGACAAACCGATCGGCGGTCAGATCCGCGCGGGCGAGGTAGCCGCGGGCCAGCTGCGCGCCCGCCAGATACAGTTCGCCCGCGACGCCGTCCGGGACCGGGTGCAGGCGCGAATCCAGCACGTAGACCTGACTGTTCCACTCCGGGACACCGATCGGCACCGAGGTCCGGTCCGCATCGGTCACCTCGTGAGTGGTGATCGAGACGGCGGCCTCGGTCGGGCCGTACAGGTTGAACAGATCGGTGTCGGGGTGCGCGGATCGGAACCGTTGCGCCAATGCCCCGGGCAGGGCCTCGCCGATCGCCAGTACTCGGCGTACCGAGCCGGGTAATCCGTGGGTCACCAAGGCATCGAGCATGGACGGGACGGCGTGCAGGGTGGTGACGGCTTCGCGTTTGACGAGTTCGTTCAGGTATGCCGGGTCGCGGTGGCCGTCGGGTGCGGAGATCACCAATCGGCCGCCGCTGACGGCCGTGGACCAGAACTCCCATACCGACAGGTCGAACGTCGCGGCGGTCTTCAACAACACCGCATCATCCACGCCCAAACCGAATTCGGCCGTCTTCCACAGCAACTGATTCACCACCGCCGCATGCGGAACCGCCACACCCTTCGGACGACCCGTCGAACCCGACGTGAAGATCACATACGCCGTGTTCTCCGGACGCAACAGGGATACCCGCTCGGCATCGGCGATCGCCACATCCGAGAACTCACCCAGGGCCAACTCATCGATCCGAACCAGCGGTGCCACATCGCTATCGAACCCCGCGGCAGCATTGGTCAGTACACACACCGGCGCGGCAGTAGACAGGACATAACCCGTCCGGTCGGCGGGCTGATCCGGATCCACCGGCACATACGCACCACCAGCAACCGACACCGCGTACGTCGCGACCACGAGATCGGCCGAGCGACGCAACGCCAACCCCACCCGCGACTCCGGACCCACACCCAACGAAATCAGATACCGCGCCAGACGATTCACCCGGCGATCGAGCTCGGCATACGTCAGCACCACACCATCCGGCCCGATCACCGCGACCGCGGCCGGATTCGCCGCAGCCGTCGCGGCCAGCAACGACGCCAGGGTCTGCGCGTGATCCACCTCATGCGCGGTGTCATTGCGCTCCCGAAGGATTCGCTCGTTCTCCACCGCGTGGAGCAGCTCCATATCCCCGACCGCCGTACGCGGCGCGGCGACTATCTCGCCGAGCAGTCGCACGAACCGATCCACGAAGCCCCGCACGGTATCCCGCTCGAACAGATCCGTGGCGAATGTGACCGCACCACCGATACCGACCGGCTCCCCGGCCTCGTCGTATCGATCGGACACGATCCAGTGCAGATCGAATTGCGAGATCTCGGCATCGAACTCCACACCCGACACCCGCAGCCCCGGCAGTTCCAGGCTGGACTGAGCCAAGTTCTGGAACGACAAACCCACCTGGAACAACGGATGCCGCGCCGTCGAACGAACCGGATTCAGTATCTCTACCAAACGCTCGAACGGCACATCGGCATTCGCGAACGCCTGAATATCGATCTCACGCTGACGCGACAACAACTCGGTAAACGACGTACCGGACTCCACCTGGGTACGGAACACCAAGGTATTGACGAACATACCGATCAAATCATCCAGCACCGCTTCGCCACGACCGGCCATCGGCGTACCGATCGCGATGTCATCAGTACCCGACAACCGCGCCAGCAACACGGCCAACGCGGTATGCACAACCATGAACAGCGTCGCACCCTCAGCACGCGCCAACTCGATCAATGCCCGATGGGTACCGGCATCGATATGCACGTCAACCTTGCCACCCGCGAACGACTGCACCGGCGGACGCGGCCGATCCGACGGCAGATCCAATTGATCCGGCAGTCCGGCCAACGCCGACTTCCAATACTCGATCTGGCCGGCCGCCAACGACTCCGGATCATCATCCCTACCCAGCAACTCACGCTGCCAAATCGAGTAATCCGCATACTGCACCGCCAACGGCGCCCAACCCGGCGCCGCACCCACCGAACGCGCGGCGTACGCGGTCATCAGATCCCGAGTCAACGGACCAATCGACGAACCGTCACCGGAGATGTGATGCACCACCATCGCCAGCACGTATTCGCTTACCGCACCCTCGATCTCGAATACCGCGACCTTGACCGGCACCTCCGAGGTCACATCGAACGCCGACGACATCAGCGCCCGCGCCGCGGATTCCCATTCCCCGGCCGCCAGCGTCCGTACCTCGATCGCGGGCACCGCCTCCGCCACCGGCAAAACGACCTGCACCGGCTCCAGGATGGGCGCGGGGGAATCCGGCACAGCGGTCTGCGGATAGATCGTGCGCAGAATCTCGTGGCGGACAATGACATCGGTGACGGCCGCGGTCAGCGCCGAGACGTCCAGCGTCCCGGACAGCCGCACGGCCACCGGAATGTTGTATGCCCGCGACGCCGGATCGAACCGGTTCAGGAACCACATCCGCCGCTGCGCCAGCGACAGCGGAATGCGGTCCGGCCGCGGCCGGGCCACGAGCTCCCGGCGATCGGTCGCGCCCGCGGGCTCGGACAGCCGGGCCGCCAGCGCCGCCACCGTCGACGCCTCGAACAGCAGCCGAACCGGAACCCGGACACCGACGGCCGCACCGAGCCGGGCCATGACCTGGGTGGCGATCAGCGAGTTGCCGCCCAGGTGGAAGAAATCGTCGTCGGCGCCGATCGCGGTGTCCGGACCGAGCAATTCGGTGAAAACCTCCGCGACCAATTCCTCCAATCGCCCGGTGGGCGCGCGGAATTCGATGGTCCGCAGTACCGGCGCGGGCAGCGCGGCACGGTCGAGCTTGCCCACCGGGGTCAGCGGGATCTCGTCGAGGATCATGATCGTGGTCGGCACCATATGCGCGGGCAGAGTGCGCTCCACGAATGCCCGCAACTCGTCGGCGTCCACCGCCGCGCCGTGCACATAGGATACGAGAATCGTTGCGTGGGTATCGATCCGGTGGCCGACGGTCACCGCGAAGTCGACGGTCTCATGCGCGGCCAGCGCCGCATCGATCTCACCCAGTTCGATCCGGAAGCCGCGGATCTTCACCTGGAAATCGTTGCGCCCCAGATACTCCAGCTCACCCGAATCCGTCCGGCGCACCAGATCGCCGGTGCGGTAGAGCCGCGCGCCGGAGCCATCTTCTGAGCTGCCCCCTGGGACCCCGAAGGGGTCGGCCACGAAGCGAGCCGCGGTCAGCCCCGGCCGCTCGTGATAGCCGCGCGCCACCTGCACACCGGTGATGTAGAGCTCTCCGGCAACACGATTCGGCACCGGCCGCAGCCGCTCGTCGAGCACGTATTCGGTGATCCCGCGAATCGGCTTGCCGATGGTCACCGTCTCATCCGGCGTGAGCGGCGCGCTGATATTCGTCATGATCGTGGTCTCGGTCGGACCGTATCCGTTGTAGAACTCCCGGGTCCGGCGTCCCTGCAGCGGAATCGCCCAGCGCCGCACCAACTCCGGCGGACATGCCTCACCACCGGCCACGACCACGCGCAGCTTGTCCAAGCCCTCCGGATCCACCGATGCCAGGGCGGCGGGGGTGATGAACGCGTGCGTCACCCGTTCCCGCCGCAGCAATGCCGCCAGATCCGCGCCGCCGTAGACCGTCGGCGCGACCACCACCATCGTCGCGGCCGCGCCGATCGCCAGCAGCAGTTCCAGCACCGAGGCGTCGAAGGACGGCGACGCGAAATGCAGGGTGCGCGAACCGGCGGTGACCCGATATCGTTCGCGCTGCTCATCGCAGAAGTTCGACAGACCGGCGTGGGTGACCACGACGCCCTTCGGCAGGCCCGTCGATCCGGATGTGTAGATCACATACGCCCGATGCTCCGGCCGCAGCGGGCGGATCCGGTCGGCGTCGGTGATCGGATCGGCCGGATACTCCTCGAGCTCGGCCGCGTCGAGGACGAGCCAGTCGACGGTCGTCGGCAGTTGCGCGCGCACCGTCTCGATCGTCATGCCGAGGACCGCCCCGGAATCCGACAGCATATGCGCGACCCGATCCGCGGGGTAGTTCGGATCGACCGGCAGGAATCCGGCGCCGGCCTTGGCTACGGCCCAGACCGCGATCACCGATTCCACCGAACGCGGAATCCCGACCGCCACCAGATCTTCCGGACCGACACCGCGGGCGATCAGCGCCCGCGCCAGCCGCGTGGACCGCTCGTCGAGTTCGAGGTATTCCAGTTCGGTGATCGTGTCGGCGGCGTCGGCGAGGACGACGGCGACACCGTCGGGATTGGTCTCGACGGCCGCCTCCATCAGCTGCGGCAGCGTCGGGGCCTGCGCCGGTCCGGCCTGCGTCAGCGGCTCGGGCGTCACCGACGTCGGATTACTCTCCTCGGTATCGAGAATGTCGATATCGCCCACCGTGATCCGCATATCGGCCGCGACCGCGGTCAGGATGCGTTCGAAGCGCCGGCCGAACGAGCGGACCGTCGCCTCGTCGAAAAGGTCTGTCGCATAGGTGAAGACGACCGCCAGCTCACCGAGCGCACCGTCGGGGCCCGGCTGCGGTTCGACGTTCATCTGCAGATCGAATTTCGCGGCCACCTCGCCGGTATCCAGCGCGGTGACGGTCAACCCGGGCAGCCGCAGCTCGGGCCGCTCGGTGTTCTGGAACGACAGCACCACGTCGAACAGCGGATTGCGGGTCGCGTCGCGCACCGGAACCGTCGCATCCACCACCCGCTCGAACGGGATATCGGCGTTGGCGAATGCGGCCAGATCGGTTTCCCGGATCTGGGCGAGCAGTGCATCGAATCCCGCGCCCGGATCGACCCGGCCGCGCAGGGCCAGCGTATTGACGAACATGCCGACCAGCTCGTCGAGCGCCCGCTCGCCACGTCCGGCGATGGGCGTGCCGACGACGATATCGCCGCCACCGGACAGCCGCGCCAACAGCACCGACAGCGCCGCGTGCACGACCATGAACAGCGAGGCGTGCTGTTCGCGCGCGATGCCCATCAGGCCCGCATGCACCGGCGCACCCACGGTGAATCCGACGGTGGCGCCGCGCAGCGACGGCACCGCGGGCCGCGGCCGATCGGCCGGCAGTTCCGGCCTGGCGGGCGGACCCGCCAGCTGCTCGCGCCAATACCCCAATTGCCGTGCGGCGGCGCTGTTCTGCTCATCCTCGGTGCCGAGGACCGCGCGCTGCCAGATCGCGAAATCGGCGTACTGTACCGGCAGCGGCGCCCACGCGGGCGCGCCGCCTCCGGCGCGAGCCAGATAGGCCGTCACCAGATCGCGGGCCAGCGGAGCCAGCGAGGAACCGTCGGCGCAGACGTGATGGACGACGAGCACGAGCAGGTGATCATCGATGCCGTTGCTGAACAACCGGATTCGCACCGGCGCGGCCACGGTGACGTCGAATCCGGTGGACATGAGCTCGGCGCCGAGATCCGACAGATCCGTACCCGCCGGTTCGACGGTCAGCCCGCCGGGCAGCACCTGATCGGCCGGCACGATCCGCTGATACGGCTGTCCGCCGTCCGCCGGGAAGTAGGTGCGCAGCGCCTCATGACGATCCAGGACATCCATGACGGCGTGGCGCAGTGCCGCATGGTCGAGCGCGCCGCTCAGCCGGATTCCGAACGGCATGTTGTAAGCCGGTGCGGCGGGATCGATCTGGTTGATCACCCACATGCGCTGCTGCGCCAGCGACAACGGAATCCGTTGCGGGCGATCGGCGCGCACCAGCGGCGGCCGACCGGCATCACCGGGCGCACCGGGAACGATCCGGGCGGCCAGGGCCGCGACCGTGGACGCCTCGAACAACTCCCGCACCGCGACACGTGTGTTCAGGGCCTCGCCGAGCCGGGCGGTGACGCGGGTGGCGATCAGCGAATTGCCGCCGAGCGCGAAGAAGTCGTCGTCCGCGCCCACCCGATCGACGCCCAGCAGATCGGCGAAGACCGTCGCGACGGCCTCCTCGACCGGCGTTGCGGGAGCACGGAATTCGCGCGCCGCGAAGGTCGGCTCCGGCAATGCCCTGCGGTCCAGTTTCCCGGAGGCGTTGAGCGGGAGGGCATCCAGCGCCACGATCGCCGCGGGCACCATATAGGCGGGCAGTGACCGCGCGAGCGCGGTCCGGCACTGCTCCACATCGATCCGCTGCCCCGGTGCGGTGACCGCATAGGCGACCAGTTGATCGCCGATCGGCGAGACCACCACCGTCGCCACGGCCTGCGTCACGGCGGGCTGCGCCAGCAGCACGGCCTCGATCTCGCCCAGCTCGATCCGCTGACCACGGAACTTCACCTGGAAGTCGGTGCGGCCCAGATATTCCAGCCGAGGCGGCAGATCATCGGTGCCGTCCCGCCACCTCACCAGATCACCGGTGCGATACATGCGCGAACCGCTGGTTCCCCCGGCGCGGTCCCCGAAGGGGTCGGCCACGAACCGATCCGCGGTCAGATCCGGCCGCCGCACATATCCGCGGGCCAGCTGATCACCGGCCAGATACAGCTCGCCGGGCACCCCGGGCGGCACCGGCCGCAGCCGGGAATCCAGCACGTACACCCGACTGTTCCACTGCGGCAACCCGATCGGCACACTGCGCAACCCGGCCTTATCGGCCCGCCACGAGGTGATCGATACGGCCGCCTCGGTGGGCCCGTAGAGGTTGTGCACCGCCCCCGAGGCCACCGACCGCACGGCGGTGACCGTCTCCGGCGGCAGCGCCTCGCCGATCACGAAGATGTGCCGCAGCGTCCGCAACAGCTCCGGCCGGGCGTGCGCGGCGAATACCGCCAGCATCGAGGGCACGAAGTCGGTGACCGTCGCGCCCTGTGCGGCAATGGTTTCGGCCACGTAATCGGTATCGCGATGTCCGTCGTGCGTGGCGACGACCAGCCTGGCGCCGGCCCGCAGCGGCATGAAGTAGCCCCACAGCGATACGTCGAACGTGGTCGCGGTCTTCTGCAGGTATACATCGTGGGAGTCCAGGGGGTATTCCGACAGCATCCACTCGATCTGGTTGTGGATGGCCGCATGCGATACCGCGACGCCCTTCGGCCTGCCCGTCGAACCCGATGTGAAGATCACATAGGCCGGGTTGTCCGGCGATACCGGCCGCAACAGCTCGGCCGCGGCGATCGGAGCATCCGAAAACTGTTCCAGCGTCACGGAATCCAGATCCAGAACCCCGGTGCCCGCAGGCGTCGGCACGGCATCGGCGGTCCGGGTGAGCACGCAGTGCGGGCGGGCCGTCTCGAGGATATGCGCGATGCGCTCACCCGGATGATCCGGATCCAGCGGCACGTAGGCGCCGCCCGCGGTGATCACCGCGTACATCCCGACGACCAGATCGATCGAACGCCGGATCGCGAGCCCGACAAGCGATTCGGCCCCCACACCCCCCGCGATCAACGCGCGCGCGAGCCGGTTGACCCGCGCATCGAATTCGCGATACGTGACCGCGTCGCCCTCGTACACCACCGCCACCGCGTCCGGATGCGCGGCGACGGCACGCCGATACCCGTCGAGCAGCAGTTCCCGCCCGACCGGATGCCGAGTATCGTTCCACTCCACCAGAATTCGGCCGCGCTGCGCCGAATCGAGCAGATCGATATCGCCGACGGGCCGCTCCGAATCGGCGACCATCGCCGCCAGTACGGTGCGCAGGCGGCGCGCGAAACCCTCGATCGTCGGCTGGTCGAACAGATCGGTGGCGTAGGTGAACGCCGCCGCCATCCCCTGCGGCGCCCCGTCCCGCTCGCGCGGCACGATGGTGAGCTCGATATCGAACTTGGCCAGCGGGACAGCCAGATCCACGCCCGACACCGCCAGCCCGGGCAGCTCCAGCTGCGTCTCCGCGAGGTTCTGGAAGGTCAGCATCACCTGGAACAGCGGATGCCGGGCACCCGAACGCACCGGATCCAGCAGTTCCACCAACCGCTCGAACGGCACATCCGCATGTCCGAACGCCGCCACATCGGTACCGCGCACGCGGCGCAGCAATTCGTCGACGGTGCCGGCCGGATCGATCTCGGTGCGCAGCACCAGCGTATTGACGAACATGCCGATCAGATCGTCGAGCGCCTGATCACCGCGACCGGCCACCGGAGTGCCGATCGCGATGTCCCGGGTGCCCGACAGCCGCGCCAGCAGCACCGCCAGCGCGACGTGGACCACCATGAACAGCGTCGAATTGTGCTGGTGTGCAAGGCGATTCAGCGCCGCGTGCAGTCCGGCGTCGATCTCGAACTCGACGGTCGCACCGCGATAGGAGGAGGCGATCGGCCGCGGCCGATCGGCGGGCAGATCCAACTGCTCCGGCAGATCGGCCAGGGTGTCCCGCCAGAACGCGACCTGGCGAGCCAGGACGGATTCCGGATCGTCCTCGGAGCCCAGCGCCTCGCGCTGCCAGAGCGTGTAATCGGCGTACTGCACCTCGAGCGGCTGCCACTGCGGCCCCGCACCCTCGGCACGGCCGATATAGGCGGTCATCAGGTCTCGGGTCAGCGGCCCCATCGAGAAACCGTCGCCCGCGATGTGGTGCACCACGCACACCAGCACATGGTCGGTCTCGGTCAGCCGGATCACCCGCAGCCGCACCGGCGGCGCGACCGTCACATCGAAGCCCGCGGTCACCGCCGCGGCGATCAGGCCGGGCACCTCGGCCTCGGCCGCCTCGACCACCGTCAGGTCCGGCACCGCACGCACATCCGCGGCCGCCAGCACCGATTGCCAACCCGCACCGTCGAATTCGGGATAGATCGTGCGCAACGCCTCGTGCCGCTCGACCAGATCGCGCACCGCCGCCCGCAGCGCCCCGATATCGAGGCGACCGCTCAACCGCACCGCGACGGGAATGTTGTTGACCGCGCTGCCCGGATCGAAGCGGTTGAGGAACCACATCCGCTGCTGGGCATACGACAACGGAATCCGCTCCGGCCGCGGCATCGGCCGCAGCGTCGCGCCCATCGCATCCACATGCTGGGCGACCCGCTCGGCCAGCGCGGCCACCGTGGACGCCTCGAACAGCAGCTGTACCGGCACCCGCAGATCCAGCGCCGACCCGATCCGGGCCGCCGCCCGCACGGCCAGCAGCGAGTTGCCGCCCAGTTCGAAGAAGTCGTCGTCCGCGCCCACCCGGCCGTCGTCGCCGGGCGTCAGCAGCGTCGCGAACACCTCCGCGATGACCTCCTCCGCCGGCGTCGACGGCGCCCGGAACTCCCGTGCGGTGAAGGTCGGCTCGGGCAGCCGCGTCCGATCCAGCTTGCCGACCGGGGTCAGCGGAATCTCCGTGAGCACCACCACGGCCGCCGGAACCATGTACGCGGGCAACGACTCCGACAGGAACTCCGTCAACTCGCCGGTGTCCACCGTCGCGCCGTCGGCCGGCAGTACATATGCCACCAGCGCCGTGGCGCCCGAGGGCAGGGTCCTGCCGAGCGTCGCACCGAACGCCACGGCCGGATGCCGGGTCAGGGCGTTATCGATCTCGCCGAGCTCGATCCGCAGGCCACGGATCTTCACCTGGAAGTCCGTGCGGCCCAGGTATTCGATGGTGCCGTCGTCACCGCGCCGCACCAGATCGCCCGTGCGATACAGCCGCGAACCCGGCGTTCCGGTATCGACCCCGAAGGGATTCGCGACGAATCGCTCCGTGGTCAGATCAGGTCGACCGTGATAGCCCCGGGCCAGGCCCGCCCCGGACAGATACAGCTCGCCGACCACCCCGTGCGGGACCGGTCGCAGCCGCGAATCCAGAATGTAGGCGCCCACATTCGCCAGCGCCCGGCCGATCGTGACCGGCTCGCCCGGAATCATCACACCGGTCGTCACCAGCACGGTGGCCTCGGTGGGGCCGTAGGCGTTGAACACCGCCCGCTTATCGCGGGTCCAGCGCGCGACCAGTTCGGATCCGAGCCGATCACCACCGCAGACGACGGCCCGCAGCTCGTCGAGCCCCTCCGGATCGACCGATTCCAGGGCGCCCGGCGTGATCAGCAGATGCGTGATCCGCTCCCGGCGCAACAACTCCCGCAGCTCGTCGCCGCCGAACACCGTCGGCGGCGACACCACCAGGGTGGCCCCGACGGCGAAGGTGAACAGCGTCTCCATCAGCGAGAAGTCGAAACTCGGCGAGCTGATGTGCAGTACCCGCGAATCGCTGGTCACCGAATACTGTTGGCCCACGGCCGCCATCGCGGCGACCCCGGCGCCTGTGACCACGACCCCCTTGGGCCGACCGGTCGAGCCCGAGGTGTAGATGACATAGGCGGGATGGTCCGCGCTCACCTGGCGCACGCGGTCGGCATAGGAGATCGGATGCGGCGGTTGCTCCGCCACCCGGCGCGCGATCTCGGGGTCGTCGAGCTCGAGCCACCCGATCGCATCGCCCAGCGCGGCTCGGTGCGCCCGGGTGGTCAGGCCGAGGACCGCACCGGAATCCGAGATCAGATGTGCGATCCGCTCGGGCGGATAGGCCGGATCGATCGGAACGTAGGCGGCGCCGGTCTTCGCGATGGCCCAGAGCGACAGCACCGATTCGATCGATCGGGTGATGGCCATCGCGACGAAATCGTCCGCCCCGACACCACGGCCGATCAGCTCACGGGCCAGGCGTGAGGACGCCTCGTCGAGTTCCCGATAGGTCAGTTCGCGCTGATCGGCCGGATCCCCGGTCGGATTGAACCGAATGGCGATCGAGTCCGCGGCCGACTCGACGGCGGTGCTCACGATCTGACCCAGGAGGGCGGTTCCCGACCGGCGCCGACCAGCGCCACGCGCGGCACGGTGACCACTGTTCATGCTTGTACTCGCCAACCTCTCGGATCCGCTGACCCCCGCGCCGACGCATCGACCTCACCCCCGAACCGTGGATGCGGATCCCGAGGCCGCGCGGCGTATCGGCGATGCTAATCGGACATATGGTCGATCAACGATTCGGGGTGGGTTAAGTAAAGGCTGGCTTAAGTTGTCACACAGCCGGACTCATAGCCAACCACGCCGCATCGCCTGGACGCCAGCCTGGAAGCGAGTACTGGCTCCCAGCCGCTCCAACAGGCTGGCCGTGCGGCGGACCACCGTGCGCCGCGACATTCCGAGCCGGCGGGCGATGGTGTCATCGGTCGCGCCCAGACCCATCAGCGTGAGGATCGCCCGATCGCGCTCGTCGAGCGGCTCGCTCGGATTGACCGAGATAGGCGCGGACAGCGACCAGAGCACGTCGAAGACGCGGATCAGCAGATCGAGGGTCGGCGACGGGCCGATGCGCAGGCCCATCGGATCGCCGCGACGCTCGTCGTGATGCAGCATGAGGCTGGCCCGCTCGCCGTCGGCGATGAGGACCTTGATCGGCGGATCGGGCAGCGTGCGGGCCTGCGCCCCCGCGCCCGTCACGGCCAGCGCGTGCCGCAGCCGATCGGCGTCCTGATAGATGGTGTCCTGATAGAGCAGCTGATAGCGCACGCCCGCATCGATGCGCGCGGCCTTGAGTTCGAAATGCCGCTCGGCCTTCTCGTCGTCGCAGACGTAGGGACCGCGCTCCACCAGGCGGATGCTCTTACACGCGTTGCGCTGCAGATCCTCGAATTCCGCGACCATCTCCCGGGTTTCGTACATCGGCACGACGGTCCCGTCCCCGCGGGCCGAGCGGCGCACCGAGCGGAATGTCTCGCCCAGCCGGGCCGCGGCCGCGTGCATGTGCGCGGTCTCGGTCTGCCGGCGCCGGGATTCGGCCTCCGACAACGCCTCCGGCGCGTGCGCGTCCCACACGACGATTCCTCCGGTCTCGATCCGCACTACCGCCTGCCAGTCACACAGCTCCTCCAGCGCGTCCGCGACGGCGGCGCGGGCGGCGCCCACGACGGCGACGAGGTCGGCGAAGCCGGACCTCGGATGCTGGACCAGGGCCGCGTAGATGCGCCCGTGCAGCGATTCGGAATCGAAAAGTTCGTGCAAACCCGTCAAACCACCAAACACCCCCCTGAAACCTTCGACTCAGTCCTGGGGACCCCACTGCTGCTGCGACAGCAGGACGCCCTTGCTGGCCAGGTACGGGGCGGGATCGATCCGATGATCATCGGCATCCCAGATCTCCATATGCAGATGCGGTCCGGTGGAATCGCCGCGGTTGCCCACGGTCGCGATCACATCACCGGCGTTCACGCGCTGACCGACATGGGTGAGGATGTCGTTGACGTGCCCGTACACCGCGGTGGTGCCGTCATCGTGCTTGACCCGCACCCACAGCCCGAAGCCCGAGGCCGGACCGGCGTCGATGACGGTCCCATTCTCCACCGAGTGGATCGGCTCGCCGATCGGATCGGCGAAGTCGACGCCGTAATGGAACGCGCCCCACCGGGATCCGAATCCGGAGCTGACCGCACCGGCGACCGGGCGCACCGCGGACGTGGGCGCCACCGTACTACCCATCTGCTGCTGCAGGCCCTTGATCACCTGCTCGGCCTGGGACAGCGGACCGGCCACCTCGGGCGGCAGATTCTGCAGGCCGAACGGCGCGGGTGCGGCGACAGGCGCGGCCGCCGGTGTGGGAGTGGCACTCTCGGCCACCAGCGCGAGACCGGTCGGGGCGGGCTTGCCCTCCTTGGCCTCCTTGATCGGCTCGGAGGCGACCTCGAGGGTGACCGGATCCTCGCCACCGGTATTGCTGCCGGGCAGGATCGGCGCGGCGTGCGCGAGCTGGGTGGCGGTGCCGATCAACGCGCCGGCGGCCACCGCGGCACTGGCCGCGAGCTTCATCCGGTCGGCGGCGCGGGAGTCGGGCCGGTGCCGGGTCGGCCGTCCGGCAGCACCATCTCCGAGCAAATCCCAGACTGATACGGAAGTGGAGGTCTCACGGTGCAACGGCAAGGCTCGTCCTAGCGTCGATCAACTCGGATAACCGCCGGACCGCGACCCGCCTTGGTAACGATTCGGCATCTGTTGTGACGGAAACTGTACTCCGTCGTGACCTTTTCGCAACCTTCCGCACAGAACGCGCAGCTCGAGACGGGGATCACACCGACCCATCCGGTATCGCACGGGTCAAACTGATGTGGTGATCCTCGACGAGCTACGGACTCCGATCGTGCTGGCACCCATGGCCGGCGGACCCTCCACCCCCGGACTCGCGGCGGCGGTCTCCGAGGCCGGCGGCCTCGGCTTCCTCGCCACCGGATATCTGAGCGCCGCCGACAGCGCCGAGCGCATCGCGCGGGTGCGCCAGCTGACCGCCGCGCCGTTCGGCGTCAACCTCTTCGCGCCCGGTGCGCCGAGTGCGCCGGACCGCTTCGCCGCCTACCTCGAGCGGGTGGGCCGGCGGTTCCCGCTCGGCGAGCCGAGATTCGACGACGACGAGTGGGACGCCAAACTGGACCGCCTCACCGCCAATCCGGTGCCGGTGGTCTCGTTCACCTTCGGCTGCCCGTCGGCAGAGCGGATCGCGCTCCTGCGCGCGGCCGGTTCGGAGGTGTGGGTGACGGTCACCTCGGTGCCCGAGGCGCGCATCGCGATCGAGGCCGGCGCCGATGTACTGGTCGCCCAGGGCGCCGAGGCCGGCGGGCATCGGGCGAGTTTCGTGGACCGCGCCGAAGACGATGCGGCCGATCCGCTCTCGGTGCTCGCACTGTTACAGCTGCTCACCGCCGACACCGATCGCCCGATCGTCGCGACCGGCGGCATCGGCACCGGCGCGGGTATCGCGGCGGCGCTGACCGCGGGCGCGGCGGCCGTCCAATTGGGCACCGCATTCCTGCGCTGCCCTGAGGCGGGTACCGCGGCCCTGCATCGCGACGCCCTGCCCATCGAGACCCCGACCATGCTGACCCGCGCCTTCAGCGGGCGCCGGGCGCGCGGACTGCGCAACCAGTTCATCCTCGATCACCCCGACGCCCCCGTCGCCTATCCCGAAATCCATTACGCCACCAGTCCGTTGCGCAAGGCCGCGCGCGAATCGGGTAACGCCGACGCGGTGAACCTCTGGGCCGGTCAGACCCATACGCTCGCGGTCGAGGCGCCCGCGGGCGAGCTGGTGCGCATGCTGTCCGAGGCCGCGAAATCCGCTCTGAAGCAGGCACTCTCGGTGCGAATCCAGCCTTGTTGACAACGTTTGTCGTTTAGAAACTTCCCTTCCAAGCCAAAACGGTCGTACATGGAGGGACGTAGCCGCTGCCATACCACAAGATTGCACCTCTGAACAGGCGATATGCCTGAGGGCGCCGAAGCACGAGAGTCCGCACCCTGGGTCCCGATCCGCCGAGACCCAGGGTTTGGGAAAAATTGGGAAACTCCGGCAGGCAATGAGTCCCGGAAACGAGTTGGACCCATCAATAACCAGAAGGTTGCGGTACCGCGTCGCCGTGCCGCATCGAAGCTTGCATAATCGCCATCAGACAGCCTTTGGCTATCGCCCTACCTGCGCAAATGCCGCGATGGCCGAGATAGCGAATCTTGACGAACAACCTCTTGGCGGGACACACTCACTGACGCACAGCTGAGGCTCATCCACTCAGACACGGTGCGCCACAACCAGACACAAAAGCCCTTCGCCGGACGGCCATCCAGCGAAGGGCAGGTACCGAGAAGAATGGAGCTTCCCGGCATGACCATCATGTCACAGCCGTCCCTGCTCGCCGACGCCCCGGCGTCCATCGCCGACCTGGTGAAGCGCATCAACGATGACGCTGACGCCAAGACATCTGCCCGACTCAGCCAGGCTGCCGCGAACCTTGCAGACCGGCGCATCACGCTCGCCGAGGAGCTTTGCGCGCGTGAGCTTTCCATCGCGACCGCTACGGCCAAGACTGCCGCCAAGGCGGCAAAGGACGCCAGCAAGACCAAGGCCCAGATCGCCCACGCGGACGCCGACGTGCAGCGCTGGCAGGCGAAGGCCGTCGCTGACGAGAAGCGCATCACCAACCCGCACGGCAAGGTCGCCCTGACGAAGAAGATCTCCGCCCGCATCGACTATGCGCTGTACGGCATGGTTGCTGTCGGCATCGGTATCTCGGCCCTCAACATTCAGCGGACGGTCGCGACCGACGGGGCCGCTGACCCACTCGCCTGGCTCGCCTTCGGCATGGAGGCAATGGTGTCTGTGCCGATCGTCGTGACCATGGTCGTTGCCTCCCTTGGCATGCGCCTCGGGCGGTCGTTCAACCGCAAGCCGTTCGCCATCATCGAGGGCCTGTTGCTCGTCGCGGCCGTAGCGTTGAACGTTCTCCCCCACGCCCTCGCCGGTGACCTGCTGGCGTCCGTCCAGTTCGGCTCCGTACCCGCGCTCATGGCCGTCTCGGTGGCCCTGCACGGCTTCGTATCCGCGCTGCTGTCCACGTGGACTCGCGAGGCGGCGGTGGAAGCCAGCCGGGAGCGCGAAATCACCAAGCTTGCGGAGGCATACGCCGCTTAGCTGCGCCCGGCCGGAAAAACCAGCGCCACAACTGAATACGATGCTGGGGTTTCCGGCCGTCCGTCTGCGACGCATAGGCGACGAAGTGGCAATACAGTTGGCGGCAGGTTGGCGGGAGGCGTACATGACAGCGAGCGTCAGGTTCACGATGGGCCAGGAGGTCATCTATCGGCGCGACGCATACGAGCCTCCAGGTCAGCAGGCGATCGGCACCGTGCTGCGGGCCAACGCGAAGCTGGAGTGGCCCTCGGGCTGGGAGTCGGAACCGCACGGACCGTCGAAGGACGTTATCGGGGTCCACTGGACACGCGGGCGCTACACGGGGGAGAAGGAGCCCGTGGACCGCAGCTACATCTTGCCGACCGCCTATCTACAAGATGCACGACGGAGGATGCTGGCGTTCGTTCAAGCCGGAGAAGCGATCCACACGAGCGATCCGCTGATGCTGGACCGACTCCCGGTCGTTACGGCGGTATGGGACTTCCTCGGCTTGGTGTGGCAGAAGCTGGACGCCGGGTGGCGGTCTCCGGACAGCACGATCGTCAGCCACAGCTGGCCAGCGGCGCGACTCATCGATATCTCAGGAGCTGTGAGAATGATTGGGCCATCCCTGTTCTGGCCGAGTTGATACCTCCCCGGACGACGGGTTCGGTAGATAGGAGCCTACGCGTTGGCACCACTAGACGAGTAAGTCCGAAGTCCCTGTCCGGTCTCATTGGGGCTGAGGCAGTCTTACTGATTGTGAGGCATCAGGTTCCGTCCCATCTGCGCGTTCGCCGATGCCCGATTCGATTGGTCAGAGTCGCCGAGTCGAGGCTGGACCGAGCAGGGGCAGCGCGAAGCGGCAGATCTCGTCGGCTGCATCGAAACTCTGCGCGATGGGTCCGATGGGGAGTAGATGGAATTTGGGCGGTGTGCCGCCGGGCCAGCTGTGGCCCCCTCCGTGCACCGTCCAGGTCGACACCTGCGTTCCCCCGATGCCGCCGGTGAAGCTCTGCCGACTCACTGCCAGCCCCTCGGGTCGATCCGGGCCCGCAGGGGTCGTGGTTGCGGGACCGGGATCGGGTCCGCAACGGTTCATGGTTTGCCAGTATTGCGCGGTGTCCTGTTGCGATAGCAGCTCTAGCGTGCGCTGTCGGCCGTTGAACCTGCGGCGGGAATAGCGGCGCCCGCCTAACGGCACAAGTTTGTCTTCGGTGCCGTTGATCAGCAACACGGACACCGCGTGGCTCGGCTTGAGTTCGCGCACTGCGTCCGGCATTGCACCAGCGACAGCCCCCAGCACGGCCACCTGATCGCTCGCCTCTACCGCCAGCCGGTGTCCCATGAATGCGCCGGCCGACATTCCGGCCACGATCGTCCGGTCCCGCGCGGTGCCGTGCTGCGCGGCCGACCAGTCGATCAAGGCGCGGAGAAACTCGACATCGTGCCCGGCTTCGATGCCCGGGTTCGTGGTGCGACGGGCGTCTGCCCAGGTGCGTCGGTAACCATCCGGGTAGGCGATGGCAACGCCCCAGTCGTCGGCTCGGGCATCGAGGGTGGTCGTTCGTCGCATCGCCTGTCCGGTGCCGCCCCGGCCGTGCAGCGCGAGCACCAGCGGCACCTCGCCCCCGGCCGGTCGGTCACGTGGCAGGCGCACAGTGAAGCTGCGCCGCCGCCCGCCGATCCGCAATTCGCCTTCCATCAAGCGGTCGTTCACCAGCATGGGCTCTCCCCTTCGTCCCCCACGCTCCGGTCGCAAGCGAGGCACCATGCGTTGACACGGTGGAGCGTTATCTGCTGTGAATACTACCGACTCGGCTTCAGTACCGAGCTACGTCCGGAGACTCCTGATCACCTGACTCGAGCTGCCGTCCCACATCAAATAAGACAGACGCGCCGTTACCTCAGATCGATGAGACTGCCTCAGCCTCAATGAGACTGGACAGTCCCAGTGATGCCCGGACATGGGCGGAGGACGCCGAAGATCATTGTGTGACGAATGATCTGGACGCCCTCCTGACGGCACTGTACGTGAAGATCGATGACGAGTTGACCGGACCGCGGTGGACCGGCCGTCCGCCGGTGCTGACCGATTCGGAGCTGGTGTGCCTGGCGGTGGCGCAGTCGCTGCTGGGGTTCACCTCCGAGGCACACTGGCTGCGGTATGCCCACAAGCATTTGACCGGGATGTTCCCGTATCTGCCGCAGCAGTCCGGCTACAACAAGCGCCTGCGGGCCGGGCTCGGGCTGGTCAAGCGGGTCATCCGAATGCTGGCACGGTCGAGTGATTTCTGGCTCGATGACTGCTGGATCGTGGACTCCACCCCAGTGCCGTGTGGCATGTCCCGTCCCACAGTGAAGCGGTCGGAGCTGGCCGGGTGGGCCGGCTACGGCTACTGCGCGTCGCACTCACGGTTTTACTGGGGACTGAAACTGTATCTGGTGTGCACTCCGGCGGGAATGCCGATCCTGTGGGCGCTGGCCGACCCGAAAATCGGTGAGCGCGAGGTCCTTTCGGCCATGCTTGAGGTCGACGCGGCCGTGGCTGGCGAACACGACGGCATCCTGTTGATCTGCGACAAGGGTTTCGCGGGCCGCGAGTTCGAGACGCTGGTGGGCGAGTACGGGATCACCATGCTGCGCCCGTCGCGCAAGGGCGAGAAGGCCCGTTACGGCGAGCCGCTGCTGAAGAAGGTGCGCCAGCTGATCGAGTCGGTCAACGACACTCTCAAAGGCCAGCTCGACCTGGAAGACCACGGCGGACGCTGCTTCCAAGGCGTCGCGATCCGTGTCGCCCAGCGCGTGCTGGCGATGGCCGCCGCGATCTGGCACAACCACACCATCGACGCACCAGTCACCCGGTCACTGATCGCCTACGATCACTGACCAGGCTTCGGACTTACTCGTCTAGGCTGTCCACACTGCACGTTCGAGGGCACCCAAGGCGAGGTGGACGACCACCGCCGCTACTGGATTCTCCTGTGGTGCGGGTGATTCACTGACGGTTCACGCCGAGGGACTCCCGCTTTGCGATCTCTTTACGTAGGCTCCGAAGCCGTGAGATGCCTTAGAACGGTTGTCGTTTCGGTAGCATTGGTCGCGTTGGCAGGCTGCTCTGCGACCGACAGCACACCGCAGGCCGCGCCGACTACGAGCGCACCACAGACCACCGCCGCGTATGTCTCGTCGGCAAGCAAGCCAGGCAATCGCATTTACTTTCTCAAGGACAATCAGACCGCCGCGATTGCGTATCTCACAACGTTGGAGCAGCAGTCTGCACCGCTGGTTTACGACGATCGCCTACTCGCCGTTCATCGCGGCGGCGAGATTTGTCGTGATCTTGATAAAGGGATCTCGTTCGACAGCCTTGTTTCGTCTTGGACGCACATGCTCACCGAGAGCGGCGCGAGGATGTACGTTCGTGCGGCGGTGAAGCATCTGTGCCAGGATAACCAGGCGAAAGTCCCAGCGTAATCCCCTTTTTGCCATTGACGGAACGCGTGACTCATACTGCGGAACTCACCTTTAGTGATCCGTTCATCGGCCCTTGCGGCGGGTATTGCAGAAATCGCCACAACGTCCGGGATTGACGGTATCGCGAGACCGACTCCTATTCGCGCCATGACCAGCGAGAATGGCGGAAACTTGAATTGACGAATCTGGGTATGGGCAGGGACATCGGCCAGGTCATCGCGACTCGCGAGCTGGGTAGCGAACGAGGGCCGGTGTCGGTCGAGGTGGGGGCACCGCGTCGAATGCCAGTCGAGGACAGACCCGCCTGGATGTGCGGCATGCGGATCACTGGGATGCGCCCAGAACCGCTCGTGCTCTGGGCGCCGGGCGTGGACTCCATGGACGCGTTGATCACCGCCTTACGCATGGCGGGCGATCAGCTAAGTCGCTCGGGTCTTCGCCTGACCTGCGACGGCGTTGAGAATACGTTGATGCCGGTTACTCAGGCCGACGGCAGTGTCCTCATCCCGCGAGCGACCGAACAGCAGCTTGCCGATGCTTTCGGTGCAGATGTTGCTGCCGAAATGACCGCGAAGACAGCTGCTCTCTATAGGAATATGGAAGACCATTTCAGGAATAAAGGAGCTGCTGACGACGAGTAGTCGGGCTCGCAGGAAGCGCCCCGGTCAGTGAAGAGACGGTCGCGGGTTTAGCCCGTGGCCGTCTCCTCGCGCTTCTTGCAGAGCTTCCGGCCGGTGGCCGCCGAGGAGTCTCTAGGGGCGGGACTGGGTGCGCTGCCGTGGCTCGATGTTTCGGCCGAGCTGACGCGGGCACCTTGAGCCCCATCCGACAGTAGCCGCGATCTATCCACGGCGCGGTCTGTAGAATGCTGAGGGTGCGGGGCCGCGTTTCTTTCCCGAGTTTCACGGCCTCGCACCCGATACTCGTCTGGTGCTCCCGTTTTGACCGAAAATGGATATCTGGGGTTATTTGCCTCCGGCCGCGTGGAAGGCATCTTGAACCTCTTGCGAGATGCGGCCTCGTTCGCTGACCTTGTACCCGCGCTTTTTGGCCCAATCGCGCATAGCGCCCAGCTGCTCCCGAGGCAAGCCCGCCCGGCCGTTGGAAGGCTTGCCGATCCTACGCTCGCCGCGACGGCCGCCAGCCTTCCGTGCGGCCTTGGTGTACGGGTCGAGGAGGGTGAGGAACTTGTCGCGGTTCTTTGCACCGAGGTCGATTTCGTATTCCGCGCCATCAAGCATGAAGGTGATAGTCGGGTCCGGAACGATAGTCGCGTCGATCTTCTCGCCTGTGAGATCATCGTACGTCTCAACGGTGGTCCTTTTCGCCATAAATCGGAGAGTACGCAGCGACCTGGGATTAGGCAAGAAGTTACGGGATCGTGTAGTACAGGAAGGTGTTAGTCGCTCCTGCTAGGGCAGTGCGGGATGTAGCGAACGGCGTTGTGTAGTAAAGTTCCAACCGGTCGCCGCTAACTAGAGAGGTGGAGATCCCGGGGAATGTCGCCGTGGTCTGCTGCCATCTGATCAACACCGCTGAACCTAGCTGGATGGTGCCGTTCTTCATGATCTTGAGCTGGAGGTCTGTCGAGCTGCCCCACGGGTCGGCCAGCGTCACCTTCCAGTTGATTGTCACTGATGCCGCGCCGTTGGCCACGAGTCCATCGTCAACGATCTTGGTGTCGGGGAATTCGGACCGAACAACCCACCCGCTGAATTTCTTTGTGGTGTTCGAATCCATGACCCCGGCGTCGGCCCCGGTGCCCATGTTCATGCCCATTGGGGCCACGGCGGACCAGACCAGGTTGGTTCCCATGCTGATCTTCTGGATAGGCGTAACGCCGAGTGAAACCCGAGGAAGGCCGAGAGTGCCGAGACTCACACCAGACATCACGCCGTCCTGAAGTAGAGAGTGTTCGCGTCCTTGGGTGAGATGGCAGCGTATTCTGATTCACTACCGACCCAGGTAGTGAGCGTTCGGGCTCCGTTCTTGTCGGTGCCCTTCACATACCCGGTCGCGAGTTTGGCTAGATCAATGTTGGCACCGGCAGGAATCTTCGTGTTCGTCACCGACCCATCCATCGGCGTGCGTTGATCGGTCAGCCGGGAATCGTTACCCGCCGTCAGGAACCCGGCGGTAGTTCCAACCATAGAATTGACCTTGGCCTGTACCCGGGCATCGGTGTAGTAGCGATTCGACGCCCCCTCCGGGACCGCATCGGTAGAGCCCGGGCTGGGAGAAATCTCGAAATATTGAGATTCGCCCCAACGGTAGATCTTTCCCGTGTCGTCGGCCACGTAGATTTTGCCGGTTGCCCCCGTGGCCGGGAAAGCGGCAAGGTTGGGATATTCCTTGACGGAATCAACGTACGACGGTAGATGCACGGACGGGACCAGCCCGGTGTCATCCAGCGGCGCATAGCCGCGAGCCACACCCTTGGCCGTGATCGATTCCTTACTGTCCAGGGCCGTTTGAAGGTTTGCGACTTCCGAGATCGGATGGGTGTGCGACGCTGGCGGGAAGGTGCTCGGCTTGTTGGTCAGGTTGGCCCAATCTGACGGTCCTGGCTCACCTTTCACGCCCTGGATACCCTGGATGCCCTGTTCGCCGCGCTGGCCCACGGGTCCGGCGGGTCCTTGGAACGGGGCACCGCGACTTTCGGCGGGCCATGCGCTCCCGCCGCGGCGGTACAGCTTCCCGGCCGCGAGCCAGACCGCGCCCTCGGGGGCGGACGGCGGGAGGTCCGCGTAGGTGGGTACATGTCCGTCGATGCGGAGGTTGTCGCCTTGCGGGCCGGGGAGTCCTTGGCCGCCTTGCGGCCCTGGGGGTCCGGTCGGTCCTGGGGAGGGGATGAGGATGCCGCCCTGGGGTGGGGTGTAGTTGCCGAGGTGTGGCACGTCGGGGCCGGAGCCGATGAGATCTGTCATTTCCGGCTCCCGGGTGGCTGCTGTCGGGCGACGATGCCCACTGCAAGGGTCTTGTCGGTTACCGGCGTCGTGGTTGTGTTCTGGTAAGTGAGGCGGTAGGGAGTTCGGACGGGCATGGCGTCCGCGATCTCCGACTCGATCTTGATGGAAGCGCGCGAACTGACGATGACGTACTCCCACGTGGTCCCGCCAGCCCAATCGCTACCGGGTCCATTCATGAAGCGGTAGAACAACTTTGCGTCTGCCGGGAACGGTTGTGCCGGACTGTCGGGACCGCCCGGCTTCCAGTCGTAGTGCCATTCGAAGTCATCGCCGACGATGAGGTCCAGATTCTCTTCTGTCGCTTTTCGTCCTGCCATATTCAGTTGTCCTTTTGGTCTAGCTACCGAGGCCGGTGAAGATCCGCACGTCGTTCCATGGGTTGCTGGGCTTCCCCTTGTTGCACCTGATGCGCAGCCCGGCATAGGTGTTCGTTTTCGGGACAACGCCGTTCGCGTCTCCGATGTACAACTTCGGGACTCCGTTGATCTCGATCCACGCGAGTGAGTTGTAGACGCTGAAGGCGATCGTGTCTCCGGCCTGGACTGCGATGCCGTTGCCGTCTCGATCGGTCATCGTCGGCGGGTTGTCGCCCAGTGACGACGAGTATTGCGCCACGTGGATGTGGCCTTGGAAGATGTTGGCGGACAGTCCCTGTGTTCCCGCCGCGTTCGAGCACAGCACCAGACCGGACTCCGCGTCGCCGCCCGCATCTGGGTTCTGGCCCACGGTTGCTTCCACCCGAACTCGCCCGGTGGAAATCCCGGTATCTCTGATCAATCCTTGACCGCCGTCGGCTGCGGCGATCAACGACCACGCGCCGTTCACGATGCCGTTGTTGGTGCCGATCTGGGTCCACCCATTCCCGACCGCACCGTCCGTGCGCTCGAAGTCATCGGCGAAGATCTGGTTGGCCCATACGTTTTTCGGCGGGACCGAGGCGGGTCTGTCGTAGTGATTGAGGGATCGGATATACACGTCGCATAGGCAGGCGGTGAAGAATCGGACGCATCTGCGGTCCGGTCCGAGTTTGAAGTCTGGCGAGATCATCACCGACCCGAGGTAGATGTCGTTCAACCATGCTCTGACCCACTCGTCGTTCTCAACCCATACCCTCAACGTCACCCACTGGCCGTAGAAGCCGCCCACAGGGCTGTTCCATTGAGCCCGAACGTTTTTGACCGTCCACAGGTTTTCGAACTCATTGACGATGATCTTGTCGGGTCCTGACGCTGGCTGATGGAGGAATCGCACACCGACGACGTTTCTCCAGTCCGCGCCGATCATGCTCCAGGAGTTGGTGAAGTAGGCGGCGAAGGTCTGGCCGGCCAATCCCTCCACGGGGTACCAGACGTCCAGTTCGAGCCCGAAGTTCGGGGTGAAGGGCTGCCACTGGTATGACTCGCCACCGCCGTTTGTCGACCAGGGGTTGGCGGGGATCTTGAGGAAAGGGTCAGCGGTGATGATGGCGGGGGTGCCGTCTCCGAGGTGCACCCAGGGAGGTGTGATCGGTCCGGCGGGCCGGTTGAAGTTGTCGCGCCAGCCCGCCCAGGCGCGGGGAACGTTGCGGCGGATGAGGAAACTCATGGTCTCGGCTCAGCGCTCGATCACGCCACTGATTGACGCGTCCGGGTGGTTGGCCAAGGTCTCCCGCATCTGCTCGAGCACGCGTCGGTTGCCGACCAGTCCGCGATGGTCGCCGGGAGACAGCAAGTGTCGTAGCGAATCGGGGTCGTGGTTGAACTTGCCGATCGCCGCGTCGAGTGTGGCGATGGCCCTGGCAGGCGTCTGTTGATCGAACAGCACATCCAGGGTTTCGACGCCGAATGCGCTGGACCACAGGGCTTCCTGATATGGCTCCAGCCGGACCTCTTCCAGGCCGACGCCGCCACCGAAACGGGTTTCGAAGTATCTCATTCCATCTTTCCAAACAGCAAGACCTGCAACACAATTGGCGCTACCGTGCCGGTCACGTTGGTGACGTTGACGAAGACGCGTTCACGCGAGTTCATGACGAATCCAAGGTTCGGCCAGTTGGCTCGTGTCGTATTCGCAGGCAGGACGTAGGTTCCGAGTACGGATGCGTTGAGCCCATCGGCGTCCCACTTCTTCAGCTCGAATGTCATCCCGTTCGGCTGAGAGAGCAGCGCGACGTGCATGTCGGTCGCCGTCCGAGTCAGGCCGCCGGGGACGTTCTGCACCGGACCGATCAGAAGCTCGTTCACGCCCAAGACCACGGCGGCGCTGGCCACGACGAACTCCGTCTCCCAGTAACTCGCGCGTGCCGAGGCGCTAGCCGCCGTCGACTCTGCGGCAGCCGCCTTGTTCGCCGCCCCCGACGACTGCGAGACCGCCTGGTCCGCAGAACCTTTCGCGGCCATGGCTATCTGATAGTTGCTATCGATCTTCTCGTTGTACTGGGTGTGATGGGCATTCTGGCTGTTGCCGAAGCTGACCTTGACGCCGTTGGTCATGGTCGCTCGGGCGGACTGCTCGGTGATGTCTTGGCCGAAGCGGCTGCCGATGACGAATGCACCGGACGGCGGCTTCTGATTCGGCATCGTCATCGGCACCGACTCCTATTCAGGAAATCCTCGACGATCACAGGTCGTCCGCAATGTCTTGCGGCGCGGCGGGAATCGGCTCGGGGCACAGCCTCAGCAGTCGCCTGGTGTACTCGATGAGCAGCCGGTATTTGCGGTCGCTGACCCGTAGTTCGGCCTCGAGGTGGCCGACCCTGTCACGGAGGTCACGGATCTCGTCGCGCAGCGGCTGCAATATCGCGCTGAAGTCGGAGCGCTGGCTCTCCAGGGTCGGCACCCTCGATCCGAAATAAGTGATCAAGGCGACCGCGATAGCCGAGAGGCAGGTGGCGACGGTCGCCAGGATCGCGGGCAGCAACGGTTATCCCCTACTGTCCTTGGGTCCGTAACTCACGTTCGACACCGCGACGGTGACGGCACCGACGCCCAGGACGGCCTCGGCGACGGTGAGGATCGGGTCCACATAGTCGGAGGTGATCACATGCAGCGCAGCCAACAGGGGCAACACAGCAATCACGATCTTGTAGACGTAGGAGCGGACTTCCGGAGTGAAAGTAAGCATGGCTCTCCTCTATTCAGTTGTGCGCCACGCGATTACGCGGCCTTGCGGGTCTTCGGGTCGTAGCAGCCTTCGACACCGAGCTTCTCGCCGATCGCCGCCAGGGCATCCACGACGGTGCGGTTGCCCAGCTGCGGCCAACCGCGGAAGTCTCCGCCACGCGCGGCACCGGGGCCGCCGAGCTGGTCCAGGATCTGCGCGACGTGCAGATCGGTGTAGCGGAGGATGTCTTCGCGCGACACCCGGTCCCCGGTGAGGTTCACGACCTGCGCGCCCCAGCCATCACAGCTACCCATGTCGTTCCCATCTTCAGTTGTCGGTCGCCGGTCGATGATCGCCTGAACATCCGCCCGGAATCGGTCCATGTCGATCCCGGCGGGATCGATCTTTCCTTCGGAGCTGTACTCCCTGTGCCCGGCGCAGTCGTCGGCACCGCGGCCGATCCGGCGCAGGATCGCGGCCACACCACGGCGGTAGGCGTCGAGCTGCGCGGGGGTCCAGTCCGAGCCATCACCACGTGAGACGGCCTCGATGCCCACGCTGTGGTAATTCGCATTGTTGGTCGGCCAGTCCGACCAGGAGCCGCGCCCGGCGTGCCAGCAGACACCCGCCGCGATCACACGGAACGTGCCATCACGCTCCAGCACCAACTGCGCGAGAGGCCCTTCCAGATCGGGGCGGCCGTATTGGACGATCTTCCAATCGCTCGTGCCGCCGCCTGCGGTGTGGTGACAGATGACGCCCCGCAGGTCCCGGAAGTCGCCGTGGCCGCGATCTCGCCAGCCGTCATGTTCGATTACGTTCAAACCGTCGGCGCGCAGCACGTCCGCCAGCCACACCGGATCACCAGACCAACCCACGGCAAACCCCATTGCTATTCAGTTGTTTCCACGTCGCTCGGGAGTCGGCGACGGATCTGACTACGATTGTCGACGAGGTTTTCCGGTTGCGAAAGATGATTAGTCGGTTACCACGTGAGCGACATCCCGTGGCGGTTCCGGATCGTTGACGACGCCCATGTCCCGGAGCTGTCCGACGATGACTTCCAACTCGTGCGGGGTATATTCCCGCATGTTGGGGAGCACGGGAATCGGTGTCGCCGGGGTGTCGATGGCTCCGTAGTCGCCACTCGGGTTGAATGCGTCGCGCGGACCTCGGAATGGTGCGATGAACTTCTTTACCGCCAGATCCGGATGAACCCGCACTCCTAGCTCGTGCTGGTGGGTCGCGAACGTTTCAGCCAATGCTGGTGCCATAATCATCGGAGCGCCAGCCAGTCCCGGCACGTTTCGGAACGTGTCCTTTAATGCCTCGATTTCGGCCGTCTTAGCCGACGCCTCGATCCCGGGCTCCGCGGTCTCTTGTGACATGGTTCACCTATTCAGTTGTTATTCAGTTGTGTGACCGTCGTGCTTCTACAGCATTCCCAGTTCGTGTAGCGCGCCGAGCATGTCCTGAAGTTTCTTGAAGGCCTGGATAACCGGGTCCGTGGGCTCGCGGTGGCCGAGCGTGATCTTCCACGTCGCCGCTTTCTCCCGGCTCCATTCCAAACCTACCTCGGTAACCTGATCGACAAAGATCTTTCCGATCTGCATACCGCGGACAGTCGTACCGACCCGATCGCCGATATAAAAATGGCCGAGCCCCCGCTGGCCGATCTTGTAGGGCGCGTCGACCACCGTGAGTTCGTGACCGATTTTCCGCTCGGTGGTGAAGGCTCCTAGCCGTTGCGCAAGGATATAGCCGAGGGTGTAAGCCCGGTCTGCGCCATCCTGGAATTGCTCCCTGTAATGGTTCCGGCCGAGCCTGGCCGCGCGCCCGGGAACCTTGGTCGCACCAAAAGCCAACAGCGTATCGGAATAGAGCGGTTTCAAAACTGCGTCCGCCACACCGCCAAGCGGCGGCACGAAGGGAATCATTGCGGTAAGGTCGCCTACCAGTTGGATCGTTTGACTGATGATTTCGTTGACAAACGGCATGCTGTGGCCGCCCGCGACAATCTGTACAGCCGTTGCCGGCTTCATGGAGAATTCGGATGCCGCAATCGCGGTATGAACACCGTCCCGATAAGTCACCCAGGGAGCGCGCGGCATGGTTCCCTGCCAGTTCGGATCACTGTATTCGGCGGGGAAATCGGGGTCCTTGATAATGTCGACGCCCTCGGTCATGCCGTCGTTGCCGACCGTGGTCTTCTGCCGGATCAGACCACCGAACAAATCACCACCCATACTGGTTTCGCCGAACCGATTCCCCTTGTCTTCCAAATCGATCACAAGGCATCCGTGGCGGAGGTTCGCCCCCGGCCAAGGCGGTTCGTCCTCACCCTTCAAAAAGCGGCGGAACGTCCATGTCAATTGCGCATCCTCGCATATCGATTTAGTCGCCTCATGCACGGATTTCATCCGAGAATGGACCAGAGCCAGCGGTGATCGGTCGTTACCTATTGCATCGGGCTTGACGACCATCCACCATGTGCTGGGTCCGCCGATAGGCCACTGAGCTGCGTCTAGCGGATCGTCTGGCATCTGCCAGAAATGCCCTTCGACTCGCATGATATTAAGAAGTGCAGTTAACTTACAGGCGAATCGAGCGGTTCCGAACGCGAGCCATAATCGGGGAAATTGCACCTCCGGCATGAGGAACGGATTTGGGAATACGATCAGCTTCTTCAGTTCTTCGTAATCATGTTTGAATGCGATTCGTAAATGGTCTGAGCCGTCTTCCATCTTGACGACGGCGAACTCTTCCATTCGGCCGCTCCACCTCACTCCGTCCTTGTCGACGGTGCAGTGGATTACCTCGGTGCGATTTTCGAAATCGATGATCCATTCACTGATGTAGTAGTCGAGAGGGAGTGTGAACACTGCGGTTCCGGTTTCATTGTTCTTCTCGACAACGTTCGCGGTGATGATGCGTTCTACGCGTCCACGGAGATCCCAGTTTCCGTCCCAGAAACGCACCAGGGGAGGTGTCAATCGGGCCCGTCGTTCCCTATCTCGAGCCGCCATGAGATCCGCGAATGCGGCGTCGAAATCGATCGTTGAGACGCTCATTGCAGTCCCCACGGTCGTGACCATGTGCGGGGGGCGCGCACCTGAATTCCGGCACCGGCGGCTGACTCGGAAACCGACACCGGTACCTTTGTCGGTGGCGTCCACGCGGGCACCGGGTACAGGAAGGTGACGCCGTTCATGAGGCTCCACACCTGCGTGCCCGATGGGTCGCGTAATTGCTCCTCGAATGGGTCGGTATCGACGAGGAACGTTTGACTCTCGTTTTGTTTCGGGAGCGAGATCCGGCGGTTTGCGTCGAGCGTTCCCCGGCGGAACCGGTCATCGCTGAATGAGAAGTCGGGAAGCACCCAGCGGCCCGGCCCCTGGCATACCCATTTCAGCCAGATTTCTTGGTCGGTCGGGTTGGCGACCGTGACGAATCCGCTGTCGCTCGTGCCGCTGGAAACGAATGTGTCGGTGGCGTCGGATTCGAACCACCACGGCGTCGACGCCACGCACGTCATGACGACCTTTTCGATCTTCGTCAGATGCGGGTCATGCTCGGGGTGGAACTGTGGCTGCTCCGACATACGCAGCCGCAGGAATCGCGTGGAATCCTCGGTGGTGATCCACAGCTTCGATTCCTTGCTGTAGCTCCACGCTTTTCGCCACGCCGAGTCGTTTTCCTGCCACGGCCGCGACGCTGTATTGCCGATGTGGACGCCGAAAACCACGTCACGGCTCAACCACCGCGTCGCCTGATAATCGCTACCTATTTGCGTGGAATGGGCCTGGTACAGCGTCTTGACCGGGGCGTCGTAAATGCCTTGGACATCAGTACCCAGCCAGACGCCCTGCTCGCCCATTCGCGGCCCGGCGATGCGGAACCAGCTGCCGTCGCAGCCTTCCAGCTCCACGATTGCTCGTGACATGGCTTTCCTCTATTAAGTTGTTATTCAGTTGTTTGTTGCGGGCTGGCTACTTGAACCCGAGGGTCTGTTGCCAGCGACGAATCGTTTCCTTGCGCATCGCCTCGTCAATATCGGCGACGTGGTAGTGGACAGCCCCCGCAGCCGCGGCTTGCTTTTCGGCGTAGGACTGCTGATCCTTCGATTTCTTGTAGGCCATCGCCTGGTCCAGGGCATTGCCCAGTGCGCCGCCGCCCGGCAGGCCGACATCCGACAGGAACTGACGGACATTGCCGTCCACGAACCCGAGGCCCATGTGCACGAGCTTCTTGCCCACAGCGTTCGGGGTGAGGCTCGCGTACTTCGCCGCGTTCGCCGACGCTGTGGCGGCACCGGTCGTCGACACGCTCGGCATCGCCCTCACGACACCGGTCCGCACGGTCTCCGGTTGAGGCTCCTGTGGGGCAGCAAGCCCCAGCGAGGCCGGGTCCGGCGGTGTCGGCGTGGGCAACTCGGGCATGACTGTCGACGCGTCCGGGGTGGCCGCGGGGGTTGCGTCCGGTGTGGGAGTCGTCTGCGGCGCAGGGGCCGCGGGCGTGGCTGCTGCTGGCGTCCAGTCAGCCTGTGGCACCGGCACTTTCGGTGCGGTCGACGGGAACATCGCGTCGAGCTGCTCGGGCGAGAGCAGATCCGACAGGGCATCACGCAGGAGGTCTTCCCCGACATTGGGGTTCTCGGTCGGCAGCAGACTCTGCTCCGTGCCCGGTACCGGCGCAGCTTGACCGATCGTATCACCCGGCGTGATCACGCTGTGGTCGATGCCCGAGCCCACACCGTCGGTGTCCTCGGTGCCATCGCCGGTGACCGGTGTTGCCGTGCCCGGCGCGGTCGCGCCTGCAGCCCCGTGGCTCGCGGTGTCTCTGTTCGGCTTGCCGAACACCGCCGACAGCAACGCCTTCAGCTTCTCGAGGAATTTCGCCGATGCGTCGGCGATCGACACGGGCAGTGCCGCAACGTTCTGCGGCGCAATGATTCCCACGAGATCACTGATGCTGCCGATCAAGGATTGGATGTTGCGCCACTGGTCACCCGTGAACACCGGCTCGGGCTCGCCGGACTTGTTCCACCCGAAGCCGCCATCAGGTAGCCACCCGCCGCTGTCATAGCCGCGACCCTGATAGGCGGCGGCCAGGCTGCCGTAGCGGGCGAGCGCGTAGTTGAGGCTGGCGCGGATGTTGCTCTCCGGGTCCCAAATATCCTGGTCGTAGCCGCGATCCGCATAGGTGCGGAACGTCGGATCGATGACCTGCATCAAGCCTTTGGAGGGGATTCCGTTGCGGGCATTGATATCTGAGAGGTTGATCGCGCGGGGATTGCCGCTGGACTCGCTGCTCATCTGTATGAGCACTCGGTTGGCCTCCGAGAGCGGCTGGCCCTTCTCGCGGAGGATCTTCTCCACCAGTGGACGCCACTGCTCGACACCTGCTGTGCCGCTGACGTTTCCGAACCCAGCGGCGCTCGCCAACTGCTGCACAGCCGCCACCGCCGCGTCACTGACCGTCTTGCCCAGATCCGTCGGCAACGCGCCACCGAGCGCTGACGTGCCGAAGTCCGGCGTACCCGACAGGGCCTGCTGCATCGGGGTCACGAGCAGCGCGGTGATCTGATCCTGCACATCGGCCACGACATCGCCGAGGCCGCCGGTCGCCGTCGAGATCATTCGACCGTCACTCAGGATCGGCCCCCCATTGGCCCAGTGCACATGGTCGCGGTGTCCCTCATTGGTGGCGCTGCCGTAGTCGAGCGCCGCACCGTTCTTGAGGTTTTTCCACCCGTTGAGCGGCCAGTGGATCAGCTCCGTGCTCTGCGGATATCGGGTGTAGATCCAGCGGGCGATCTGGTCCATCGGCCCGCCCAGATCGATCGCCTTGCCAGCATTGTGATAGTCGGCGTGGCCTTCGGTCTGATAGGTGCGGGTCGCGGAGGTCAAGGTCGCGCCCGGGAAAGCGGTACGCACCGCATCCCACAACGACCTCTGCACAGCCGAGATCGGATCGTCGGTGGCGACGATGCCGCCCGTGGCGTACGCGCCGTCCAGGTAGGAGCGGACGCCGCCGATGCCGCCACGCCGGGCCGCCGCGTTGGCGCCGTCGACATAGTCGGCACCCACGGCCCGCGTCCACTCCGGACGCATGATCGCTTCGCCCCCGCCGACCGCGATCACCCGATCATCAACGCCCGGCGAGTACCCGGACATCACGCCGTGGATACCGCCGCTCGCGTAGCCGAACCGCGGGAACTCGGCCTTCCACTCCGGCAGATTCGGCAGGATCACACGCAGCTGCGCCCAGGCGTTCTTCAACGCGACACCGAACACCTGCCCGAAGATGTAGTCCAGCGGCTCGGCGATGGCCTTCTTCATGCCCGCCCATTGCGCCGACACACCCGCCACTCCGGAGCCGAAGTTCGTGCCCAGCATGGTCAGCGCATCGACCAGCCGCTTCGCCCAATAGTCGCCAGTGATCGTGGTGACATCAGCGTCGATGGTGGTCTTCAGCTTGCCCCACTCGGGCAACAGTCCCCGTTCGCCGGAAATGCGGTCGGTGAACAGTTTCACCAGGTCGTCGAATGCGGGCGTCGCAACGTTCTTCGCGTCCACGACCGCCTGACCGACCGTCGCGGCCTTGGTCGCCATATCCGACAGCGCCGGATCGAGCTTGTCTTTCCAGCCCTTCTGTACATCGTCGGCGAACGTCGTGAATGTCGCCGACGCTGGGGCGAAGTCCGGAACCTGCGGGGCAGCAGTCGGTTTCGGCAGGTCGGCAGGCTTGGGCGGGTTGCCGGCCGATTGTGCCGGAGGCTGCTGCGTGCCTGGCTGGCCGGACGGCGGCTGCCCGCCCTGGGGTTGCGGCCCCGGCTGCGTGCCCTGCTGGCCGGATGACTGGCTGCTCGGCGGCGCAGCGTTGGAGGGAAGCTGCTGCGGTGCAGGCTGATTGTGGATGTTGTCCAGGTCGAGATAACGGAGGTCGTCAGCGCCCAGTCCCAGCGCGACATTGGTGCCCTGCAACTGCGCGAGGGTCATCGCGTTGAAATTCCCGCCGAACTGGGACATCTTGTCCAGCACGTCGGCACGGGCCTTCAGGACCTCATCGATGCCCTTGTCTTTCGCCAGCGCCTTGTAGTAGGCAGCCGAGGTGGTGTCGTAGTAGGCAGGCGATGTCTTGTCCGGGGGAGCCAGGTCTGTGCTCAGCTGCGAGATATAGCGGCGGTCCTGGTCGGACAGGGTGACACCGTAGGGGTTCTGGTTGCCGTCGCGGCCAGCCTTCTGCCGTTCCTGGTCGGTCAGTGCGGCTTTGAAGATGGGTGCGAACCCCGAGTTGGGGTCGAGCTGGGTGAGGATTTGCTTGGTCTTCTCGATCGCCACATCGAGGTTGGAGGTGTCGACCTTGGGTTTGATTGCTGGCGCGTCGGCCAGCTGATCGAGCATCAACCCGTAACGGCTCAAGACGCCGTCGATCTGGTCTTGCGGCAGCGTGTCTTTGAGCATGTTGACCAGGGAGTCGCGAAGTTCGGTGATCTTCTTGCGTTGCGCCTGCTGTGCCTGGTCCGCGTCGCGGGTCTGGTTGTAGACCGACGTGTACTCCGCTGCTGCGACGCCCTTGTAGTCCACCGCGAGGTCTTGCAGCAGCTTGGACAGGGTCCGGGCGGCCTCGATGTGCGTATCGAGCGATCCGTCACTGCTGTCGACGAGGTTGCTGAGGTTCAGTTTGCCCGTGGACCCGTTGCCCTTCAGCAGATCCCGTAATGTGTCGAGCCCGGCGTACGCGGCGGACTCGGAGTTCTCCAGCGCGAGCGCGTCGGCCTGTTGCCGTTTGAACGAGTTACGCAGCGCCTCAACAGCATCCGCCGCGCCGACCGCGCGGTCACGGATCTTGTCGTACACCTCAGCCGTCTTGGACGCAGCATCCTGGGCCTTGATGAGCTGCCCACGCAGCGAATCCAGGACGGGGATGAAGTAGCCAGAGTTCTCGCCTGCTACATCGCGGGTGTACTGCTTGAATGCGTTGAACTGCTCATTCGTGCCAGCAACCGCGTCCTGGACGGCTTTAATCGGCACGTTGAGCTGTTTCCAGGCATTGAGTGCCTCACTGCCCCAAGCGTTTTGGTTCATGCCGTTGGCCAGCTTGTCCCAGGTCTCGCTGTGCGATCCGGTCGTGAACGCATCCTTCAGCGAAGCGGATACCTGGTCCCTCCACGAGCCGACCTGCGCGTCCTTGAGGGTTTGGAAGTCGCCGAGGAACGATTGGAACTGACTGCCGATCTTCCCGCGCACCGAATCATCAACGATGCCACCGGAATTCAGCAGCGAGTCCGTGATTCCCTGCCGGAACTCGATACCGTAGTTCGACCACTTCGCCTGCACATGCTCGATCGAGGTGAGCTTCTCGCTCAGCTCACCCACCTTGCTCGAGAACAAGCCGACCGCGAGAGTGGCCCCCGCGATGTATCCGCTCCACCTCGACATCGCGGTACCGATCGCGCCAACCGCCGAACGGCTCCCCTCCAGCCCGCGCCCCTGCGCGAAGTTCTGCATGCTCGTGCCCCAGCGTTCGAACATCGAACTCAACGAGCCGATCACCTTCAAGGCGAGCAGAGACGTAACGAGGCCCTTCACGACCGGCGTGTACTTGTCGAGCGTGGTCAGCGCCTGCAACAAAGTGGTCGCGAACGAAAACAGAACCCCGTACGTGCCCTGGACAGCCGGGTACAGCGTGCTCTTGAGCAGCGAGACCGCGTTGCCGATGAACGTCGACCATTTGGTCCACTCGGCGCTCACGTCGCCGAAGAAGTCGCGGATATTCTCCTGGCCCACCGCGCTCTGCAACTTCGCGCGCAACCGCGTCAGTCGGGTTTCGAACCGGGTCAGCATGTCGTCGCCACTGCTGGTGATGGCTTTGAAGATGTCGGTGACGACACCGAGCGAGTCCTTCAAGATCGTGCCGACCTGACCGGCCTTGGCCAGGCCGCGCTCGATCGCCGTCGCCAGCTCGCCGGACGCGCGCAGCGCGGCCACACGGTTGTCGAACGTGGTGGCCCAGTCGGCGACCGCACCGGCCAGTTGCGGCAGGAACGCCCCGCCCGTGCTCGCCAGGGTCAGCAACGACCGAGTCGCCGGAGCGAACGAATCCCCCAGTCGCGTTGCGGCGCGCGCGGATTCGTCGAGGAACGTCTTCAGGTTCAGTTGGCCGACCTCGGTCGCCAGCGAACGCACCGACGACCGCACGCCCTCGTTGATGCCGGTGGCGATACCGCCCAGGCCGGATCGGACGAGCGGCAGGATCGTTCCGCCCAGCCGCGCCATGTCGCCCGCGAGCCCCTCGAACAGGTTGTCCTGCACGTGCTTTCGCAGGTCGGTGAGAGTGCCGTCCATCGAGTGCAGTTGCTCGACGAACGCGCGGGCGTTCGGGCTCAGTTTGTTCAGCGCATCGAGGTAGTTCTGTTGCGCGTCGGATTGGAACGCTTTCTGCTGCTCGCGCAGCGCATCCTGTTGCGCTTCCAGGGCTTTCGTGACCGCGTTCTCGGCGTTCGCGGTAGCGACAGCGACATCGCGGACCGTCTTGCCGCGGTCGCGCTCGGCCTCGCGGACGGTGCCGATCGCGTCCACGACTTGCTGTTTCGACCGGACCACGGCGTCGTCGCCTTCGACGCCTTTCGCGTTGGCCTCGAGGGCGTCGCGCTGGAGCCGCTGGTTCGCCGCGATCGTGTTGTCCCAGTCCTGCCGGGCCGCCTCGACCGCGTCCATCGCCTCGCGGTAGTCCAGCCACGTCGCGTCCTTGTTCTTCCACAGATTCGCGAGCGTCGCCTGGGCGCGCAAAAGGCGGGTCTGGGCCTGGTGCTCCGAGAGCGGAATGCCCTTGAGAGCACGGTTGTAGTCGTTGATCTTGTCCACCGCGTCGCGGCGCGCGGATGATAAATCCTTTTGCGCCTGCGCGGCCGTGCGCTGGCTGTCCTGCACCCGCTTCTCCGCGGCGACGATCCTGTCCGCACCGTCGGAGCGAGTGATCGCGGCATCGCGCACCGCGTCACTGACGGCCCGATCAGAGTCACGCACTCGGCGCTGCGCGTCGGCGACCTTGTCGGCCTGTGCCTGTGCCTGCGACGTGGCCTGGTGACGAAGCTCCGATTCCGCTTTCAGCGCGTCCTTCAACCCGACGACACCGACAGCGATCGTGCCGACCGCCGCTGCTGCGGCCCCCGCCAGCGCCGGGACGACGGCCAAAGCCGCACCCATCCGGGTGAGCGACGCGATGACCGGCACCAGGTTCACCGCACCGATAGCAGCCAGGGCCGCACCTGCGCTGGCCGCGATGGTAGTGACCGACGACAGCATCCGACCGGCGAACAACAGCTTCTCGCTCAGCGCCTCAGCGGCCTTCACCGCGGTCGCGTCGATCCAATCCGAGGCGCGGTGCAGCCGGGGCATTTCGATACGCCGCACCAGCGAACTCTGAGCACGCTCGAACCGCTGCGCGGCATGAGCCTTCAGAACATCCGCGTCGGAGTAGTCGTTGTGCGCGAACCGCTCCACGGTCCGTGCGCGAGTGACACGCTCCCGGGCTCGCGTCACCTTCACGACATCGGTTTCGCCGCTGGCCCGGAGGTCTTCATGCGCCTTTTCGGCCGTGCTGACAGCCGCCGTAGCGTTTCGCAGACCCTCCCGCGTCCGCCATAGCGTCCGCTCCGCCGATTCCAGGCGGGCCGCCGCAGCAGTCGCGTTCGAGATCGCGTTCCGGTCGCCCGCGAGGGGTAAATCTTCCGGCAGACGTCCCCGCAGCAGTCGCCGGGCCTGGGCTTCCGCGCGAAGCGCTGGGCGATCTGTGTCCGAGTACAGATCTGATGGCGCTGAGCTGCGGGCCACGATAGCGGCGAGGGCGGCGCGAGAGGTGTTCAGCCGGGCAGTGATTCGATCCCGGGCCCGGACCATCTGCGCCGACAGGTCCCCGGCATTCACCAGGTCGGTGTAGGTACGGCGCGCAACGTCGTGGTCGTCGTTCAGCGGCCCGCCGCGACCCGCTACCGTCCGGCGCACGTCACGACGGGCGTCGAGCTGGCGTCGGGCCTCCCGGAGCCGCTGCTCCAGGGCGACCGAACTCGCGCGACCTTCGCCGATGGTGGGGTCTTCGCGGAGCTGCCGCTGAAGGTCGGCGATCCGGCGCGAGCGCGTGGAGCGGGTCAGTGACCGGCCGACGCCGCGGTCCTCTGATCCGGCACCACGAAGGGTGTCGATCTCCCGCGTGATCCGGGTAGTCTCCCTGCGCCACAACGCATTCAAGTCATCGGCACGGTCCCGCATCAGTGCGGCAACGCGCGCCTCGGTCGTGGCCACCGCGCGGTCAGCGGCGGCGAAGCGCCGGTTGTAGCCGTCCAGACGACGCGACGCCTCGCGGTAGTCGGCCGCGGCCTTCTGCTCCACGTCGCTGAGCGGGCGCTGCGGAGAGTACCGGTCCGTCTGCCGGTTCGCGGCAGCCTCATTCGAGCCGACGCGACGGTTCGCATCGTGTGAGGTTCGGCGCTGCTCCTGGCGGTATGCGTTGCCGAAGTCGCGAGCGGCTTCGCGTCCGGCGCGGGCTGCCGAGTCGCGGTCGTTGCGGACCTCGCCGCGATAGCGGATGGTTCCGGCGTGACCCTGCGCTTTGGCCTGCGCCGCGGAGACGGTCCTGTCTCGCAGCGTGACCTTCGCGTCGAAGGTGACCGGGCCGCCAGCGCGTGCCTCTTTACGGGCCTCGGCGACCGATGCGGCGTCAAGCTCGAGGGAGACCGGAATCGACCGGCCTGCTCCGGCGATCGCGGCTCGGATCTCGGTTTCGAGCTTCTCTTTGAAGCCGGTCAGATCGGGGCGGATAACGATTTTGGCGACGCCCGCTGAATAGCTCGTAGCCATATCTAACCCCGATCCATTTCCCTAGAAACCCATCTCCGATAGCGTCTCGTCGACCGCCGATTGTTCGCGTACAGCCTTTTCCCGATCGAGCGCACTCACGGGCCGCTGCATCGGCTTCACCTTGGGCGGCGACTTGCCGGGCGGCATGTTTACCGCGATCAACGTGGTGATCAACTGCTGCAACAGGTCACACACGGACAGCAGCAGGAAAGAATCGATCGAATACCCCGCCGACGACGTGATCAGAGGCAGGCCATCAGGGGCCGTTTCACTCTCGTCGCCGTATAGTTCCGCGTCCCGTTCTTCCGTGTCGCGGATATCGAGGATATGTTTGGCCAGGCCCTCGTCCATGTCCAGCGCCGCCTTGTATTGGGAGCCAGGCGGTAGACGCTGGAGAAATCGGTAGAGCCGATGCCAGGAATGGACCCCTCGGAAGAAATCCAAGAGGTCCACATTCCAGTAGTGGAACAAGTCCCACTCGATGGCCCCATAATGCTCACAGACGAGCGTTATGAGGCCGACGCGCCCCCCGGCAGATCATCCGCCCCAGCATCAGGAACAGCATCGAAATGGCGGTTGATGTCCTCGACCAGAGCCATCGCGACCTCGACCGGCTCATCCCGAATGGCATCCCACACGACCGGGAAGGCTTCACGACCCACGAGCGCCAGAATCATCGGCTCCAGATCACGGATAGCGATACCGCCACGAGAATCCAACATCGACGCCAAAGCGAGCGACCGCTCAAGGGTATCGGGTGCGGTGATCTCGATCTGAGGATTCGCGCCGTCGAACACATACGGCTCCGGCGCACTGTAGTTCTTCTTGGCCTCACGCTTCAGCGCCTCCCAGCGAGACACCGACTTCGCAACCCTCTTGGCAGCCATAGATCTCCCCTATATTCAGTTGTATAGACTTCGATTACTTGCCGCGCGATCCCGCAGCGGCGTTGCCCTTAGCAGGCGATTCAGACGCATTCACCGGGGCACTGATACCAGTCTTGACTACGTATCCGTGAGCAACAAGATTATTCAACTCGATCGCGTTATGGACCTTCGCTTCACGCTTGTCCGGCGCCACAACAGTCACCGGGAAAACAACACCAGCCATCTCGAATCCTCCACAGCAGAACTCCCCGAAAAACACTGGAAGCCGCCCGGCCGCAGATTCGGGGAGGAAACCCGCGGCTGGGCGGAACTCATGCCATTACGCCGCCGCGGCGAAGCCAGCGTCGGGAGCAATAGCCTTCCATCCGGGGCCACCGAAGATGGTGCGGATCGCGTAACCGGCGGTCTCATCGATGAAGGCGCGGCCGGTGATGTCGTACTCGATCGCGTTATCCGCGTTCCACTTTTGCTCACCCACCGTGGTCACCGTGAATTTCGGAACTTCCTTGATGACCCAGATGCGATTGACGCCCGCCCCGTCCACGGCCACGAACAATGCACGGTGGTAGATGATGGACGGCTCGGTCGGATCAGCGAATCGCGTTTCACCGGTGTCTTTGTCGTATTTCACATTCGACAGGTCGGTGTTGTGATACAGCTCCAGATTCAGCTTGTGAGTCTCGAGACCTGTCCATTTGATGGTTGTTTTCCGTGACACCATGTCTGTACGGGCGGGCTCCAACAAACCCCACGCGTCGACATCCTTGGTTTCGGTCTCCGGGCTGAACGTCGGGGCATTCTCCTTGGAGACATGACCGATGCTCTGGAAACCGGCGGCCTTCAAATCGACCAGATCACTGGTTGCGCCGCTGAAGTATGCCGTCGGTAGTGGTGTGGTCGACGGTGCGAGCAATACGGCGCCAGCCAATGGCTTGCGGATCAGCCGCTGCTTCAGACTCTGGACAGTGGCGAAATCAGTAGTAGCCGCCATGGAAACCCCTATATTCAGTTGTATATTCAGTTGTAAAAGCACACCCGCCGCCGAAATGGCGTCACCCGGCCGGGATCACCAGATTTCCCGGAACGACACCCAAAACTCCATATCGACAAACCGATCGTCGATATCGGTGTCCTGCTCTTGGTTATTGCCGATGATTTCCTCAGTGGAATCGATCAACGCGCCGTCGACCTCGGTAGCACCCGCCGCGAGCAGCCGCTGACGGACCTTCGCCGCCGTCGCCCACGCCTTGGGGCGAGTCGCGTCGACCACGCAGACCGACATCATCGCCCGGTCCGTGATGCCCTCCGAGTCGATGCCGCCGCCGCTGCGATGCACGCCGATCAGCGGGACCAGCTCCGGCCATCGGCTGCCGTCCGGCAACGCCGTGCAGGTATACCCGAGGTCGTCGAGCAGGGCCATGCACACCAGCTCCGCGTCCGGGAAGCCCGCCATCAGCTGGCCGCCATGATGCGGATGATCTCCTGCCAGGTGCGTGACGCCCGGGTCTTGCCCGGCCGCCGCCGGCGGATCGTGCCGCGCGTGGTCAGGTTGCGCGGCGTGTCCCTCACGGCCTTGCCCCGCCAGTTGCGGCGACCGAAGTTCACCGCCGCCGAATACCCGGCCTTGGCCTCCACGTCGGCGGCCCAGCGCGGCGACACTGCCCCCAACGGCCCATCACTCGCGTCCAGCAGACGCATCGAGATCGCCGCCGAGTTTGCCAGTTCGCCCGACTTGCGTGGCGCTCGAGCCTGCCACAGCCCCACGGCCTTCACGCCAATCCGTTGCACGGTATTGCGTATCTTCGGACCCACCAGCAACGCGGCAATCGCCGGGTTGTTCCAGCCGTTCGCCGACCGCGTGCCATAAAACTCGAACGTGTTCTTCGGTGCCGCCATTAGCCACTCACCTGCCGCAGATTCACCACAACGCCCGCCCGGCGACCCGCAGTGGCCGTCTTCCACCGCTGCGGCTTGCCCTGCACCGCGTACACATCACCGCCGGGCAACTCGAGCTGATCCGACGCGAGCACATCAGCGCCCGGCCGGAGGAAGTACGCGGTCACGTCGTCAACGATCGTGTCGCGGAAATCCATGGCCGGAGAGCTGGTTTCGGTACGTGTCCCCGATCGGCTCAACAGGACGTTGGGCTCCTCGTGGTGGGCGTCGTAGGACTGGTCGCCGAACTTGTCACGCGAGGCTCGGCGAAGAACGATCACTGTTTCCCCGGTCAGCACCTCACACCGCCAACCAGCGCGGGCCGCTGACACCGACCACGCCGACCCGCCGCCGACGCCGGAACAACGCCAGTTGATCGGCAGTGAAGTAGATTTCCTCGGCCAGCGCCTCAGCGTGGAAAGTCACCTCGAACGGGCCGGACCTCTCCGACACCAACCCGGCCGGGTTCCGCAGCGGGCGAAGCACCGCGTCGCACACCACGCGCTTCGCGTTCGCCAGCGTGATCACCGGCAGTCCGCCGGTCCCACCGGCCAGGGCGGGCACCTCGGTCTGCAGCAGCGCTTCGGCGTCGGCGATGCGGGCGGTGACCAGCTTGTCCTGCTCCGGGGTCAGCGTGCTGCCGAACCGGTCGGCGACATCGGTGACCGTCGCGAAATCGCCCACTACGCAGCCGCCTTCACCGCAGGCTTACGCCCGCGTCGCACCGGCTGCGGTCCACCCTCGGCGACAGCGCCGTCCGGTTCCGGATCGGGGTCCTCATCGCGGTGAGCCCACACGGCAGGATTGGTGATCGCCCTGACCGCCCAACCCGGCACCTGATCGCCAGGACCGAAGATGTGCGTGACGTTCTTCTCGTCCTGCACGTGCACATACGTATTCAGTTGTGACATAACCTATTTCCCATACTCGGACGGGGAGAAGAATCCTCACCGCGCCGAGGCAAGCCATTCGTGATCCACCGACAGCAGACCATGCGCGCAATGCCCCGGCTAGATGATTACTTCGCCGTCAGGCGACGGTCGCCACCATCAGCGCTTCCGGCTTCTGCAGCACCGGCAGCAGGAGGCTGTCCACGAACGTGCTCTCCTTGTACGGAGGACCCGATTTGGTCACCACACCCACCAAGCCCGGCGCATTCTGGAAGCTCATATCGGTCTGCTGAGCGCTCATCAGTTCCATCGCCGTAGCGGTAATGCCCCAAGCGACAAAACCCAGATCCGCAGGATTCGGCGGCAAGAAAACAACCTTGCCCTCCGGAATCACGCGGGTATCAGTACCCTGGACATTGATCACGGTGTCATAGACATCCGCGATACCCGGCAGGTTGAAGTCATCCAGAACGCTGTTAACAACCGACCGCGACACGATCTGCGGGGTACCGGACACCATTTGATTTGCGTATGACTTGAACTCGGCATTGCGCTGGAAATATCCTGCGGTCTTGCGCGAGATAATCATGCCGCCGGGCGCGTACCCATTCACGGTGGTGTAGTACTCGATCCACGAAGTGATATCGGTAACGACCTTCGCGTTCGCCACATCCGACCACGGGGTAGTCGGGGCCACGAAGTTACCCGTAGGAACCTTGTAGTCGGCGGTCAGCGAGACACCATTCTCGTTCAAAGTCATCTTGCCCGTGGACAAAAGTTCACCACGCGCGATCTCGACACGATTACGGATCGCGCGAACACTCGCCTCGATATCGTCGTAGATGGCGTTGGTGATCGCTTCCAGATTGCCGCCCTGCTGGCGCATACGTTCCAGCTGCAGTCGCTCGAGCTCACCCTTCATACCCTGCACGGAAATCGGCAGCAGATCGACTTCGCGGGTATCGAAGGTGTCCCGCTCGAGCTGCGGAATCGAACCGTCGAAGGTGCGGAACTGTGCAGTCCGGTTGACGCGGGTTACATTCGCCAGGCGAATGGTCTGCTCCTGCACCAACTTGTCCGGCAAGAACTGGGCCAGTTTATGTTCACTCGGGGTCGGAACCTCGCGAGCGAAAACGATGGTGTCGTCCGGAACCAGCGGCCCATCGAAAACCAAAGCCATGGAAACTCCTCTATTCAGTTATAAAGACCGGCAGCCGAGCGACTAGAAGAACTTGAACCAGGACAGCGCAGTCTTGGCCGCCGCATCCAGGCCCGAATTCGCCGGGAGCTTCGATTCCTTGATCAAGCCGACACCCACCCACAGCGGCGCGGCCTCGCGGCCCGCCAAGTCGGTCGGGGTGAACGTATTCCACAGGAATCCCGCGGGCACCTGTCGGCCATCGGCCGCCTTCGGATCGTAAGGCCCGTACAGGCCCTGATTCGCGCCCGCTTGAGTAATCTGGCTCAGCACCAGACCCGAGGGCAGATATCCCTTGGGGTAGTGAGTCGCGGCCGTGAACTTGGTCATGTCCAGAGTGATGTTCACTCGGCCGCGCTGCTCGCTCTGATCCCAGAGAACCCACACCCGAGCATCGCCGTATCGAGTGCCGGTCTGCCGCACCGCAATATTCGCCATATCAAATCCCCTTCAGGGAAACCACTATTCAGTTATTCCTTCGGCCCGAAACGCCGGGCAGCCTCCGCGCGGCCACTCACGCCACGCTGGGTCTTCGTTTCGCCGCCTTGGCCCTGCCCCCAATTCGGATGCCGCTGACCGTTCGGCGGCGGGGTCGGCTCGGCCGCCGCGGTGCCATACATCTCACGCAGATGCTCGACGACCTTCTCCCCCTTCAGCTCGCCGTCCTCGCCCAGGAACGCGTCCGCGTTCGTGGTGCGCAGCCAGCCGGTTAGCTTGTTCTGGTCGGTCAGGACGATGCTGGCGTATCCGCGCAACTCGGCCTCCCGCAGCCGCGGCAGCAGCTCCGCACGCGCCTGCTGCGCCGCCTCGGCGCGGGCCGCGTCGAGGGCATCGGTCTTGGCGCGTTCCCCTTCGGAGAGCCGTTCGCGTTCCAGCTCGGTAATCCGGTCCTTGAGCTTCTGGGCGTCGTCGGCTGTCACGCCACCGCGCAGCGCCTTGGAGGCGTCCTCATGCTTGCGGCTCTGATGCCGCCAATAGGCCAGCTGCTGCTCGATCGACATTTCCGCCAGCGGAGTCTCGGCCGGAAAGCCGTGCTTGGTCATCGGGACAGCGGTGTCATTGTCGGTGCCGATGACGGGGTCGGTAGCCTTCTCGGTCTCCGCAGTGGCGCTCACGTCTGTCGTCGCGCCGGTCACCTGGTCAGTTGCCATATTCAGTTATCCCTGTCGGGTCATTCACTATTCACCGAAGGCCATGCCGGACTTCGATCTCTACTGTTTGCCGCTCAGAATTGCTTCATAGCGGGCGATCTGCCCACGCTGGTACGTGATCGGCTCCGAACCGTCTTCGAAACCGTTCGCCCGCGTTTGAGCGAGAACTTGGCGCATCAACGGCAGCTGCCGCTGCGCGAACTCGTATTGCTTCTGGAACTCGTCCAAATTCACCGGCGCAGCGAAACCATTGGTGCGCAGAACCGTCTGGCCGCGCTTCTCCGGGACCAACACCGCCTGAAGTTCACCATGCTGATCAACCCGGTACCGGGTGCGTTTCAGATCCGAGGCATAGGTGCTCGTCGCGTCCTGGTACAGACGCTTCAAGTCGTCTTCGTTCAGCTCCCGGCCCGGATCACTCGCGTGAGTGACCGGCATGGTTTCGCAGCGGCACCGATCGTGAATCGGCTTCAAATCCTTCACCGAGTAAATCCGGTCCGATGCCGCGACACACAAACCGCACGAACCGGTCTTCGACAGCTCGGGATGGATAACGCGCCGCCACCCGATGACCTTCTTGTTCTGCCGATTCGCTTCGCGCAGAATTTGCGTCTCCGCCTCGCGTTCCGCCAGCGCCAGATTGGTCCCAGCAATGATTTTCACACGCTCCACCGAATTAGCAAGAGCATCGTCGAACGCCGCGCCCTGGGCCACCTCAGCACGCAATTGCCGCGCCGGACGCTGGAAGACCTCCGCCACCGCCAGTCGCTCGGAGGTGCGGCCGTTCGCCGACGCCTGCACCGGCCGACCGAACTGGCCGGCCACCCCGTGCGGGAAGGTCCGCACCTCGGCAGGCACATCCGGCACCCACCCGTCCAGATCGACATCCAGGTCCGACAGATAGAACATCTGCGCGGCCGTGGCCATCGACACCATCGCCTGCTGCGCGGTCTCCATCAACGGCACCGCCTGGTCGACAAAGTAGGACACCTGGTCGTCGTCGTACGGGTTGGTGAGCCTCCACCAGGCATCCAGCCGATCCAGCAACAGCTGCTCCAGCGTGTCCCGGCGAGCTGCCCGTGCCTGCACCATCCCCAACAGCGCGGAAGTCATCGCTACGGCGCCTCACCCGCGATCCCAGCGCCCGCCCGCCCCGCCGCCTGCTGTGGCTGCTGGTCCTGCGTCTGCTGAGGTGATGGCCCGGACTGGCCGGTCGCAGCTGCGGCGGCGGGGATCGCGAACGCTTGCGCGGCCAGCTGTTCCTGCATCAGTTCGGACTCGTTGAGCTTGGCCTCCGCCGGTGTGAAGCCCATGAACTTGATGACCTGGCGCTTGCGGGACACCACGCCGCGCGTCTTGGCGACCGCCTCGGCCTGGGCGGCGATACCGTCGCGCGAGATCGGCTTCCACAGCAGCTTCACGCCCTGAATCCGGTTCACCTGACCCGCGAGGGTGAACGCGATCTTCCACGTCAACGCCCACGGAGCGGTCATCCGCGACTGACGATCAGACACCTTGTCCTCCAACGTTTCTCGCATCAGCGAGGCACCCTCGGCCGACCCTTGCGCGGCATCCGGTGTGATCACGTGCAACGGAGTCCGGGTGGACGCGGCGAACTCCTTCACGTCATCGCGGATGGCGGTGAGCTGCGGCACCAGATCCGCCTGCCCCGACTCCCAGAAGTCCACATCCGGCGGCACCAGCCACAGCGCGCCCGGATCAGCGGTAAAAAGATCCTGCACGTTGGTGTCGGCCACGCGGCGAATGAAGTTGCCCAGATCCTCCTCAGGGTCCGAGAAGTCCGCGCCACCCTGCAAATCACCCTTCACCGCCCGCTGCCGGAAAGATTGGTACCACTGAATAACAATGCGCTGCAGAACACCATCCATGATGCGATCCAACAAATCGATATTCGGCTCGAACTCACCCAAACCGAATTTATTGTCGAACCTGACCGCCGGAACACCACCGAATACTTCCAAGTCCGCCAACGTAGCCTGATTCGCCAGCGCCCACTCGTCCGAACTGAACGTGTTGGTGTACATACCAGGATCGCGGCGAAATTCGTACTGCACCGAGTTCACATACAGCTGCCCGACCTGCTGATCGTTGATCTCGTCGTTGAACACCTTCACAAACGCCTTCAACCGGCGCGGATACGTCGGATCAGGAATACCAAGAGCAAAACGTGGATTCTCTGCGGTGATCATCGGCATCGCACCCGCAACGCCCTCGAGCGGAGGAATCACCAACGCATATGCCTCACCGAAGAGATACATATAGGTTTGCAGATCACGTTGCATCGCATCCCAGCCCGACTCCTCGCCGATCTGTCGCGCAATATCGTCGCCATCGACATCCGCGTCAGCATCGGTCAGGACGCCGGTCAGCACCGACTTGTCCGTCATGACATCGACACTCATCGCGGCATAATTGTTCCTGGCCTTACGCAGAATTTCGCGGAACGTCTCCCGATACTTCTCCTGCACATTCGGCAACGGAGGGTCACCGATGTAATAGGACCAGGCCAGGTCCAGACGCTCCCGACGGGTCTTCGGCGTATTCGCCGTGACCGCGTTCCGCTTGTCCTTCAACTTCTGATCGAAACGCTTCATCAGAAATTCGAACCATTGCTCCGGCGCCCATGCAGCCGAAGCATCAACCACCGTATTATCGGCCATACCCGTCACCCGTTATCGAATCCGCACCACAGCGCGTGGTTTCCGTGGAAGCCCTATCCCCTTCGCCACCGCGTCGAGACGGCATTGCCACGCGAGCGTCGCCGCCACGGCAGCGTCGATCTTGTGCGGCGAGTCGGGCTTTTCCTTCATGATCTGAACGCCTTTGGTGGTGGAGCGTCGGCGGGCGTTCAAAATATGCGCCGACAGCTGAAGATCCCCGGTGTGCCGCATCTGTTGGTCCAATATCGCGTTCTCGAATTCAGCGAGAGCCTTGACGCTCTTGTAGGCACGGTCGCCGGTCATCCACCATTCGATCGGATGCGCCTGCGTGGACTTCACCTTCAAATGAGGCCCGTACTTGGCCTCCCAGCCCGCGATGGTCGACTCCCACCGGGCAGGGTCGGCATAAAAACCGACCACGTTATACGCCTGGAACGCATACTGCACCATGGCCTGCGCATCGTGCTCCGGCACTTCCCAGCCGTCCCGGTAGAACTGGCCGGGGTCCTGCTCCCAAACCTTGACCGGCCACACCAGCCCATCCGAGACACGGCAGGCAATCAGCGCGGTGGAGTCCGTGACACCGCGGCGGCGCTTACGGGAACCATCGAAACCCAGGACAATGACATCCCTGTCCTTTGCAGGCTTGATGACATGCACCTCCGGCCCGCAGGACTCCCACTGGTATTTCGCGATCCACGCGCCCTCGGCCGAATGCTTGGCGTTGAACCAGTAGCGGTACGAATCAGCCACATCGGTCCGCGGATCGAGAATCGCGTCCACATAGCCGGCGATGTCGTTCCAGGACGCACAATCCCCATAGGCATCCAGCAGCGCCGCCCGGATCTTCTCCTCGTCCTCCAGATCCTCCGGAGCAATATCCCCATAACGGTGGTCGAACAGGGTCCTCGTGGGCTTCTTCAGCTTGCCGCTGCGGTAATCCTCGATAACCTGGTACGTGTCCTCAGCGACCGACTCCTCGCCGGGGTTGTACATGGTCGTGGTTTCCAGATAAAACGTGCCCGCACTCTTTCGCCGCTTACGCAAATTACGCACCAGCGTCTTGTGCATCTGCTTCAACTCGGGCCGGTTGTACAAATGTGATTCATCGAAGATCACGAGCGTTTCTTTGCCGCCGTCCTTGCTCGCAGAACTTGCGGTAGACGGCTTGATTTCACCGCCACCCGGGACCAGAATCCGGGACAGGCCAGCGGAGTCCTTGTGCTCCATGGCCGCCGCGAGCGGACCGTCCGTCACGTTGACGTAGATGGTGTCGAATACGAGGCCCGATTGGTCCTCTTCGGTTGCGCAGCAACGGACTTCAGGGCTGTTGACCCGTTTACCGATCGGTTCACCCGGCGAATACGTGTAGGTGAAACCGGTTCCGTACGGGCAGACGAACACCTCGCCGCCCTCGGCATACCGGTCGAACCGCGAAGGCCCGAACGTGTCGAAAAGCGCTATAAGAGCCGCGATTTCAGACTTTGCGCACCCCTTCGGGCGCGACAGGAAGCCCGCATCGTACAGGCGGGAGCCATCCTGCTCGAGGCCGTAGAGGTCAACGATGAACGCCGCGTACTCGTCCACCAGAGAGACCGGCTCGCCAGCGATGTCGCCGGAGCCGTGGACGGTCAGCGCCTCGATCCACTCGATCGCGAGCCAGCCCAGAGACAACGCCCGATCGTGTTGCGGGAGCCGGATAACGTCGTGCGGCATCGCGGCCCGCTACGACGCCGAATTCATCAGCCGGGCGCGGCGGGCCGCCGCCATCGGGACGACCTTCTCCCCCGGCGTCCCGGTCTCTTCCGCCTCGTCTTCGACCGGCTTCACCCGGATACGCGCACGCTGCATATCCAGCTCGGTCAGCGACAACGCCGCGCCGAGGGTGCTCGTAATGGCCTTGAAGTTCTCCGAGCCCGGCCGGGACAGATACCGTTCGATCAACGGGAGAGTCATATGGAGGGTCAGCCAGGTACCCGGCCCGTACGTGCGGGCCTGTGGGAGCGAAGCCAGATCTTCGTAGATGGCGCGACCACGCGAACCGACATCGATCCATTCCGGGATCGGCGGAATCTCGCCGTCATATGGCTCGTCTGGCAGCTCGGTCCAACCGTCACCTGCCACGAACGGGTCTGCATTCCGGCGCGCACGCTCGTGCGGCTGTTTCGGGGCCGTACCCGGTCGTCTACCTGCCATATTCAGTTGTCCTGTCGGGTCCTATCCATCCACCCGCGAGCCACCCTTGGCTACCGCGGAATCACCTCTGTCGTCGGGCTACAGAGGGAGGAAATGTGCGTTGTTTTCATCCGTTCATCAGACACACGGACAGGTAGACGCACCCCTACCTCATGCAAGGACGACAGGACTCGAACCTGTAGCTGACGCGGTTTTGGAAACCACCGCTCTGCCAATTGAGCTACATCCTTATGCGTGAGTTGCGCTGGCCGGATTTGAACCGACGGCTCCTGCTTATGAGACAGGCGAGATAACCGAGCTTCTCCACATCGCATCGCTAACAACTAGACACAAGATTAGCCCGCTTATTTAAGCGCGCAAGATGATAGGTGACAGGCGGGAAGACGGCCTGATAAGATCACCAAATCGCATTCATCGTCATTCGCCCTGACAGCAATTCAAACCCTACTGACAAGCATCTCATGGTCGAGTTCGACGACTGGAAAGAATACGTGGACAGCCCCGACAATAATGGCCTCCTTTGCGCCGCGGAATCAGCCGACACTGCCGAAGCCCAAGCTATCTGCGACCTGCTCAACCAGGGGAACCACCCAGAACACTTCCCGACCCAATAGGACTCGACATCCCAGGGGCTTAGCAGTCAGTACGATCGGCAGCGCGGACCCGCACTTCTACGAGATCTTCCAGCAAGACCTCCACATGCGCAGCGCGCACCATGAGCACGTTTCTGTGCGCCGCCTGCGGGAAGACCGTGCGAATCATCAAGGGCGACACCGAGATGCGGCTCGAACCCCACAAGGGCGATGAAGGCGAGACACGCCCCACCTCCAACGTCCTCGTGATCGACGGCTAGAACCCCAGCAGCGGCAACACCAAGCTGAGGATCTTCACCACACAACCAGCGATTTCGACAAGATCAGCAACATTCATAGCAACCCCGGATGCTTCCGTTTATGGTCAGGATGGATCGCAGCGGCCCGGCGGCGACGGATGCCCTGTAGGGCCTCGTCCCGGGTCTTCAGCTTGTGGCACGGGGCGCACACGGCGTGAAGGTTCTCAATTCGATCCGATCCGCCGAACGCAACCGCCACACGGTGATCCACCTCCGACGCCGACCCACGACAGCCGGCCAGCCGCAGCTGACACAGCCCGCGGTCACGTCGCATCACCAACGGACGGTTCCGAACGAACTCAATCGAGCGACCCGACCCCCACGCCATGTGCACCCCAACCCAGCCACCAACACCTTTGCACCAGCCAGGATCTCGCGAAACCATGCACGTGCATAGATGATCCGATAGTGGAAGTTAGGTATATGGACTAACATCGAGGTATGCCGAACGTGAAGAAGAACATGCCTGAGGTCGAGCTGGCGACGCGGCACCGTTGGGCCGAGATCCTCCGCGAACGCATCCGCGACCTCAGCCTCAAGAACAAGGACGCCGGAAAGCTACTCCAGGCCACCGCGCCCCAGGTGTCCGACCTCATGCACGGCCGTGACCAGTTCTTCAGCCTTCCCCAGCTCCTCGTCTGGGCCGACCGACTCGGCATCGACTTCGACTTCACGGCCAGCTACCGGCCGATCAACGTCGAACAGAAGCTCGCGCAGACCGTGTAACCACAGCTTCCCCTGATACACGGCCTAAAACGTCACTGCGACGACAAGTCAGGCCGCCACCCGGTTCAACACGTCATGATCCGGCGCGAGCGCCTGCACCACCGACTCCAGCTCCTGAATCCGCGCGAGGAACGACTGCCGCGCAAGCATCTCTGCCACGTTCTCAGCATGGGTTGCCGCCACCAGATGTTCCGGATTCACGCACTTACTGTTGCCACAGGCATGATGGGCGTGCAGCGCACCGAGCGGCTTCCCATGCTTCGCCTCGACGACCATCCGGTGCACGCGGAGCGTCCGCTTCGGCGTACCCCACCCAAACTCCGGATATCCCTTCTTGATACGGCCAGTCCATTCCCAGCAGCCGTCATCGCCGCTCGAATTCACCTTCGCTGCAACAGCATTCAAGAAACCCTCGTAGTCCCCGTCCTCCCAAGTCCGGCGGAGATCGGAACGCAGGTCCCTCCTCGGAACCGACTTCACCTGGATAAGCCGGACCGGACGCGGCTTCGCGCCCGTGCGCTTCCGCCAGAGTTCCGTCTTCCGTCGAGCCTTGCACGACGGCGAGCACAACAACGTCCCCCGCCGTTCCGGCGTAAAGGTTCTCCCGCACACTTCGCAGTCAACCGACGGCGGGGCCTCGACGCGGCCCCGGCTCAGCTCTCTCTCGCGGAAGTCCGTGTCCTGGTGGTACCGCTTCCGGGCCTGGCGGGCGATATCGACCCGCTGGCATTCCGGAGAGCAGGCTTTGCTTCGGCTGTTGCGCTTCTCGAAGTCGTGGTCGCATACCTCGCAGGCTGCGATGACCGCGGGTCGCCGCTTCGCTTCCAGGCGGCGCTCGTACCGGCCGTCCATCTTCTCTCGAACACGGGCGGTGGCTTGCCTGCAATAGGTTGGGCAATACCTCGGCGCGACCCCGTGCGCCGTCTTCCGATGGAGAGTTGCGCCGCAATGTGCGCAGGTACCACAGGTGTCACGCGAGGCGGTCATCGTTCCTGTTTTCAGTTGTTATTCAGTTGTGGTGCCGACCGTCACCGACCAGCAAACGGATTATAACGGAACGATCACAAAAGACCCTTGGAGGTGGTATGCGTTCCGGATCACAGAGTGGACCGGTACGCCCTGACCTGGCGGCACCCCGGTAGGGCGGCCCGGGTTTTCACGTTTACCCAGGTCGGCGAGCAAACGCGAGATGCGTATGCGCGGGCGGCTGCGCCAGCGCGCGAGTACCGCGAACTCCGTAGCACCGCAAGGGCTCCCCCGCAGGGGCGCGCAGGCGAGGGCACGCGCGGCGCGTGAGCGCGTCGGCGCGGGTATGCGGGCACGGCCCGAGGGCACACAGGGGCGCGCACAGACGGCCGGGCACGCAGGCAGGGGCGCGCGTGACGCAGGCACCCAGACGCGCGCTTGTGCCCGCGCCACGCGCGACGCGAGCGACCGGGGGAAGTGGTCCGGTTCACCCAAGGCCCTGGGGTGCTGGCACCGATTAGGCGAGGCGCTAAGAGGGCTCCACTCGTCGCCATTTACCGGTCCTGACCTGCTATTTCATTTCAGGTATTGACAGCAGTTAGGTACACGGCGTAACTTTTGAGCCACGCCGCCGGAAGGCAGGCAGCAAGTGGGACTCAGTCCCTCTCGCTGCGGCTGGTCCGGCGCAAGGTTTCAAACCATCGAGTGAGGCCACGAACGGAGTACCGAAGCGGCGGGCGGCGGGATGCCCCCAAAGCGCGGATGCTTTCCCTTTCAGGGTTGCGAGCGTCCATAGGGAAACAAGTAACTGATGTGCCGATCCGGTGGGCCGAAAGGTTTCTGGCACCGATCAATGCGGCTTGCATGATTGGCCTAGTAGCGGCAATGGCAGCGGATAGCGCAACCCATGGGGAACTATCTATAAGTCGGCGTCGGTGCGTTTTAACGGCTGACTTGCGGTATTGGTATGGGCTACAGGCTGTAAAACGGCAGGTTACCGACATTCGGTAGCTTCGGTGACAGCATGCGAGCCGAGTTAGGAATTCCGGTCACAATCCTTTGAGATTGTCGAACCTCTTTCCTGCGGGGTGAGAGAGCGAATCACTTTCCCAGTTCGGGCGATAAACGTTCATCCTCTGTGGTGAATAGTCCGCACCGACCGGGAGGGACAGACGCACCGAGTATCGAGTGATTGAGTAACCAGGGACTTAGAGAGTTACGGGCCGTTTCGGCGGCCCATTCTCTCAGGTCGCCAATTTGGAAGCGTCGGCGCATCGCCTGGGGCTGGTGGGCCGCTTCCGCCAATCACCCAAGTTAGGGAGGTTAGCTATGTCTGAATTCATGCCGAACGAGCGCCGTAAGGTGCGCGGATCGCATAATCCTCAGTGGGACGGCATTGGCCTGTTCACTAAGGGAAATGCGCGAAAGCAAGGCGATATCAATCGCCACGAAACTGATCCCTATACGTGTCGCAAGTGCGGCGCGGATCTGCCGTTCGGTATCAAGAACTACCGGCGCGGTGTCTGGTGTGAACCCTGCCAGCACTCGCGGTCGGCTGGTGAGGTTGTGGGTACGGGGCGGTCTGAGGCTGACATGTTGGCCGAGTATGTGCGGTTGTATCGCGAGTTGCCCGAACGTCGGCGGGTCGGGTTTCTGTCGCGTATTCCTAAGCGTTTTCGTGTGCCTGTTGCGTCGGCGTGAGTCGGTTTCAAGTCAGCGGCCGGTTCCGCTGGTTTGGTCGTCGATTCATTCTGAATCACGATTGGTGAAACTCGGGAAGGTTTCAGTATGTCGTCTGTGTACGCGATCGTTTCGGTTGCTGATGAGTCTGGGCCGGGTCGGGTGTTGGTGAAGGGCAGTCGCCGGATGTGTCGGCAGGCGATGTTTTCTGGTGCGCTCATGTTTATCGAGCGGGGGTTTCGGGTGGAGCGGACTGGCAATGATGCACGTCTGCGGGTTTTCGATCGTGTGACTGGTGAGCTTGAAGTCGAGCGTCATGTGATCGCGCTGGATATCTAGGGGCGTGCTCGGGTATCTCGCCGCTGCTGTTCCTTCTGCTGGACGGTGGCGGCGGGTTGCTCTATGCATGAGCTAGATCGCTTGTGCGTGAAACTCGGGAAGGTTTCGTTATGACTAGGCTTGTCAAGTTCTGGGCTGTCTATTCCCCGGGGCAGTATGAGCGTGCGGTGGAACTGTGGCGGCGTCTGCTGGATTGCGGCGGTGTGGCCGCTTACGGTGCGCACAACATATTTCGCGATTCGATTGAGGACTCTCATTTGTGGGAGTTGGTTATGTCGGATGGTGCGGAAACTGAGGATGTTGAGGCGATCACGGTTTCGTTGATGTCCTATTCGGATCATGGCGGCTCGTGCCTGGACGCGGCGAATGTCCGTTCGCTGGCGGAAATGTACGTCTGGGTCTCGACTCACACGAACGGCGTTCATGGTGAAGGTGAAGCATCGGTGACCTTGGGCGAGTTGCCTAGGGATGTCGATAACGAGGTGGACTGGCAACTTGACCAGCTGGAAGGTCTCGTTAAAACAATTGAGGCACTGGCTGACTATCCGCTAATCGACGATGAGATGCATTCGAATTATGTGCGGGAGTTGGCTAGCGAGTCTTGGGGTTGTTTTTTCGGTTCGCAGGTTCATTCCGATTTGGCCGATATTCTGAGTAACGGGGACGTGTGCGACATGGATGATTTCGGCTTCCCTGAGCACGAGATTCGCGAAATGTATTACGGATCGTCGAATCTGGGTGGTCCGGACGACGAGTGGGTTTGCGAGGGCGCTACGTCGGTGGTGAATTATCGCCACGATGAGATCGTGACGTGGATGGCTGATCGGATGGTGGATGCGTGGCGGATTCCGGTAGTTGATCCTGCACAATTGCCGCTTGCGGTGTGATTACAGTTCGGGAGGATTGAGAAGTATGTCGTCAACTCACGTCGTTATGCAAGAGGGCGGCTCGACCGCCGAGTTATACAGGTGGTATTTCGATTCCCCTGCGGATGCTGAGCGATTCGGGGTGGAGTGCGCCTATGAGGGTTCGTATCGCACGTCACCAGTTTTTCCGGTCGGTGAAGTAGAACATTGGTCGGATCTGGAGTTACATATCAAATCGGTCACTAGCAATCTCCAACCCGGGTCGCTGGCAGCCCTCGGTGCGTACATCGACGACGCGCTCGGCCTGGGTTATCCCGAATATGAGACCGATTTTGCGGTGCTGCACGCTGGCGACGGTGGTGAGATATTCGTGAATCTGTGGAGCTGTGAAAGTGACGCGGAAGACAACCGCGTGGATCTCGCGGCAGATGGTCAACCTTCGTCGGAGCCGATCGAGGTTTTGCGGGGTATGAACCCGTTCGCCGTCGACGCATATTTGACAGCTGTGCATTTGCCGCTGCCTGCGGCTGTATTGAATTTGTGCGACACGGATCGCGATGCGCATGTCGAGGCGCTTGACGATCTCGGATTTCCGGAGGAGTGAACGGTATGGAACTCAATGATATAGCGGACGGTCTGGGGCGTAGCGGGGATCTCACTCGCGGCGATTTCATCGGGGCGTTGTCCGAGGGTATGAGCCTGGTTTACCAAGAACTGGGTTTGGGTGAGCGGGATTGGGATTTGTTGGATCTCGCGGTGAAGGCAATTTTGGTTCGCGCTTACGACGATTCGGCGTCGCTGGATGATGTGATCGAGATCGGACTAGATGGCGTCTCGCCGTCCGAGGTTCGTTCGTGGTGGACGGGTTGGTCCTGATATTGGGTTGACGGTGGCGCACAGCGTTGTCTGTGCGTCTGCCGCCGCGCTATATCGGCGTTGGGTGAAACTCGGGAGGTTTCGTTATGTCTGGTGTGCTTTCGCGCCTGGATGTGGTGCGTTTGGCGGCGATTGTTGAGGCGTCGCGTACGGAATCGGAGGTCGGTCTGATGGTCGATGGTGTTCCGCAGCGGGGTACGGCGCGGCAGATCGTTGGGGATTCTCGGGATATTCGTGATCAATGTTTGCGGATAACAATGAGCGGTGTGCTGTGCCTGGATTGGGACGTGCCGATTCGTGAATTGGTCTCCAGCTTTGGGGACGAGTTCGTGGTCTTCGGGCAGTAGGTCCGGGGATGACTATCGACGTTCCGCGCGAGCATATTGAGACGTTGGATAATGGTGCGAGCATCTACATCGTGCCGGATTGGGACTATGTCGTGTCGCCGTATGACGACGGCGATTACATGCATATGTCGGCGGTAGTCTGTTCTGCCCGTGACCGCTATGACACGTACGAGTCGTGCGATAGGGGGATGCCGATTCGTACCGATGCGGTTGTGGACGCATTGCGTGAGCACGATAGTCGGGTGGTTGTCCGGTGGTTGCGGTCGTTTTATGGGTTGACGGTGGTCGAAGAGGGTGACGATATCTATTACTCGCGTGAACCCGTTTCGGCTGCTCGGTCCGAGATCGCTCTGTTGGATGCTTGGAGGCGCGGCGAGACGGGCGGTTGGGTTGTCGAGGATCGGGATGGCGAGCGGGTGGATTCCTGCTGGGGCTATTACCTCACTGATTCGGAACGTGACTACATGATCGAGCGGGCACGCGAGGTTGCTCAGGCAGTGAAGGCGGCATAGTCCGCTGGTTGTCCAGTATCCGGGGAGCGCTCACCGTGTGGTGAGCGTTGCCCGGTCAACTGGAATGGTTGATTGTGAGCGAGGGGAAGATGATGGAGCATTCTTTTACTGTCCAGGAACAGACATCGGATTACGCGATCCTGGAGTGCCACCGTTGCAAGTTCCGCACCTCAGATATCGAGTTCGAGAACGCGGCGATTCTGGGTGTGGCGATTCCGGCGTGCGCGTTTCCGATCGCGGATATCGAGGTCGGCGACATGGTCGAGTTCGCGACTCCGGCTCATGTCGCGGCGGTTGTCCGTTCGGGTAGGGGCCAGGTGTTCCGGGTGGACACCGCACGCGGCGAGGTCGAGGTGGCCGTGGCCGACAGCATCGCGGATTGGGTGATCTCCGGCGGGCTGTTGCTGGATGTTCCGGTCGGCGAGATCGTCTCGGTCGAGAAGGCGGCGAAGCGGTGAGCGAGATTGATTTCGTCGCGACATGGGCCCGTATCAAGCGCCGTAGTGATGGCGTGGAGGGGCCGATCGCTGACATCGTGGCGGCGGCCGGGAAGGCCGCGGACGCTGAGGTCGCTGGTACGGAGATGGCTTCGCGTGGCCCGCGTTCGGAGCTGGTGTGGGCTACGGAGGCTGTCCGGGGGTTCATGAAGGGCTGTGGTGCAGCCGGTATCCCGGACTACGACATCGACTATTACGTGTCGCCGAAATGCCAGGCGATGTTCTGCCATCTCGATGAGCACGACGGGAACGAGCACGTGGACTACACGGGTACGTCCTTCATCAGGCATGAGTCCGGGCGCAACGAGATTACGCACACGAATTTCGATCCGTGGACGGACTAGCAGTGAGTGATCCGTCCGACGTGTGCTCACCTGGCGGCGTGGCGACTGGAGCGCGCCGCTCGCAGCATTCAATTATAAAGATAGACAAGGGATTTGGCGTAGTGAGTTCGAGTATTGAAGATAGGGGCGCAGTCGTTGCTGTGCTCCGTGGTCATGTGGATGCGGAGAGCGCGTTCGTAGTCGATGACTACCCGTACAGCTACCACTTGCTTTGCAAGATCCGGTACTGGCTGGAGACTTCGACGAAGGGGGCGAAAAAAGGCGACGTACGGATGGTCACGCAGACAACGAATCCGAGGCGTCCTGGCGAGTCGTGGAACACACCGAAGCTGGGGCAGTACTCCGCATTGAGATTCCTGGCGCAGTACGAGAACGGACACGTGGATTCTGTTCCGCTCGCGGTCTGGACGACGGCCGAACGCTGGATGCGGTTCTACCTGAGCGGTACGTGGGCGCTGCTGAACGCGTACGAGCGGAAGCGGGTTGGGCTGGTGGTGACGCTGAGCGAGAGAGGCGATCAGGTTGGCCGGGCGCGGTGGAAGGTGCGGATGGACGCTGTGCGCGCCGGGGGCTGCTTGCCGTACGAGGAGTTCATTGCGCTGCATCCGGAATTGGAGCCTTTCGTCGAGGCGGATTACGACCTGATTCGCGATTACGTGCAGGCGGGTGGGTTCGATCTCGTGGGTCGCTGGTGGGCAGACCCGGCGGACAGCGTGGTCGATCTCGACGCAGAAATTCCGCTGGCGGACGGGTCGGTGCCGGATGGGGACTGACAGCAAAGTGTGGGATGTCCGCTATACCGATGAAGCGGGCGCTACACGGTGGCTCGATCAACTGATGACCAAGGCGGAGGCCTGTAGCTGGGCCGAGGAGATCTCGGCGGGCGAGTGGGGCGATGAGTACCGTGCACCTGTCGAGGCGCGGGATCGGGTGGTGGACTTGGTGTCTCGTTTCCCGTTGGGTTCGCGGGTGGAGTGGAATCACGGTGGCAATGAACGGTGGGCGATTGTGCGGGGGCACGATCTGCACGCCCGTTTCCCGCGGCCGTGGGAGGTTCTGGTTCTCGCACTTGACGACGGCCGGGTGGTGAGTGTTCTCGCGAGTGGTGTCACGCGGGCCGACGAGAATGGTGTGGCTGATGGGCGCTGAGGTTGCGGTGCTGCGTAATCGGTTCGGCGCGCGTGAGGTGCGGATCGGCGGCCGGTCGTGGTCGCCGTGTTCGCAGCCCTGGGTGAAGCGGGCGGACCTTGACGGCGATGCTTAGGCCCTGGTGACCGAGGACGGTCAGTGGTGGGTAGACGCCGGCAAGGGCCGGAAGACAAGTGGGCAGGTTGATGGCTTGTACCCCGCGATGGAGGCTGCTGAGGCGGTAATCGACGGCTGGGGCCTCTCGGGCGGGTTTGTGATCGGGCCGGACGGGGTGAATCACACGGTGGTCGACGAGTCGGGGATCCCACCGTGGGAGCCGACTGTCGTGCATGCCGGTTGGCTGTTCACGCGCGAGGGTTGGCGTGCTGCCCGTCTTGAGGCCGACGCTGAGGTCAGCGATCGGTGATGGCGATCCGGCTGCCCCGGACGATTGGGTGGAAGCGTTGCGGGCCGAGCTGGCGCGTGGTTTCCCTGGCGTTCGGGTGCAGCTGGATCTTTTCGGGTCCGGCTATCTGGTGGTGGCCGCGTTGGTTGTTCCGTCGTGTCGGCGGCGGTGTGGTGTCGGGTCCGCGGTGATGTCTAGGGTGTTGGCCGAGGCTGATCGTCGCGGGGTTCCGGTGGCGGTGACGCCGTCCCGGGATTATGGCGGTTCGTTGGCTGGTGTTCGCCGGTTCTGTCGGCGGTTGGGGTTTCGGCCGAATCGTGGGCGTGGTCAAGATCTGACGTCCAGTGAGTCCATGATCCGGCCGGTGAGTGTTGTTGGCCGTCAGTAGGTTTCGGTTGGCGAGGCTCGCGCATCGGTCACATCTTGCGGGGTGTGGCCGTCGGCGGGGGAACTGCCCCCGATTCTTAAGAAGGACGGATTACGTTGGCTGAGTTCCTGTTTCATGTTTCGGTGGATGCGGTGCGCGCGGCCGATGCGGCGCGGGTGTTGGAGGAGCTGCTGTCGCCGGAACGGGACCTTGGGTTCCCGTATTGGGTGAATGGCTGGCGGGCTTTGGGTCCGGCCGGGACTCGGGGGTCCGTGGTTGTCGTTCGTGAGGTCGTTAACAGCGAGGGCGAGGGTTTCCGCATTGTGTCCGATTCGGGGATCTGGTCGAAGTATCGGCTGTACCGGAGTGGCGAGCGGCAGGTGCACGTCTATGAGTCGGCGACAGACGACCAGCTGGATACCGATTTGGGCGAGCTGGCTGATCTCGCCGCGAAGTGGAGCCAGGAGAGCATTCTGGTCCGCAATTACGACCGTAACGAGTGGTAGGTGAGGTTCGAACATGTATGACGTTGGCCCTGAGGATATGTGGGATCGGATCGGTTCCCGGTGCGCCAATCGGTTCGACCGTGCGTGGGCGGCGCGCCTGGGCGCTGAGGCGTGGGCGAACGGTTGCGAGGGTGCCGATTGGTTCGAGGTGGCGGCGCGGCGGTTCGTTGATCTGTGCCATGAGCGGGAAATTGATCCGGCGCTGTACACCGATGAGAACAACTCGGCGTGGTTCGAAGTCGCGCGGGCGCCGCGGTTCCTGCCGGGTTCGAAGTTCGTGAACGTGTACAGCCTCACTCGGTACTACGGAGGCCCGGAGGAGGGCGGCTGGTACTACGACGAGGGCGTGCTGGAGCTGTCGATCCAGGTGGCCGGCGAGGATGCCGTAGATGAACTGGTGGAGGAGCTTTGCCAGATCTATCCGAGCACGAAGGCCCGGTTCACCTACCACGGTGGCGATGACTACTCCATCTACATTCAGGACAAGCCAGGGGCCGACTGGTCGAAATACAAACCGTGGGAATGACTTTCCGCATTAACTGAATATCGTTCTGTTGGCGAGACTCTGACGCTTCGGTGTTGGAGTCTCTATTGTTTTGACCGATCGGAGTAGTGATCTTGAAGAATCTGTCCAGAGATACCGGTGATGGTCGGTTCACTTCGGCAGCGTTGCAGGACTTGCTGTTCCTCGCGCACGATCATGGCCTAAACCTGTGCGTGTGGGTGAATATCGGCGGCGTGACGGTGAGGCAGCCGTTGGCAGCGTGCGGTTCATACGTGAGCGTGGAGTATGAAGGTGGGTTGATCGAGGATATTCACCCTTCCCATCTAGTAGAAGTTCGCATTCAGTAGTTGAGTTGTAATTGGACATGTCCATCTTGGGAGACCCTGACGCTTCGGCGTTGGGGTCTCTCTGTGTTGCAAGGAGTTTCGGAATGACGGAGGCGAGTGTCGCCCTGGAGTGGTTTCGTTCGGGTGAGCGGGACATGGTGGCGGTGAGCGGGGACTACGCGGCGACGGCGACTTCCCGGCCGAATGGCAATCCTCGGGGTCAGTTCTGGGTGGTGTCGGCCGGGGATACGGTGCTTGGACGCGGGTACGGGTCGAGTTTCGCGGCGGCGGAGTTGGCGGCCGAGGCGGCCATCACGGCGGATCTCGACGTGCTGGCAGGTCGCGGTTCGCGTACGCGTTGCGGTGTTGCGATGGACAGGGCTGGCGCGGCGTACGCCCGGTGGATTATGGCGCTCCGGTCGCGGACCGAATCGTGGGATCACGCAGAGATGTTCGATCATTTCGAGGCGAAGAAGACGGCCGTCGAGCATATGTGCCGAGTTAACGGTGAGTCGGTGGATGCGGCTACGGACGCCGAGCTAGCGGAGCTGGAGATGGAGCGCACACCCTGGAATCCAACGGATCTGACCGATTTTCAGCGGGCGTGGATTGATCAGTATGTCGCGGAGTATGCGGTGGAGTACTTGGTCCAGGAGGCCATTCGTTCCGGGGCTGGTGGCCGCTGATGTCCGAGGTTGCTGAGGTGCGTGTGCTGTTCGTGTACACACCGGAGTTCGAGCCTGACCCGGTGACCGCGGTGTTCGTGGATGAGCTGTGGACCCATGATGCGTCGGACGGTCGGTTGGCGTCGTATGCACACAACGGTCAGCACGCAAGTGCGGATCGGGAGTGGGTTGCGACTCAGCGTCCGGCGACGGTGGCTGAGTATTCGGAGGTGGCGCGGGAGTTGTTCCGGATCGGGTATCGGGTGGAAGTGGTTGGTTCATTCGAGGATCGGGAGCAGGTGTTTTCGCTGTGGGGTCTGCCAGTGCTGCTGCCCGACTTCTAGATTCTGCTGACCCGGCGCTGCTGCTGGTCGAGTTCCGGGATTCGCCGGGTGGCGGTCTGGAGTTGTGGTGTCGGCCTGGTCGGCATCACGTGATCGGTGTCGAGGCTGGTGATCACGTGGGTTTGTTGCTGTCGGTTGCTGTTGATCATTTGACGATTTGTGCTGCGCGTTGCGTGGCTGGTTAGGAGTTTGTTGTGTCGGATTTCGTTTTCCCTCCGTTCGCTGATCGGGTTCAAGCAGTTGCGGATTGGTCGGGTGTCCGGGTTTCGGTGTTTTACGGCCCGGGGGCGTCGTTCGCGCCGCAAGAGTTGACGGATCTCCTTCAGCTGGAGGAGGAGCTGATGCCGCTGGTCGCGGAGGTATGGCACGAGTTCGCGGAGCCGGAGCGTTCGGAGGAGTCGGTGGGGCTGCTGACCTCGGTCACTGCATCGACCGTGGACGACTGGCGTGGTTGGACACAGGCGGTGCTGGTGTGGGGCGGCTCGGGGATGTTTGCGCCGGGCGCGGGTGGCGGTGTCGTTCGAGTTGTGGAGGCTCCTATGGATGCGACCGCGATGACTTCGCGACGTGCCGACGCCGCGACGGCTGACTCTTCAGCGGTGCACGATGGGTGAAGTCGTCGGCGGGCGAATTGTGCGCGTGTTCCGTGACTGCTGGGATGAAGCGTCTGCCGTTGAAACGGCGGGGTGTGCGGACGGTAGTAAGGAGGGTGTGTGGGCTGCCCGGCAGTGGGTGGAGCGCGACATGGACCCGGCCGCGGATGGTCGGGTGCGGGGCGTGTACCGAAGCACGGAGCTTCCTCGGCGCGGCCAACTCCTGGCATGGCGGCCACCGTCCTATGGGCCGTGGCACCACACCTTGTTCCTCGTCGAGAAGACGGACGGGATCGTGACCAGCAGGTCGTTCGGCCGGTCGATCCCGGTGGGGGCGTGGGTCGAGTTGCACGCAACCGGGGTTTGGCCGTTGCTGGAACCGCGGGAGCGGGCGAGGGTCGGTGAAGCGGTGCAGGCTCACATGGATTCCTATGCCGGCCAGCGGGACTGGTGGCTGAGGCTGCTCGACCACGTCCGAGAGTTGGGGGTCGGGTCATTGGAGGAGTTCCGCGCCCGGTCCGCCTGTGGCTACGTCGCTGTCGACGATCTCGATCCTGATGACAACTATGTGTATCTGCGGTTGGGCGGCATGGTGAACTCGGTCGATGAGTACATGTTCGACATGGCGTCGGCGTATGTGCGCGATGGTGGGCCGGATCTTCGCGAAATCGGTTGGTGGACACGATGCACCGGGGACAGCGTCAGGTGTTGGCAGGCGAGGTGATCAGCCGCGTCGCTGACATCGCGGGCATGTGGGAGGAGATGTTGGCGGGCGGGCTCCTTGATTCGGAGCTGGCAGATGTCGACCCGGACGAAGCGCGGCAGCAGCTGAGCGAGTGGATGTCGAAGTTGCCTGGCAAGTCATGCGATAACCGGTTGCCTCAGCCGGACTGAACTTGGGGTGTCTTCGCAGGTTCGCCGCTGCCGACTGTCGGTGGCGGGTGGTTCGATTCCGCCGACGACGCGAAGCGGTCGGCCAACCGGGCGGCTGCCTGTATGGAGGGAAGGCAACAGTATGAGCGACTTCGCGATCGACGGTCTGGACGAGCGGGAGATGGCGATGGATCTCGCCCGCGTGATCAATGGCAAGACTTGCGAAGAGGTCACCTACGAGGCCGAGGGGGTTGATTTCTTGATCATCGTGACGGCGACGGTCGGCGGCAAAACCAAGAAGTTCGAGCTGAGCGTGACGGAGGTCGACGAGTAGCGGCCCACGGGCCGATCTGACCGAAGGGCGGTGGCATGGCATCAGACGACGAGGGCGTGAGGCCGGTCGACTCGATTCGGCCGGTTACTGATCTGCAGCGGGAGGCGCTTCGCCGCCTGTACGTGCAGGACGGTGGTGGTGAGGTGTGGGACCGGCTGGGCGTGGCGAAGCGTGAGGTGCTTGCGCTTGAGCGTCGCGGGATGTGCGCGGTCACGGACACGGTGGGCCGCGATGGCTGGAACGCGGGTTTTAGTAAACGGTACAGGGTGAAGCGGATGTGGTTCGCGAAGATCACGGATGCTGGGCGCGAGGTGGCGGAGGTGTATGCGAAGGCCGACACGCTGGCGTACATCGAGAGCCAGCTGGAGTCGCAATCCTTGGCCGAGTTCGACACGGAGGGCATCCTCCGCGATCTGCTGCGCAAGACCGGAACGTACGACTATCGCAAGCTTTCGCGGCTGGATTTCCTGCGGCTTGTCGGCAGCCACAATCGCGAATTGAAGGCGCAACAGAAGGAACAGGAGGTGACTGAGCGTGTAAGTATCCCGGGCCTGGGGCGGTCGGTCCCGGCGTCGAAGCCTGCGCCTGCCGTGAAGAAGCCGACGATGACGGAATACGGCTTTCCGTATGGCCGGTATGAGGTCAACGGTCGGCGGTATCGGTTCAAATACAACCCGAATCTGATGAGCGCCCCCCTTGAGCGCTGGGACAAGTCGAGCGGTAAAGGCAAGTGGTCCAGAGTTGACACGAAGTCCGAAGCCGATGAAGTGATCTCCACTATCCAGGCTAGGCCCGACGCGAATGTGCCACTTCCGACGTGCACGGACTGCGGTAAGGAACTGAAAACTGCAGATTCAATCAGGATGGGTATCGGCCCGGAGTGCGCTAAGAAGCCGTCGCAAGACCAAATGGATAGTGCTGATGAGGAGGGTTGATCGTGTACGCATATTTGAAGGCTCTCTACCCGTACCCGCAGCCTGCTGCGTTTGGCTGGGTGGTCACAAGGGATCTGGTGAGCGAGCCGGAGGAGCCGGAGGAGAGCTGGGTGGGCGCGGCCGGACCGGGCGTGATCGAGGATTCAGTGATCGAGGCTCAGGTGGAGCGTGCCGGAGAAGGCAAGCCAGTGGCCGCCGGTTACGAGAAACACCACTGGGCACTCTACGACAACGACGGCAATCGCGGGCTAGAGGGTTACTCGGTGTGGGAGTCGGTGCGATTCGCCGAGGGCGGAGATTGTAAGGATTTGTTCGAGACAGCTCTGATATCGCCACTGAGCGATCTTGGCGAAGGCGTGTTCGGCGCGACCGAGATTCGCTACACAGGTCATCCCGAATGGAATATCGGGTAGGGTCTATTCCGGTTGGCCTGTATCGTTTTTCGGTGTGGGCCTTTTCGTTTACGAGGGCTAGACTTGGACCAGGTTCTTCTGGTCCGTATTTCTGTTGATGTGAAAGGGATTTGAGTTTGATGGCTAAGGTCAAGACATCGCGTGATGTTCTGCATGCGATTGCGCAGGAGAAGCGGTATACCCGAGATCAGGTTCGAGATTTGGTCGCAGACATGCCCTCCTGGGAGGAGAATGCCGAGGCGTGGGAGGAGCCGTTCGAGGTTCTCGCCGGTCTCAGCGTCCCCGATGACCTGAACACGGACGGCCTGGACGATGTTCATGTCGACGGCCAGTCGTTCGAGGGCATCACCGAGGCGTTTGAGCAGTTGATTGGCTTCAAGACTGCGGCCACGGCGATCAGGGATGCCCTCGGCGAGATCGAGGGCCTGTGCTCGTCGTTCCGCGATTGCGCCGAGACCTGGGTCAATGACGATGGCGACAACGACCCGGACGACATCGCGCAGGCTAAAGAGGAGATGCTGGGCGCGGCTGGGGCATTGGATGAGAAGCTGTCGGAGCTGGACGACTACAACATCGACCTGAGTACGGAGCGGTGATGACTCCGGAAGAGTTCGTGGAGAAGTACGGCGACATCACGCTGAAAGCGATGGAGACGAGACGCGAGACGCACGACAGGTTCTACGGCGGTTTGGAAGCGTTCATGCTGGGCTCTGCGCCGTCATCCGCGAAAGATGCTGTGAACGGCTTTCATCCGGAAGGCCTCATCTACGAGGCGTACACGGCATTGACCGCAATGCTTCGCGGCGACGAGGAGCCGGATCTGTAATTCACGTGTTGGACGCGCCCTGCGAGAGGTTCGCTCTTGCAGGGCTTTTCGTGTTTCTGGAGGAGGTTTGTATTGAGTTGGTATCTGGCTGGCATTCGTGCGCGGCGGGCGGCGCGTGCCCGGCATGAGGCGCTGCTGCAGTTGATGGATGCCCGTGTAGCGCTCAGGTTGATGGAGCAGAACGCGGAGGTGCACTACCGAGATGTTGTGGCGTGGACGAAGTGGAAGGAGATCTTCGGGTTGACGGATGAGGAGAGGGTGGCAGTGGTTTGCGCTGAGATTGAACGGGATACAGCGAAGCGGGTTCGGGCCTACGTGCATTGACCGATCGTTTCGTGTGACAACATATCGACGGCTCAATCAGAAGGCTGCCGGGTAGGCGAATCGGATAGACAACGAAGCCCTTCCGCTCCGAGTCGTGTTCGCAGCGTAAGGGCTTCGTTGCGCGAGGCTACGCTACGGCCACAGGTCTTCATCGGGAAGCGCCCAGATGGTTTGGCCTTCTTCGGTGAGCCGGGTCCAGCCGTTCTTGCGGATAAGTAGGTCAGCGTCCTGTTCTTCGCGATGCCGATAGGCCCAGCCGCCGGTGTCGCTGACGCCGGGCTCGGGTGGGAAGTGGGGATTGTATTCGATGACGAGGTTGTCGTCACGGAGCCTGAGGTACCAGGCGCTCAGCCGTTTCTTGACCTCGCCCGTCAGGCCCTCGTCGCCGTGGCCGAGGAGTCGCGCGTGGTCGAGCATCCGCTGGTTGGGTTCGGCAGCGGCGAACTGTGCCGCGACATCCCACGGGTAGTGGATGACCACCGCCTCTGCGGGTGTCGGCTCGTATCGCGTCTTCTCCTTGATCCAGGCTTCGAAGTCCAGCACCGACGCTTTCAGTGCTTCCCGGTGTTCGGGGGCAACGTTGGCGGCGGCTACTTCCGCAAACCGGCTGAGGTCCATCTTGTTCGCTCCCATTGTCGGGCAATCATTGTCGGGCAATCTTCGCAAATCTGGCATGCGCATCGATTGCCTGACAGTAGCGGATTGGGCTGGCGTTTACTTGATTGCGATGGTGACAGGTTGCTGGCTTCCGGGGAAACATCTCCGTCCGTGGTCGCCGAGCTCGCGATCGAAGTCGAGCCGTGCCACTGGGCCGCACGGGAGCCGTCAAGGCGAGTGCGCAGATTGCTATGCCTGTAAGCCGTAGGTGATTTCAGCGACCTCCGCTGCGATCACGTTGTCGGCGGCGGCCAGGGCGGCGAGGGCGATGAAGTCGTCGTAGGTGACGGCGAGGAGCTGTGCGGCGTCGAAGATCTTGTCGTTCTCGGTGGGGGTGAGTTCGAATTCCGCTCGGACGCGGGCGGGCCGCTCGGTGCTCTCGTAGCGCTGGTCTTTGACCTGTGTGAGTACGGTCTTGGCGTCCTCCAGGTCGTCGTTGAGGACGGCGATCCGGCGGTGGGTGTTGGCGAGGCGCTCGACTTCCATCTCGGCGAACGCGGCGGCCTTCTCGAGGTCCCGGATGCGGCCTTCGATCGTGGTTTCCTTGTTGGTGCCGTCGACGCGGCAGGAGCGGGCGGCGCACTGGACGATCTGCGCGCCGAAACCCGTCAACTCGCCGGAGATCTGGCCAAGCTGGATGCCGCCGGGGAACTGGTAGTAGGCGGGGCCGGTCGGGTCGGTGGTGGTCACTTGCTGTCCTTGTCGTGGTTGTGGGTGGCGAGGATCTGTCGGGAGTAGGCGAGAGCGGCGTAGGCGACGTGGGCTCCGACATCAGCGTGGAGGTTGTCGCTGAGGAGCCGGGCGGCGGCGAGGATCTCGCCGAAATCGCTGGTGGTGTAGTCGATTCGGATGCGCCGGTTCCTCGGCTGGCTGAGGGCGGTCGCGGCGTGAGTGTCACTCAGCATCCCTGTGTAGGCGGTCCGCGGGCACTGCTGTTCGGTGGCGAGCGTCTTCATCGCCTGCTTCATGTCGGTCGCGTGAATGCGGAAGGCCATCTCGCTCGAGGCGGCCACATCCTGCGCCTTGCCGATTTCGCCGACGAGGATCTGTGTCGCGGCGGTGAGGTCTTGGAGGCCGGCGAGCAGCGTGGAGGCCACTTCGCGGTCGAGGATCACGGCCGTTTTCCACCTGGACCATTTGTGAAACAGGTGCATCAGGCCACCTGTTTCGCTTGCGCGGACAGGCCCTTGGTGGTGCGGAAGATGGTGCGTTCGCTGACGTTGTATTCGACCGCCAGTGCCGCCACTCCCCCGTGTCCGAGCGTCTTGCAGTTCTTGAGGTACTTCGCGCGGACCTCGGCGACTTCATCGGACGAGAGCAGTGGGACCTGGACAGGCGGGCGGCGCAGTCCCATCGAAATACGCAGCTGTATACGGTCTTTCGCGTTCATCCCGCCCCAGATCCCGTCGTCTTCGTAGTTGGTGAGTGCGTGGTCGAGGCAGGTGTTGATGACCGGGCAGGTTCGGCAGATGGCGATGGCGCGTTCGGCGTCGCGGCGCTGGGACGCCCGGGGGAAGAAGGGGTCGATTTCTTCCTGGCGTAGGTACTCGGCGAGCGATTCGGGGGAGACGTAGACGACGCGGCCGATGACGGTGCTGCGCAGGTTTTCGCGCCGTCGCATCGTATGAACGGCTTTGCGGCCGACGCCCAGGATCGTGCAGACCTCGTCGACGCGCAGTCCCCGGCCTTCGGACTCGGCGATGGCGGTGTAGTGCTTGAGGAGCCGGAAGGGCTTGAGGTGTTCGCCTTCACGGCAGGCGGCTTGGCTCACCCAGGTGTATTGGGCGGTTCCCATGTGTCAGCTTCCGATCGTTCGGCCGAGTCGGTGGTAGAGGTCGACGCGCGGCGGGAGGATGTTGAGGAGGTGGGCGGCGGTGTAGATCACCGCGAATCCGGTGGCGATGCGGTGCTTTTCGAGCAGCCGATCGAAGGCGTGGCTGATCAGTTCGTTTTCGGGTGCGGCGACCTCGTAGGCGGTGACCGCGGCGGCCAGGACGATGAGCGCTCGCTCGCCGGTCAGGTGTCGGCGCATGGGCTTTCAGGGCCTTTCGCGGATTCAGCTGGAGCGGACGCTCACTGCTCGGTCTCGATGTCCTGGCCGTTGGCCAGGACGAGTGGGCGGATATCGCCATGCGCCGTGCGGGTTTTCACCACGATGTAGCTGTCTTTGTAATCGAGGTCGAGGATGACGGCGCGTTTGCGTTTGCTGCCGGTTCCGGTGACGAGGGTGCGGCCTACGTGGTCGTAGGTGAGGTGGGCGGCTTTCATTGCAGATGCTCGTCGACGAGGTCGAGTAGGCCGTCGACTGTGATGACCGAGATACCGTGATCGTCGGCCCCTTCGACAGCGTGCTGGATGACCTGCGTGAGAAGTTCGGCGAGGACTTCGTGCGGCTGGTCTTCGAAGTACGCGATGCGGGAGAGCAGGTATTTGACGCTGAGCATGTCGGCTACCATTCGGCTTGGCGGGAGCGGATTTCGCTGAGGGCGACGCGGTATTCGCGGTTGATCGTTCGGCCTCGGTTGCGCAGGCGGATCCAGACGGTGCCGTCGCGGCTGATGTCGGGTGAGCCGCTCCAGGTCCGCTGGAGGTCTTTCGGGTGGTCGGCGAGGTCTTCGCCGAGACGTTCACGGAGGATCACGGCGAGTGTCGCGATGTCGTCCACGTTGTCTCGGTGGTGCGATCCGATCCGGACGAGTGTTCGAGCGGGGCCGATCGAGACGGCGGTCCAGTAGTTCACGGGCAGCCGGATTTCGAATTTGGGCGCGGAAAGTACAGCTGTCATGGGTGCTCGAATCCTGTCGCTGAGATCAGATTTGAGTGATGGCCACCATTCCCGCGATGGAAAGGATTGCGGCGGCGGCTATTTGAGCCCGGTAGCGCATGGCTGCATACCGCCGATTCGTGGTGTAGTCACGAACGGCGTCGGCAAGGGAGAGCCATGCGAGGGCCGTGAGGATCGCCCAGCGTGTCATCGCCAGGTGGTACCCGCGATGGCGTGAAGGGTGGGGATTCTGTGTTTGAGCATGTCGCGTGTGACGCGGGAGGTGTTGCGCCACAGAATCAGGAAGTCTTCGCGGTCGAGTTCGACGACTTCTTTCTTGACCCGGAGGCGTTTACCCTCCCGATACCCGGAGCTGTATTCGCTGTGCGCTTTCAGACATTCAGCGCACGCCTTCTCGATTTTTCGGCGGTGACGTTGATAGCCTGCATCGGTGCGACGTTTGTCCCCACAAGCGTTCCCCGCTTCCTCGGGGGCAGTGGTTGTTGGCATGGTTTGAAATCTAATCGAGGTGTTCACCAAGTTCCAGACAGTGAACACATTGAGTGACCTATATCACTTCCGATCGGAAGATCTGACCAAAACACCCTGGTCACGCAGCAGCATCTCCCGGTAGAAGCCCTCGGGCGACTTCCCGCCGGTCAGATACTCGTCCGAGAACGACACGATCGCCTCGTCACAGTAGGCGGCGATGAAACTGCGAGTCACATGGAACCCGGTTGCGGCCGAATAGTCCGACAGCACAGCGGAATCGGAGAACGGCACCCGCGTGCCGGTTCGCGCCAGCCCATAGCATCGTCTCGTGCGCGGCCCCGCTCCAGACGCAGCAGCCGTAACGGTCGTTGGCCAGCATCTGCCAGTTGCGGAAGGTGTTCTCGTGGCCGAAGTTCGGCGGGGCGGGTGGCAGCGCCGTCGTGTCCAGGTAGTGCGCCAGCTTCAGCTTCACCGCGTCCATGCGGGCAGGCAGTTTCCCAAGCCTCATTCAGCTCTCCGTATTCAGTTGTCACTCAACGCATTACGCACCCAGTGGCACATCTGCGCCGAAGGTCGTCAGGTCCAGCAGGAACAGGGTGTCGATATTCGGGGAGCCGTACTGGATCGGTCCGTCCTGGCAGAACGCCGACTCGACTGCGGCCAGGAGAGTGTGTTCATCAGCGGCGGGCGGTGCGGATTTCCCAGATGTGCGCGCCGATGGCCGCGATGATCGCCACCGGCCACGCGACGAGGGATGCGAGGGCGAAGCCGAGGCCGATCAGCAGCCCACCGCGGTCGAGCCGCTTCTTCGCCCATTCGAGGATGAGCTGGATGGCAAAGGTGATCGCGAACGCGACGCCAACGGCCAGGTACCACATGGTCAGATCCTTCGGTAGATGATGGTTGTGATCGTTTGAATGGATTCCGTTGTGCACGTATCGATGTGGATGTGCACACCGGAGGGTCCGCCGGGCTCGGCGAGGCGTTTAGTCCACCTCGGGCACGACGCGATCCTTTGAAATGCTCAGTTTCCAGCAATCGCGGCATCTACCGCCGCGATTATGTGACAGTTCTCTACCGCAGTCCGGGCAGGCCGATTTCGCTGGCGCAGTAGCACGTTTCCGCTCACGTCGATAGTCGGAGTTGCATTGAATCGAGCACAGTTTTCGCGCACGCGTCTTCCGCCGGAACAGGTTTCCGCAGTGCGCGCATGGGACGGGTTCGGACAAACTCGGATATCCCAACGCTCGGTGTCTGCACGCCGGTGAACAGGTATCGGGCTGGCTCCCGCGCTGGCCTTCCATGAAAATCTTCGCGCCGCACACCTTGCAGAGGGTGAACGCATCAGTCCCGCGCACCAGCGTGCTTGCCACCTGGCCGACAGCGACGACCGTCCTCGGGTTACCCGCGTCCAACTCCAGCACGCCTGCAGCCGCCGTACACTGACTATCGTCTTTCCAGATCACGCCATTCGATGCATCGCAAACGTGCTTCAAGAGATTGTCGGTGTCGATCCTCTGACGGTTCTGCCGGAAGAACAGGCAGGCTATGCCGACATTGCCCGTGTAGGGCTCACGAACGGCGTTGTGTAGAAACATTCCCGATCGCGTCTCAGCGTCAGCATCGTCGCGACTCTTATAGGCTCGACCTTTCCCGAACAGGGGCCGGGACTTGGACCAGGGCGGGCCGGGGATGGTGACGATCCGGAAGTCTCCAGACTCGACGTTCCCGCCGAGTGCGCGGAGGAGTCCTGATACACGCGCCACATCTTCGGCTCGGTTCTCGACATTCAATTGCCAACTCCCGTCGGCTTTTTGGTCACCATGGCCGGATCTCGCCGTGCGCGATACGCCGCAGCCGCGACAGTGCCCGCCTGTAATAGTCGGTGCCCGGCATTTCCGGCACCGGCACCCCGGCCCACACCATGCCCCGGGGATCGAACGTCAATGCGTAGGTGGCGCATTCGCGCGCGACTTTGCAGCCTGTGCAGGCGAGCACCACGTCCGTTTGTTGCGCGCCGCCTCGGTTGTCCGATTCCCATTGCGCCCATTCCTCGGGCGTCGATGCGGTCCGGCATTTGGCCAGCCGCATCCAATCACGTTCCCTGTCACCCAACACCAGCACCAAGTCCTTGTATTCAGTTGTGCCCCAAAACTATTCGGGGAATTGCTTGTCGATCAGTCGCGCGAGTTCCTCGGTGTAGGTCCGGCCGGATGGCCAGATCTGCCGAGACCCGTAGCAGGTGTGCTCGCCGCGCACCGCGTAGTCGAGCGCCTCATCGAGGCCAGCCACGAAGTCCGTTGCTCCCACCCGAAGCCACCGCTGCATCGTGGCGGCGTTGGTCATGTCCACCAGCTGCTGTCCCCACCACGCCGGGTCCGCAATGCTGAATGCCGCTGTCAGGTCGGCGAACCCGCGCAGCGGGCTGGAACCGGGAAGAGAACAGATCGGGTCGCGCGGGTTGGCGATCTCCCAGACCGGGAAGTCATCCGGCCACGGGCCATGCTCACCCGCGATGCCGTAACCGACGTTGCTGCCGTCGACCGACACCCAGCCCTGCCCCCGCATGGGATTCGCGATCAACCCGACGAAAGCGACCTCCACATCCGGGTAGTCGCCCCGCGTCATGCCTTCCAAGAACCGGGAAACCACCGTCGCGCCCTGCGAATACCCGAGCAGCCCAACACTGTTCGTGGTGCTGCGGACCTCGGCCAGCAACGCTTCCACGCCCTGGTCGACGGACCGCACATAGTCCAGACCGAGCACACCGTCGCCACCGAACGGGCCGTAGGACGCCGGATAGGCCACGTTCCATGGAGCGAACCGGTCGTCGTCGAGATGTTTGGTCACCTCGGCGAGCATTCCCACGGGCCGGTCGCTGCCCGCCGCAGCGTGCTCCCCGGTGCCGGGGACGCACAGTATGTCGATCATGCCGCCAAGTCCTCGGTAGTCCCGTTCGCCAGCGCGGCGAGGATCTTGATCTTCGCCGCGGCTGCAATCAATCCGGGTTCGATCAATTGGTCGAGTTCGTCGACGTTGTCGATCACTTCGACGGTGAAGCCGCCACCCACGTTCCCGCTCCGACGCCAGACGAGGTTGGGTAGCGCGTCGGGGACCAGATCGAGTTCTGGCAGTACTACCGTCATGCCGAGCCGGACATCGGTCAGCCCGTGGCGTGAACGCCAATACTGCTCATCGCCGCGGGCAAGAGCGTCGCGGTCTTCAGGACTCATCGAAGTGAAGCGAAGATCGCCGATGGCGGTGTCCATGCCGATCGCGACCGTTTGGTACCGGAGATCCGTCATTATTCAGTTGTCCTTGTTGTTGTCAGAAGGGGGCTTGCATACCGGTATTCGCGCCAGGGTTGTTGCTCCACACATCGCTGCCGCCCGCCGCGTTGCGGATGCCGCCGCCACCGCTGGTAGTCTTGGCAACCTGCGCGGTCGCATACCGCAGGGATGGGGCAATATCGGTGATGTCCATTTCGATCACGGTTCGCTTTTCGCCGTCCTTTTCGAAGGACCGCTGCTTGAGCGAGCCGACCGCGATAACGCCCATACCCTTCTTCAGGGTTTCAGCGGAGTTCTCGGCTAGATTGCGCCAGGCGGTGCCGCGTATAAACAGCGCTTCGCCGTCTTTCCATTCGTTGGTGTTCTTGTCGAGAATGCGCGGGGTGGACGCGATGGTGAGGTTGAGGTAGCCCGCTCCGCTGCTGGTGAAGCCCAGTTCAGGCTCGTTCGCGATATTCCCGGCAATGGTGAAGGGGGATTCTCCGGCCATGCTCTCAGTTCCTCTATTCAGTTATCATCCACTGGATGTTCCGTCGGCACCTATCATAAGGCCGACTGTTGCGGAGAACCGGTCTATGGTTCCTCTGAATTACCGCCACAATGCGACGTGCCGGTAAAATTCTTGCTGCTATCCGATTCGCGCTACATGCCCACGCCAGGGCAGGGTGACGACCGCGCCGGAGGGGCCGGTGCGGTTCTTGCCGAGGCGGATTTCCACATCACCGGTCGGTTCGCCGTTGATCTTCGGATGGTGCAACAGGCACACCACATCGGCGTTCTGCTCGATGTCGCCGCTTTCCTTGAGATCGCTGATGACGGGCGGCCGGTTCTCCTGTTCAGTGCCTCGATTCAATTGGCACGCAAGCAAAACCACGATATCCAGGTCTTTGGCCATTATCGAGCACTGCCATGAGGCGTGACCGATCGCCTCCCGGCGCGACAGTCCGTTCCGCGACGGCTTGATGAGGCCGATGTGGTCGATCACCAACAGCCCCAGCCCAACTGATTCCCGCATCTGCTCGGCGTAGGAGCGGATCTGTTCAATAGTCAGGCTGGATTTGTCCAGCATCCACAGGTTCGTCGAGTTCGGCCGGTCCGACTCCATGTACTGCTGGACGCGGCGGGCATGGTTGTCGTCGAGTTCGCGGCGGGTGATCTGCCCGTAATGTGCTTGCGAGCCTGCCGCGACCAGCCGCGACGCCATCTCGAGGTCCGGCATTTCCAGGCTCACCACGAGCGTGGGGGCGTGCTTCTCGGCGACGTGCTGCGCAATGTTCAACGCGGACAAAGTTTTTCCCGCGCCGGGGCGGCCCGCGACGATGTAGGTTCGGCGCGGATGCAGCCCGCCAGCGAGGTGATCGTCCAGTGGCTCCCACGGCGTGGAGAACACCCTCCGCTCCGATGCCGGGGTGTGCAGCCACTGCCACCAATCCCCCAGCACCTCCCAGTAGCTGCGCACCCCTTCCAGCATCGGCATCCGCATCGGCCGGAACTCGCCGAACTCCAACCCCGCCGCGATGTGGTCAGCCGCATCCTTGCCCACGGCGGGTTCCACGACCGCGGCGTTGCAGATTCCCCGCAGAACCGCGAAAACGTCTTGGGCGTGGGCCAGGCCGGGCTCGTCCATGTCGCGGACGATCAGGACGGGATGGCCAGCGAGCGGGGCCCAGTCGAAGCGGCTCGGATCTGTGTTCGCGCCCTGTGGCGGCGACACGGCCGGGACTCCGATCGCCTGGAAGGCACGGACATCCTTCTCACCTTCCACGACCATGACCGGTGAATCGAGATCCGCCGGGATCGTCTCGATACCGAAAAGAGCTGTGCCGCTTTTATTTCCGTCCTGAGCGAACCGTTTCTTGCCGGTGCCCTCGTCGTAGAAGCGGGTGACGCGGCGTCCGTCGGTGTAGTTGTAGACAGTTCGGTCGGCGTCGAACAAGTCGGCCATCGACAGGCCGAGCTGCTCGAGCACGGAGTCCCGGTCGCCGTTGTGCACCCACAGCAACACGCCATCCGCGGTGCGCCGGAAGGTGGTGCCTCGGTCGCCCGGACTGTGGCCGGGGGTCTGCGCGCAGCCGTGGTCGCCTTTGTCGTCGACCACGACACCGGCTCCGCGCAGCGCCGACACCAGCCGCTCGTACGCGGAGGTGAATTCCATAGCCACGGTTCGGCTCTCTATTCAGTTGTATGTTGTTGTGTTACTTCATGCTTCGCAGCCCATGACCAGGCGCTTCATCTCGGGCCAGTTGTCCCGCACCCATGCCTTCAGCTCGTCAACGTGGTAGGCACGTTCGGCTGCCGTATCGCCATGGATGCCTTCCGGCAGCGGGAATGTGGGCGTCCATTCCATGCCGGTCACGCGTTGTATCTGCCCGCTGTATGGGTAGTTGGCCCATACTTTGATGAACGCCCGGAAGCGGGCCTCCGAGGCGTCCGGCGGCAGGCTGTTCACGGCGTCGAGGACGCGGGCGGGCATGATGCTGTAGACGTTGCTGGCGTCGCGGTAGTACCGCCGGACGGCCTCCACCGCCTCGTCCGGCTCCACGTCCGAACCGTCGAACAGCGCCGCCCACGCCGCGATCCTGTCCGCGGTGGGGGCGGGTATGCGGCGGTCGATCGCCGCTGCCGCCAAATATGCTGCGGTAGCGGCTTTCTCAGAATTAGTGGCAGCCACGGTTACCGAACATCTCGTCAAGGGCTGCTATCCACCGCTTATCCATACGATCCCGGATATCGTCTGGGACCTTGCGGTCGTCCCAAACGATCATCGTCTGATCATCAGATCTGTAGGTAGTGCGCGGTTTCCAGCCCAGATTCCGGGCGGCCCTGCGTGCGGCTCGTCGGCCCACCTTCGCCTGGTCGGGTCTGCAGCGAAACCCGAACTGCCCGCCGTATCCCTCGAATTCTGGGCGCAGCTTCTCCGGAGCCAGCTCCTCCATCACCGCAACAGCGTGGTCGAACATCTCGGTATCAGTTTCACGTGTCTTCGAGGACACTCAGGACTACCTTTCGGAATTGAGGATGTCCCAACGCACCAGGTCGTTGGGGTGGTCGCAGGTCAGGTCGATGAAGTGCTGGGTGCAGTAGTGCTGGATACCCCACCACCGCCACTGCACAGCGACGGTGGCCGGCTCGCGGCACGAGCCCGAACAGGTCGGCCTGCTCGCACACGCGCCACCGAGAGCGCGGGAAGGCCATCAGTCGATCCAGCCGGGTCGATCACCGCCGTGCTCGAGCGCCATGACTTCTCCCCGGAAGGTCCGCCACCTGGATTCGTGGCCGTACCACTGGAGAGCGGTGTCGGCGGTCGCGATCCATTCCTGCAACGCGGCCAGATTGTCGAACCATCGCGCCGACTCAAGTACCTGCAAGCAGTGTTCGAGCTTGGCCCTCGGGTCTGCGTTCATAGCCTGCCAGGCATCACAGCCGGAGCACGACCTGTACCCGAGAATAATGAAGGCGAGAGGGGAGTTGCCGTCGATGAAATCGTCGTCGTAGCAGCATTTTTGGACGATCGCGGCCACGTTGCCCTGGTAGTCCTCGTTCAAGTCCACCGCGAGGACGGTCTTCACGTCGACCCGGTTGAGCACAGCCAATTCGGGGGCGCGGCTCATGCGGCTTCACCGGCCTCGGCGATCTGGTCTTCGGTGATGTCGAGGACATCACCGTGGTCCAGATCGAAGGCGACCGCGGTCGGATTGGCGCCGACGTAATCGCCGTCGAGGCTGCGGCGAGGCTGCGGCTCCGGCGCGACATGGACATAAGGCTCGAGTTCCTTGATCGCGGTCTTGCGGAACATGATTCCGGTCGGCATCTGCCACGGAGAGCTGGGCTTGTCCGCGCCGAAACTCTTGGCCTTCGCGGTCGCGATCCGCTCCGGGGTCGCCTCCGCCACAGTCGACGGCGTACCATCCCAGTGCACACCGAATGCGTAGGCAGACACCGGCTTTCCGCGATCCCCCTCCGCCGGGACATGATTGGGAACAATATCGGTCAGCGGGTCGAACGAATACTCGTCACGTTCGAATACCGCACGCGCAACGACGCTGCGGTAGAAGCCGCTGTTGAGGATTCGCTTGATAACTCCCCGGTAGCTTTCCTCCCCGCTGATCGCATTGCCGCGCTTGATGAAGTAGAAATCCTTGCTGCCGGGCTCATGCCCCAGCCGGGCGCAGTCGACGAGAGCCCGCATGTAGCTCGCACCCTGATCGGCCTTGATGACTGCCATAAGATCGGGGTTTTTGCGGGCGGCATTCTCGGCGGCCATCAGCCACCGGTCGGGGTCCTGGCGCAGCACGGTCGGCAGGACGGTGCCCAACTCCCGCTTATAGCGGGCGACCACCGCTAGCGGGTTCTGCTGGGTGGCAACAGCTTTCGTGATCTCAGACATTCGGTTCCCTATTCAGTTGTGATTGTGGCGGTCCGCTAGTGAGCCGGCCGGGCGATCTCAGGCACGACGCGGTCACCGCTGGTCATGCTGCGGCGGCCTCCGTGATCGAGGCGTGGCTGATGCCGGGTCGGGGCGCGGACTTGATATACGGGTCGCCGCCGCTGGCCGGGCGGACGCGGTAGGCGAGGGTCTGATCCCCGCAGCGGGCCTTCCAGCCCATGCCGATCAGGTCGGCGATCTGGGTTCGAACTTCCATGTACTCCGCGTCGGCAGCATCACGGTTGGCCTGCACTTCCCACCAGCGGTCGGCGAGCACGGCTGGGGCGTCCACGATGATCGAGCGGTCGATATCAGGGTGCAGCTCGCGCAGAACGCTGTAGGTGGCGAGGTGGCCGTCCAGGTTGGGTGCGACATCGGTGAGGAAGTCGCTCCAGAATTGCTCGCCCTCAGCACGGAGGAACTCCCGGTCGTCACCTGACGGGCGGATGCGATAGGAGCGGGCATCGTTTCCTCCGAGCAGGGCGCGCAACACCATCGACTCGAGGCCCATCACATCGCAGTAGTGCGCGATCTGGCAGCGGTAATAGATGGGGATGAGATCCGATCCGTCGCGGCCCCACTTCTCCGAGAAGTCGGGACCGGGCGCTTTGATCTCCACGCCGTCCACCAGCTCGTCGCCGTTCCAGATCAGCAGATCCGGGTTCGCCAGCTGCCAGCGGCGCTGGTGGTGCCGGTAGGTGGCCCCGGTGCTCGCGCGCTGGCCGCGGTCGAGGTGGTTGGCCTGGTACTCGGCGGCGATGACCGGTTCGAGGAGCGTGCCCCACTTCATGGGTGCGGACTCCGGGACGGCCGACAGCAGGTCTTTCTTGCGGTGCCAGAGACCGAAGCGGCTTTCCCACGGGTTGAGACCGACGACGGCAGAGATTTCCGAGCCGCCTATTCCGTTCGCGCGGGCCGCGTGCCATTCGGGGCTGCCGGAGATGAATTCGCCGATCGTTTCAGCGTGCCCATTGACCAAAGGCGTCACAAGATCTCCCATTCACGGGTTTCTCGGACGCCCGAAGCATCACAAAATGGAGTTGTTTGGTGCGAGGTCTGCACGCCTGCCGGTCCGTCGCGCGCATCCCAGGGTTGACTACCCCAACCATCGCTGACCAGGGATTCAGCACGTCACCCCGCCTCGCCCGAATGACGTTACGCGAGCCTGCTCCGCCACACCAAGCAGTTGGACCATCGATCCTGTGCCTTCTAGCTCACAGTGGGCAAGTGACCGGAATAGACACGCGCGCAGGGTTTCACAGGTTTGTAAAGACCCTATTTCAGGTAGAGGTCAAGGCGTGGCATCGTTGCGCTCGGTGCGTTTGCATCGGCAACTAGACTGCTGCATTATGGGCAAGTGCAGGCGGAAACACAGGCGGCAATGAGCGATTCGTCAACAGATGACGCGTGGCTTGTTGAGGCAATGTACGCGGCGGGCATCGTTGACCCCCGCACAGGCAAGCCCTCCAGAGTCGAGTTGGCCAAACGCGCTGGTATCGCCCGCGGCACTGTCTACAACCTGCTGGGCGGCAAGGTCGGACACATCCTCGATCCGTCGATCCTGCTGCGGCTCGCGGCCGTGCTCGAAAAGCCGATCGGCGAGCTGATCGGTCACATCGAAGGGCAACAGGCCGAGCCGCTGTCGATGCGGGTCACCGCCGACATGCAGGAGATCGTCCTCCTCGCGCTCTTTCGCGGCCTGCGCACGCCCGAGGAGCAAACCGCCCTTGTCGAGGGCCTCTTCGCGGCGTACACGAACAGCGCAGACGACGAGGACTAGCCGACTACACATGTAGTGGTTCCACATCCGAACGGTCGCTGATACCGGCGCTGGAATCTGTCGACAATCTCACAGAATCTGGCCGTCTCGGCGAGTACGCGTCCCTTGAGGCGCACCAGATCGTCCAGCGTGAAGTCTTGGACGTTATCGATCGAGTCGCCGATGGTGAGTGTCAGAGTGAACTCGGGGCCTTCGCCCCACAGCTCGAGCGCGAGGCGCTCGCCGAGCCAGCTCATCTCGTCCGCCTCGATCATCCGCGCGCCCCCATCAGCGCCCACCTGCGGTTCGAACAACTCAATCCCCATCGTTCGTACGTACGTTCGAAAGCCTAACCAGATAGCTTAACCGGCGAGCAAGCTTCTGGCGATGATCCCGGCCGCCGTGTCGCTGCCGACCCATCCCGTACCGCATCGCCTCGTGCAGGCACTCCGGCCGCGAAGTTCGCCGTGAGCCTCATACCTTGCCCGATTCGTCCGGTTCCGCCCATGAAACAACCTTCCACCGCCACTGTCCAGCAAAAAGATCTCCTCCGAATCGCTTCTCGTGGCGGCCAACTCCCCCGAAGCCGCCGGGGTGACCTCTCGCAAACGAACGGACAGTTGCGTCCCAATCTCTCGAACAATCGCTGACACGATCATTCAGCGCCCGATCTACTGAGCCGGGCCGTGGCGAGATGGCCGGTGAGCCCGGCAAGGATGTAGAGCGCGATGCCGACTACCAGGATCGGCACCGACCATTCCGCGCGCACTGGCAGGAACGTGTCAGGGTCGGCGACGCTGGCGAAACGCAAGCCCGCCGACGTCAGTCCGCACAGGGCAGCCGCTCCCGTCGCGAGGAGCGAGACCCGCACCATGGGCGGCGGAAAGCTGTAGGCCAGGATGACGTTGGTGAATACCAGGGCGTGTGCGAGCCCGATGTTGATGTCGCTCACATATCCGTAGGCGGTGGCATAGCGGTCGTCGTCTGTCACGGTTCCCATGTAGGCGACGGTGCGGGCGCCGTCGGACGACAGCTGCCACAGCAGGATCATGGTTACCGCAACGGTCGCGAACACTCCGCGGATCGCGTCGTACACGCGGTCGCCCAGCTTCCACGTCCTCGCCACGAGGGTGCACATGTAACCGGCCGCAGCGGTTCTGATCAAGTCGTTGGTAACGGCCGAGGCGTTGGCCATATGGAGATACTTCGTCGCATCGAGAAGCCACGGGAGATGAGACCCACCGTGTCCGATGACGAACGCTGAAGTAAACAATGCGATGACAACCGTCAGTGGACGACTTTCCGGCCGCGTGCGCCACTGCGATGCTCGGGCTGCAACGACGGCGGTTGCGACCATCGCCAGCCCCAAAACTTCGTCGTCGAAACCTAATGGCTCCCGGTCGGCGAAACTCATACCATCCCTTTCCATAACTGGCTACGTCTGCTGGTCTTGTCTCCGGCGTGTTCGTGGTGTCCATGGTCCTGCGGTGCGACCAGGAGTCGGCGCATTACCTCTTCTGCCACTTGAGCATTGGTGGCGTCGCGCAATGCCTCTCCCGCCGGTACAGCGCGGTTCGACACGATGGGCATCGAAACTTCACGGGGGGCGAGTAGGCCAGCGGCAAGCATTCCTTCGATTGGACTAACTCCATAGGCGCGGGCTATTGCTACGACCGTGGACCAGGGCGGGGTGTCGTCATCAAGATGGCGGCCCAGCGTGGCGGGTGGCAGATCGACACTCGATGCCACCGACCGCACGCTTGCTCCATCCGAGATGACGCTAACCCACAACCTCAGTGGTGTTTGCTTCATGAAGCACATTCTGTCTCAATTGTGATACACCGGCAACCTCGGTTAACTGACCGTTCAACTACTGATCAGCTGTCCAGATGCTCCACCCGTTGGGTCGTCATCCAATGCGCGTGCGTTACACCCCACCTGCGGCGATGCCGCAACATGTCCCAGTCGACGAGGGATGGGTGCGCTGCGACTCCCTTGGAAACAACACGCAAGAAGGCGTGCGCCAGGCAGTAAGATCAGGCCCAGCTCCCGGAGCTGGCCGGTCACCAGGTCACGCACCTCTCGTTCCGTCCTGCGTCAACCCATTGGCAGGTTTCGGTGGGTGGTCAGGTTATGGCTGGGCGGAACCGCGCGATCAGGCCACCGGCGCGCGAACACGAAAGCCGACTAGCCTGTCGGACATGCTCGACGGATCTGCGGCCGCCATCCCTCCGTTGGAAGTTCTGCGCTGGAAGGAGGGCTACGCGCAGCATCTGGCCGGACCTGTCGCCGCCGAAATGTTCGCCGAGATCGGGGTCCGTGTCGATCAGGGTATAGAGTCCGGGCCCGCGGTGGAGTTGGACAGCCTTCGGCGAGCCCACAACTTCTGGATGTCCACCGACATGGTGACGATCATCGACACAGCACAGGCCACGATGCCCGACGACGACTTCGTCATCGCCGAAGCGCCCGCCCCACACGGGTTCCTGATCATGGAGCGGCCGGTGCGCCTGCGATGCAACCAACCCAGCTGCGAGCACCTGCACGTACTACAAGGATTCACCTGGCGTCCGGACACCCGCACTCTGCTCGGCCAGGTCGATGACGGGATCACGGTGTCCTGGCTCTCGCCGACCGAACCCGACCTGCCCGCCAGCGTTTTCGGGCCACTGGGCGGTTTCGGTGACCCGATCTTCATCGTGACCGGCCACCCCACCAGCTACCAAACCAGCCGTGACGCCGGTGTCCTGAACACCCAGTCGGAGGTGCTGAGCCGCTACGTCCGCGCCACCTGGTCGCTGATGGACGCACCGCTGGCCGACACCGCGCAGCCTGCCGTCCCGCGCCCGCTGCGGCGGCGGCTGGACAAGACCGGCATCCCTTCGACACTGCTGACAGTCGACCTGAAGTCCCAGCACCGGCCACCCAGCGACACCGCTGGCGTAGCACCGGACTGGACCCACCGGTGGATGGTCCGCGGGCACTGGCGCCACCTCAAACATCCGCGCTTCAAAAATCCGCGAGCCGTGTGGATCCCCGAATACATCAAAGGCCCGAATGACACACCCCTCGTCGTGAAGGACAAGGTAATCACCATCACAGAATAATGAGCGCCACGTGGCGATCCTGAGACTTCGACTCTGCCCGGTTAGTGGCACATCGCCACCGAGCCAATCTTGAATCGTTGCAACACCAGGCGACTACATCCCGAACCATTGAAGAAACCGCCTTTGCACCCCGTCGCTATCTAGACCGATACGCCAAGTCAGGAACACCACGCGGACCGCTATTCTTCGTCGGTCGAGACTGGTTTGGCGACATGCAGATGCGCTCGGCGACCGGTGGACAAGACATCGGGTAGGGGCGTGTCGAGCACGCTGTACACGGTATTGTTCGCACCAGTGACGTGAAGGAAGGTCTGCGTTGAGGCACCGTCACGGACTTCTTCTGCGGACCACGCGTGCGCGAATTGGCTGTTCGGAGCGCACGTTTGGAGGATCTGGCGGTAGCGAGGCTCGTCGAGATGCTGGCCATTCGCGAACTTGACTCGGCCCGCGATCTGCCGGACCTCGGCATGCCAGTCCACCACGATAGTGCGGGCACGGGGATCGGTCACAAGCCACTCTACGTAATTGTGGTGCTCCCAGATTCCGGGAAAAAGGTCGCAATAGCTGTCCGTCACATAGACGATGTCCCAGCAGTGAGACAGCATCGCCGCAGGCCAGGGGAGCAAGTTCAGACGATCACGTTCGGCGTCGGTGATGTAGAGCGGCGGCCGGGAGGGCTCATCACCGTACCCGGCGATGTTCATCAGGTGCCTGCGCTCGACCGGAGTCATCTCCAACTCATCGGCCAGCCTGTGAACCTCGCCCAAGGTCGGGTTGACCAAGCCGGTCTCGACACCGAGTATCCATTCCTCGTCGTAATCCCTCGCAGCCAACCGCCCTACCTCTCTCCCTAATCTCTTGGACATCTCACCTACACATGCGCGAAAGCCTATGTGCCCGGTCGGCTTGGCAGAGCGGGTATTTAGATTGACCTAAAGGCGGACCGTCAGTCTGGGTCAATGTTTCCGAGATGGATGCTCCGGGTTCTCTTCCGCGACACCAACGACAACACCCATGAATCCTAGGGCCTGTCTCCTAATGCACAAGACTCTGTCCGTCGTTGCGCACGGCGTGACCGATCGGCCCACGAAGGCGGCCTGAGCTGATTACTTGTGCGGCGCCCACACTGTGACCGCCAAGTCGAACCCTGTGCCATTCGCTCCGACTCTACGAACGACTCTCACCCATGCCACATTTCGATTGTGAGTAACCACGCAGTATGCAGTTCCCGGCGCGAAGGTATCGAAGGAAACAAGTCCTAGTGAGCCAACTTTGGCTGCATCAACACATTGCTCTGGTGTTGGCTTCATGGTGGACGATTCACCCCAGACGGCTCCATGATCTGGATTTACGCCGTAGCCATTTCCACATCCGCCTGTACCGGACAGATCGGTGTTTACAGTGTTGGCATCCTGGGCGGTGGCGGTTTCGAGGTTAATATTCCAGCTGGGGCAAATTTCACTCAGGGGCTTTACGTTGATTTCTTTGTCATTGAAGGCAAGGGTCCATGCAGCTGACGGCGGTGCTGTCGTTTCAACGGCGGGTTCACTCTTCAAGGTCGGGCCTGTGGCCGGAATTGCAGTCGCTGATACGGTTCCCGCAGGCGATGACGCGGATGGTGGATTTTTCTTGTCACCAAAGTTAACAGTGATAACTGCGACGACAACCGCACTGATCATGGCGATGATGGCGGCAACGACGGCGGGTTCACGCCACAGCGATTTGCGCTCGGCGGGTTCGGACTGACATGGCGATCCGGACGAATCTCCCTGCCGCTTGGACGAATCCTCCGGCGGCCGTAGTGAGGAGTCCGGCTGCGACATGTGCATCCTCTTCGGTGAGCGCGATCGTGAGCATCGGACCTAATTCTCACGGAAACGGTCGTGTGTCACAAGGTTTCTCGTGTCGGAGACTCTCGAATGTTTGCGCCTCTAGAGGCGGAGCAGGGCACGAAGGGCGCGATTATGGACCGCCACGGAAGGCAGGTCGCGCGGCGACAGTTCTCCAGAGATCGCGGGAAACCTGGTCCCACAATCCAGCGCGCGGGCGGAATCCGTATCCTCGAAGCCTGATCACGGACGCGTCTCGGAACGCGCGAGTCACATCCACCCATGAATGCTCGCACACGTGAACACGGCATGTGCGGCTTCAACGCAGGTGCGCCACAAGGGTGGTGTCTGAGTTATTGCTGCCCTTCAGTTCCGGGCCTGTCGCCGGCGATGGCGGTCATCAGTTGTCAGGACCTTCCTGCTATGCGTATTGTCGCTCCGAGCGACCCCGGCGTGCTAACGTCCGCGGGAGGTCCCGCGGCTGCAACGTGCCTCAGGAGGGGGAATCTCTGTGGGCGACATCCTTCAGGCCGATCTCGATATCCTGCATCGACTCGGGGGCACGCTCGCCAGCCACGCCGATGCCATCGGTCAGATCAAGGTTTCCGCCACTGCGGCGATGCCCAACTCACCTCTTCAGGATGCATCGGCACGCGCCACCGATGCTGTGCTGAAGGCGTACGGGCTGATCGGCAGAAATATCCGGCAGCTGTCGGACGCGACGAACTCGGCGGCCAAGACCTACGAAGAGGTCGACCAGCTATTCGCCGACCAACTGCACCGGTATACCAACGGTGAGCAGCCGCGATGACCACCATAAGCCATGTGCGCGAATGCAATCCGCAGTCGATGAGCGCCTACGCCGCTGATCTGGTCACGCAAAACGACACCTTCACCTCGCAAGTCCAGCAGATGAACTACGACGTCGGCGCCACCACGGACAGCTGGCAGGGCGACGCGGCGGCGGCGGCCTCCGCCCGTGGACTGGCCCAAGAGCTCGCGGGCAACCACCTCGGCGAAACAGTGGTCACACTCGCCGACCACTTCAACGCCTACGGTAGCGAACTCGACGGCTACCGGACGGCCTTGCTCAACATCGTCGACCACGATCTCCCCTTCGCGGGCATGAGTGTGGATGACAACGGCAACGTCACCGCACCGACGACACCGACCGACATGGGTACATCGAACTCTCCGATCGCGGTGATCCTGCTTCAGCAAGCACTGCAAGGCCACGCCTCTGGGTTCCAAGCCCGTATCAAGAGCTTGCTGGCACAGTTCGGCGACGCGGAAACCAAAGCGGCACAAGCAATTAGCGCAGATCTAGAGCTACTCGACGGGTATGCGAAGGCTCCTGACGGCGCGCCAGTCCGGTCTCAGATTCAAGACATCATCGACGGCAAAGCGCAGTTGCCGACCGACCCGAAGCAGTTACACGACTTGTGGGAGACGTTGACGCCCGCGGAGAAGGACGCGCTCTGGCAGCATGACCAATACCTCGGCAACCACGACGGACTGCCCGCAGTCGACCGCGACCACTACAACCGGATGAAGCTTCAAGACGAACTCACTCGAGCGCAGGCCGGTGACCCGTCGGTGAAGGACAAGCTTCATGACCTTCAGACCATCTCGCAATCCGTCGCTAAGCCCGACCGCTATTTGCTGATGCTCGACAGCCAGGCGGGTGCTCAACCCCATACGGCAGTGGCGGCCGGAAATCCCGACATAGCGAGCCATGTCGCCACATATGTGCCAGGGACTGGTTCCCAACCATCGAAGATGGGCAACGACATGGTTCGAGTGGACGCTATGAAGGCCCAAGCGTTGCAAAGCGGTGCGGAGCGACCATCGGTGATCGCGTGGTTCGGTTACGATTCCCCGCCAGAACTCGTAAATGCCACGCAACAGCACTATGCGGACGCCGCAGCACCAAACCTGGACCGTTTCCAAGACGGACTGCGAGCCTCCCATGAGGGTCAGCCTTCATACAACACAGTTGTGGGACACAGCTACGGCACCACGGTTGTGGGTGATGCTGCGGGACACGGCCATAGCCTCAACGCTGATGCCTCGGTGTTCGTGGCGAGCCCTGGCACTACTCTCGACGGCGCGGGCGACGCCAACCTGACCGGTGTACCGCATGAGGAAATGAGCAAGCACATCTTCGCAACCAGGGCCGAACACGACCCGGTTCCTGCGCTGTATCCCGACAGCCAGGTAGCGCGATACATCCCGGGACTCGATGACTTCAACCGAGATCCTACTGACCGCGATTTCGGGGCAACGGTGTTCGACTCGGACCCTGGGAAGTCCGGACCATGGTACGCGGATTGGTACAACGGCCAAGCGCACAGCCAATACTGGGATCTCGACAGTAAGTCACTCATCGGAATGGGCGAGATCATTGCGGGCCACGGCGACAAGGTGGGATGAAACCAAATGATACGTAAGCGGCGCGGAGTGACCTCAATGCTCGCGACCATCGGAATCGCGGTGATCGCGGTGGCTGGCCTCCTGGCCGGATGCGGAAAAGACTCACCCAATAAGGGAGGGAAAGTGGCCACAGACCTGACCGAAGCCGCCGCCCGAGACCACATCAACACCTTACTGGTGGACACGCTCAGGGCGCTTCAACCTGGAGTGAGCCTGTCGCGCAAGCCGGACAATCCCAACCTCGGCGCCTTCGGTGACGAGGCAGCAATCACCGTCCCCTGCGATGACAGCGACCTCCGCACCGACGGCCCGGTGCAACTCCAGATCCGCTACTGGCTCGTCGGAGTACCACTCGGGCAAAATACGCATTACTTCGACCTGATCCGCGATTACTGGACCAGTCAAGGATTTCGGCTCCACCCCGGTGCCGACTCACGCTCGACACCGGTAATTACCCCCGATGGCTACAGGTTGAACGTGCAGGATGCTGGCAAGGGTGACGGCTCTTTGAGCATCGGTGCAGGTTCTCCATGCTTCCCTCAATCAGGGAAGGGGACGACTACACCCCAACCGACCGAGATCAAACGCCCATCCTGACAACACCGCCAAACCTGTCAGCTGACTGAAGGATCATGAATGCTTCCCAGTCACAACGACTTCGAAGATCTGGGCGCGAAGGTGCAACGCGCCCACTACGCGATGCAAAAGATCCGCGGAGTCGGCGTCGCTAACGGCATTCGCGTCGTCGTGGATGCGGAAAACCGGTTGCTATCAGTGACTGTGGACGAAGAGAACGCCATCCTGGCTGCCTATCAAGCAGCGATCAAAGATAAGCAACCCAAGGTTGAGGAAGCTACGGGGGAACTGCGCGCCGATCCCCGTTTCGAAGCCATGTCCACATTCACGCAAGCGAACACGGCCCGGCAGGATGCCGAACGGGTTCGACGGCAACGAATGAGCGAGGAAGCCGAAGACCGTTTCTTCGAGGAACGCAACCGGCGCGGCTGGTTCGAACGCTGATCGCTTGTCTTCGTGATCTCCTGGAGCCAACGTCCCTCTTCCGGTGTCACGGCATACACGAACACTTCCGGTTGTCTGGCCATCAACACCACCGTCAAAGGAGGCATCGATGGCCACACACCGGCAATCAACCCGACCTCGCTCGACGCAGCAACCTGTCTGGACGAGGGACCTTATTCAGCCGCCTGTCTTCGTCATCGGCATTATACAACGGATTACAGGCGCGAAAACACCAGAATGCAGCTGAGCCTCATTCGGGGGCTCCAAGGTGGGGTTCCAAAGTTTACTACGGCGCCGCTAACGCCGCCGGATACTACCTAATTATATTCTCCTATTCCGGCGAAAAGGTCATCTTCAGGCAGCGAAGCGTTGGTTGTGTCAAAGACTCGTATGTGGTCGTCTGTTCCGAAAACTTCTGCCCACCGTTCTTGGGGCACTTTCGCAGCTGTCGAGTTCTTTATTTGGCTGGCGTGGGCGTAGACCGCTTCGCGCTTGTGGTTCAGCACCGGCAGTACTGCGATACTCGTGGTGATTTCTTGATCAATTTTATCGGTTGTCTGCCGCCATTCGGGATTGGGGTTGGGTCGAATGATTCCATTGTCGGCGAGAGCGCGACTAAGGCGTTGCCAATACGCGGTTCCGTGTGCCGTGTAGTACAACTTCTCAGGTATTTTCGTCTGTTCAACGGCCAGTGCTGTCGCCTTCGAAGCGTGGCGATGATCGGGATGACGCGTGCTGGTTGGCTCGTGGGTAAGAATGACTTGTGGTCGATACTTTTCCAGAAGTACGCCGAGATGTGCGGCGACGCGTTCCAGGGGAATGTTTCGGAATACAGTTGGCTGATGCGGGCGATCCCAGTCCACTGTTCCGGAATCGTGGTACCCAAGGAGTTCGAGGTCGCAGATAGATAAATGGTCGCATGCAAGTCGGAGTTCGGCAAGCCGGGTTGCGGCCATTGCCTTGACGTCGTGATCAACCGCCGGCCTGACCCCGTATGGCCGGTCACCGTATTCGCCATTTGTGCATGTAACTAGGACGGTGTGGACTCCACGTGACGCGTAGAGGGCCAGTGTCCCCCCAGCGGTGGTGGATTCATCATCAGGATGAGCTAAGACTGCCATCAATGTCCTGCGGGCCATGGGTATGATGCGCCTTCCTATCTTGTAGCTCATGAGCTACTCTGTAAGCGAGGTAGAAAAATCCTACCCGAAGGGTGTTATGCAAAACAATGGCTGGCAATGATACCTCCGGCTTCTCGCGGACTTGGCTCGCTACCGTGTTGCGGGAATTGCTGGAGGAAAGGTACGGCCCTGGCCAGGTTCCTGGAGTGCTGCGCTTATCCAGAGATATCGGCGAAGTCAACGACGGCAAGACGGTTTCGCATGCTCAGTTGCATAATATTCTGACCGGTAAAACTGAAAATATATCGGAGAACACAAAAGGTGTTCTGGGTAGCTTCTTCGGTAAGCGGCCGTCTTATTTTTCTCCGCCGCCGGATCGTGGAAGGTGGAACACAGATTCGATTCATGCCCTGGCGGCCCGTATCGCGAAACTCGACGCAGCTCAGATTGCTGCGATCAAGCACGTAATCGACCTTGTCGAGGGAGACGACATCCCAGAGTCCCGCGAGGACATCCCATGACCCAACTCGTTGCCCTCCTGCCATTTTGGAAGTTAAGATGATCCGACGTTGCCCAGGGCAGGGAGGGACCGAGCCAATCATGCGGCTGTGGCGGATAGACGATGTTGTGGCTCCACTGATCGATCAGCTCCCGTTGACTCCGCGGCCGCAAAGCGTTCAGGAGTTGTGTCGCCGTGTAGCTGCACAACGGGGAAGGCCACTGCTTGTGCACGAAGTGGATATACCGGCATTGCCGTTCGGTCTATGGTACTACGACGGCAAAAGGGACCATATTCTGTATCGTACAGGCTGTGAAGGATATCATCGCGATCACATAATTCTGCACGAAATGTGTCACATGTTGGCAGGGCACAATCACTATCATTCTTCGCGTGCGAATGGGTACGCCGCGGATGAGGACTTCGTGCTAAAAGTAATTGAGCATGCGGCAGAGAATCCCGGCTCTGATCTTCAAGAAGAAGTTTCCGAGACTTTCGCCGCTAGAGTGCTCAATCGCCTCAGGCATACTCCGGGTAGTGCGCCAAGTGAGTTCGAGCTGAGGGCAGCTAACATGTTCGGGGCCGTCAATGTTCGTTGATATCACTCGTGAAGTGATCTTCACATTGGTATGGGTCGTCCTTATTGTACGAACCCCGGCTATGATACGCAATACGGGCCAACGTCCCTTATGGATAGTTTTGGTGGTTATCGCAATCGGGTCTATTGCTATTCAATCATGGTTTGCAACGGCGGTGAATGCGGCGACCGGCATTGCCAAGCTTAATAATCTCCTTATGGGAGTGATCGCAGTTGTGGACATCGCGGTACTGCTGGAGTTCGTGATCCACATGGCCGCGTCGAATGGTTCAAGCAAGTGGAAACAACGCATCTCTCGAATTGCTGTAGCATGTCTTTCCGGCGCTGGGATGTCAGCATCTTTCGCCATGACACCAGCCGCAGATAGATTTCGACCGCTACCTGGACTGGGGCCATTTGCCGTATATGTGATCGTGGTAGGTTTCTATGTGGTTTCTGCCTCGATCGCCATAATCTGGATATTGTGGCGGCATCTGCGCTATGTGCAGGGAAGAACGCTCTATGCTGCGCTCGCTGTAATTATGGTTGGAAGCGCAGCTGAGATTCCTTTCATGATCATTCGCACCGCCCAGCGCTGGGAGCCTTTCGCCACACCGGCGGTGATGAAGGCTGCGTTCATCATGAGTACCACCCGGTTCGTGCTCGTGCCTGTGGGATGCATCTTGGTCGTCGTGGGACCGATTGTCGAGAACATGGCCTATGCCTACCGCTATGCCCGCTTGTATCCGATGTGGCGTCTGCTGCGAGACGCCACACCCGACCTGGCCCTCATATCGGTCGACAGCGAGCGCTTCACGTTACTCGTCGCGGGCAATCGCTGGGAACAGTTGCACCGCCGTGTAGTAGAGATACGCGACAGCATCTTCTATTTGTTGGACCGCTGGGCATGGCCGGAATTGTTAGAGGAAGCCAACACGTGCGCCCAGGGCGAGCCGAATCTAAAAAGACAGAGGCTGACAGCGATTGCATGCTGGCTGGAAGTAACTCGACGCAAAGCCCTGGCCGGGGAAGCAACGCTAGATGATCGGGTAGAGCGAAATCTGCTCCCCGAAATTGTCGCTACACGGTCGACTCTACGTAAAGAGACGCGGTATCTACTCACACTTCACCGCAGGCTGCAGTCGCGAATAGTGCGCGACTTTGCCGACAGCATGGATCACACGCACTCGCACCGTTGAGCCTTGCGTACGCATGTTGAGTAGGGGTACGCATAGGGGTATGGCATCAACTCGATATCTAATATCGCTTGACGGTTGATAGCCTGCCCAGTATGTTGACATTGCAAATAGCCCGACTCGCGCTCACGGAAACAGCTCGCCGCAGTACAGACTGATGCATTCCAGCCGAAATGAAGGGAATGCAAAAGAATTTGAGGATCCAGGCATGGCCGTAAAAGTCGACTCGCTAGCCGCTTGTTTTGCTCGGCGCGGGCAGTTGACCTCTCGATTTTCGCGAGAGGAAAACAATTTGTATAGCTAAGGAACTATCGGCAATGGTCGGTATGGACCGACTATCACTGCCTACCTATTGCATTAACGCACTTTCATAGTCGCGAATCAGACTTTAGGGGAACAAAAGTGGTTAACGGGTCCAAGGGGGGTTGGACATCAGATGCTACTAAATCTCTTCTCGTCGGGGATTCATTTGAATCGGAGAAGATCAGTAGCGTGACCGAGGTACCGATAGGAGCGATTGTCGGCGATCTTTCTCCGAGAGTGTCCGGAGAGAATACTGCGCACACGCGACTTCTGGCCGAGTTGGGAGAGGTACTCCCACCGATCCTTGTGCACAAGCCCTCGATGCACGTGATCGACGGGGTCCATAGATTGAAGGCGGTCATCTCCCGAGGTGAGGAGACGGTCAGGGTTCAGTACTTTGACGGTACGAATGAAGATGCTTTCCTCCTCTCTGTTCAGCTGAACACCGGACATGGTTTGCCACTATCGCTCGGCGATCGTCGGGCAGCCGCCAGGCGGATACTAATGTTCCACCCGGAGTGGTCCGACAGGAGGATCGGTCAGATTGCGGGACTGGACCACAAGACTGTCGGGGCGATTCGGCGGAACTCAGATGGGGAACTTCCCCAGTTGACCTCGCGAGAGGGACGGGACGGCCGCGTACGGCGATCGAAGCCGCAGGTTCCGGGACGAAACGCCGAGACCGATGGGCAACCGAAAGTCAATCTGCCTGCGGTAATCCCCCGCCTTACCTCTATCAATGGGGATGCAACAGAATCAGCAGATACTGCAATTGACCGGCCACGGCCTGGAGGGGAGGCCGGCCTGCTGCATGGAGGATGCGACCGAAGAGTGGGATTCGATAGGGAGTTCAGTCTCAAACGCTTGCGGGCCGATCCATCACTTCGCTTCAATGATTCTGGGCGAGCACTGATTCGTTGGTTGGAAGCAAGTCCTCGCACTGCAGAGGAATCTATTGCAATTGCCGATCGCGCCCCGTCGCATTGCCTGGATCTGCTTATGTCGATCGCAAACCAGAACCTGGAAAACTGGAGCAGAATTTCCGATAGATTGAGTCAGCGAAAGCGATCGCATCAGCAAGCTGAGCTAGGAGAGTGAACTCCTGAACCTACACCGTGTCATCACGGGCGTGGTGAGGCGTGCTCGGTGGGCTTCGGCATGGAATTGTTTCTAATAGCCCGAGCTGAAGATAGAAGCGCGGGGGCGTAATGGGGCGGGTGCTAGTCGTCTGTGGTAAGGATGGCTAAGTGTCGCTGTTTCGGCGCGGGCTGGAGGATTCCTATGTGTACTAACATGCGAGTGCCGTTTGGTCGCTTGCTGATGCTAAGAGATAAGGAATATGATGGGTAGGAACAGCGCATTCAACCGTCAGCTCGGTTTGCGTGACATTGTGACGGCATACGGATCAGACGCCATAATTGCCCGTATCAATGCGCTCAAGAATACCGGGCATTACTACGCTGCGAGTGCAATACAGCAAGAACTAAAGAAACAAAGCCTACTAGAGCCGGATCGGACATCTCCATCCGTTCGCCCCGCAGTTAAAAAGAGCAATTAATCAAAGCCGACCTGTCGCTTGCCTCGAAACCGCTTCGAAGGTCAAACCGCTCCACCAACCTTCCAGGTCGGCAGGCCTCGGGCCGTTTCAATATCATCATCATGTCACGATGCCTGATATGGGTGAACAGGTCGGCAAACATCGCGTTCAGGAACAACCGGCCTCGTTGTGTCAGCACGGCGTAGATCGAATCCTCCACCACCCAGCTCGTGCAAAACTCCACCGTCGATCGCAGCACGTCGCGACTGGGAATACGCCTCAACGCAGTCAGAGCGCTCTTCTGACTGGGCTGGTCACTGTACGAAACGCTCCTAGGGAAGTCCGCAGTCGCGGTCGAGGGTTTCGCCTGTCGGCTAGGTCATCGGCCGCGATGGATACTCCTCTCGCAAAGGAAGTTCTTTGCTTCAAGATGTTCCGAACTTTCGAGTTTGATTCAAGGAGCGACATAATGCGTCTGACCACAGCCGGATTCGTTGACCATCGTGCACAGTCCAGATTGGACGTCCCTTCAGCTATGGACGCTGGAAGCTGGCGGGTTCTGGTGCCAGGAGTGAGCTGTTCAACCAGTTGCTGCTGCTGCAGCGCTTCCACCTTCTCTGCCTGACAACCGAATTCCATCGTGGTGCCGAATCATCGATTCGGCACCACGATGGCGCGGTTCAGTGCCGTCCACGCGCCGCTGAGATCGTACCCGCATGCCAGGATCGGTGATATTGGTATGGGGGATCTCTTTTCAGATCATCGCGATGTTCTCATTGGAATAGATGGAGGATCAAATTCAATGGATCGAAAAGTAGTACGACTGTTTCCAAAGCTGCTTACGGTCGTCGTGGGCAGCTTGGCCGCGCTTACGATCGGAGCTCCGCTGGCCATGGCCGCTCCGGCGGTCACCGCAACCCCATCAACGGGCCTGTCGGACGGCGACGTTGTTGCAGTGACTGCCAGCGGCTTTCCGGCAAGTACCGGTGTTTTCGCCGCTCTCTGCGCCATGGTGGATAACGAAACGTTGTGCGATCAAAAAGCAGGGGTTATTACTCAGGCAGACGGTAACGGAAATGTCTCTACTTCTCTTACCGTTCACGCTGCGTTCACCGGCTACGATAAGAGCAATCAACCCAAGGTGAACGTGGATTGCAAGTTCGTATCCGGCGGCTGCTACGTCGGCGTCGTCGACAAGGGTTTCACGAGTGTCGGGGAGGCTCCCATCTCGTTCCGATAACCGCGCACTAGGGAAGTCCGCAGTCGCGGTCGAGGGTTTCGCCTGTCGGCTAGGTCATCGGCCGCGATGGATACTCCTCTCGCAAAGGAAGTTCTTTGCTTCAAGATGTTCCGAACTTTCGAGTTTGATTCAAGGAGCGACATAATGCGTCTGACCACAGCCGGATTCGTTGACCATCGTGCACAGTCCAGATTGGACGTCCCTTCAGCTATGGACGCTGGAAGCTGGCGGGTTCTGGTGCCAGGAGTATGCTGTTCAACCAGTTGCTGCTGCTGCAGCGCTTCCACCTTCTCTGCCTGACAACCGAATTCCATCGTGGTGCCGAATCATCGATTCGGCACCATCGGTGGCGCGGTTCGGCACTCAGCGTCGTTCCGTGGTTCGTATTTCTTGGCCCTGTATCCCAGAAAGTAGATAGCCATGCCTTTCGAAGCAAAACTCGCGATCGTTGTTATGCCGGCCGGTAGGGATGACTGCGAGAAGACCGCTCGGTTCTATTCACATATGTTCGACATCGAGTTCAGTCGCACCTGGACCGACATCGTGAGGGTTTTCTATGCACCGATCTCGATCGATGCGACCATGTTTTCCGTCGAATACCGAAAGACCGAGGCATGGGAAGCTGCTGGTCAGCAGCCGTTTGTTGTCATAGCTGTGGACGATCTAGATACTGCTATGAGAGAGCTGTGCGAGCTCGGTGGCGAAGAAGTTGGGGAACGGTTCGAGCTGCCAATATATGAAGAGAAGTTCAGCGAATACGAGGATTTTCTGACGAGCCACGGAATGCATCCTGGCGCTATAACCCCTAGCGTCGGGACGATGGCTCGGCTCCGGGACCCGTCAGGGAACATCGTCAATCTGATGCAACCTGACCCGCATTCGCAGTACGCCTTCCGGACCGGCCTGTACAAGATCGGCATCAGCCATGCCCAATGGCTGAAATGGCAGAACGAGCTCGCGCTCACGAAGTCGCTCCAAACCCTCACCGATGACATTCAGGCCGATCGGACGTCCGATCAGACCGCAGCGCCGAAGAACTGAAGGGCCGCTTGCCGTGAAGGACCCAATGGATGACCGGCCACCACCGTCACTGGTCAGGGACGCGGTCTTCGAAAATAGCTTCAGCGCCACATACCGCTCGGTTAGGTCTACCGCCTTTCGACCTTTCGCCCTACGACACCGGTCGGGTGATCATCGAGATAGCACGGGGATCGCCGAAGAATTCCTGATCAACAGTAGGGTGCGCTTCGACGATCGAGAGTTGCATCAGTCACAGCAGGGCTTCTTCACTGACGCTGCTGGCGTGATGGCAACGCTGAACGGCGAGGACGTTGACGTCGAGAATGCTGTCGACCTTCCGGGCGGATTCAATCTCGGACTATCGACTGGCGAGGCCATGCTGCGCAGACGAAGCGTACAACGCTACAGCGGCGAGCCGATCGATCTTTCCGCCGTGGCGACGATCGTGCGCGCGGGTGGTGGAATCAGCGCGAAAGGCCAGGTACAACATCTGCGCGGCGGAACTACTTGGTCACACATGCGGTTCACACCGTCTGGCGGCGGCCTCCACGCCACCGAATTGTACGTCGCGGCACTGAACGTCCGCGGACTGGACCGCGGGATGTACCGGTACGACCCACTTACCGATCGACTCCTGGAGGTCGCTTCGGTCGATATGGTCAGTGCGTTCATGAATTCGTTCGCTACCGGCGACAATATCGTCACAATAGACTACGACAAGGCGTCCGCCGTGCTTGTATTCATCGGCCGGCCTTGGCGGCTGATGCGTAAGTACGGTGCACGCGGCGTTCGCCACCTGTTCATCGAGGCCGGTCAGATCTCACAGAACGCTCATCTCGCTGCTACGGCATTGGGTGTCGGCAGTATCGACTGCTCGTCGGTATACGACGACGAGGCTCACCTGGCGTTGGAGATCGACGGCATTTATACGATGCTTGTCCACACGATGGTGCTGGGCGATCCGGCATAGCTCGAATCCCGTTCTACCGACCAGTTCTTCGTGCAGACAGGACGAAATGTCCGAGTCTCATTTATCGCTTGGAAGGCATGTGTTGTGGTTGCGAAAAATCCACGGCTGATATCCCAATATTCGGTCGTCCCACACAGCAGTGACTCCGTGGAACTCCGTTATGGCGTCTGGAATCCAGTATCAATAACGTTGACCGATGACGCGAGCAGCGGAACCCTCTCCCGCGTTCTGTTACGACTGGATGGCACACGAACCGCCGCAGAGATTGCTAAAGAACTCGATATGCGTCGCGTCGATGTCGAGGCCGTGCTTGATCAGTTGCGTGTGAACGGCGTTCTCGATGAATCGGGATCGCGCTCGGCTCTCCAGCACTACGTCGACTTGGCCACACCTGCTTTACGGACCAGCCAAGCCAGTAAGCACCGCGCGCGCGACGTACTTCTGCTCGGATCCGATGAGCTTGTCGACGTTGTGGAGGGACATCTGACTGAACAACTCGAGGTCCGAGTCCGTCGTTGTGCAGACGACGATCCGGCGTGGACTGCTTTGACAAGTAACGATCCGGGATGGACCTCGGATGGAATTGCGACCGCGGAGATGCTCGATGTCTTCGCCGGGTGGCGAGATTACTTCATCGTACTTGCCACGACCGTGCCCGATCCGATCTCTGCCAAAGTGCTGAACCGGGTGGCGATCGAATTAGGTATCCCGTGGCTGTACGGCACTCTCGACGGTCCGTTGGTCACCGCTGGTCCAATGTTCCTTCCGCCGAGCACTAGCTGTTACGAGTGTTTCGAGACCCGGGTCACGATGAACCTTCGCGACAGTGACAGCTATCTACGTTACAAGCGCGCGCTGGTAGAGAACCGTGTACGGCACGGGAAGATTCCACTGGAGCCTGCTCTTATCGGCCTGCTTGCCTCACATCTGGCGATGGAGGTGATCAACTACGCAGCAACCGGCAGTGGTTTCACGAATCAGAAGGCATTGTGCATCTATCTGCCAACAATGGAGATCGCCTTCAACGAAGTATTGCGCTTACCGGGTTGCCCGTCATGCGGATCGGTCCTGGAGCGAGATGAGCGGGAGCTTTTCTTCGATGTTCGAGCACTGGTGCCGGACGCCGTACGGACCGCAAGGGGATAGTTCAATGCAATTGCGACAACGTGCTATGTCGCCGAGGCCGGCGACCCAGCGTCTGCTCGAGAGAATGTTCGCGCCGCTGTGTGGACTGGATGTCCAGATCTCGTCACTTCTTCCCGGGCGTTACGGACCGCGAGTAATCGTCTCCGGTGCCGATCTGACTGGTGTACACCTGCTCCAGAAACAGCAGCGCCCCCGCGGTGTATCGCCGTATCACATTGGCGGTGCCGGGCTCTTCCCTGACGAAGCGCTCATCCGATCGCTGGGTGAGACAGTAGAGCGATATTGTCAGCTGCTCGCCGAAGTGACCCGCGGCGAGGAGGTCCGGGTGTGCACACATGAGGAGCTGGAGTCCGGAGAAGGTCGTCTCATCGATGACCGGGCGCTGCACTTCTTTACGAAGGAACAGTTCGACAACGACGCGTTCATATTCCAGCCGTATGCATCGGACAAGCCGCTGGGCTGGATTCAGGCGCCGTCACTGATCGACGGAAAGCAGGTGTGGGTGCCTGCGCAGTCGATCTTGCTCGGCTACGCGGCGAAATGCGATCGCGGCGAGCCGCGTATTATTGCAGGCGTTACAACCGGAGGGGCAGCACACACCGTTCCCGAACTTGCGCTGCGGAATGCTCTTCTCGAGGCGATACAGCTGGATGCAGCTATGGGGCATTGGTGTGCGTCGGGGCGTTCGCATCGGATCGAATTTGATCAGCGAACAGAGCCCGTCGCCAGGGTGCTGAGGCGGAGCCTGCCGCCGAACGGTCCCGTGGCCACGTTCTACTGGTTACCGAGTGCCGACTTGCCGGGTCACACCGTCGTGTGTGTGCTCGGGGAACGAAAGGGGTACACGCCGTCGTCGTCGGTCGGTATCGGCTGCGAGCTTCGACTCAATCGGTCGATGTACAAGGCATATATCGAGGCTGCCGGTGTTTTCGGATTGGGTAAGGTGACGTTGCTGGAGTCGGCGACCGACGAGTCGTCCGATCGATGGGTAGATGCCGAGATCGATCCGAGCAACATATTCGATCTCGATGCGAACGTGGCCTACTACGCGCTGCCCGAGACCAAGGATGCGCTGATGGCGAGATACGAGAGTGGATCGCCGATGGCGGCGAGCGACCTACCTCCTGACATCACGGTCGATCCGAGCACCGAAATCAGAATTCTCGTGGATGCATTCGACTCGACTGGCAAAGAGCTGGTCGCGCTCGACCTTTCAACCGTCGACTGTATCCAACTCGGGTTGCGCGTGATTCGAGTATGGTCTCCGGAGCTATTGCCGCTGACGATGCCGAGCGCGCCCATGCTGGCGCATCCACGTCTGGGTGACTACGGGTCCGGGCGCGACAGCCAGCCGCACCCGTACGCATAGCGGAGAGCGTCAGTTACCACGATGGAGTACTGCTTTGCCATAACGGTTCTCGGCGTACTCGGCTCGGCGAGGCTAGCCGTTGTGCTGCGCGCACGTTGTGCGCGGTTACGACGGTTCTCCTTCCTCGCACTCTATGCCGCATTGCTGTTGATCGTCGTTGCAGTTGGCCTGACGCAGCTGCACATGGCTTGGTCGGGTAACCGGCTGGGGTTGCTCTGCTGCATCCCTTTGGGAGCCCTGGCCGGTTCATCGGCGGTGGCTTGCGACCGGGTGATCATCGCCAAATTGCGGCACACCGCGTCGAGATCAGGTGAGCAGGCCGGGAAGTCTCCGCCCGCAAGGTCGGGTCTGGTCGCCGGTGTGCGCCCAGCGGGGGTTGCCACCGGTGCTGCGCAAGCATTGACGCCAAGAAGGGACCGCCCCGGCGACGATGTCGAATCGGTGGCAGATTCGGCGTTCGCATTGGGCTGGGTTGTGCTGATCGCAATCCTCGAGGAACTTGGTTATCGGGGTTTGCTTTTGGCCGCATGCCAGCGATTGCACCCGACAGTCGTAATGGGAGCAGCGGTGTTGGCGACGCTGCTGTGGTTCGGTCTGATTCATCTCTCGTTCGGGTGGCCCCATGTGGCGGGAAAGCTGCCGCTTGGTGCGCTGGCACTCGTCGGAGCCCTCGTGACCGGCACAGTGTTCACCGCGGTGATTTCGCATGTCTGGTTCAACACTCAGATCTGGCTTGCAGGCCGCCAACCCCGTGACCGTCGAGAAGGGATGCCATGATCGCACCGCTTGTGCTCATCGCCGTGGCCATCGGGACCCTAGGTCAATACGCATTATCCGACCGACTGCTGGAGAGGTGGCCGGAGACTGTTGCTGTCAAGTTGCGTGCTGCCCAACATCACTCGGTCGCCGACCTCGCCGCGATCGTCCGAACGTTGGCTGGTCTAGCATCGTTGCTCTGCCTTGCCGCAATCGCTACAGCTGTTCTCGCAATATCAGGCCGAACGCCGCTAAGCGCAACCGGATTGACGGACCCGCACTGGTGGCGTCTCTTGTACGGCATACCGCTGGGATTCGTCGAAGCAGGTGTGGCGGGCATGTTGTGCTCCTTCGCCGGTGGGCTAGCCCAGATCGATACCTGGCCTCGCGGTGAGGGCTGGGTCCGCGGGCTCGACCGGTCATTAACCGGAATGAGTTGGCTAAGGAGGACAGCAGTCATCGTGATATTTGCCGGTGCCGAGGAATTCGTCCTGCGAGCAGCCGTAATAACCGCGGCACGACCGTCGGGTACTATTTTTGCGATCGTTTGCGCAATCACTGTTGGATTGTTTGTGCAGACGTTGCCGCTTACACGATGGACCGGCTTCCTCATGCCTCTCGTTGCCGCGACCGTCACCGTTCCCGTGCATTGCTTGCTTTTCCTCGCCATACCGGACATCCGTCCAATTATCATTGCCCATGCTGTTGCCGTTGAATTGTCGATCCGATAGGAAAGGAATCACATCATGCGTTTCGGACTTTCGTTTCTGCCGGATGGAGACCCCGGAACCCAGTCCGCTAGTGCTTATTACAAGGATGCCTTGCGATTGTGTCGCGAAGCGGACCGCGCCGGCCTCGACTTCGTGAAGATGACGGAACACTATTTGAAAGCATACGGCGGATACTGCCCGAGCCCACTCCAGTTTCTTTCGGCTGTCGCCGCATGTACCGATCGTATTCGGCTTATGACCGGTGGCATCATGGCGATGTTCCATCACCCGGTTCAGATCGCAGCTCAGACCGCCATGCTGGATGCCCTAAGCCAGGGCCGCGCTGAGATAGGCTTCGCGAGGGCGTATTTGCCATACGAGTTCGACGCTTTCGGAGTTCCGCTCGACGGAAGTCGAGAGCGTTTCATGGCAACCGTGCAGACAGTGCGTCGTCTGTGGACCGAAGAAACTGTGACCGTGGACACGCCGTACTTCACGCTCCGCGAGGCGACGAACCTTCCTCGGTGCGTTCAACAACCGCATCCACCGACCTGGATCGCGGCAGTGCAATCGCGTCAGAGTTTCGCATGGATTGCCGAACAAGGCTTCAAGCTACTTGTCACCCCGGGGATCGGCGGATTCGAAACCCAGCGCGAGTTCCTGTCGATCTACCGAGAGTCGTTTCGACCCCATCCCAGCAATCCAGACGGCGTCGCCGAAGTGGCTCTTAGCTTACCCATCTTCATCGCAAAAGATCGCAGCACCGCGGTCGCTGAAAGTGATCGTTACCTGCGGCGATACCTCGATGTTTGGACGGCGAGCGCGCGAGCGTGGGACCACACCCGTTCGGACGACTACCCGCGCTACACCGGATTCGGAAATGCTCTTGCTGCAGATACGTCTGCGAGCATGCGGGATCGGCGCGCTGCGTTGGTTGGCGGCCCCGACGAGATCGTCCAGCAGATTTCAGAACTAAAGGACTATCTGGATATCGATACATTCCTGTGGCAGATCGACTGCGGCACGATGCCGGGCGATGTGGCAATGCGTACGCTGGATTTGTTCGTCGACAAAGTTCGGCCGCAATTGTAATGACAGTCGAATCGATCATCCGATAGTAACAGCTCGGGTCGACGAGCCGCCGGGCAAAGAAATCGAAGTAACCATGCCTGTTCTAATCACGCAGCCAGGGAGAGGTGGCTGATATGGACAGTCTAATTCGCGGTGCGGGCTGCGTGTTGACTCGTTGGGTTCGGCAATCTGTCCCGGATCACAATTGATGGTATGATACACGTCCGATGGGTCCTTTGAGGGATTGAATTGATATCGGCAATCAATTCCTTTAAGGGCCTGGCCCACCCTTCGGATACAGTGACAAGCTAAGGGAATTTATTCGACCCTCAGCAGGCGTCGATGATCTCACACTTTGGGGGACAGTTGTCAGCGCAATGGCACACTCCGAGCGCAGATTGCCAATCAGGAGAATCGGCAGGATTCGGCAACGAGCAGTATTGTGGCAGCACAAATGTGGTGGTCGTTGCCGGCCACTGGGATCTGCTCGAAAACAATCCGGCCGTTTTCGAAGTAACTTCGACCGTGTTTCATCGATGTCGATTCGACCGCGCCGAGTTACACGACCTCGTCGTACGAGTATCCCCCAAGTGGTTGATATTGGGGGCAGGCATAGATGACGCGCTGATGGTGGAACTGACATACATGGCAAGGGTGCTTCAACCATCGTTGCACCTCGGAGTCTTGGGGCCTGCTGGCAATTCCGCTCTAGCCGAGCGCTGGTTGCGACGCGGATGCCTGATCTACTTCACTGAATCGACCCCAGTGAACCGACTACTCCGCGCCCTGAAGATTACTGACGGCGATCTGGTTGTGGTGGATCCGCTGTCCGGTTTGTTTTTTCAACCGACGGTACCCCTGGTCGCTGCGTTGACGGAACGAGAAGATGAGGTCTTGAAGCTCGTTCGTCGTGGGCTCCGTAGCGACATGATCGCCGACAAGTTGTCCATCAGCATCCGAACTGTTGAGTATCACCTGCGGAAGATCTACTACAAGCTCGGAGTAGGTAACCGCGTGGAGGCGGTTGTGCGCGCCGCCGAGCTAGGCCTCTGACACCTCCTTGCGAACAGCTCCGGTCAGACCGACATCGAACCCGTCGAAGAGCTGATCGAGACCGATGTCGAACTGCTCATCCCAGTTGCGTGCGGACATCGAGCCCACGAGGCTATTTGTGAGCGGTCTGTCAGGGTGTGAGACCGGCATCCAGTCGTGCTCTGGTCGCAAATCGGACAGTCGCTCCGTGATCAGATAGCCGAACACGTAACTGCCCCAGGTCCGGTGGGCATCCAACAGCCCCACCCCGCTGAGCCCGGCCGCCGACAGCGCGGCGTACTGAGCCTCTCGCGCGGCATCGGCCGCTTCGGTTCGTACTGGACGGGAAAGAAATTCGAGAAGCATCGCCGGGTGGGCCCGCATCTCATCGCGAAGCATGTGACTCAACGCTCGCAGATCCGCTCGCCAGTCACCGGTCGGCGCAGGCGGCTCTCGATAGAGACTGGCGACCAGGGCGTCCATGAGGTCGTCCTTTCTGGCGAAGTAGTGATAAATCGCCATTCCTTCAACCCCGAGTTCTTGTCCCAGGCTACGCATCGTCAAGGCGGCGAGTCCGCCTCGATCGACGATCCGCAACGCAGCCTCAAGCACCGACGATTTGAGCATGACCTTACTTTACAACGCAAAACAGTACGCCTAGTACCCGCAGGGCCCACGGCATCGAGCAGCCGCCGCTCAGCCCTTGCCTCCACGGCTTCCTCCCACGACGCTCCTCGCGGAACTCGTCGCCCACCAGATCGCCAAAAGCAGTAGGCCACCCGAAACCGTGAACGCTGTCACAACATGGCCGACTCCACCGTGGGGAAGCAGTACCGATCGCATGCCTTCCAGCACATACGTCGTGGGGTTCGCCGAGGCGATATAGCGAAGCCATGTCTGCAGATCCGCGCGCGGCACGAAAGCGGGTGACATGAAGATGAGCGGGAACAACAGCAGCGTCGCCGACTGAGTCGCCTGAGCATTTCCTGTTGTCAGTGCAACCGCTGCTGAAATCGCGGCGAGAAACATGCCCCATACGAAAGCAATCGCCACCATCGTGATTATGCCAATGAATCCGGTGGCCGAGCCTGCCCCGACCACGAAGCCGATCACCACGATGGCTGCAACTTGGAGCAGTACTTGCACGCCACCCACCAAGACCGGTGCAGCGATCGCAGCGAATCGCGAAACTGGCATCGCGAGGATGCGCCTCAAGTATCCACTCTGAATATCTTCCACCAGAAGCAGGCCGGTGCTGCTGCCGCCAGCCGATGCGAATACTACCGCGGTCGGGAGCAGGAATGTCGCATAATTTCCACCGCCCAACATAGAGAAATTCGCAGAGCCGCCCAAGCCGCCCAGGTAGATGACGAAGAAGAATGCTGCGATGATCAGATTTGTCAGCGATCCAACCGGATTCCGAATCGAATTGACAAGCAATCGACCGGTCAGAATGAACGTCGATATCAGGACGTTTGCGGTGGGGCGAATGGTCGCCGTGAGCGTCATGGGGTACTTCCTGTGGAGGGTTCGGCGGGCTGTATGGCATGTCCGGTGGAGGCGAAGAAGACCTCGTCGAGGGTCGGGGTGCTCACAGTCAGGCGCTGAACGACAATGCCTCGATGGGACAGCACGTCGACCAGTCGGGGAACCGCCTGGGCGCCTTCGGGCACGATCATCCGGACATCGTGGCCCGTCACCACCGCACCGTTCGCCAGGTACGAGCTGGCTTGACCGGCCTGCTGGTCGCTTTCAAACGTCATCGTGACGACGTCGCCGCCAAGTTTCTTCTTCAGGTGCGCCGGCTCGCCTTGGGTCACGATTACGCCGTTGTCGATGATTGCCACCTGGTCGGCTAGCGTGTCGGCTTCCTCCAGGTATTGGGTCGTGAGCAAGAAGGTCACGCCCCTCTCGCGAAGCCGCACTACTTCGGACCAGACCGCTCGTCGCGAAATCGGGTCGAGCCCAGTGGTGGGTTCGTCGAGCAGTACGAGACGTGGCTCTCCGACGATAGCTAACGCGAGGTCGAGCCGTCGCTGCATGCCACCCGAGTAAGTTGCGACACGGCGATCCGCCGCGGCTATCAGGTCGACGCGCTCCAGTAATTCAGCCGCCCGACGTCGTGCTGCGCTGCGATCGAAACCCCACAGTCGGGCATGGCGTGTGAGCAACTCACGCCCGGTTTGCATCGGGTCGAGCCCGTTCTCCTGAAGCGCTACTCCGATGGACGCGCGAACTCGGTCCGGCATTTTCTGTACGTCGAATCCGCATATCGTCGCGGAGCCGGAAGTGGGCCGACTCAAGGTGACCAGCATATGCAGAAACGTTGTTTTACCGGCGCCGTTAGGCCCAATGACCCCAAATATCTCGCCACGTTGTACAGTCAGAGAGATCCCGCGTACCGCATGAATGGCTTTGTCGCCTTGCCCGAACGTCTTGGTCAACTCATGGGTTGCCACGACCACGTCGTCCGGATCGGGCGCAAGATTACGCACAGACGTCATGCCGGGCATCCGATCGTGTCAATTGTCAAAAAATGGTCAGGATATGGCCTGATGCAGTCAGGTCGATGTTTCAGCTGGATTTCGACCGGGGGTGTGATGTCGGAATGCCCGTACCAGATGTAGCCAGTCGAGCCGACGAATGTCTGTCCATGGGCCGCGCACATCTCGTCATCCCCTACGCAACCGGTAGATGTTCATGCGATCATGCTAGCGGAATACCTTTATCTTGTAAATGATAACCCAGACCTGCCCGTGCCCAGCTGGCGATCCGACCCTCGTGTAGGCGGTCCGTTGTCGTCAGCTCGTTGTTGCTTGCCCGTGGGAGCCTGGTCGCGACAGCCGTGAAGAGGCCATGTGACACGGAGTGGCGCGCATGAGCGACCTCTTGCTAGGGGGTCGACTGTGCCGGACCAGGTGGCGGCCCCGGGGGTGTACAAGGGCCCTGACGCAAGGCCTTCTCGCTGTCACCATCCTGGATTCGGCGTTGGGCCCGGCCAGGTTTGCGGTGGTATCCCGAAAGAGGCTGCGCAACTGAAAGACCGCGGAGGCAGACGGTGAGTCGCTGAGGCACCTCACTGGCCCCAGTGAGCGTCGGCTGTTCGGGTTGCTGTTCGGATGCCCGGAATGCTAGGCAGCTGAGGTTGTTTCCTCCGGCGATGCGGGGGAAGTGTGGTGCACGAGTCGTAGATGACCGATGTAGCCAGAAGAATGAATCGGCGAGTAGAGATCGAAGTCCGTTGCCAGTTGACTTGTCGCACTGCCGCATACCCGACGCGTAGCAGGTCAGGGGCGCGATCGAGGCTGCACGCACGGCCCCATATGTGTCACCTATACGGCAGATTCCCTGGTCGGATGCGCCAGCTCGATTGGCAACGGACAGTCGAGATCTCGGCGAAGTCAAGTTTCAGCAGATGGGCCGTTGTTCGACAGGGCTGGTGAATTGTTGACTCCGCGTCGGAGCGCCGCCAGCGACTACAGCAGTGCTGACCTGTCATCCCTTTGGTCGGAGCAGTTCCGGTTGGCGGACGCGGGGGCGACATGGGTGGCGACGAGTTCGAAGGACCGCAGCCGATCGGACAGGTCGTAGATGGGGGTGTAGAGCATCAACTCGTCTGCGCCGGTGGCCCGGACGAGGTCGGTCAGCCGACGGGTGACTGTCTCCGGGGATCCCTGTGCCTGACTCTCCCGCAGCTGGTGCACGGTCTGTTGTTGGGTGGCGGTGTAGTCGTAGGCGGCTGCGTGCTCGGGAGTGAGGAGTTCGGACAGCTTTCTTTCTGCCAGGTGGGCTCTGACGACTTCGTTAGGTCCGGCCACGTAGTGGGCCCGGTCGTCGGTGTCGGCGCACACGGTTAGCACGCACAGCAGCACGTAAGGTTCGGAAAGCCAGCGTGAGGGCCGGAAGGACTCGCGGTACGCGGCCAGCGTGGCCTCGGTGTTGTGGGGACGAATGTGGTGGGCTATCGCGACGGGAAGCCCGAACTCGCCCGCCAGCTCGCCGCCAGCGGCGCTGGAGGACAGCAACCACGGCTGCAGCGCAGGGCGATAGCCCGGTAGCAGGGGGGTGCCTATGTCCGGGTCGAACAGGTTCAGCACGGTGCGGACGTCCTGCTGGTATTCCAAGTCGGTGATCGGCCCTGCGCCGCGGCGCAGAGCCCGTGCGATGTTCTCATCGATGGTGCCTGGGCCACGGCCCAGGCCGAGGTCGATCCGTCCCGGGTGGAAAGCGTCCAGGGTTGCGAATTGCTCGGCGACGGTCAGCGGGACATGGTTGGGCACCATCACGCCGCCCGACCCGACTCGCAGAGTCGAGGTTTTGGCGGCGATCTGTCCGACGAGGACTGGCGGGCAGCAGCTGGCGTCGGCCATCCTGCTGTGATGCTCGGCGAACCACAGGCGGCGGTAGCCGAGTTGTTCGATATGGCTGGCTACGGCAACGCTGGCTTTCAGCGCGTCACGCGCCGCAGTGCCTTTTTGCACGGGCAACAGGTCTAATGCTGACAGCGGGACGGAGATCACGCCGCCAACCTACCTGAACCAAATGCACTGTGAGTCAGGCTTTCTCGTCGGGGGTCGCCGTCGGCTGGAAGGCTGGGTCCGATGTTCTTCGGTCTGCAACGATGGCGTTGCGGGCTATTCACACGCAGCCGCACACCGCTAACGCGTACACGTGACTCGCCGCACGGAGCCACCCCCAGTTCCGAGTGGTGCGGATCACAGACAGTCATTGATGCAGCCGAGCATCAATGACTGTTAGCGCACGTGCCGTGCTAGCCGAAACCGACAAACCGGTTCGGTTGCCATCTTCATCTCAGGGAAACCAGTTCTTCAGTGTCCAGCCCGGCGTTTGAAACCTGGTATCCCCGAGTCGTTTTCGCGTCGGAATCCTCGGCGTCGTCATCCGGCCCTTGTCGCTCCACCATACGAGGAACTCGACTGCCCGGACGAGGGGTTCGGACGAGGCGTTCGGACAACCCAGCCTCAGGCAGCACCGAAACCCGTTGAGACCAACAACTTTTCCGATCCGCACCTCCATCCAACTCTGATCCTCGACCCTGCCCCAGCTCGCTTGAGCTGTGGAGAAGATGTTGATTATTTATCCCCAGCCCCGGTTGTTATCAACATGTTCCATGTACTTGCTCCCAATCCCCGAATGCTTCCGAGGGAGGCTGGGGCGGGAGCGGGCAGGGTTATCCCGTTATCGCAAAGACAACGGGATGCCCAACGCTTCGTCAGTCAACCGAGACGATCACGAGCTAGGTCACCGGGTGCGGCTCTAATCGCACCCACCGGCCGGTAAATGGATGCACACCACTACAGCTGCCACGCTGTTCCCCGCCGGGCGGTCCTTCTATTTATCGGGGTGGATGCACATCCTCGGTTCCCCCATGCAGTCGTGCCTCGACTGGCTCACTAAGCCATGGGGGAAGATGCCCCTCTAACGGGCGACGACCGCGTTGGCGAACGCGTCACCCGTCAGTACTCCACGGGCGCAGGGAGATCGATCAGGGATCGACCTCACCGCCAGCTACGAACGTCGCTGTGAATCCTCAAGCATGCAGTCAGTACGACGTGCCGCCCATACCGAACCGGTGGGTCGCGCAAGGAAGTACGTATGCAGTTGTGCTACAGGGGATTCGCGAACAGATGCCGCTAGAAGGCGTGCGAGGTCAACCTCTCGGTCAGTCGGTCAGGACTTGGCCACAGGGACCTCGGACGCACGCAGCATCACAACACCGGCAGGGGCATCCATACACATCGGACGCGCCGACCGCCAGCAAGAACAGTTATATGACAGGCCTCCGCCACTGGCAAGACGATGGAACACCGATCGTCGCCGGGCAGGAGAAACAGGGGAAAAGGGCAGGCTGACGCTAGGTAGCGCCCGCACCGTCCACGAGATAAACTCGTGCACGACTCGAACCTCCAACACAGGTTTGGGTCCGGCCCCCGAGTGCTACCAACACTGCGGGGGCCTTTGTTTTATTGTCAGCCTCCGACTGTACACGCGAGGTAGCGAGCCGGAAAGCTGGGCGGCAGCACATCTTTCGCAACCATCTGGGCCAAAGCGACTTCACCACAGTCCATCCCGGCCCCGCCACGTCCGCCAATGCTGGACGATGGCGGCCGACTGTGCGACTATCCGCCGCGATCGAATGCGCGCGAAGGACTGGCAGGCGTGCGAAAGCTCCATCAGGAGAACGCCATGCCTGAACCCATCGAACCGCGGAACTCCTCCCTCGCGAAGATTCTGCACACCCACACGGCGGTCGCCGAGGCGCTTTCGCTGTCGGAGTACTGGCTGGAGGAAGCCGCCCGCAAACGGCTTGTTGACCACACCCGCGTCGGCCGCCGCTTATTGTTCACTCGCGAGCAGATCGAGGCGCTCGTAAGCTCCCACACTGTATCTGCCTACACCCCAGGGGAATTCCTGCCAAAGCTCCCCAAACGGCCGTCAGCGACCGGACAAGCGGCCGAAAACGAGGCTCCTACACGGTTGAAGAACCTGCGGCCCAAGAAGTCGCGGCACGCCGCATAGAATAACGAAGCCCCCACGAACGCAATCGCGGGGGCTTCGGCGCGTATCGATCAGGCAGCAGCCGGAAGGCCGACCGCCTTGCCGCGAGCCTGAAGGATCTCATCCAGGACGCTTACGGGTGAACGTGGAGACAATGCGAGACGCGCGTCGATCGCTGCCCACCAACGCGCTTCCAGCCGTCGCATCAACTCGACGCGCATCGCATTTGTCACGTGTGTATAGATGCCCTGTACCGAGGAATCCATGTGGCCGATCCGATCGTCGATCAGTACCTTCGGAGTACCCATCTCCTCCAGGATCGTCCGGTGCGAGTGTCGATTCCAGTGTGGACGGGTGACTGTGGTGATCGGCTCCCAATGCCCTGTTGCCCGCGAGGCAGCGTTCCTTCCGAGCACAGGAATGCCGGGGAAGATCGAGTCATCGGTCAGCACGAGGCTCCGTGACCGCCCTTTCCTCTGTAGGTAGCAGCCTGTCGCGGCTGGCACATAGATTTGTTCGTAGTAGCCGCTCCCCGTCCAATGCGGGCTGCACTCATTCGGGTCCGCCGGGATGAACCCCAGTTCCTTTGCCCCTTCGAGAACCCGCTGCCGCGTCGCAGCCGCAATCTTTCCACGGCCCCTAACAGCCACGCGGACGGTCTGTACCGATACCCCGACGTGCTGGGCAACCGTCGCTACCGTGACTCCGGTCTCAGCGTTCTTGGACAGTCGTAGCGGCATCCCCCTGAACAGAAAAGCCTGGCTATGACAGGGGCACGGGCGCGGCTCGGTGCGCTCGATATGGTCAGTTAGAAGCCGATCGAGGAACGGCGGGAGGTCGGCGTGTCGGTAGGACTCGTCTTTCGGTGGTTCCAGGAACAGCTTCCCCTCCTCGCCTTCAGATAATTGCGCATTGATCGCGATCTTCCCGGGCGTTTGATCGTTAACCGTCGCGCCCCGAACCTCACCGGAGCGCATGCCCGTCCAACGACGGAGTGTTTCGACTACGAATTCGTCGTCTCGATGGGATCGCAGCGCTGCGCGTTCGGCCAGAAGCAGGCCGTCCAGGTCACCTATCGTCGGTGCAGCCGTCGCACGAGCACGACGCCGTGAACTGGTTCTGCGTCCTCGGTTTCGTTTACGCGCCACGGGGTTCTGCCCCAGTTGCGGATACTCGTCGACGGCATCGCCCATGAGCACATTCAACGTGCTACGCCGGGTCACAATGCTAGAGGGCTCACTCCCCGCGTCACGCTCGAACTTGGCCCACTCGGCAACCCTGTCTCGGTCGATCTCGTCCAGGCGATCCTCGCCAAAAAACGGAATGAGATGGTTCTCCAGGGTCTTCCTGTAACTGGTCATCGTGGTGCGAGCCAGATCCTGGCGGCCGTACCAGCGGTCTGCGTATTCAGCGAATGTCGGAAGGGCAGTGGCCTTCTCGCCCGCCTGGATGCCTGTTGCCGGGCGCAGATCAGCTTGGAGTACCGCCCGTGCGTGATTCCGCTCGGCAGTGTCGGCAGCCTTCTTCGCCGCGGACTCGGTCTTGAATCTCTTTATTCGACCGGTATCGGGGTCGCGCACCGGCTCGTATTCCGATGGGCGGACTGCGAAGTATCCAGCGTAGTAGCCGTTGCGTTGCTTTGGGTACGCCATATGAGTCTCCGGGCGTGCTTGAGGGACAAGGGGCTACAGGACTGCGGCTTGATAAGGCACAGATCCCTGTGGTCGCGTCACACTCATCCCGGACGCCCCCCGCGCCGATAGGGCACGGGTTCTCGAAGGGAGACTGTATCGATGCAACGTAGCGGCAGGCAAACCGGTCGCGCCCGAAGCCGCAGTGATCTCTCTCACAACAACTTTCGCGGCAACCGGTGAGCGCCACGGGTAGCCGATCCCTTACTGCCGGAGCGTCATCCGGTGGCGGAAGAGGCTCGGTTTGGGAAAATTTGGGAAAAATCCGCCGTCCGGACGCGGCCGAAGGGCACCGAAACCGAGCCAACGCGAACACCTTAGGCATCGACTAGGGGGCAGGAATGGTCTGGTCAGCCTGGTCAGAGGCACTCTCGGTGCGAATCCAGCCTTGTTGACAACGTTTGTCGTTTAGAATCGTGGGGGTCACCATACCGCCATCCCATGAGGAGAGCGTCATGTCACTGGACGTCCCAACCGCACTACTCGAGCGGGCCGAGCGTGGCGAGGTCAGCGACGACGAATTCGTCGAATGCGTACGTAACTCGCTGCCCTACGCATACGAGGTGGTCAGCCGGGTGGCGGCCGATTTACGTTCGGGCACTGAAGAATACGCCGACAACCGGGTTGCCCCGCCGGATGAGGTGGCCCGCGGGCAGCTGCTGCGCGCGATGGCCTCCGACGCGATTCGCGGCGGCCTGGAGCGGCACTTCGGGGTGAAACTCGCCTTCCAGAACTGCCACCGGGTCGCGGCCTTCCCGCTGTCGCAGGTCGGCGGCGAGACCTACGGACGCTTCATCTCGACCCGCGCCCAACTGCTCAACCAGAGCCCGGAATTGCGCAACTGCTGATACCGGCAACCTGAAAGGGCCGGCGCGAGCGAACCCCTCCCGCTCGCGCCGGTTTCGGTCGTCCCGCATGCGATATCAGAGCTTGCGGCCGATACCCGCCCAGTACCAGGCGGATTCGGGATCGGCCGCATCGACGCGCGCGGAATCGATGGCCGGCTCGGGCCGCCAGGTGACCACCGGAACGACACCCGGATCGATGATCTCCGTTCCGCCGAACAGGCTTTCGGTCTCGGCGTGGCTGCGGGGATAGAAGGTGATCCCGGCCTGCTCCGAGGCGACCACCACGTTCATCATCGCCTTCGGATCGAAATCGGCTGTGGGATGGGTGATCACGAGGCAGCTACCGGGCGGCAGCGCGTTCAGCAGGCGGGCGACGATATCGTGCGGGGAGTCCTCGTCGCGGAAGTACATCAGCACCGCCACCAGCATGAGCGCCACGGGACGGCCCAGATCCAGGGTCTCGGCGAGCACCGGCTCGGCCAGGATCTCCTCCGGATCGTGCAGATCGGCGTGGATGAACGCGGTCGCGCCCTCCGGCGTGCTGGCCATCAGCGCCCGGGCGTGCGCCAGCACGATCGGATCGTTGTCCACGTAGACGATCCGCGCGGCGGGATCGCACCGCTGGGCGACCTCATGGGTGTTACCCGCGGTCGGAATGCCGGTCCCGATGTCCAGAAACTGAGTGATGCCCAGTTCTTCGATCACATAACGCACGGCGCGACCGAGAAATGCGCGATTCGCGCGGGCCATCGCGCGGATGGCGGGAATGTGGGTGGCGATCGCATCGCCCAATGCGCGGTCGGCCGGATAGTTGTCCACGCCACCGAGCCAGTAGTCATAGACCCGGGCCTCGTGCGCGACGCTGGTATCGATCTTGATGGGTAATCGGGTCGTGTCCGACATGGTGGAACTTCTTCCTGTCACTTAGCGACAGAATAGTTCAGCGAACACCTGGCATGCGGGTCTTCCGGCAAGAAATCGAGTATCGACCTAGGCTGGATAATCCAATGCCGAGATTTCCCGAACGGAAACATCTGGAAGATCGCGTTCCGCAAAACGACAGCAACGAGCGGTCACTCACTCCTGAGCAGCCGCTTGAGCACCTTTCCGGTGGGATTGCGGGGCAGCTCGTCGAGGAACACCACCCGCCGAGGCACCTTGTAGCGGGCCAGATTCGCCTTCACATGCGCCTTGATCGTGTCATCGTCGAGATCCGGATCGCGGCGGACCACGAATGCCTCGACCCGGGAACCGAATTCGTCGTCCGGAACGCCGAGCACGGCCGCCTCCCGAATACCCGGATGCGCGTTCAGCAGTTCCTCGATCTCGCCGGGGAAGACGTTCTCACCGCCCGAAATGATCATATCGTCGTCGCGGCCATCGATGAAAAGCCGACCGGTCGAATCGAAATGGCCGATATCGCCCGAAGACATGAGTCCGCCGATCCGCTCCTTATCGCCGCCGCCGGTATAGCCCTCGAATTGGATGGCATTGGCCACGAAGATCCGGCCGGTCCGCCCCCGCGGCGCCTCGCGGCCCTGTTCGTCGAGGATCTTCACCACCGCGCCGAGCACCGGCCGCCCGACGCATCCGGGTTCGGCGGCAAGGTCATCCGGCGTCGCGACGGTGGCGTAGGCGACCTCCGTCGACCCGTAGAGGTTGTAGACGACCGGCCCGAACATCTCCGTCACCCGCCGGCACAGATCCGCGCCGAGCTGTGAACCCGCCACGAAAACGATACGCAGCGTGGACAAGTCGCGTCCGGTCGATGCCTTCGGCCCCAGATCGGCGATCCGGGCCAGCATGACCGGCACCGCGATGAGCGCGGTCGCGCGATGGCGGGACATGCTGTCGATCACCCGCTGCGGATCGAACCGCCGACGGATCACCAGGGTGGACCCGAAGCCGATGGCCAGCAGTGCCATCGCGAATCCGAGCGTATGAAACAGCGGCGCAGGACATTCCGTGACCTCGCGGCCGCGGAAGGGCACCTTGCTCAGCACCGCACCCAGCGGTTCCAGCGACCACGGCTCCGGGCGGGTGGCGCCCTTGGGCGTTCCGGTGGTCCCGCTGGTGAGCAGCACCACCCTCGCCCCGGTCGCGGGCGACGGCGGCGGCACGGGTGAGCCCGCGGCGATGAGGGATTCGAGGCTGCTGGTATGCGCGGAGTCGGTCCAGGCGCGATAGGCCCCGCGCCGGGGGCTCAGCGCGCCGAGGATCGGCTCGTACTCCTCGTCGTACACCAGCAGATCCACGCCCTCGCGGGCGGCCACATCGTGCAGCTGCGGGCCCGCGAAATCGGTGTTGAGCAAGATGATTCGCGTACCGCATTTGGCCGCGGCGAAGACCGCGTCCAGTAGCCCGCGATGGTTGCGCGCCAGAATCGCCACGCCCTCACCGGAATTCAGCCCGCGCTTGCGCCACTCGTTGGCCAGGCGGGTGGACCGGTCGTCGAGATCCCGGTAGCTCAGTGTGCCCCGGTCATCGATGAGCGCGGCCCGATCGCCGTAGCGCGCGGCCGAAAGGCGCAGTGCCGCGGGCAGAGCGCCGTAGCGCAGCAACGCGTTACCCGCCGACAACAGGGTCAACGGCGATTCGATGCCGACCAGACCGCTACCTACGCACAGGCGCAGCGATTCCAGTTCGATCCAGGCGCGGATACCCAGATTCCGGAGCAGGGTCGTGGTCATGGCGAATTCCGTTGCTCTCCATCAGGTGGTGCGGCCGCTCTCCATCGGGTGGCGGCTAGTTGCCGTGTGTGCGTAGCTGATACAGGCCGGTCGTCTCGGCCACCACCACACCGTCGGCGTCGGTCACGGTAGCGTGCAGGGTGAAATCGGCCTTGCCCTTGGCGTCGGCCTCGGCGACGATGCGGGCGATCTCCTCCTCCGACAGCGACGCCTCGGCGCGCACATCGGATTTCGCGGGCTTGCGGAACGCGATCCGCAGATCCTTCACCAGCGGGAAGTACTTCGCCATATCGAAGGTCGCCAGCGGAATCGCGCCGCCGAGCATCTCCGCCACGGTGAACAGCACCCCGGCGTACATGACGCCGAAGTGATTGCCGTTGCCCTCGAGCGGGACGGTGGACACCGCATGGCCGGGCCGCACCTCGAGCGCCCGCACACCCATCTTGTGCGCGATCGGCACGGTGAACTCCAGCGCGCCGTTCACCATATCCGCGTACGCCGGAGCGTCGCTGTTCGTCTCGGCCATGCCCACATCCCTTTCCTGCACCACTACCTGCCCGGTTCGCGACCGGTGGGCCCAGGGTACGACATGTTGTTGGCGGTTCGTCAATACCGCGCGTGCGGCAGCGTGACCACCTTCAGCTCGCCGTCGGCATACCGCGCCCGCAGGCGCTTCTTGTCGAACTTGCCCACGCTGGTCTTGGGAATCTCCTCGAGGAATGTCCAGTATTCGGGCAGCTGCCATTTCGCGAACTTGCCGGCGAGGAATTCGCGCAGCTGCTCGGCCTCGGCGGCGGCGCCGTCCTTGAGTACGACCGTCACCAGCGGCCGCTCATCCCATTTCTCGTCGGGGATACCGATCACCGACGCCTCGGCGACGGCCGGATGACCCATGATCGCATTCTCGAGATCGACCGACGAGATCCATTCGCCGCCGGATTTGATCACATCCTTGGAGCGGTCGACCAGCGTGAGGTAGCCCTCGGGACTGATCTTCCCGACGTCGCCGGTGCGCAGCCAGCCGTCGTGGAACTTCTCCGCGTCCACCCCGGCGCCGTCGGGCGAGTAATAGGAGCCGGTGATCCACGGCCCGCGCACCTCGAGTTCGCCGAGCGCCTCGCCGTCGTTGGGCATCACCGAGCCGTCATCGCCGACCAGGCGCGCCTCCACCGATGCGGGGAACCGGCCCTGGGTGTAGCGGTAGGCCCATTCCTCTTCTCCCGCAATATCCTTCGGTGCATGCGCCACGCTGCCCAGCGGGGAGGTTTCGGTCATGCCCCAGGCATGCAGCAGTCGCACGCCGTGCTTGTCCTGGAAGGCCCGCATCATCGAGGGCGGCACCGCCGCGCCGCCGACCACCACGGTCCGCAGATGCGAGATGTCCTGCGGATGCGCGTCCAGCCCCGCCAGCACGCCGCCCCAGATGGTCGGCACCGCGGCCGCGAAGCTCGGCTTCACCGCGGCCAGCAGCGCCAGCAGCGGGGCGGGCTGCAGAAAGCGGTCGGGCATCAGCAGATTCGCGCCCGACATCATCGCGGCATACGGAATACCCCACGCATTGGCATGGAACAGCGGGACGATCGCCAGCACCGTATCGCGTTCGGTGAAGCTCATGCCGTTGGGCGAGATCACCTGCATGGCGTGCAGCCAGTTCGAACGATGGGAGTAGACAACACCTTTGGGGTCGCCGGTGGTGCCGGAGGTATAGCACATCCCGGCCGCGGAGCGTTCGTCGACGACCGGGAAGTCGTAGGTATCCGGTTGTCCCGCAAGCAATTCGGTGTAGGAGTGCACCCGGACGCCATCGGGCGCCGCCAAGGTGGCGGGATCGCCGTTGACGACGATCACATCGCGCACGGTCGCCATGTTCGGCAGGTACTTGGCGAACATCGGCACCAGCGAGCCGTCCACGAGCACGACCCGGTCCTCGGCGTGATTGGCGACGTAGACCACCTGCTCGGGAAACAGCCGGATGTTGAGCGCGTGCAACACCGATCCCATCGCGGGCACCGCCGCGTAGGCGACCATATGCTCGTTGTTGTTCCACATGAAGGTGCCGACCCGGTCGCCCTCGCCGATCCCGAGCCCGCGCAGCGCATGGGCCAGTCGCGCCGCGTCCGCGCCCAACTCCCGGTACGTCATGGTGCGCACCCCGTCGCCGGTCCAGGTGGAGACCGTGCTGCCACCCTGGAATGTCGCCGCATACCGCAGCAGCGTCGCCAGCGACAGCTGCTCGTCCTGCATCGTGCTCCACATCAGTACCGCTACTCCTTCACCGGTGAACGGGGTCACACATGCGCGAGAATAGCCGAAACCGTAACCGTCGGTACCCCATAAGCGGGGATGACCAGCACGGGAGGTCACGACCGGCGCGAGATATACAGGCCGCGCGCGACGAGCCCCACGCACGTCGCGCGCGGCCTTCCCTGCCGAGGGGCGCTCCCGACGTGCGGCGCCCGGTCGGCAGACCGCTCGGTGCACTTCCCGCTCGCGGCGATACCCCCTGCGGCACCGCCGTAAGCACCAAATGCGCACCGAGACAGGCCATTTGGAGAAAACGATCAGTGCGCAATACTAGGTGCGAACCAGTCGGTTGTCCAGTCAACCGCGAACATCGGTGTTCACAACCGTCCGGTTCCACACGCGACCGATCCACCTACAGTTCGTGGGGAGAACCCCCGCTGGAAGGACGACCATGCCCGTCGAACGCATGCTGCCCACCCCCGAGGCCCGGGACCTGATCGAGCTGACCCGCGAGATCGCCGACAAGGTGCTCGAGCCGAATGTCGTCGAGTACGAGCGGCTGCAGACCTATCCGGCCGAGGCGTTCCGGGCGCTGGGCGCGGCGGGCCTGCTGAGCCTGCCGTATCCGGAGGAGTTCGGCGGCGGCGCACAACCCTACGAGGTGTATCTGCAGGTGCTCGAGGAGCTGGCGGCGCGGTGGGCGGCGGTCGCCGTCGCGGTCAGCGTGCACAGTCTGTCGTGCCATCCGCTGTTCGTCTTCGGATCCGATGAGCAGAAACAGCGCTGGCTGCCGGAGATGTTGGGCGGCAGCATGATCGGCGCCTACAGCCTATCCGAACCGCACGCCGGCTCGGACGCGGCCGCGCTGCGCTGCCGGGCCACCGCGGTCGAGGACGGCTATCGGATCACCGGAGCCAAGGCGTGGATCACCAACGGGGGCAAGGCCGATTACTACACGCTGTTCGCCCGCACGGGCGAGGGCTCGCGCGGAATCTCGTGCTTCCTCGTGCCCGCGGGCACTGCGGGACTGTCGTTCGGCAGGCCCGAGGAGAAGATGGGACTGCGCGCCGTCCCGACCACCACCGCCGCCTACGACGACGCCCTGGTGCCCGCCGAGCGACTGATCGGCGAACCGGGACAGGGACTTTCGATCGCGTTCAGCGCCCTGGATTCCGGACGGCTCGGCATCGCCGCGGTCGCCACCGGCTTGGCGCAGCGCGCCCTCGACGACGCGGTCGCCTACGCGCGCGACCGTGAGGCCTTCGGCCGCCACATCATCGACCACCAGGGCCTGGGCTTCGTCCTGGCCGATATGGCCGCCGCGGTCGACTCCGCCCGCGCGACCTACCTCGACGCCGCCCGCCGCCGCGACGCCGGCCTGCCCTACTCCCGCCAGGCCAGTGTGGCCAAACTGGTGGCCACCGATGCCGCCATGAAGGTCACCACCGACGCGGTCCAGGTCCTCGGCGGCTACGGCTACACCCAGGACTTCCCGGTCGAGCGCTATATGCGCGAGGCCAAGGTCATGCAGATCTTCGAGGGGACGAATCAGATTCAGCGGCTGGTCATCGCGCGCAGTCTCGCCACGTAACTCCATCTTGGCCGGAAATCTCGATTCCTGGCCGCTGATCTCTTCGATGTAGCAGGTGGACGGTCATACTCTCGAGGTATGAGTCACACACCGTCCATCCTCATCATCGGCGCCGGATTCGCGGGGCTCGGGCTGGCGCTGGAGCTGCGGCGCGCCGGGATCGAGAGCTTCACGATCCTGGAGAAGGCCGGCGATCTCGGTGGGGTGTGGCGGGAGAACACCTATCCGGGCGCGGCCTGCGATGTCCCGTCGCCGCTGTACTCATGGTCGTTCGAGCCGAAATCGGATTGGCCGCGGCGGTTTTCGCTGCAGCACGATATCCACGAGTACATGCGCTCGATCGCCGAGAAGTACCGGTTACCGTCGAAGATCCGCTTCGGCACCGAGGTGACCGATGCGGAATTCGATGAGCGCCATGGTGTTTGGCAGGTGCGCACGGCCGACGGCGCGACGCTGACCACCGATATCCTGGTCTCCGCGGTGGGCCAGCTGTCGCGTCCGGCCATGCCGAATCTCCCCGGCCTGGACACCTTCACCGGACCGTCGTTCCATTCGGCCGAATGGGATCACAGCGTCGATCTCACCGGTAAGCGCGTGGCCTGCATCGGCACGGGAGCCAGTGCGATCCAATACATTCCCCAGATCGCGCCGGGGGTCGGGCATCTGACGCTGTTCCAGCGGTCGGCGGCGTGGGTGCTGCCCAAGCCCGATACCGAGTACACGCCCGTGCATCACGCGCTGTTCAAATACGTGCCGCCCACTCGCCTGGCGGAGCGGTTTCTGATCTGGGCCACCTTCGACCTGCTGGCGCTGGCGCTGACCGATGTGCCGTGGCTGAAGTACCCGGTGATCGCGCTCGCGGATCACCATCGCGCCAAACAGGTTCCGGACGAGGAGCTGCGCCGCAAACTCACCCCCGACTACGCGGCGGGGTGCAAGCGCGGCCTGTTCTCCAACGACTACTTCCCCGCCCTGACGCGGCCGAACGTGACCGTGGAGACCACCGCCATCGAGGCGATCACCCCGACCGGCATCCGCACCGGCGACGGTCTGGAGCACGAGGTGGATGTGATCATCTTCGGCACCGGCTTCAAGGGGACCGAATTCCTGGCCCCCATGAACATCTACGGCCGCGGCGGCCGCAAGCTGTCCGACGAGTGGTCCCCCGAGGGCGCCCGCGCCTACCTCGGCATATCGGTACCCGACTTCCCGAACCTGTTCCTGATGTACGGCCCGAACACCAACGTCGGCTCCGGCTCGATCATCTACATGCTCGAATCGCAGGCCCGCTACATCCGCCAGGCCGCGCGCTATCTCGCAGACCGCCCCGGCCGATCCGTCGCCGCCCGCGCCACCGCCGAACAGTCCTGGGACGACTGGCTACAGCGGCGCCTGCAGGACACCCCCTGGAACTTCTGCTCCAGCTGGTACCGCAACGCATCGGGCCGCATCACCAACAACTGGCCCGGTGCAACGATCCTGTTCCGTTGGAAGACAAGACGTTTCGACCCCGCCGACTACGACGAGAGCACACCCGAACCCCACTGATCACCGAACACCCGACCCCACGATGCGCCCTTTCCCTCCCCCACCGGGTAAACTCCGCCCAAGCCCAGCCTCCGTAGCTCAGGGGATAGAGCAACCCTCTCCTAAAGGGTAGGTCGCAGGTTCGATTCCTGCCGGGGGCACTTAGAGGCTGTAACCATCGCCTAAAGGGCAGGTCACAGGTTCGATTCCTGCCGGGGGCACTTAGAGGCTGTAACCATCGCCTAAAGGGCAGGTCGCAGGTTCGATTCCTGCCGGGGGCACCAACTCCTACGCCGCGGTGTCCGCACAAGCGTTGTGGCTGTCAGGCCGCGGCGGCCCGGACGATCATCTTGCCGAGATTCTCGCCCTGCAGCATTCCCACGAACGCCTCGATCATCCGGTCGAATCCGTCCACGATGGTGTGCGGGCTGCGCACCCGACCGGCCAGGATGTGCGGGATCAGGAACTGCTCCAGCTCGGGCTGCACGTCGTAGTAGTCGCGGACCATGAATCCCTCCAGCCGGATACTCCGCTCGACCAGATCGAACAGGTTGCGCGGTGCGGACGGCGGATTGGACAGGTCGTTGTATTGCGCCACGGCGCCGCAGAACGCGATCCTGCCGTGCTCGCGCATGCTGCCGATGGCGGCTTCCAGGTGATCGCCACCGACATTGTCGAAGTAGATATCGATACCGTCCGGAGCGGCCTCGGCCAGCTGCCCGGGCAGATCACCGTCGCGGTAGTCGAAGGCAGCGTCGAATCCGAGCTCGCGAGTCAGATACTGCGCCTTACGAGCCGACCCGGTACTACCGACGACCCGATGCGCACCCAGCAGGCGCGCCAGTTGACCGGCGGCAACACCGACGCCCCCGGCGGCAGCCGAAATGAATACGGTCTCGCCGGGCTGCACTCGGGCGATCCGGGTCAGACCGATATAGGCGGTGAGGCCGGTACCGCCGAGCGCGCCGAGGTAGTTCGTGACATCCAGCCCATCGATGCCGGGCAATACCCGGATCTCATCGGCAGTGACGAGTGCGTGCGTCCGCCAGGACCGGCGATGAGATACCCAATCACCGACGGTGAGCCGCGGATCGGCCGATTCGATGATCCGGCCGATCGCCCGGCCCTCCAGGAAGGTGTCGAACTCCCAGCCTTCGTGCATCAGCTCGCGCATATAAGGATCCACGGACAGATAGACGTTCTCCACCAGCGCCTGCCCAGGCCGCGGCGATCCGATCTCGACATCGACGGTGGTGAAATTGCCGGTCGTCGGCGCACCGATCGGCCTGCTCACCAGTTGGATCGCTGCAGCTTTGACGGTCATGACACCCTTCCTGTCGCTCAACGCACCTTAGGCGGTGGCCGCGACCGGTGCCTCCGAACCCGGCCGATCCGACATACGCACCACCGGAACCGAATCCGGTAATTCCCCTCGCCGCGCAACTTCTCGACCCGGGCCCGGCGACAGCAGGACCGCGTGGCATTCGTACTTCCGCACCAGTGAACTGCGCTATCTGCTCGGCAGGCGTGTTATCGAGATTCGCGATTCCTGGCGAGCCCTGCGTCCGTATCTCCCCGACAACCGCGGGACAGCCGAGGACGACATCACACAGCTGGCCGCCGCGGCCGCCTCATCGCTATACGAAGCCCTGGAGGCCAAGTCCGCCGGCGAAACCCCCGACGAAGAGTCCGGTGCCAGCCGGCTGGAACGACTCGAGGCCACCGACCTCGACGAGGATATCGATTGGCTGGTTCGGGTGGGACACGCCTACTCGGCGATACGCCGGACCGCACGGTCGACGTCGGTACAAGACCTCACCGCGCTCGGTCAGCGGGCGGGGTAAGGCGGACCCCGTCATCCCAGGGAGCAATCTTCTGGAAATAGATCATGTCCCACCACCGCCCAGCGATATGCATATGCCCGCGCGACAGACCGACCCGGTGAAAGCCGTTCTTTTCCAGCGCACGACGCGAACCGTGGTTGTCCTCGCGAACAAACGCCTCTACCCGGTGCAGACCCATCTCCCAGAACGCCATGTCCAGACACTGCCGAATGGCCTCAGTCACCACTCCCTTGCCGTTGGCATGCTCCGACACCCAGTAGCCGAGAGTCGCCGCACCGACGATCCCGTGCTGGACCCGCATGCTCAGTGCGCCCTCGACCCGGCCGTCCAGCTCGATGAGGCCGAACCACTTGTCCCCGGTCCCGCGCCCGGTGATGAGATCGCGCACCCAGGCCGCGCTCTCGTCGTCCGACATATCACCGGCCGGCATCCAACCGTGCAGAAATTCCCTGTTACGCCTGATCAGTTCGGTCAGCGTATCGCCGTCCGACTCATCGAGGGGTCGCAACGTCACCGTCAACGGGTTCTCCTCCTATACAAATGATCTCGCATCAACAGTCTGCCTCACGCACCCGTGCCGGAGGACGGTCGATTCGGGGATGCTGAGGCTGGGTGCGCGCGATGAGGACGTCCACTTCGGCTGTGCTCGGCATTCCAGAAATACACATAACGCCAAAACGGAAGACAGGGAATACTATCAATGACTGCCAGGGGGCCGGAGTCCATGTCCAATAGTTCCACATTCCACGTGGTAGTGAAAGCGCACCCGGTAAACGCATGGGTGCTTTACACTTTGACCAGGGTGTACTTCTCGGTCGACGGATCGGAATTCAAACGGATCGCCTGGAAAACCGACACGTCGATCGAGTTGCCGAGCGCCGGAAAGCATGAATTGAGTTTCGAGGTCCGCTACTTCGACCGGTTGACCTGCGGACATGCCACTTTGTCCACCGAAATTCAGCCGGGTGACCCATTCGTTGTGGTCAACGGCTGGACCAACCAACACCCATTCGCTATCAGTAAGAATCGCGATTCCTGAAGAGGTTGGAGCACGGGGGTGGGGTTGTCCTACGGTTTACGGCAGAGTCCGCCGAGCAGTACCAGGCCGGTGGCGGGGAGTTCGTTGTCGAGCCATTGCTGCAGGGGCACGATGCCGGGGGCGAGGAGGTCGAATCCGTCGAACAGGGCCGTGGTTTCGGCGACGGTCCGGTACCGGACTTCGGCGATGCCGCCGGTGGTGACTTCGTCGACCGTCTTCACGAATGCTTGGTTGGTATCGACCGAGGCATGGCTGAAACCGAGGTAACTGCCCGGCGCCATCACCTCGCGCAGTCGCGCGATGATCTCGGCCGGATGCTCGTCGTCCATGAGGTAGTGCAGGACTCCGATGATCATGATGGCGACGGGTTGGGCGAAGTCGATCTGTGCGTCGGTCCGTAGCCGGGTGATCAGGTCGTCGATGTGGCGGATGTCGGCCAGGATCGGTGTCACGCCGGTCTCACCGGCGAGTATGGCGTTGGCGTGGGCGTAGACGACGGGGTCGTAGTCGACGAAGGCCACGCGCGCGGACGCGTCTTTTTTGCGGGCGATCTCGTGCACGGCGGGGGTGGTCGGGATTCCCGCGCCGAGGTCGATGTATTGGCGAATGCCTGCTTCGCCGGCGATCTCGGTGAGCTTGATCAGGAATTGGCGGCAGAACCAGGCCGTCAGGCGAGTGTCGGGGGCGACCTCGAGCATGCGCTGGGCCACCATGCGGTCGACCTCGTAGTTGTCCTTACCGCCCAGCATGTAGTCGAAGATCCGGGCGACGTTCGGTGTGAACGGATCGACGCCTTCCGGCGCCGGCCTGCTCTCGACCACCCGCACCTCCCTTCATCATCACGGCGCGTGCTGTTCTGCCTCGACAGGTCTGCGGCGATCCGCCCGGGGCCCGAGCGCCGAACTGTGGGTGCCGAACCTTTGCCTCTCAGCTGCTTTCGGACGATCGCCTCCCCTCAGGATGCCAGACTCACAGAACTCGCAGCGGACGAATTCTCGACAGCAAAGACCCAGTAGAGGCACTTTCCTGTACGCGCTGCGGGCGCTGTCATCCAAGCGGCCCCATTTGCCTTGTTTATACCTTGCGGTGCCGGTGCGACGGGCGGACGCGGAATATCAACGGCCGCAACAGATCATGCGGTTCCGTCCATCCAAAGCCCTAGGCTGACAACATGATTCATCACATACAGGTCGGATGCCCGGCAGGCGGCGAAGCCCAGCAACGAGCCTTCTACAGCGGCGTCCTGGGCTGGCAGGAACTGCCGAAGCCCCCGCTGCTCGCGGCTCGTGGCGGATGCGCCCGCCAGTCATTGACCGGTGTATCGATCGAGATCAGGAGCGGCGATCAGTCTCATTGCCGTATTGTCCGCCGAGGGCGACCCGTCGCCGGGCATCGACATGATAGGAACCCGACCATGCCACGTATCGCCACCGCCGACGCGGTCGAACGAGCCGAACTGCTGGAATTCCTTCGCACTCGCCATCGGGGAGTGCTGATCACCACCCGAGCGGACGGCCGCCCTCAATTATCCCCTGTCACTTGCGGTCTCGATCCCGAGGGCCGCATCGTGGTGTCGACCTATCCAGCCCGCGCCAAGGTCCACAACGCGCGCCGCGACCCCCGCGTGTCGATCTGCGTCCTGTCCGACGACTGGAACGGTCCCTACGTGCAGGTCGACGGGAACGCGGAAATCCTGGACATGCCGGAGGCTCTCGACGGTCTCGTCGAGTACTTCCGCGGGATCTCCGGCGAACATCCCGACTGGGCGGAGTACCGCGAGGCCATGGCACAGCAGAACAAGTCGCTGCTGCGCATCAGTATCGAACGCTGGGGACCGGTCGCGGCGGGCGGCTTCCCGCCCGAACTCGCCGACTGACGCCGGACGGGTGCGTTCAGTCGCGGAGCCCGGCGGCCTGTTTCGCGGTGTCCTCCAGCTCGGCTCGATAGCGTCGCCACCGGTCCGGGTCGCTGGTGGGCATGTTGTCGTTGCCGGAGAACAGGCCCGCGGTGCCGTCGATGAGCTCGCGGACGATATCGGCATGTCCGGCATGCCGATTGGTTTCGGCGGTCACATGCACCAGGATTCGGTGCAGCGTGACGGTCCGGTGCTCCTCCCGCCACCACGGCACCGAACCCTCGGCGGTGAGGTCGAGCTCATCGATCGTGGTGTCGGCATGCGCCCAGGCCCTGCGGTAGAACCCGATGATGTCCTCGCGCGATTCCTCGGCGGTGGCCCACATATCCGCGGTGGGATCGGTCTCGAAATCCTGTGCGGCGGTGGGTTCGTCGTAGGGCCGGCCGAAGGTGTCCCCGAAGTAGCCCAACTCGACCCTGCCGAGATGTTTGACCAGCCCGAGCAGATTGGTGCCGGTGGGTGTCATGGGCCGCCGCACGTCGTACTCGGAGGCGCCGTCGAGCTTCCACAACACGGCCTCGCGCGCGGAGCGCAGATAACGATGCAGGTCGGTTTTCAGGTCGGAGTCGGTCATATCGAGCACTCTGCCACGATAATGTGGTAGCGGCACAACACCTTTCGCCATCAGGCGGGCTGATCGAGATACGCCCGGATCGACGCCATCTCCCGCAGGAGCCCGGCCCGCAGGCTGTCACGGTCGGCGGCCGGCAGGGTCGCCCTACGCTGATATCGACTGCCGCCCGGCTCAATTCGGCCGCAACTCGCGTTGGCATCGCGGGCACAGCCCATGCAGGGTCAGCGCGGCGGTGTTCGGCAGGAGGAAGTTGCTGCCCGCGCTGGCGTAGGCGACGGCCTCGCTCAGCGCGGCGGCGGGTACCTCGGTCACGGTGGCGCAGCGGTTGCAGATCGCGTGGTGGTGCGGGCGATCGGCCAGCCCGACGCTGACGACGCGTTCGTCGATGATCAGGGTGTGCAGCACCTGGTTGCGCACGAGGGTCGAGACGGTGCGATAGACGGTGGTGAGATCGATGCGCCGACCCTCGTCGTCGAGACGCCGATGAATCTCGGCGGCGGTGAGATGGCCCGCGTGCCGGGACCGATCGAGCACCTCCAGCACGGCCAACCTCGGCGTGGTGCACCGCAGCCCATGTTCGCTCAACAGGGTGCGTCCGTACCGGTTGTCCGCCATGACGCCAGTGTGCCGCGCCGGACCCGGCGAATGCCATTGCCGTTGTTGCCAATCAACTGCAACTGGCGGCCGGGACGCCTATCGTGGAATGTGCTCGTTCGGCGTGGGAGAGGTATCGCGCAATGGCAACCACGACTGCAACCGGACGGCTGCCCGCCCTGTCCACGATTCGTGACGCGCTGTCCCCGCGCGAATGGACCTCGATCGCCTCGATGGCGGCCGTCATCATCGGCCTGCATATCGTCGGCTGGGTCACCCTCGCCGCCTTCGTCGCGCCCCAGCATTTCGACCTCGGCGACCGAACCCTCGGCATCGGCGTCGGCCTCACCGCCTACACCCTCGGGCTGCGGCACGCCTTCGACGCCGATCACATCTCGGCCATCGATAACACCACCCGCAAACTGATGAACGACGGCCGCCGCCCGATGTCGGTCGGATTCTTCTTCTCCCTCGGCCATTCCACCATCGTGTTCGGCCTCGCGGTGCTGCTCTCGATCGGAGTGCGGGCGATCGCCGGTCCGGTCGAGGACGATTCGTCGGCGCTGCATCACTACACCGGACTGATCGGCACCACGGTCTCGGGCACGTTCCTCTACGTCATCGCGATCATCAACATCGTCATCCTGTTCGGCATCGTGCGCGTGTTCCGGCGCATGCGCACCGGCGAATACAACGAGGCCGAACTCGAAAACCAGCTCGCCAACCGCGGATTCATGAACCGCCTGCTCGGCGGCGTCATGAAGTCGATCACCAAACCGTGGCAGATGTACCCGGTCGGACTCCTGTTCGGTCTCGGCTTCGATACCGCCACCGAGGTCGCGCTGCTCGTGCTCGCCGGGACCTCCGCCGCGGCGGGCCTGCCCTGGTACGCGATCCTGTGCCTGCCAATCCTTTTCGCCGCGGGCATGAGCCTGCTGGACACCATCGACGGCTCGTTCATGAACTTCGCCTACGGCTGGGCCTTCGCCAAACCGGTCCGCAAGGTGTACTACAACATCACCATCACGGCCCTGTCGGTCGCCGTCGCACTGATCATCGGCACCATCGAACTGCTCGGCCTGCTGGCCGGTCAACTCGGCTGGAGCGGCGGATTCTGGACGTGGATCGCCGGACTGAACCTCAACGCCATCGGCTTCGCCATCGTGGGCCTGTTCGTCCTCACTTGGGTTGTGGCACTGCTGATCTGGCGTTTCTGCCGCATCGAGGAGAAATGGGGCGCTGTCAGCCCGACTGGACCATCGGGACGTCGGTGAGACCTTCCAGCAGACCGGAATTCACATCGAGCCAGTGGGTGATCGCCTCATAGGTGGCGCGCAGCGCGGTGGCGCGGACATCTCATTCCTCGACTTCGATGGCCATCGCCGGACACAATTGCGCCGCATAGCGGACGGCGTCATGGTGTCCGGCGACCGGCTCGGCGACGACCAGCTCGACCAGCCCGTTGTCATCCTGATCGAAGACATCCGGCGCCGCGAACACGCACTGCCCGGAACCGACACAGACTTCCTTGCGGACCTGAATTCTCATGGGACTCACTCTCAGAGGTGGATCGGTTCGAGCCTAGCGAGGTTCCGGCCGATGGGAATCCCCCTCTTCTGCTGCCCTCCGGCGTGTCGAGGGCCGAGTGAGGATCACCCGCCGCCGGCCCGCGAAATGAATTCGGCGTGTGGCCATCTCACCGAGCCGGATGTTGTGCGTGACGATGACGAACAGCGTGTCGGGGACGGCGGAGATCAGGGTGCGCAGCAGTACGACCTCGTCCGGGGCGCTCAGTTCCGAGGTGGCCTCGTCCAGCACCGCGACCGCGGGCCGATCGAGAGCTATGTCCAGCAAGGCGAGACACTGCTGCTGGGATTTGCTCAGATCGAGCGCGCCGTCCGCCCCCACCTCGGTATCGAATCCGCATGGCAGTGCGCCGAGGATGTGTTCTATCCGAAGCTGTTTCGCCAGTACCTCGAGTTCCACGGGATCGCCGCACGAGAAGTGATCGGCGAGCCGCCCGGGCTTGAACACCGGCGTCGAGGTCAACATATGCACCTCGCGGCCATGGGAACTCGTGAGATATCCGGTATCGACGCCGAGCGTACGCACCGTGCCCCGCGTCGGCGGGTGCACACCGATCAGCAGCTGGGCCAGGGTGGATTTGCCGATGCCGCTCTCTCCGGTGATCACGATGACCTCACCCGGATCGAACGAGGCGCTGAACCGCTCCAGCACGACCAGACCGTTGCGATCGTGGACGAAGGTGACATCGTCGAAGGCGACCAGCGGCTCGGCCGACGGCGTCGGGCGAGGTGGAGCGCTCGCCGTGCCGGATCGCTCCGGCGGAGCCAATCGGTCCGCGCTGTCGAGGATCTGCCGCAGCTCGACCAGGCAGCGGCCGAGCCGGGCGAAGATCGCGATGAGGCTGTAGCACAGACTCAGTGCCAGCACATCGGCCGCGCCGATATGTCCGACGGTGTGCTGGTAGATCGACGAGCCGATCACGGCTCCGACGAAGACGATGCCGATCAGATCGAGCCGATAGTTGTGCCACCGGCGCGCGGCGGAGTTGTCCAGCGAGGCGAACGCCCGTGCCGAGGTCCAGGCGGACAGCCATTCGAGCGTGGCCCGGCGGTCGGGGTGCGCGGCGAACCGTCCCCCGTCCTGGCCGAGCGCCGCGACCCTGGCCAGCACGCGCGCCGTCGCCTCGATCTCCACGCTGTTGAAGCGCCGGAGCACCTCGTCCGAGCGCCGCAGGCCGACCCAGCACGCCACACCCACCGCCGCCACGGGAAGCACGGCCAGCACATTGTTCGCCAGCACGTAGCCGGTGGTGACCGCGAGAAGGGTTGCGGCCCCGAGTGTTTCGACGAGTAGTGCGGGCAGCACTTCGTCGACTCGGCGCTGATCCCAGGTGAGTCGGCTGTACACATCCTGCACATCGGCGTATTCGGTGCCGCGGCGCGGCCGAATCACGTCCGCGAAGTATCCGACGCACCGCCGGGACGCCTCACCGATAGTCCGTCCGACCACGAAAACCGTTCCCGTAATGGATAACACGGCGCTGCCGAATACGACCGCGGCCAACCACAATGGGGCCGAGGGGTTCATCACCAGGGTCCCGCTCGTCAGGAGGTAATCGCCTGCGATGTTCAGCACTTCGCGACCGGCGAAGAGCGCGAGCACCATCGAGACGACGCTCAGGATGCCGAAGCGCGACAGGCTCTTCCGAATGGATCCGCGCGCACCGCGCCCGGGCACGACCGGCATCTCGGCAGGTTCGGGCGACAGCAGGGCCTCATCGTCGACATCGATGGGCGGCGCGGCATGATGCGCGTCCTCGGCCGAACGGGTGTTGCGGCGAACCTCGCGCACCTCACCGTCGGCAACATGCCACACCTCATCGGCGGCGGCCTGTTCGTCCGGTCGGCCCGTGACGTACACGACGGACGTATCCCGCCACGGACCGGCGAGCAGATCGGCCAGCAACCCCTGTGCCAGAGCCGAATCCAGCCCCGCCGTCGGCTGGTCGATCAGCACCAGCTCCGGCCGGGCCAGCAGCGCTCGCGCCAACTCGAACCGTTTGCCTTGGCCGCGAGACACATTCCAGCTCGCCGCCGCCGCACCGTCCGCGGCGGCACGGTATTCGTCATGGAAGCGAGCGGGCAGTCGAGCGGCCCGCAGCGCGTCGGCGACCTCGTCGTCGCCGGGATCACGACGAAACAGGAGCAGGTTCTCCCGCAGGTCACCCGGCACGATCCAGGGCTCGTCGGGGATGACGAGCACCCGGACTTCCCGATTCGCCCGCGCGCGGGCGACCGAATACAACACGGTGGTCTTCCCGCTCCCCGCGCCGCCGACGATCGCGATATGCCGTCCCGTGAGTGGCGGCGGTTCGCTTGGGGGAACGCTGGTTTCGACGATAACGAGGTATCGGCTCACGGCGCGATGTCCGGCACGTCCCCGAGCGATATCCCCGATGATGCCGGGCGTGCCGTTGGCCACCGACCGCAATGTCCCCACGACGGCCACGGCGGCCAGGATGCTCGGTATATCGACCCTGCCCAGCAGGGCCAGCTGCAATAGAGCCGCTCCCAGGAGTGCGGCCAGCGGCGTGACCGCCGATATCAGGGTCACCGCGGCCATCAGCCACGCCGCACGCTCGAGTGCCGATTCCTCCGATCGGCGGCTGCCCCGATACCGCTGGAGCAGATCTCGATCCCAGTTGCGCAGCCACATCGGCACCCGGTTCCCGAGGGCGAAGGTGGCGGCGGTCGTTCGCTGCGCCGAGGCCACGGACAATCGGCCGTAGGTGCCGTCCAGTCGTTTCGCCAGCCGAGAGACCACGATCGAGCTGAGCAGGATGACGACCAGCGCCGCGACCGCGCTCACACCCAGGGTGATCAGGAAGAACACGGCGGTGTACACCACGGTGATCAGCGCCAGCACGGCCACGACGAGTCCGGACCACGCCGATTCGATCCGGCTCGCCTCCCGCTCGAACAGCGTCTCGAGGTTGTGACCACCCTGCGGCCCGCGGGCCACCAGCAGGCGGTGTTCGACATAGCCGCGGGCCGCGATGCCGATCAGTTCGGAGCGAAAGAAGGTGTGGTTGAGCGCTAGCCAGGCGATGTAGGTCAGGGCCAGACATAAGATGCCCGGCAATACGATCTGCGGCAGCGTGCTGTCCGCATTCAACAATCGCGCGAGCAGATGCCGCACGGCGATCGCCGCGCCGAATGCCGTGACCCCGTTCACCGCGATCGCAAGCATCGCCTGGAACAGATCTCGACGCAGTGCGCCGAAGATCCCGGCATACAGCGAGGGCGCACTCTCATGGAGATGATCCAACAGGGCGGCCCCGGTCCATCGCCGCCAGTGCGAGGCATAGGTGAGGCTGGAACGCTTGCGCCCCTTGGGGATGCCGAACCAGAGCAGGCCTATACACGCGGAATACAATGCAGAACCCCCCGAGAATTCCCCCGTTCTACCAATCCCGGATAATAACATTCCGAGCGAGGACCCTCGGTGCAATGCCCGACATGTGCCTTACATCACAAGATAATGTTCTACGATTACGACAGCGCAACTCGCGCAGCGGAATTCACCGGCCCCAGGCGTAGCAGAGTGCTGCGGATCATCAAGGTGGCCGCGGTCGCGAGTCCGGCGGTCAGTCCCCACCAGACGCCCGCGACGCCGAGATGCAATGGAAAGGCCAGCAATAGCGCCGCGGGCAGGGCGACCAGCCAGTAGCCCGTGGACGAGAGGCCGAAGGCCAGGGCCGTGCGGCCCTCGCCGCGCAGCATGCCGACGCCGAGAGTTTGACCGGCATCGAAGAACTGCAAGACGGCCGCGACGGCGAGCAGGGTGTGGGCCGTCGCGAGGGCCGCGGCGCCCTCGGGGTCGGCGGCGGTGAGGAACGGGCGTAGCACCAGGCCGGGCGCGGCGACGTAGAGCAGTGCGCTCAGGGCGGGGGCGACGGTTGCGCAGCGGACGGCCGAGCGCACCAAGGCGCTTGCGCGGGAAGGGTTTTCACCGCCCAGAGCGGAGCTGATCAGGGTCGACGCGCTGTGCGCCAGGCCGGTCGCGATCTGCAGCACGATGTAGACGATCTGGGAGACCACATTGTGGGCGGCGAGCACGGCCGGGCCGAAGGTGCCGACCAGCAAGCCCAGCACCGAGAAGATGCCCGCTTCGGAGCCGAACGTCAGCGAGATCGGGACGCCCACCCGGAGGTACGTGCGGACCATCGCGCGGGGCGCGGGCAGGATCCGAATCGACAGTGCCGCACCGAGTTCGCGATCGTGCCGCAGCACCGACCACAGCGCGACCGTTGCGAGTAGATAGCCGATCGATGTCGACACACCGAGCCCCGGCAGCCCGAGCGCGGGCACGAACCCCCAGCCGTGCATCAGAACCGTTGCCAAGGCGGCATTGACGACCACCCAGCCGAGGGCCACCAGCGCCTGCGCCTGCGGCCGCTGCCTGCCGACCGAATACAGTCGCAGGGTCTGAAACCACAGATACGGCACGATTCCCGGCGCGAGTGCCGTCATCATCGGCCGCGCCGCCGCCAGCACCTGCGGATCCTGGCCGAGCCAGCGCAGTGTCCACCCCAGCCCGATGAGCAGCAGCGCGCCCGCCCCACCGGCGGCGGTCGCGATCAGCAGGCTCGATCGCATAACCTCGCGAAGATCGAAAACCGCAGGAATACCCTGCTTTTCGTCCCGCCCGGCCGCCGCGGCGACGTGATTCTCGGTGGCGGTGACCAACCCGACGCACAGCGAGCGGATCTGATTGAACAGCAACATCGCCAGCCCACCCGCGGCCACCTGCCGCACCCCGAGCGTTCCCATCAGCGCGACATCGGTGGTCGACACCGCGACCTGGGCCAGCTGCGCCACCGACACCAATGCGGCAAGTGTGGTCAGACGACCACCTTCGGGGCGACTCACGACACCACCTCCACTCACTCCAGATCGAGCCGGAAACGCATGGTGGAGCATGGAACTGCCGTATATTCTCCCGAGCAGTATAGATAGCCTTGTAGTAGCTGGAGGCGCTTCGCGTCGAGTCTCTTACACCCCGTGTATTCGTTCGACCAGGAGGACGCATGGTTTGGGAACGGTGGCAGGTCAGCTGGGATCGTCAGCAGGAGCTGTATCTACCCGATCGCGAGGAGCGATTCCGGGTGATGCTCGATGTCGTAGAGGCCGTCGCGGGCCCGGCGCCGCGCGTACTCGACCTGGCCTGCGGCACGGGCAGTATCAGTCGCCGCCTGTTCGAGCGACTCCCCGAGGCCACCTCGGTCGGGGTCGATCTCGATCCGGCGCTGCTCACGATCGCGCGCGGCTCCTTCGCCGATGATGCGCGGATCCGGCTCGTCTCCGCCGATCTGCACGCGCCCGACTGGACCGCCGGAATGCCGGACGAACCGTTCGATGCCGTCGTCACCGCGACCGCGCTGCACTGGCTCACCACCGAGCCGCTGCTGCGGCTCTACGGCGATCTCGCGAAACTGCTTCGGCCGGGCGGGGTCTTCCTCAACGCCGACCATATGCCCGAATCGGGACGTCCCCTGCTGTACGCCGCGGACGAGACCATTCGGCGGACGCACCGCGAACGCGCCGAGCGCGCCGGGGCATTGGATTGGGACGGGTGGTGGGAGGCCGCCGAATCCGACCCGAATCTGACCGATGCCGTCGCGGCCAGCCGAGCGATCTACGGCACCGACGACAGCGGCGACACCCATCCGGCCGATTGGCATATCGCCCGGCTGCACGAGGCCGGCTTCCTGGAGGCGGGTGTGGTCTGGCGTTGTCTCGGCGACGCCATGGTGGCCGCCATCAGATAGGCGGGACCCGAAAATCAGCGTGACGACGCCCGTCCGGCCCGAGACTAGAGTGAGTTCGATATAAAAAGGGCGTTCGGAGGCGTTGGTGGAACAAGTCTTTCAGGTCGACCTGCGCGGAATCGTCGATCTGCTCAGCCACCACCTCTACGGCAGCCCCCGGGTGTATCTGCGCGAGTTGTTGCAGAATGCGGTGGATGCCATCACCGCGCGGCGGGCGGTGGACGCCCAGGCGCCCGCGCGGGTGCGGATCGAGACGCCCGAGCGCACCGGCGACGGCAGTATTCGAGTGCACGACAGCGGTATCGGACTGACCGAGGCAGAGGTACACGCGCTGCTGGCGACCATCGGGCGCAGCGGTAAACGCGACGACCTCGGATTCGCCCGGCACGAATTCCTCGGCCAGTTCGGCATCGGGCTGCTGTCGTGCTTCCTCGTCGCCGACCAGGCCCGGGTGATCACCCGCTCGGCCCGCGGCGGGGGCACGGTGGAGTGGATCGGTTCGGCCGACGGCAGCTATCGGGTCGTGGCGGCCGCCGAACAGCGCGCCGAACCGGGCACCACCGTGATCCTCGTTCCGCGCCAGGGCATGGAGCACTGGGTCACCGGCGGCACGGTCACCGAATTGGCCACGCTGTTCGGGGGCATGCTGCCCGTCGAGGCCCTGGTGAACGGGCGGATCGTCACGCGGCCCGAATTGCCTTGGCGGACACGGTATTCCACCCACGATGACCGCGAGGCCGCGCTATCCGCCTACGCCGAGGAGATCTTCGGCTACACGCCCTTCGCGACCATCGACCTGGCGTGGGCCGAATCCGGTGTCACCGGTGTGGCTTTCGTACTGCCGCATGCGGCCAATCCGGCGGCCAAGGCCGGGCATCGCGTCTATCTCAAGCGCATGCTGATCGCGGAGAGCGTGACCGGACTGCTGCCGGAGTGGGCGTTCTTCGTCCGATGCGTCATCGACACCACCGAACTGCGCCCGACCGCCAGCCGCGAGGCCCTCTACGAGAACGATCTGCTGGAGGCGACCCGCGACGCCCTCGGCACACGGATCCGGGACTGGCTGGTCGAGTTGTCCACCTCGGATCCGGCCGGACTCGCGGAATTCCTGAACGTCCATCAGCTGGGCGTCAAGGCCCTGGCCCTGCACGACGACGAGATGTTGCGGCTGGTGGATCGCTGGCTGCCGGTCGAGACCAATGCCGGACGCCTGCCGCTCGCCGAATTCCGCCGCCGCTTCGGCACTTCGGTGCGCTATACGCCCTCGGTCGAGGAGTTCCGGCAGCTGTCGGCCGTATCCAGCGCGCAGGGCCTGGGCCTGGTGAACGGCGGCTATTCCTATCTCACCGGCATACTCGAGCGGCTACCGGTGCTCGATCGCGACATTCGCGTCGAACGGCTCGACCCGAGCGAACTGGCCATGCGCCTGGATCTGGTGGATCCGGCGACCGAACTGGCGCTGCGCCCGCTGCTGACCACGGCCCAGCGCGCGCTGGACCGGCTCGACTGCGAGGTCGTCCTGCGCAGTTTCGAACCCGCCTCGCTGGCCGCGCTGTATCTGCTCGATCGCGAGACCCAGCACCGGGCCGAGCTGCGCAGCACCCGGGCGATCACCGACGAGCTGTGGGCCGATGTGCTCTCGGCCTTCGACACCGCATCCGAACCGGACCGCCCGCAGCTGGTGCTCAATCATCGAAACCCGTTGGTGCGCAAGATCTCCGGCATCGCCGAACCGCGGCTGGCCACGATGGCGATCGAGGCGCTTTACATTCAGGCGCTGCTGCTCGGCCAGCATCCGCTGCGACCGGTGGATACCGCGCTGCTCAACCGATCCTTCGCCGGCCTGCTCGACTGGGCCGTGCACGACAGCGAGGGCACGCTCTGATGTCGCACTCCGAAGACCAGCTGCGCCAATTGCTCGGCCAGGCCGATCAACTCGGCTACGGTGACAGCAAAGACGCTCTGCTGGAACAGATTCTGCGACATGCCGAGGCAGGTGCGCACGACCGGCTGGCCTTCGAGACCCGGATGCGGTTGGTGGAGGCCTATACCCTCGGGATGCGGCCGGCCAAGCTGTTCGTGCCCTTCGCGCGCTGTCTGGCCGACTACGATCACGATCCGGCGGCCTACGAGCCGTGGGTGACACACAGTCTGCGCTGGTACTTCAAGTACGCGGTGAACGCCCTCACCGACTTTCCGGAGGTGCCCGCGGAGAAGGCGCTCGCCGCATTGGATCAGATGGAGCGCCGCTACCGGGTCGAGGGCCAGAGTCCTCATGCGGTCTACGCCTGCCGACATCGGGTGGCCGCGCATATCGGCGACCACGCGGCCGCCGAGCACTGGTTCGAAAAATGGTGCACCGCACCGCGAGACGAGAACTCCGACTGCGCGGGCTGCGATCCGTCCAACAAGACCGTCTATCTCGCCGAGCAGGGGCGCGACGCGGAGGCCGTCGCACTGGCCGCGCCGGTGTTGCAGGGCGAGTTGAACTGCCAGGAACAACCGCAGCACATCCTCACCACGCTGCTGCTGCCCTATCTGCGCATCGGACAGTTCGATCAGGCCCGCTCCGCACATCGGCGGGCCTACCGGGTGCTGCGCACCCGGCCGCAGAGCCTCGACGATATCGGCGCGCACCTCGAGTTCTGCGCCCTGTCCGGGAATCAGGCCCGCGGCCTCGAGCTGCTGACCCGGCATCTGGGCTGGGTGGATCGCGCGCCGAATCCCTTCGCCGCCATGCGATTCGCCGGATCGGCCGCACTGCTGCTGCGCACGGTCGTCGAGGCCGGACACGGGACGGTCCTCGTCGGTCGCCCGGCCCATGCGGACCGCCCTGCCACCGAACCGACCGCGCGCGAGTTGCACGAACAGCTCGCGACCCAGGCCCTCGGGATCGCCGCGCGATTCGATCGGCGCAACGGCACCGAACATCAGACCACCCTCGTACGCGCCGTGCTGGATCGCGAGCCGATCGTGGATCGGCTGCCGCTGGCGGCCGTCGCGCAGCTGCCCGAACCGCCGAATCCGGCCCCGCCCGCGAGCGAACCGGAGACCGGCGGGCTCACCGACGCCGAACTTGTCGAGCGCGCCGAATCCGCGCTGCACCGCTGCGAATTCGCGACGGCCGAAACCCTGGTGCGGCAACTGGGTACGCCGAGCGATCCCTTGTTCGCCGCGCGGGCGACCGTGTTGCGCGCCCAGCTGCAGCCGGATCCGGCCCTCAGTGAGGCCGGATTCCGCCGGGCCGCCGAGGAATTCGCTGCCGCGGGCGATGAGAACGGCCGCCACGCCAATCTCGGCCGCCTGGGTGTATGCCTGTGCGAGCGCGGCGCGACGGAGGACGGATTGGCGCTCCTGCGGGCCGCCCACGACCATCTGACCAGGCACGCCGATCTCGGTGAAAGGGTCAGGGGCGCACTGCGGCTCGCCGATGGACTGTTCCTCGCCGAGCGGCTCGAACAGATGTGGCCCGTCCTCGACGAGGCGGCCGTCACCGCGGCGACATCGGGCGATCCGGTACTGATCGGCGATGTCGCCCAGCGCCGAATGTCCCCGCCCATCGGCAATCCCGAGGCGCTGACCGAGGCGACTCGCGCGGCCGAGCTCGCACTGTCGGCATTCCGGCAGGCCGATATCCCGCTGCAGGTCGCCTACGCGGCCCATCGCCTGGCCGAACTGCATCGGGCCGGACGAGACGCCGATGCCGCGCTCGCGGCCGCGGACCAGGCGCTGGCGGCGCTGCCCGCCGGGGCCCCGGCCGAACTGCGGGTCGCGGTGCACGGATTGCGCGGTGGGCTGCTCAACCAGTGCGGCCGCGCGGCCGAGGCCGTCGGCGATCTGCTCACCGCCGTCACCGTCGGCGTCCGGGAGGACATCGCCGAAGTCCCACTGCACCAATGGGATCTGGCCGTCTCCTATCGCGCGATCGGACAGCTCCTCGACGCCGCCGACCTCGCCGAGGAGGCCATCGACGGGCTGATCGCCATCGACCGGGACGCTGCGGCGCAGCGCTGCCGATATCTGCTGGCCGACCTGCATCGCGATATGCGGGAGGATGATCAGGCCCTCGCGGTATACGAGCAGATCATCGAATTCGAGCGGGCCACTGGCGATCTCGATGCCGAGGCCCGCGCACTGACCGAGATCGCCGACCTCCTCGAGGCCCTGGACCGGGATGAGCTTGCCGCGGGGCGCTATCGCGAGGCGGGCGAGACCTCCGAGCGTGCGGGCAATATCGCCCGGCTCGTTTACTGCCGCTACAGCGAGGCGCTGTCACTGCGCTGGACCGGCGCCTTCGACGAGGCGCTGACCGTTCTCGACGAGGCCGAGCAGGCGCTGCGGGAGCTGGCAGCCACCGATCCCGATCCGGATCTGCTCGCCTGGCATCGAGCGAGGTTGAGCCACAACACCTCTCGAATCCTGTTCGACGCCGGACGCGCGGCGGAGGCCGTGCGGTACGCGGCCGACGCCGCCGCCGGATATCGTGCGCTGCGGGCCACGCGCAACGCCGCGCGAGCCGAACTGGTGCACGGCCGGATCCTGCTGGAGCTGGGCCATCCCGACCGGGCCGTCGAGGTCCTGGGCCGGGCCCTCGCCGAAACCGAGGCCGACGATCCTGTCCGCGACATCCTGTCCGATGCGCTCGCCGCGGCCCGCGAACGCACGCAATGACCCTCAGACCTACCGCGGATAGCGATTCAGCGCGGCCCGGTATGCGGTTTGGTGCCCGGCTCCTGGACCGGTTCGGATTGCGGATCGGCCGGGACGACGGGTTTGGGCAACTTATCGGTCGCATCGGCCCGGGTCACCTCGGCGTCCACACCGGGAAACGAGACCGGCCGAGTGGCCGGGGGCTGGTTCAGGCGCAGCGCGGAGGTGAGATCGCCGAAGGTGCGGCGACGCCAGTCGGAGATGTTGGGTTCGCGAACGCCGGTGAACCACTCCAGGAATCGCAGACATGAGGTGTGGTCGAAGCGTTCGGTGGCCACCCAGCCGCCCGCGGTCCACGGCGACACGATGATGGTCGGCACACGATAACCGCCACCGATCGGATCGTCCTGCACGAATTCACCGGCCTCGCCCGCGGGCGGCAGCGGCGGCACGACGTGATCGAACAGGCCGTCGTTCTCGTCGTAGGTCAGGATGAATACCGTCTTGGCCCACAGGTCCCGATTGGCGGCGAGGGCATTGATGCGGTCGGCGATGTACTTGGCGCCGTCGGCGGGCCGATAGTCCGGATGTTCGCTCGCGGCGGCATTGGGCAGAATCCACGACACCGCGGGCAGGTTCCCGGTTTGCGCGTCACGTTCGAACTGCCCGACCGGCGAGGTGGCCAATCCCTTGCTGCGCAATGGGGAATCGGCGGGCGCGGTCTCATACTGCCGGAACAGTTCGAACATGTTCAGGCCGTAGTCATCGATCTCGTTGTAGACCTTCCAGCTGATCCCCGCCTGTTCGAGCCGTTCGGCATAGGTGGTCCAGCTGTAGCCGCCGAGCGCGGGGATATTGGCGGTGATCGGGCCACCGCCATTGCCGTCGGGATCGATGGTCCCGGTCATCCACATCATGCGATTGGGCCAGGTCGGTCCGAGCACCGAACAGTGATAGGCATCGCACACGGTGAACGCGTCGGCCAGCGCGAAATGGAACGGGATATCGGCTCGTTCGTAGTAGCCCATCACATAGGGCCCGTTCTTACCGTCGGCCCTGCGGTGCGCGGGCAGCCACTGATCCATCGCGCCGCCGTTGAGCGCCTGGTGCTGGACGGCCCAGGCATGCGAGGTGGACGGGATCTTCTGCACACTGTTGCGATAGGTGTCCAGGTGGAAGGGCAGCGTATAGCCGTCCGGATTCTGCGGATCGGGCTGCTGGAACACCGAGGTCCCGTCGGGGAAGTGCAGGGCCTGCGGATCGGCGAATCCGCGCACCCCCGGCATGGTCCCGAAGTAGTGGTCGAACGACCGGTTCTCCTGCATCAGGAGCACCACATGCTCGATCGGTTTGGGCGCCACCGGATCGGCCAGCGCCCGCCGCACATTCGGCGGCATGGCCGCGAACGCCGCCGCCAGCGCCGCACCCCCGAGAAACCTTCGCCGCGTCAAACCCCGTGCGGCCGTATCCGATTCGCTCACCGGTCGTCCCTTCGCTCGCTCGAGCAGGCAAAACAACACGCTACGAGTCCAGGATGAACACGACGTTTCCGTGCGGTAGCACGTTCGACGTACCCCTATTGTCCGCTCAGGCCCGTGCGCTCCAGCATGCCGAGCATCAGTTCGAAGGCGTGGTCGACCCGGTCGCGGTCGCCGGTGGTGATGAGGTCGATCTGCAGGCCGCGCACCTGGGCCAGGACGAGGGTGGCGGCATGTGCGACGGTCGAGCGGGGCCAGCCGTAGCGCAGCAGCGATTCCTCGAGGAGGGTGAGCCAGCCGGTGATCAGGGTGTCGGGCAGGGCGGTACCGCGGATGCTCGAATAGCCTGCGGCGGCGGCCAATTCGAACAGCACGCGGAACTGACGCTGTTCACGAGGCTGGCACAGGCGGCGCCAGATCCCGCGCATGAGTTCGGATCCGGTGGTCGCATCGCCGGATTCCTCGGAGAGCAAACGGGATTCGAAATCCGCACGGATGCGGCCGAGCACCTCGGCGACGAGACCCTCCTTGGTCTCGAAGTGCCGGATGAGCGTCGCGTGACTGACCCCGAGCGCCGTCGCCATCGGGCGCAGCGACAGCGCGGCCACGCCGTGGTCGAGCACATACTCCGTGGCCGCCTCCAGCAGCTCGGGGCGGCGATGCTGGTAGCGGAGCTTGCGGCCATCGATACGGGTTTCGGTCATCGCCGCCATCGTAGCTGGTCAGCCGTTGATTTCAGATAGGCGTACCGATCGGTTGCAAAACCATATGGAACTGCTATCGTCGGTGGTCTGCTCGATGAAAACGCCCAGGAGGGCCCATGCGATACGACGAATACCGGGCCCATGACGCGGTCGGCCTCGCCCGGCTGGTCGCCGAGAAACAGGTACATCCCACCGAACTGCTCGAGGCCGCGCTCGCGCGCTACGAACAGGTCGGCCCGGCGGTCAATGCGGTGAGTCTGCTCATGGACGATGTCGGCCGGGCCCGCGCGGCGGGTCCGATCGAGGGCCCGTTCGCGGGCGTCCCCTTCCTCATCAAGGATCTGCTGCAGGATTTCGCCGGATATCCGACGGCCTCCGGAACCCGTTCGCTGCAACGGATTCCGGCCGAGAGCCACAGCATTGCGGTGCGCCGCTGGCTCGATTCGGGACTGGTGATCTTCGGTAAGACGACCACCCCCGAATTCGGGATCAAGGGCGTCACAGAGTCCTCGGCCTACGGTGCCACCCGCAATCCGTGGAATCTGGACCGAACCCCGGGCGGCTCCTCGGGCGGCTCGGCCGCGGCGGTGGCCGCGGGCATCGTCCCGGTGGCCGGCGGTAACGACGGTGGCGGCTCGATCCGGATTCCGGCGGCCTGGACCGGACTGTTCGGCCTCAAGCCCGGCCGTGGGCTGGTGCCGTGCGGCGGCGCCGGGGGCGACCACCTGCACGGCCTCGCGACCGACGGGGTGCTGTCGCGCAGCGTCCGCGATAGCGCGGTCATGCTCGACATCCTCGCCGGACCCGATCCCGGGGCACGGTACTACCACTGCGGCCCCGGCCACAGCTTCGCCGACGCGGTGACCAACGCCCCCCGCCGACTGCGCATCGCCATCAGCCGCGAATCCCCCATCGGCACCGCGGTACACGGGGAGGCGATCCGCGCGGTCGAGCAGACCGCGACGCTACTGGAATCCCTGGGCCACCAGATCGACGACGCCGCACCGATATTCGACGGCAGGCAGCTGGCCGCGGACTTCACCACGGTCTGGACTGCCCATGCCGCCGCCGTTCTCGACCTGGTCCGCCGCAATGTGGGCGTGCCGGAACGCCGATTCGATTTCGACACAAGGATGTTGGCCGCGGCCGGACGCTCGCTGACCGCACCCGAACTGGTCGCGGCCTATGAACGCTGGAACGATTACACGCGGGCCCTGGCCGATCTGCACGCCGACTACGATCTGCTGCTCACCCCCACCGTCGCCGCGCCACCGCCGCGCATCGGCGAGCTGGACACCCCGCAGCTGATCCAGCGCCTCGGCGGACCGCTGCTCGGACTCGGCGCGGGCCGGGCGATGACCAACAACAGGATCTTCCGCGAACTCGTACTCGCCAACTTCGCGGTCACGCCGTACACGCCGCTGGCCAATATCACCGGACGGCCCGCGATGAGCGTGCCGCTGTATCGAACCCCGGACGGTCTGCCGCTGGGCAGCCAGTTCATCGGCGCCCCCGGCAGCGAATACCTCCTCCTGCAGCTCGCGGCGCAGCTGGAGGCCGCGAGCCCGTGGGCGCACCTCGAACCGCCGGAACCCGCGGGCCGGTAACCCGCCTCCCCCTGTGCCCAGCCGAATCGGTTGACGACAGGCCGGGACAGGGGGTCGCGGTACCCGAGGTGGTGCGCCCCTCAGGATGAGGCGCACCGATAGGTATTCGGTGCCCGAGAGCTTCCGGTTGGGATCGAATCCTCATCGGGCGCTCAGGAAGATCATCTACTGTTTACGTACGTAGATAGTAGATGAATGGGAAGGCAACGACGCCATGGCACGAACCGCAGCGCTTCGCACCCGACGAGCGATCCTCGCCCTGCCCGCGGTCGCGGCGCTGACCGTCGGCCTCGGGGCCGCGACGGCACAGGCCGAGACCAGGACGGCGGTCACCCGATCCGGAGCGGCTTGCCTGTGGGCGGGCGTCACCCATCCCCAGGGGACGCCGATCGTGGCCGGCGGACGCGCCTTCACCTGCGGCACCGACAACCTCGGCGGGCCACATTGGTTTCGTGGCGCGGCGACCACCCAGCTGAGCACCGTCCCGAATCCCGGCGCGTATACCGACCCCACCGGCCTGTTCAGCGGCGGCGCGCGCCAGCCCGGAACCAGCTACACCGACTACTGCACCGGCAATCAGCTGATCCCGGGCACCGACGACATCTACCAAGCCGTCCCCAATCGCGACGGCAGGATCTATTGGAAGGCCGTCGCGCCGATCTCGGAGTGGAGCTTCGACGCGGTCAGCCCACGCCCCGAGCCCACCTGGCGCCGAGGCTCGCTGTGTCGCGACGGGAACCTGACGTAACGGGAAATGCCCTGCGCGACAACCGTTCGGTTGTCGCACAGGGCCCTCGGCTCGCCGACATCAGCACCAGTTGGCATGCGGACGGCAGAGCGCCCCGCCGCCACCGGAATCGTTATCGGTATAGCGGCCCTCCAGATCCTGGATGCGCTCGCGATGGTAAATGCGGCGGGACTCGTTATGTTCGGCCTGCAGGGCAGGATTCGAGTCGGTGTGCCGTAAACCCCCGGGGTCGACGAAGTGATCTCCCAACGAGGGTGTGGATTGATTGACCCCGCTCGAAATACCGCCGCGCGCATCGGGTTCCGCCGCCGCGGTGGTCGCCTGGAGGGTCAGGGCCGCGGCGGCCAGAAGAATCATGGCGAACGCCGATATCCGTCGACGAGCGCCGATTGCCATTGACGAACTGGTTCGAGTAGCTCCGTGCGGTGCCGACATCGTCGTCGGAACACTTCGCGTCATGGCCACAGTGCCTTTCTGCAGTCGTGTGCCCTGGTCACCACCGGCATAGCGACCCATCTACGTAGTTGAATAGTAGATCATGAGCCTGAGACAAGGCTTAGATGCTGAACGGTAGCCAGAAAACGACTCACCGTAATGCTTTGGATGACAAGTCGATTCGCACCACCGAAGGCCAGACGCGGTGATGCAGATCACCTTGCTAATTCCGTTGGCGCACAAGACGATTTCATACCGGAAGTCCGATATTGCAAGGAGCGCAACGAGATGCGGTTACCGCAATTCCGGACTAACTTCTCATTCAGCTTTACACCGGAGGGCCGGATCGAGGAGGGAACGTGCGGATCCTGCTGGTCGCCAGCGCATTCAACAGCCTCACGCAGCGCGTGCACGCAGAGCTGCGCGAGCGCGGCCACGAGGTGGGGATCGAGCTGGCATTGGGCGACGATCACTTACGCACGCGGGTCACCGAATTCGAGCCCGAACTGATTCTGGCGCCCATGCTGACGACCGCGATTCCGGAGGACATCTGGACCGCGCATACCGTGCTGATCGTGCATCCGGGGCCGAAGGGCGATCGCGGGCCCTCCTCGCTCGACTGGGCCATCCACGAGGGCGCCTGGGCCTGGGGCGTCACCGTCCTGCAGGCCGTCGCCGATATGGACGCCGGGCCCATCTGGGCCACCGAACCGTTCGCGGTCGCCGCATGCGGTAAGAGCGAGCTCTACCGCAACGAGGTCGCCGACGCCGCGGTCCGTGCTGTCTTGACGGCCGTAAACCGTTTCGCCACAGGTCGATTCGCGCCCGAGCCGCTGGACTACGATCGCCCCGACGTACACGGACGGCTGCGTCCCTACCACGAGCAGCACTACCGCCGGATCGACTGGACCGCCGACGATACCGCCACGGTCCTGCGCAAGCTCCGCGCCGCGGACTCCCAGCCGGGCGTGCTCGACGAGCTGTACGGCCGAGAGTTCTTCCTGCACGGCGGTTTCGGTGAGGACCGCCTGCGCGGCAGGCCGGGCGCGGTGCTCGCCACCCGCGACGGCGCGATCTGCCGCGCGACCGTCGATGGCGCGGTGTGGTTGCCGCAGTTGCGATCTCGCCGCATACCCGGCGGCCCGGCCACCTACAAACTGCCCGCGACGATCGCGCTCGGGCGGGATCTGCCCGACGTTCCCGAGGCCCCTGTCACCCCGGCCGAGGCCGCCACCCGCGACACCTGGTCGGAACTGCGCTACCGCGAGGAGAACGAGGTCGGCTACCTCGAATTCGCCTTCGGAGGCGGGGCGATGAGCACCGAACAGTGCCGGCGCCTGCTGGCCGCGTATCGCCACGCCTGCACGCGTCCGGTCGATGTGCTGGTCCTCGGTCCGGCCCGCGACTTCTTCTCCAACGGCATCCACCTCAATGTGATCGAGGCATCCGACGATCCGGCCACGGAGTCGTGGCACAACATCAATGCCATGAACGATCTGGTGGAGGCGATCCTCACCACCACCGACAAGCTGGTCGTCGCGGCGTTGGCCGGTAATGCCGCCGCGGGCGGGGTGATGCTGGCCCTGGCCGCCGATGAGGTGTGGTGCCGCGAATCGGTGGTGCTCAATCCGCACTATCGGCTGATGGGCCTGCACGGCTCGGAGTATTGGACCTATACGCTGCCGAGGCGGGTGGGCGCGGCCGAGGCCGACCGGCTCATCCGCGAGGCCCTGCCCGTCGGCGCCCGCGCGGCCGCGAATCTGGGCCTGGTGGACCGCGCCCTGCCCGGCGATACCGAGGAGTTCTGGTCCCGGGTGCGACGCGATGCCGAAAACCTCTCCGCCGCATCGGAATTGGCCGACCGGTTGGTCGCGAAGAAGCGGCGGCGCGCCGGAGACGAGGCGGACCGGCCGCTATCGGCATATCGCGCAAGCGAATTGGCGCAGATGCGCCGCAATTTCTATCACCCCGGCGAGCCCTATCACGCGCTCCGCCGCGACTTCGTGCACAAGGTGCGACCGGCGGCCACGCCGCCGCATCTGACGGTCACATAACGGATTGATCACAACGCCCCCAACGGAGTTCGCGTGCTGCAACTGGATCATTTCAACCACGGGTGGCTGACGCCGGCCCTGGCCTATCTGATGTCGGTCATCGGATCGGTACTCGCCTTGCGATGCGCATTCCACGCCCGCTCGGCCCGCTGGCCCGGCGGCTGGCTGATCGCCGCGGCCGTGGCGCTCGGCGGCGCGGGCATCTGGGTCATGCATTTCACCGCGATGCTCGGATTCTCGATCGTCGGCGTCACCATTCACTACGACATGATGATGACCTTGCTCAGCGCGGCCATCGCGATCGTGGTGGTGTGGGTCGGGCTGTCCATCGTCGTGCGCGGGCGGCGCGAGATCCTGGCGCTGCCGATCGGCGGGGCGATCACCGGACTGGGCGTGGCCTCGATGCATTACCTCGGCATGCACGCCATGCGATCGGAGGCGGTCGTGCACTATCGGCCGGCACTGGTGGCGCTGTCCATCGTGATCGCGGTGGTGGCGGCGACCGCAGCGCTGTGGTTCATGCTGCATCTGCGCGGCTTCCCGGCCACCCTCGGCGCGGCCCTGATCATGGGTCTGGCGGTATGCGGAATGCATTACACCGGAATGGCGTCCATGCAGGCCGAACACGGCCATCACGACACCATGCCCGGCGGCTCCGATGCCATGCAGCTGCTCACGCCGTTGATCGTGATCGTCACCCTGGTGACCATGATGCTGATCGTGCTGGTGGGTCTGGCCGAGATCGATTCGGCCGAACGGATCTCCGCCGATCGGCGGCGGCCGGCCGTCGATCCGGGCCTGGCCGACAGTGGGCGGCAGTGGCCGCGTCAGGACGTCCCGCGCCGTTAGAGTTCGCTCGGTCGGTCGGCGTGGTTCGCCTGCTCGCGAATCCACTCGTCGGCCGAGGTCTTGGCGTCGTCGACCGACCGCGCCGAGGCCTCGCGCATAAGGCTGCCGTCGGGTCTGCCGATCCGCCAGGTACAGGTGCTGCGCGTCGACGCCTTCACCCGGCCGTGCAATGCGCCGAAATCCTTGGTGAGCCACCATTCCGCGGGACCGCCGGCCAGTGCCCAGCCGTCGGTGGCATGTTCCGGACGAATCGGCCCGAACGGCGCCCCGTCGGAATTCGCCCGGTTGTGGTCGATCACCTGCTTCCCCTCACATCCTCGCCTGCGTTGTGCCGCAACGAGATTTCGGCACAGAATAGATAATCGCAGTCGAGACGGGATTCGACCAGTCCCGCGATTCGGGCATCACGAAAGACCATATGCAAGTACGTTTGCAGTGCTGTTTGGATTGTCGCGCAGCCGAATTCAGAAACGTCGCGCGCCGCTGACCGGCATCTCCGAAATCGGTGACATCACCACGCCGGTCGCGCTGGTCGCGGCGTGGATCACCTGTCCATCACCGGCGTAGAGCGCGGAATGATCACCGCCGTAGAACGACACCAGATCACCCGGCTGCAAGTCGTCGATCGCGACCGGCGTTCCGGCATCGAGCTGTTCGTAACTGGTGCGGGGCAATTCGACTCCGGCCTGTTCATAGGACCACTGCACGAGGCCCGAGCAGTCGAAGGAATCCGGTCCGGCCGAGCCGAAGACGTAGGAGGAGCCGAGCTTGGATTCGGCCGCCTCCACGGCGAGCTGGCCGTGGGTCTTCTCCGGCGTCACGGCCGGGGCGGCGGGCTGCGGCTCGGGCTGGGGCGTCAGGCCGGGAAGCGCTGGCAGAGAACGAAGGTCGAGTCCGGGGACCAGCGACTGGACGGCCGCGAACACATCGGCGACGATCGAGCAGCCCATCAGTCCCGGGATGGGCGCCGGGGCGCCGGTCTCGGACGGGGCGGCGGCGGAGCGCCGAGTGGGATCCGAAACGGGTGGCGCGGCAACATCTTCGGGGATCGCGACTAGAGCGTCCGGCATGCCGCCGGGCGTCGCGACCGGGCCGGGGATGTCGAAGACTCCGATACCCGGGACGGTGACCGATTGCGCCGAGGCCTGTCCGGTGGTCAGCAGCAGGGCACCGATCGTGCCGAGCACGACGACCGCGGCCGCCATCATCCACCAGAGCAACGGCCGCAGACAGCTGGTTAATCGGCCTTCGCTGTTTTCTGCCATGATGCGGTCCTCCGATCCTTTCATCGGAGTCCGGACCTTCGCCCGGCGCTCCGAACAGTTTCGAAAAACGACGCGATGTGCATTCGGTACAGCGGATCCGAGAAACCATCCTTCGCCCGGCCCAATTGAATTCCAAACGGAAACACGCATTTATTGATAACAACGCGATAAACAATTGAAAACCAACAGATTACGAAGAAATGCCCCGCCGCGGATTGTTTTTCCGCTGCGGGGCATTTTCTCGACCGATCAGGCGCTCAGTTGCTGTTCGATTCGCGCCGCCAGGTCGCGCAATTTGGCGGCGAATTCACGGGCCGCATTCGGATCGTCACCGGAACCCTTGACGACCCGACGGCCCAGAGCCACCAGACGCGATTCCACACTGCTGAACAAATCCACCGGGCGATCGGATGCGGGATCGGGCAATTCTCCGCGCAACCAGGATTGCAATCGCTGCACCACATGATCCCGTTCGAATTGTTCGGGCAATACCGAAATCGCCTCGCGAATCCGGCCCGCGGTGACCTTCGATTCACCGGCGGCCAGTGTGGCGTAGACCGTCACCGCGGCCTCCTCGCCGTATTCGGTCGCCACCGGGAGCAATTCCCGGATCTGACCCTCGTTGATTCCCGGTGCCATCGGGTGCAGCCGGGCGGCCAGCGGCCATGCGCGAATCAGCTTGTGCGCGTAGGAGCGTTGCATTTCCCACCGCTGTTCCACGTAATCGTCGAAGGTGGTGTAGGCGTCGCGATACAACCGGCCGTCCCGCACGATCTGCAGGGCTCGACCGGCCGCCCAGAATGCCAGGCGCAGCGTGCCGATCGAGGATTCGCAGGCCGAGAGCTGATCCTGCTCCCGCTCGCTCAGCGGGCCGTCGCCGGCCATGGGCAGCGGCATGTTCAGCACGGTGGCTGCCGGATCCGGCACCGTCGGCACCACGGTCAACGTGGCACCCGACCGCCGCCATTCGGCATCGCGCAGCGGCGATACCGGCGGGGTGTGTTCGGCCGTATCGGCCAGCGGATTGGCCGCGGCCGCACCGCCTATCACGGATTTCCTGCGTTGCGGAGGCATCAGGCGGGCACCCCCAGCGCGACGCGGTAGGGACTGACCAGCTCATCGCCCACCTGGCCGTATTCACCCAGATCCGAGAGTGGATTCTCGGCACCCTCGCCGACTTCCCCATCGGCGGCTTCCCGATACCACTTCCAGGCACTGAGATAGGACTCGAAAACCTCATACCCGGCATCCTCGAGATGTGAACGCTGGGTGCGATATTCCGTGGAGACGTTGACACCGTTCTTCATCGTCACCGGAACCTTTGTCATCAGCACGCGGACCCGTATTTCGCGGGCCGCATCGGCGGCCGCCTCCTCGGCGGCCCGATAGGTACTCGGCACTCGTTTCACCTCCGATGGACTCACGCTCGTCAATAGAATGAGCTCGTCGGTAGAGGGAATCGCGGCCTTGAAGATATCCGCGGATTCACCACCGGCATCCACGATCACCACGTCGTAGTCCGCGGCATTGTCGGTGATGCAATCGCCGACATGCCGGGACGGAAATGCGATGAGCGTGAAAGGCACTTCGATCTCGCCCTTGAGCAACCTCCGGTACCAGGAGTATCCGGTCTGGCTCAATGGATCGGCGTCGATCACCAGCACACGCAGCTTATGCACCTGCGCGAAGTAGCCGGCGAGGAAGAACGCGGAAGTGGTCTTCCCGACGCCGCCCTTCAGATTACCCAGGGTGATCACCAAGGGCTTGGGTAGATCGAGCGGTGCAACAGAATTCGTCATAGACGGTCCTCCTGTAATGAGGAGAGCATTACTGTGCATCGACAGTCTTACACGCGTGTAACTCGAACCCGTTTCATTTTCTCGGCGTGTCCAATTGGACACAGTCGATCAGGGCCGCGGCGAGCCCGCGAGTCGCTGCCGGACCGCAATGAGCATCCGCATACTGCGTTCGACCTGGCGTGCCAGTTCCACGACACTGTCATCGGACAGCGGCGTAAGTGGAGCCTCGAGCAAAGTGGCGGCGATGGCCACCAACGATTCCGCCGCCTGCTCCATCACTTCATCCCGATTCGAATACATGTTCGAATACTATCTCTGATCCGAGCTCTGTCGCTAGGTCCCAGCGGATCTGATATCGATGGCCCCTGTCCGGACGGAGTCCTCCCCCGTCCCTCCCCGGACGGTCCCCTCCCCAGTCCCTCCCCGGACGGTCCCCTCCCCAGTCCCCTGCCCGGACGGAGTCCGGGCAGGGGTGGCGGTCAGCCGACCTGAGTGGTTGTGTCGCGGCCGGTGGCCAGGAGGGAGTGCCGACGGCTGTAGGCGAAGTAGAAGATCATGCCCAGGACGAACCAGACGGCGAAGCGGAGCCAGGTGATGGGTTCCAAGGCGGTGATCAGCCAGACCGAGAAGGCTATGCCTACCAAGGGGACCACGGGCATGAAGGGGGTACGGAAGGTGCGGGGGAGGTCGGGCTGGCGGTAGCGCAGGACGATGACCGCTACGCAGACGATGATGAAGGCCAGCAGGATGCCGATGTTGGTCAACTCGGCGACCTGGCCGATCGGGAGCAGGCCCGCGATCACGGCCGAGGCGATTCCGACGATCCAGGTGATGCGGGTCGGAACCTTGCGCACGGGATGGGTTTTGGCGAACCACTGGGGCAGCAGGCCGTCTCGGCTCATCGAGTACCAGACGCGGGTGACGCCGAGCATGAACGTGAACAGCACGGTCATGATGCCGACGATGGCGCCGGCCGCGATCAGGCTGCCCAGGCCGGACAGTCCCACGGCCGCGAACGCCGAGGACAGACCGCTCTTGGGGTTGATATCGGTGTACTTCTGCATGCCGGTCAGCACCAGGCATACGAGCACGTACAGCACCATCGAGACGATCAGCGAGTAGATGATCGCCCTGGGCAGATGGCGTTTGGCGTCGATCGACTCCTCCGCGGCCGTCGACATCGCGTCATAGCCGAATACCGCGAAGAACACCGTCGAGGCGCCGGTCACCGCGCCGCCGAAGCCGAACGGGAAGTACGGGTGGTAGTTGCCGGTCTTGATGTAGAACGCGCCGGCGACGATCACGATCAGCACGACCACGATCTTGATGCCGACCACGATCGTCTCGAATCGCGCCGCCGCCTTGATGCCTTGGGTCAGCAGATACGCGATCAGCAGGCACATCAGCGCCGCGAACAGATCCACCTTGTGCCCGGCACCCGTTCCGGGCGCGCCCAGCATCCACACCGGCAGGTGAATATGCAACTGCTCCAACAGGAACGAGACGTATCCGGAGATGCCGATGGCGACCACCGCGACGATCGCGGTGTACTCCAGCAGCAGATCCCAGCCGATGAACCACCCGACCGGCTCGCCGAGCACCGCATAGCCATACGTATAGGCCGACCCCGCCTTCGGGATCAGGCCCGCGAATTCGGCATAGGACAGCGCGGCCGCGGCGCTGGCCACACCGGCGATGAGGAACGAGATCAGCACGGCCGGACCGGCCTTGTCGTGCGCGACCGCACCGGCGAGGGCGAAGATGCCCGCGCCGATGATCCCACCGACGCCGATGGCCGTCAGCTGCCACAGGCCAAGGGCCCGCTGCAGACCGCTGGACTCGTCCTCGATCAGTTCGATGGGTTTGCGACGGAACAGGTCGCGCATGGCTGGACTAGCTGGCATATCTGTTACTCCTTGGACTACCCGGTCGGGGCAGTGTAAATGTGAGCGGCACCACCCCGCTTGTCCAGGTCTATGAATGGCCCTCGGGGATTTCGGCCGACGGAACAAGCCAGCAGTCCGATCGGTGTGCTTTGTCCGAACTTCCGTCCGGTTCCCGTGGCCGGAAAGGTGGGTTACTCGTCGTTGCGGACATCGGGGCGCGGGTCGACCATGGAGGCATGGCCGGTAGCCCACTGCAGATCGCGATCGTGCTCTACGACCGGTTCACCGCCCTCGATGCGGTCGGGCCCTACGAGATGCTGAGCCGAATCCCCGGTGCCGAAACGGTTTTCGTCGCCGAGCAGGCGGGGCCGTTGCGCGCCGATACCGGTTGTCTGTCCCTGATCGCCGATCGGCGGCTCGACGAGGTGACCCGGCCGGACATCGTGCTCGTACCCGGCGGGCCGGGGCAGTCCGACCAGATGGACAACGAGCGACTGATGGACTGGCTGCGCGCGGTCGATACCACCAGCACCTGGACGACCTCGGTATGCACCGGTTCGTTGCTGCTGGCGTCGGCGGGGCTGCTGCACGGCCGCCGGGCCACCTCGCACTGGCTGGCGTTGGACGAATTGGCCGGTCTCGGTGCGCATTCCACGTCCGAGCGGGTGGTCATCGACGGCAAGTACGTGACGGCGGCGGGCGTCTCCTCCGGAATCGATATGGCGCTGCGGCTGACCGGCATCATCGCGGGCGACGAACAGGCCATGACGATCCAGCTGGCGACGGAATACGATCCGCAGCCGCCCTACGATGCCGGATCCCCGGCGACGGCCCCGGCACATCTGGTCGAGAAGGGCCGTGCCACAAGCCGTTTCAGGACGGCTGCTCGACCGTAAGGGTGATCGTGGTCCAACCGCCGACGTGCACGCGGGCCCCGTCGCCGAGCGGCACGGGTGTATTCGGCGGGATGAGATGGTCGATACCGTTCAGGGATGTGCCGTTGGTGGAGCCGAGATCGGTGACCGTGATGCCGTCCGCGGTGAGGTGCAGGCGCGCATGAGCGCGTGAGACGCCGATATCGACCGGTGCGATGCCCAGATCGATATCGGGCTCCACGCCCTGCGACACGCTGTGCTTGCCGATCAGAAAATCGCTGCCGTACAACACGATTCGGCGCGGCGGATAATAGGACGGGAATTCCACCCGGTCGGCGTCGGGACCCTTCCGAGCCTGCACGCGCTCGTAGAACTCGTGATCGGCGGCCACCGTGGCGACCCATATCGGTTGTCCCCCACCGATATTGCCGCCGACCACCACGGTCGGCGCGATGCGCGAGGCAGTGGGCAGGGCCGAATCATGACCGCACGCCTCACAGAATCGACCCGCGATCGGCGCACCGCAGGCGGGACATGCGGCCGTCACCGCGGCCAGCGGCGACGGGCCGATCGCGGCGCCGCAGATATCGCAGTAATCGGTCGCCGCGGTCGGGTGACCCTCGGGGCAGCTGACCATCACGACTCCTTCCGCACCCGAGCGGTTTTCGTCGATCGGGCATCCAGGGCGGCCTCGTCGAAGGCGTCCACCGAGCGGCGCAGCCGGATCGTGCCGTTGCGCTCGTCCACCTCGACGACATTGCGCAAAAGCTTTGCGGTGCCCTCGTTTCCGGATTCCGAGGCCAGTACCATCGCGCGCTGCAGCTTGGCCGTGGCGGTATCGAGATCGCCCTGTTTGCGGGCCGCGAGCCCCTCCTGCACCGCCTCCGCCAGTTCGGCCTGGCCGGTGTAATGGGCGACGCGGCGGCTGATCCGCGCCGACAGCTCGGTATCGGTGGTCCACACCGCCTTGACCAGGCCCTGGCCGACCACCTCGTCGCCCGCGACCACGCTGATGCGGGCCGCGAGCTTCTCCCGGCCGGGCGCCGCGGGCTCGACGCGCACCTGCACGTGATAGTCACGCTCCTCGGCGCCCCAGGCGCCGAGTGGATACTCCCCCACCTGCGCGCCGGCCTCGATGCGGCGGGCGGTGAGATCCTCGATGGTCGGGGCCACCTGCTTGACGAAATGCACCGTCGCGCCCGCCGGGCTCCAGATCCTCAGGGTGAGTTCGGGAATGGTCTTGGCGAGCGAGCTGCGCATCATCGCCTGGAAGTCCGAGGCCAGCTGCGAACCCTCCTTCACCACATCCACCGAACCGTGCAGGGCCGAGGCGATCGCGCGCAATTCCGCTACCACGTAATCACTTCCGACGCCGCGGCAGTCACAGGTGAAGTGCCCCTGCGACTTCGCGATCTCGGCGGCGAGCTGTTCGGGGGCCTCGTGTTCGTTCTTGCCGTCGGTGAGCAGGATCGCATGCGCCATCGCGTGCGGATACTGCAGCGCGATCTGACGCGCCAGGCCCAGCCAGGTACCCATGGCGGTGCCGCCGTAGGGGCGCAACCTGTCCAGCTCATGCTTTGCCGCCGTGCGGGATTCGTGATTCGCGCGCTGGAGCGGGCCGCGCCGGGGGAAGACCACCTGCGCCTCCGAGGTGCCCTGCACGATGGCGAACAGGGTGCCGTCGGGCAGCTCGTCGAGCGCGGCGACGGTGGCGCGGCGGGCGCCCGGAAACCGATCGCCCGCGCCCATCGAACCGGAGCAGTCGATGATGATGATCTCCAGCCGCTCCGGCGGCGGCCCGGCGACCGCGAAGTCGGGACCGGTACCCACGGTCACGACGGCATCGACCCGGTCCGCTCCTTCGCCCAGGTACGCGTTCTGGTCGATCTCGACCGAAATGCCTTGTCCTTCTTCTGCACTCATGATGGATCTCCTGAATTGACCACGCGAACGGGCGCGACAGCGACGGTGATGTTGTCCCCGCCACCACAATGGATGGCGTAGTCGACGAGGTTGCGGGCGGCCGTCGCGGGCGGGGCGGTGGTGGCGATGGCGGCCAGATCGGCGGCGTCGGGCAGGTAGTTCCACAGGCCGTCGCTGCACAGCAGCAGCACGCCCGGGCCGCGGACCCGCAGCGAATGCACGCCGGTCTCGGCGGCCGTATGGTCGGAGTCCGCGCCCAGCCAGCGGACCAGGGCATGGGCCCGCGGATCGCGCATGGCCGCCGCCTCATCCATCACCCCGGCGTCGACGAGCGCCTGCGCCCAGGAATCGTCGACGGTCAGCCGACGCGAGGGCGGGTCGGCGGCGCCGCCGTCCGTACGCAGCCAATATGCCCGACTGTCACCGACATTCGCGATCGTGATCTCGAATTCGCCGCTGTCACAAGGGCGCAGCACCGCGGTGACATAGGTACACGACGGACTGTGCCCGTCGGCCACCGACACCTCCCGTACCGCCTGGAAGGCCGCCTCCAGTCCCGCCATCACCGCCTCCCGGGCCGTCCGGTCGGCCGCCAGCGCGGTCAGGCAGGCGTCCACGCCTGCGCGCGCCGCGGCCCCCGAGGCGGCCTGCGGATCCTCCGAGGTGGATACGCCGTCGCAGACGGTGATCACGACGGCCGACGGGGCGGCCGCGATATCGGTGACGATCGGGATCGCTTCGACGGTCGGGGCCGAGCCGCCGACCGAGGGGGCGACATCGGTGAACGGATCGTCGGCGGGGGCGCCGAGCACGGCCGCCGCGACGGCATCCTCGTTGCGCGCGTGTACCTTTCCGCGATCGGTGACCAGATGCACCGCACCCAGATCGGCACCGGCCCGGTCCGGTGGGCGGCGCAGCTCACCGCAGGCGGCGCAGTATCCGTCGGGATCGACCTCCTTCGCGCCGCATGCCTCGCAGACGGCGGCGGGATCGAAGGCGAGATCGGGCAGCGCCGACCGGCGGATCGCCAGCTCGCGCCCGCACTCCTCGCAGAAGCGGTCGGTGATCCGGATGCGGGCGCCGCACTCCGGGCAGGCCGCGGCGCTCACAGCGTGGACCTCGGGCGCACCGCATTGGCGCGGTCGACCAGGTCGAAGCGGTCCCACATATCCTCGGACTCGTGGGCCAGGTCGCGGTAGCACCGTTCCATTCCGGTGCGCACGCCCGGTTCGTCGAGTCCGCGGCCGAGCAGCGGATCACCCTGTGCCGCGGTATGTCCGGCCGACAGCCAGCTCAGCGTGGTTTCGAGGACGCGCAGCCGGATCTGGGCAGCCCGGCGTTTCGATTCGATGGTGAGCCTTTCGATGCGGCCGCCGCATCCGCGCAGCAGCGTTTCGGTGAGTGCGCCCGGATCATCCTCGGCGAGTAGGGTTTCCACGGCGGCGACACCCGCCTCGGTGTACAGCGCCGAGGAGGGCTGCACCTGGTCGAGGGCGGCGACGGCACCCTCGCGATCTCCGGCGGCCCGGCGCAGGCGGGCCAGTCCGAAGGCGGCGCTGACGTATCCCCGGTCGGTCCGCCATACCGTCGCGTAATAGCCTGCGGCCCTGGCACTCTCGGTATCCGGCTCGATGCCGTCGCGCGCGGCGAGTTCGGCCGCGACGGCCAATGCCAGTTTGGGCGCCGCCTCACCCGGCAGCGTCGCGTAGACCGATTCGAATTCCGCGGCGGCGGTGTCGTATTCGCCGACGAGCAGCCGAGCCTGTCCGCGATACCAGGCCAGCCGCCAATCCTCGCCCAGCGTCGGGGTCAGCTCGTCGATGCGGCACTGCGCCTCGACCGCTTCCCCCTCCTCGAGTGCCGCACGCACCAGCCGCAGCGGAATCTCCACCGATTCGGCCGCTCCGGTGACCACCGAGCGCAGCCCGGCCTCGAATGCCGGTTCCAGCTCCGCGAGCGTCGTACCGCCGGTGGTCGCCAGCAGCGGCGCGCCGGAGTCGGCCGGATCGACCAGCGGCACGGGCAGGGCGGCCACGATCGCCCGGGCGTCGTCCAGCGACCGCTCATCGGTGCCGAATACCGCGCGGGGCGGACCGAAGTTCACCGACAGGCCGGGTCGCGGGGTGTCGTCCTCGGCCGCGAGGACCTCCCGCAGCACCCCGGTCAGCTGATCGGCGGCCTCCTCCATCGACGCGAATCGCGCCTGCGGCTCGGAGTCGGTGGCGCGCAACAGGTATCGGTGCAGCGACTCGTGCCGGGCCAGCAGCGGTTCGGTGTCGGGGCCGGGCAGTTCGGCGAAGTGACCGTCGCGCTGCGGCACCGTCATCATGAGTACGGCCAGTGTCCGGGCGACGGTGTAGATCTCGGTGGCGACGGTCGGGCCGGTATCGGCGATCTCGGGTGCCTGATATCCGGCGGTGCCGTAGACGGGACTGCGCTCATCGTCCATCGCCATGACCGCGCCCAGGTCGATCAGCTTGAGCTGCTCATCGGTCTGCATCACGTTGTCCGGCTTGAAATCGCAGTAGGCCAGGCCCATCGAGTGCAGATAGCCGAGCGCCGGAAGCATTTCCAGCACATAGGCGATGGCCTGGGCGGGCGGCAGCGTGGAGCCGCCGGCCTCGCGGCGGCGGCGCAGCACCTGTTTGAGCGAGACACCGCCGACGTATTCCATGACGATGTAGTCGGTGCCGTGATGTTCGACGAAGTTGAAGATCTTGACGATATTCGGATGCTCGACCTGGGCCAGGAACCTCCGCTCGGCGACGGCGGCGGCCATGGCATCGCGGTCGCCGGTATTCAGCAGACCCTTCAGCACCACCCAGCGATCGTCGACCTTGGTATCGGTCGCCAGATAGATCCAGCCGAGCCCGCCGTGCGCGAGCGGCCCCGCCACCCGATACTGCCCGCCGACCAGATCGCCACCGATCAGCTTGGGCGAGAACGAGAATCGGGTACCGCAATGTGGACAGAAGCCCTCGGCGCGCCCGGGCGAGTCCTCGCGGGAGCGACCGACCGGCCGCTCACAGGTGGCGCAGAACCGCTTGTTCTCCGGCACCTCGGGATCGTCGAGCACGGCCGTGGCCGGATCGACCCGCGGAACGCGAGGCACGTCGACCATCCCCATGCCCAGCCGACCGCGCCGGGAACGACTGGAGGTCGACCGGGTGCGCGCCGAACGTGCGGTCGCGGCCAGCGGCGTCGTCGCCGCGGGCGATTCGGCGCTCGGCGCGGTGCCACAGGTATCGCAGTAGCCGTCGACGATCGTCCCACCACAACCTGGTTCACCACAGACCGTGCCGGACTTCGTGGCCGGTGCGGCGGCGGGCGATTCGGTACTCGCCGCGGTCCCACAGATATCGCAGTAGCCGTCGACGATGGTTCCGCCGCAGCCCGGTTCGCCGCAGGTCATGCCGGCCTCCCTGATTTCTCCGCGATGATCTGGCGGTAGTCGGCCACCGCTCGGGTCACCGCCGCCAGGTCGCATGGGCGGCGGGACAGTAACCCGGTGGCGATCCGGTTGGACGACAACACATCCTGATCCTCGCTCACGCCCAGGCGGGCCGCCTTGACCTGATAGGCGTCCAGCCGTCCCCGCAGTTCGGCCCGCCGGTCCAGCAGGCCGCGGGCCAATTGCTCGGCGGCCGTGACCTGTTCGAGTGCCTCCGCGGCGCGCAGGCGCAGGTCCAGCAGTGCGGCGGCCGCCGCGAGCGGGATCGACTGCGGGCGTCGCTGTGCGGCAAGGGTTTTCAGCTCGGATCGCAGCGCGTCACCCGGATCGGTGGGCACGGGGATCGGCGCCGTGAGGATCTTGTGCTCCGCCGCCACCCGCGTGGCCTCGGTACGTTCGTGGGCCGCGCGTAGCTCGTCCAGCAGTGCCGTGGTCTCGGCGATGCCCGCGGGCCAATGCTCGGTCAGGACTCGGAGCTGGGCCAGCGCCTCGGTCTCTCGGCGCAGGCGTTCGGTCAATTCCTTGATGCCGGAATCGATATCGTGGATCGTCAGGGCGAGCGGATCGGTGGCCGAGCGGCCGACGAGATCGGTCACCGCGGCGGCGATGGCGCGCAGTTCGGTGGTGGCGGGGCCGAACCGCTCGAGTTGGGCCTGCAGCGGGGCGAGACCGGACAGCACGCGGCTGTTGATCGCATCGACCGCGTCGAGGAGTTCGGCGATCTCCGGGAAGGTCGTGCGCATGCGCTCGAGCGTGTCGGCGATGCCCACGAACAGCACCCGCTCCCTGGGCCCGGTCAATGAGCGCTCGGCCATCGGGATCGGGATTCGCGACAGCTCGTGCGGGCGATCGCGTAACAGCCGGGTGAGTTCGGCCCGTTCGGCGTCGCCCGGTTTGGCGTGCCGCGCGCGAATCGCCTTCGCCTGGTCCAGGATCGACTGCAGGCGCCCGAAGTCCTCCCACATCAGATCCAGCCGCGCGCGCATCGGTTGCCAGCGCGCGGCGGTCGCGCCGGTGGACTGGTAGCCGCGCAGCAGTGTCAGGCCCGGATGCTTATCCAATTCGAGCAGGGTGGCGGTGATGGCGTCGTTTTCCCGTCCCCGCATGGCCAATTCGTTGTCGATCTCGGCGACGGTCAGCACGTTCATCGGCGGCTCACTCGCTGTAGTGCGGGGCGGGCGGGCCCGGGCTGGGGCCCAGCACGGCCAGATGCCGATCGTAGAGACGCTGCCAGGTGCCGTCGGCACGAATGCGTTCGAGTACGCCGTTGACGAAGCGCACCATCTCCGGCTCCCCCTGCGGCACCCCGACCGCATAGGACTCGTATCCCAGCGGGCCGCCGACCACCTGCAGATTGCGGTCCTGCTGGGCCAGCCCGACCAGGATCGGCTCGTCGGTACTGACCGCATCGACCTGGCCCTGCTGCAGCTGCACCAGACAGTCGGTCCAATCGTCGACGCCGCGCACGCTCGGCCGGTTGGGCAGCGAGAACATCGGGCGGGCCGAGGTGGCGCCGAAGGTCATACAGACACGCTTACCGCCGAGATCGGCGGCGGAGTTCACCCCGGAATTCACCGGGGCCAGAATGCGTTGCGCCGCATGGTAATACACAGCGGAGAAGTCGATATCGCGACGCCGGTCACAGGTCGTGGAGAAGGTGCGCACGACCAGATCCACCTGGTGATCCTTCAATGCGGGCACCCGATCGGCCGTGGAGACCGACCGCAGCTCGATCCGATCCGGATCGCCGAACAGATCCCGGGCGATCTCGCGGGCCAGATCGATATCGAACCCCGCCAGCTGCCCGGTGGCGGGATCGCGGAAGCCGAACAGATAGGTGTTCTGATCGACGCCGACGATCACGCGCCCCTTGGCCACGATCCGCGCCATCGCCGAATTCGGCGGCATCGCACCGGGTTTCGGCTGCGGTCCGGGCCGCAGGCTGGTATCGCAGTCGCCGTCGGCACTCGGCGCGGCGGTGATCTCCGCGGCCCCGGGCGGCGCGGGCTCGGCCGCGACCACCGGCGGGTTCGCCGGTACCCGCGGGTCCGCGCCGCAGCCCGCCAGCAGCCAGGCGATCGCGACCATCGCGACCACGCGCAGCGCATGCCCGCCACTCACAGGAACTCCTTCAGCCGCGGCCACAATCCGGCGACGACGCCGGCGGCCGCGAGCACCATCAGCACCAGTGTGCCCGCCGCCGCGCCGAACCAGCCGTCCCCGGCCGCGCCGATCTGCCCGCGCAGGTCGGCGCGGGTGGCGGCCAGGTTGTCGCGCAGCCCGGTGTCCAGCTCGGTGAAGCGGTTGGCCGAGGATTCCGGTTCCGGCCCGATGGCCTGTTTCACCGCCGCCGAATAGTCGGCCGCGTCGTAGGCGCTCATCTGGGTCTGATGGCCGTTCAACCAGCGCTGGAACTGTTGGCGCAGCGGCGAATCGCGCGGGGTGGCCGCAACGAGGGCGTTGTTCAGCAGCTGGGTCTTCGTGCCGAAATCGTGTTCGGGGGCGGTCGGGTCGCCGTGGGTGATCAGCTCCAGCGTCTCGTCGGTGCGCGCCTGCTGCGCGAGAATCCGCGCCTGCGCGAGGTTGTCGCTGCGCGCGGTCGGGCCCTGCGCGCCGGTGTCGATCGCACCGCGCGCCACGAACGTTCCGGCGACGATCCACAGCAGTGCCAGCACCGCCGCGCCCGCGCCCACCACGAGCCCCGTATTGATCCGGCGGTTGGTGCGCCGCAACAGGATCCGCGAGGCCGCGACCGCGGCGCCGATCACGATCACCAGCAACACCAGCGTGAACCAGGGCGGCGCGGTGACGGCCCGCTGATCGGCCCGCACCGCCGCCAACCGCTGCTCGGTCAGCCGGGATGCGTTGGGCAGCAACGAATTCTGCATCACTCCGGAGGCCTCGCGCAGATATGCCGAGCCGACCGGAAAACCTTGCCGGTTATTCGCCCGCGCCGTCTCCACCAGCCCGGTGTAGGTGGGCAGATCGGCGGCGATATGCGCGACGATCGCGCGGGTGTCGGCATCGGAGGCGCCCGCGGTGGCCGTCGCCAGGGCGTCGGCGGCCTCGGCGAGGGCCTGCTGGTAATGCGCACGGACGTCCCGGGATTCGATACCACCGGTCAGAAAGGCGGTGGCCGCGGCGGCGTCGGCGCTCGACAGCGCGACGTACAGCCGCTGCGCGGCGTCGGCCAGGGGTTCGGACCGCTGCAGCGCGGCGTCGCGACGAGCGGTCTTGCCGCTCAACTCCTCCGCGCCGACCAGGCCCGAGATCAGGCACAGCACAACGGCTGCGGCGACGATCGCGACGATCGCACCGGGCGTGGTCGCGGCGAAGCGGCGCAGCCATTCGACCCAGCCACGAACCGCTAGGGGTACGCGCAACCTCCCCCTCCTCCTGTCCGGCTCGGAGCACTCGAACGCGATCGTACGGGAGCGCAGGGGGGTTCGCCCCTCGTTGCCTGCCGAAACCGAGACCGAATGGGAAGGCGTTCGCGATCAATTCGCCCCATGATCCGGCGGATTCGGCGTAGAGTTCCCAGCTGTCTCCCCTGAGTCCAGAACCTTGGCTCGCCCTCCGCACCCTCGACTGCCTGGTGTGACAATGCCTTTCCTCGACCGTCGTGAAGCCGGCCGCCGACTCGTCGAACGTCTGCGGGCATTCGGCGGGCCGGATACGGTCGTGCTCGGGGTGCCCTGCGGCGGCATACCGGTGGCATACGAGGTGGCAACCGCCCTGCGCGCACCGCTGGACGTGGCCGTGGTGCATAAGCTCGAGGTGCCGGGCCGCCCGCGATTGGTCTTCGGCGCGGCCGCCGAATGCGGGGTCCGGGTGATCGACGACGAGCTGTTGGTGCGGGCGTTCGTCGGACCGGCGGAGCGGGCGCGGCTGGAACGGGACGCACGAGAAGCGGTGTTGCGCAGGGCGGCTCGCTTCCGGCGCATTCAGGAGCGGCTGCCGGTGGCCGGTCGCACGGTACTGCTCGTCGACGACGGTGTCGCCACCGGTGCCACCGCGCGCGCCGCATGCCTGCTGGCACGCAAGCGCCAGGCGGGACGGGTGGTCTTCGCGACGCCGGTAGGTTCGTGCCGGCCGATCCGCGCGCTGTCGGCCGCCGCGGACAATGTGATCTGCCTGGAGACGCCCGCGCTGTTCCACAGCATCGGGCAGTGGTATCGCAGCTTCGATCAGGTGACCGAGGCGACGGCGTGCCAGCTGCTCGAACGGGCGGACGAGCGGCTGCGCACCCCGCCGACACAGCCGGCATTGAAACAGGTTCTAGACAACTGACCCGCGCCGCCCTACCGTCGATACATGGGTGGCGATCTGTCTCATGCGGTGCGATTCGAGCTGAGGTCCGGCGCGAGCTGGCACGATCCTTGGGAGATGTATTCCGCACTGCGCGACCATGATCCGGTGCATCACATCGTGCCGCCGGGCCGCGAACACGAGGACTACTATGTGCTGTCCCGGTACGCGGATGTGTACCGGGCCGTGCGCGATCCCGAAACCTTCTCCTCCACACAGGGTTTGACCGTCGACTACAACAATCTGAGCGAGATCGGACTCGGCGAGAACCGGCCGTTCGTCTTCACCGATCCGCCGGATCACACCGCGTTTCGACGCCGGGTCGCCAAGGGCTTCACGCCCCGGCAGGTGGCCGAGATCCGGCCCGCGGTAACCGATTTCATCGTCGAGCGGCTGGAGCGGCTGTGCGCGGCGGGCGGCGGCGACATCTCGGTGGAGCTGTTCAAACCGCTGCCGACCATGGTCGTGGCGCATTATCTCGGTGTGCCGGAACCGGATCGGCCCAAGTTCGACGAATGGAGCGAGGCCATCGTCGCGGCCTCGGCAACCGGCGGCGTCGCGCATGCCCAGGCGGCGGTCGGCGAGCTCTTGGGGTACTTCACCGCCATGATCGAGCGCCGCCGGGTCGCGCCCGCCGATGACACCATCTCCCTTCTGGTCGCCTCCGGCCTCGGCGCGGACGGCGATATCGGCGGCATCCTGCGGATCCTCGGCTTCGCCTTCACGATGATCACCGGCGGTAACGACACCACCACCGGAAACCTCGGCGGCGCGGTGCAATTGCTGACCAGCTATCCCGAGCAGCGGCAGCGGCTACTCGACGATCCCGGCCTGATCCCCGGCGCGATCGACGAATTCCTGCGGCTCACCTCGCCGGTGCAGGGCCTGGCCCGCACCACCACCCGCGATGTCGAGATCGAGGGCGTCACCATTCCCGCGGGCCGCCGCGTCCTGCTGCTGTACGCCGCGGCCAACCGGGACGAGCGCGAATTCGGTTCGGACGCAGCCGAACTCGAGGTAACCCGGAATCCGCGCACCATCCTCACCTTCGGCAACGGCAACCATCACTGCCTCGGCGCGGCCGCCGCCCGCATGCAGGCCACCATCGCGCTGCGGCAACTGCTGGCCCGATGCCCGGAATTCACCGTCGATCTCGACGGCGTCCGCTATGCAGAGGGCAGCTATGTGCGCTGGCCGGTCAACGTCCCGTTCCGGGCGGCGGCGTGAGCTCACTCCCGGCGGCCGAACGCATCCTCGACGCGGCGGCCGAACTGTTCGCCGAACACGGCGTGGCCGCCACCCAGATGGCCGATATCGCCAGGGCGGCGGGCTGCTCCCGGGCCACGCTGTACCGCTACTTCGACAGCCGTCAGGCCGTCCAATCGGCATTCGTGCATCGCGAGGCCCGCAGGGTCGCCGCCGCCGTGACCGACGAGATCCGCGCCATCACCGATCCGGGCGCGCGGGCGGTGGCGGGTATGCGGGCAAGCCTGCGGATCGTGCGGTCCGATCCCCTCCTGATCGCCTGGTTCCGTCCCGGCGACGCGGGTATCGCGCTGGGTATCGCCCAGACCTCGGCAGTGATCGAGGCGATCGCGGGTTCGGTGTTCGGCGCGGACCACGGTGATCCGGCTCTGCTCGGCCGCTGGCTGACCCGGCTCATCGTCTCCCTGCTCACGGTGCCCGGCCGCGACGACACCGAGGAGCACGCCCTGCTCGAGCGCTTCGTCGCGCCGCTGCTGGCCGAACCCGTGCCGCGAAGTTGCGCGGCGGACGGCAGACCTGCAGGGTGAGGGCTATGGCATCGCTCATCATGTCCGCCCGCGACCTCGAGTTCCTACTCTACGAGTGGCTGGACGTGGCCCGATTCACCGAGCGGGACCGCTATCGCGAACATTCCCGTGAGACCTTCGATCAGGTGCTCACGCTCAGCCGGGAGCTGGCGGAGAAGTACTTCGCACCGCACAATCGCGACGGCGATCTGCACGAACCCAGCTTCGACGGCGAGAAGGTACATCTGCTGCCCGCGGTGAAGCAGGCACTCGACGCCTTCGCCGCGGCCGGGCTGGTCGGCGCGGGCATGGACGAGCGGATCGGCGGAATGCAGTTGCCGCACACCGTCTTCACCGCGTGCATGTCCTGGTTCTACGCCGCGAACCTGGCCACCACCAGCTATCCGATGCTGACGATGGGCAACGCCAATCTGCTCGCCGCGCACGCCTCGCCCGAACAGATCGATCGCTATGTCCGGCCGATGCTCGAGGGCCGGTACTTCGGCACGATGGCGCTGTCGGAACCGCAGGCCGGATCCAGCCTGGCCGACATCACGACCAAGGCCGTCGCGCAGGAGGACGGCGCCTATCGGGTGTTCGGGCGCAAGATGTGGATCTCCGGCGGTGATCACGAGCTCGCGGACAACATCGTGCATCTGGTGCTGGCCCGGATCCCCGGCGCACCGGTCGGGACGCGCGGCATCTCACTGTTCATCGTGCCGAAATACCTTGTGGCCGAGGATGGTTCGCTCGGCGAGCGCAACGATGTGGTACTGGCGGGGATCAACCACAAGATGGGCTGGCGCGGAACCGTCAACACCGCACCGGTTTTCGGCGACGGCGCCTTCACCCCCGGCGGTGCGCCCGGGGCCGTCGGCTATCTGGTCGGCGAGCCGAATCGTGGGCTCGCCTACATGTTCCACATGATGAACGAGGCGCGCCTGGGCGTCGGGCTGGCCGCCACGGCGCTCGGCTATACCGGCTATCTGAAATCGCTCGACTACGCGCGCGGCCGTCCGCAGGGCCGGCCCATCACGGTCAAGGGTCAGGACACGCCTCAGATTCCGATCGTGCGGCATCCCGATGTGCGGCGAATGCTGCTGGCGCAGAAGTCCTATGCGGAGGGCGCGCTCGCCCTGCAGCTGTACTGCGCGACGCTGGTCGACCAACAGCGCAGCGCCATCGACGAGGCCGAGCACACTCGCGCGAGCATGCTGCTGCGCATCCTGACCCCGATCGCCAAGAGCTGGCCCAGCCAATGGTGTCTGGCCGCCAACGATCTGGCCATCCAGGTGCACGGCGGCGCGGGCTACACCCGCGATTACGACGTCGAACAGCATTACCGCGACAACCGGCTGAACCCGATTCACGAAGGCACCCACGGGATTCAGAGCCTGGACCTGCTCGGCCGGGCCGCGATCGCCGATAACGGCGCGGCGTCGGCGCTACTGCTCGAGACCATCGGTGGCACGATCGCGGCCGCCCGCGCCACCGCCGATGCCGAACTCGGCGACTTCGCCGACGCGCTGGCCCAGGCCGCGGGCCGCATCGCCACCACCACCGCCACCCTCTGGAAGGACGGGAATCCCGATCTGGCACTGGCCAATTCGGCCGCGTACCTGGAGGCGTTCGGACATGTGGTCCTGGCCTGGATCTGGTTGTCGCAGGCCGTCGCCGCGCACGGGCATACCGGCTCGTTCCACGACGGTAAACGAGCGGCGGCCCGGTACTTCTTCCGATGGGAATTACCGCGCACCGCAGCCCAATTCGATCTGCTGGACTCCCTCGACCGCACCACCCTCGATCTCGACGACGAGTGCCTGTAGGGGCCGTGGTTACCCACCGGTTCGGGAAAACGACTGAGTGGTAAAGTAAGCCAGAGTTCACCCACACGGGGGCAACGGTGCCGTTCCGTACGCGCAATCGGCCACAGTCCACCCGTAGGCGGAACCATGGACCTTCTCAATCCTATCGACGCACTCTTCCTCACCACCGAATCGCGGGAACATCCCATGCATGTCGGCGGCCTGCAGCTGTTCGAGCCGCCGGCCGACGCGGGCCCGGAATTCATCCGCGCCGTATACGACGAGCTGATGGACGCCACCGATGTGAGTCGGCGATTCCGCAGGCAGCAGCGCCGAATTCTCGGCAACTTCTCCAGTGTCGTCTGGTCGCACGCCGAACACGTCGACCTCGGCTATCACCTGCGCCGCTGCGCGCTGCCCGCGCCGGGCGGCGACAGCGAACTGCTCGATCTGGTGGGCCGGTTGCATTCCAGCCTGCTGGACCGGCATCGCCCGCTGTGGGAAGGGCGACTCATCGAGGGCCTGTCGCGGAATCGATACGCGGTCTATCTCAAGGTCCATCACGCGTTGATGGACGGGGTGTCCGCGCTGCGGCTGCTGCAGCGCTTCCTCACCGACGATCCGCTCGACACCCGGCTGCGCGCTCCCTGGACGCTGGGCCGCGACCGGCACGAGCCGGATGAGGCCACCAGCGTCTGGGAGCAATTGCGCAGGGCCGCACCGCGATTGGTGACCGGTGTCGGCGCGAGCGCCGGGGCGCTGCGCTCGGTGATCGAGGGGCGTCTCGAGCTGCCGCTGTCCGCGCCGCCGACCATGTTCAACGTGCCGATCGGCGGGGCGCGCAGCGTGGCAGTGGGATCGCTGCCGCTGGAACGCATCCACGCCGTGCGCAGCGCGACCGGGACGACCGTCAACGATGTCGTGCTCGCGCTGTCGGCCTCGGCGCTGCGGGCCTATCTGCTGGATCGAAATGCCTTGCCGGACAAGCCATTGACGGCCATGGTGCCGGTGAGCCTGCGCAGCGCGCACGAATCCGACGCCGACGGGAACAAGGTCGCCGCACTGCTGTGCAATCTGGGCACCCACCTCGCCGATCCCGTCGAGCGGCTGCAGACCATCAGCACCTCGATGCGGCGGTCCAAGGAGGTCTTCGCGCAGCTGCCGCGCCTGGAGTCGGTGGCGCTGTCGGCCCTGCTGCTCTCGCCGCTGCCGCTGGTATTCATGCCGGGATTCCAGGCGCTGCCGCGGGTCCCGTTCAACCTCGTCATCTCCAATATCCCCGGCCCGCGCAAACCGGTGTACGGCAAGGGCGCCCGGCTCGAGAGCAACTATCCGCTGTCGATCCCGTTCGACGGCCAGGCCATGAACATCACGGTCACCAGCACCGCCGAGAACCTCGACTTCGGCATCGTCGGCTGCCGCCGCTCGGTCCCCCGACTGTCCAGCCTCATCGACCACATCGAGACCGGCCTGAAGGACCTCGAGCGCGCGACCTTGTGATCCCGGCCAGGAAGATGCCGGGAACAGGTGAACCGACTGCCGGGAACTAGGGTGGTCGGGTGGATATGCGGTGGTCGGAGTTACGGGAAAGGTGTCTGGTCGAGGAGGATGAGGCCATCCTCGCGCTGAACAAGCCCGCGGGGATCTCGGTGACCGGGGAGCGGCACGATACCGATCTGGTGGAGTTGGCCGCCGGACAGGGCGAGACGTTGTATCCGGTGCATCGGATCGACAAGGTGACCTCGGGGCTGGTGCTGCTGGCCAAGGATCTCGGCGCGCACGGGCAGCTCACCCGGCAGTTCAACAAGCGCACGGCCGAGAAGACGTATCTGGCCATCACCGCGTCCACGGGGCTGCCCGACCACGGTGTGATCGATCTACCGCTGAGCGTCGGCCGCAAGAATCGGGTCCGCATCGCGGCCCCGCGCGAGGCCATCACCCGCGACGGCGACACCTGGTCGGTCGACGAGCGAAATCTGTTGGCGGGCAAGAACTATCCCTCGCGCACCGAATTCACCACGGTCCTGCGCACCGACACCCACACACTGCTGGCGGTCCGTCCGATCACCGGCCGCCGCCACCAGATCCGCGTACATCTGGCCTGGATCGGCCATCCGATCACCGGCGACCCACTGTTCGACAAGTCCGACAGCTATGCCCGCACCTACCTGCACTCCTGGCAGCTGAGTCTCGAGGCCCCGTGGCGCACGCCCACCGACCTCGCCCTGACGGCCGCACCGGACACCGGCTTCTGGCTCATCGGCGACGACTCGACCATTCGCGACCTGACGGATCTGCGCTCTCGGTAGACCACCGCGTGCCCTGCCTCCGGCAAATGCGGCATATAGTGACCCCCAGATCGATGAACTGGGCGCCCAGCCACATTCGCAAGGGGGATCTACATGGGCGAAATGGATGCGGACCTACCCACCCTGGATTGGCTCGCGGGTGTGCTCGCCACCCACGCCGAGACCATCGGCAAACTGCAGGTTACCGGACAGGTCACCATGCCGGACTCACCCATCCAGGCCCTGTCGGCTCAGGTGGGTACGGCCGCCGCACAGGCATTCGGCCTGATCGGCGCGAACTATCGGAGCCTGTCGGACGCCACGAAGACGATCCGTAAATCCTATGCGGATCTCGACGCGGCATTCGCGGCCCAGCTGCGCCGATACGCCGACGGCAGCGGCCCGCGATGACCACGATCGGCCACGTCCGCGGCTGCCGACCCGACACGATGCTCACCTTCGCGACCGACCTCGCCACCCGCACCGATACGTTCTCCACCGAGATCGAGCGCTCGAACCGGGACATCGACACCGCCATGAACAACTGGCACGGCGCCGCGGCCACCGCCGCCTCGGCCCGCGCACTATCGGACGAACTCGCCGCCAACCATCTCGGCCAGACACTGATCACGATCGCCGACCACTACAACACCTACGGCACCGAGCTGAGCGGCTACCGCACCGCCCTACTCACCGCCGTGGCCGACGCCACCCGCGCGGGCATGACCGTCGACGACCAGGGCAACGTCACCGCCCCGAAGGTCTTCTCCGGCACCGATTCGAACAGACCGATCGTGGCCATCATGCTCCAACAGGCGATCGACGCCCAGGCCACCGACCTCCAGACCCGCCTGAAGAACCTACTCACCCAGTTCGGCGACGCGGAAACCAAAGCGGCGCAGGCGATTACGACGGATCTTGAAACACTCGCAGGCTATGAGCAGAAACCGGACGGGGCGCCGCTCAGGGGGCAGGTGCGCGACATCCTCGATGGCAAGGCCCAACTGCCGACCGATCCGAAGGCTCTGCACGATTTCTGGGAGACGTTGTCGCCCGCGGAGAAGGATGCGTTGTGGCGGCATGACCAATATCTCGGGAATCGGGATGGGTTGCCCGCGGTGGATCGGGATCGGTTCAATCGGATGAAGTTGGATGATGAGATCTCGCGGGCATTGGCGGGGGATCCCGCGGTCAAGGACAAGTTGAAGGATTTACAGGCGGTTCAGAGCACTCTCGGCGATAAGAAGGATCGGATGCTGATGCTTCTGGATACGCAGTCCGGGGCGATGACTCATGCCGCTGTTGCCGTGGGGAATCCCGATACCGCGAAGAATGTGTCGGTGACCGCGGGTGGATTGAATACGACTGTCGGTGAGTCGCTCGGCAGTATGGTCGATGAGTCGGGGAAGATTCGCGATCAGGCCCAGCTGCAGCTCCGTATGACTCCCGGTCGCGACGAGAAGGTCGCGACGATCGCATGGATCGGTGCGGATCTACCGCAGGCACAACCGAACGCCGATAAGGTCGCCGGTTATCTCGATGTCGCCACGGACGATATGGCCAAAGCCGGAGCCCCGAAGTTGGCATCGTTTTACGACGGCCTGGGTGCCGCGCATGATGGAAACATGCACTTGACCGCGGTCGGGCATTCCTACGGGTCGCTGATGACCGGACTCGCGCTTCAACAACCCGGTCAGCACCCGGTGGACGACCTGGTGGTCTACGGCTCTCCCGGACTGGATGTGCCGGTGACAGGACATCACACCGGCCCGATGCTCGGAACCGTATACGACTCGATCGGCGCCAGATACGACGTGTCCAAACTCGGCATTCCGCCGGGACACCTGTACGAGATGACCGCACATGCCGACCCGGTAGCCCATTTCAATGCCTTCGGCCCGAGCCCGGCGAACCTCCCCGGATTCACACATCTGGAAACCGGAAATGCGACAACTGTGGACGGAGTGCACCGAGAGGAAGCCACCGGCCACAGTGAGTATCCCCGAATGGGTTCGGACGGCAAGCTACGCACATCGGGCTGGAACACCGCGATGATCGTGGCCGGACTCCCACAGGACGCCGTCATCGAAAAGCCGGTCAATCCCATCGAAGCCGGTGCGCGCTACGCCCGCGAGGGCTTCGAATGGCTCGGGAAGAAGGTATTCGAATGACCCGATCGGTTCGACATTCGATATGGACGGCCCTCGCCGCCGTGATTCTCTCGACGACAGGATGTGGCATGTTCGACAACCCGTATGAGAAGACCGGTTCCGCGGAGACGGCCAAGGCGGCCGAGCAGCTGACGAAGCTCCCGTCCCTGGAGGAGACAGAGGCACGACTCCAGTCCGCGGTCGAACAACTCGGCACCTACATCAGTTCACTCGTTCCGGGATTGACCTGGACGTGGATGGACGAGCGCTCGGTACAGAACTGCTCGCCGCCGTACGACCAGACACATGGCCAGATGGTGAATCTGCCGAATTACGTCGCATCGTCCGGAATACCTGACGACGTATGGCCCCAGGTCGCCGAGCGCACTCGACAGCTCGCGGCGGATCTCGGAGCAACCGGTTCGGAAAGCTTCCTGGACAAGCCCGGCAGCCACGCTGTCCGCTTCTACAGCAAGGAAGGCACCAGCCTGCAACCCGGCACCAAATGGATCGACTCCCAAGGTGCCGCCGCTATCGGCGGGAACACTGGTTGCCGGTTGCCCGCGGCTCGGAAATCCGCTTCGTCACCCACGACCCCGCACCCGTAATCCGACTCCCCTCCCCCACCACTCGACACCTCTGAGCCGACCGAAAGGGATGAGACGAATGTTCCAGCAGGGCAATGACTTCGAGGAACTAGGGCTGAAAGTCCAACGCGCACAACAACGTCTCGAGCAGATCCGGGGCACGGGGACCGTGAATGGGATTCGAGTTGTCGTGGACGCGGACAACCGGCTGCTGTCGGTCAGCATGCAGGAGGAGGAGAGTGTGCTGGCGGCGTACAACGCCGCGGTGGCGGATAAGCAAGAGTTGGTGGAGGAGGCCGTCCGGGAGCTGCGGGCGGATCCCCGATTCGAGGCCATGTCCACGTTCGCGGAGGCCAATTCGACACGGGCGCAGGCGGATCGGGTGCAACGGGGGTACGACGAGGATGACGACCTGTATTACGAGGAGCGCAATCGGCGCGGGTGGCTCGAGAGTTGATTTGATCCCGCCACCAAAGTTATTGCCGTAGAGAGGGTTCAGCGGCTCCAGGCGGTCCGAGGCGGCCAGCGCGGGCCTGTGGAAGATCCACGGGCCGAAGTCATCTCAGGCCCGGCAAGGCTCGACGCCCATCGCACCGGCGCACGGCCACGATGATCATCCCCGAGACCGGCTCGCCGCGATCGAGTCGAAGGGAGGTCGCCCAGGACATCCGAACATCGAGTCCCAGCGCCTCGCAGGCCACGAGCGCCGGGGTCGGCGCGTGCTGGAACCGCAGTGAAGTCGCCACTCGCACCGGCTCGTCGTCCGCATGGATTTCCAGCGAAAAGGCAATCAGCCCACCGGGACTCAGCGCTCGCACCGCACTCGTGAGCACCGGCTCCAACGTTCCGACATAGTTGAGCACATCCGCGGCAGCGATCAGGTCGAACGCCTCGTCCTCTCCGGCAAGAAACGCCACGAGGTCGTCCTGCTCGAGCCGGTCGTAGATGCCCTTGCGACGCGCCTCGGCCAGCATGCCGGCCGAGAGGTCGACGCCCTCCAGCCGATCGGCCAGCGGTCTGAGCAGCTGCCCCATCAACCCCGTCCCGCACCCGAGATCGACGACTCGTCCGAAGTGGCGCCCCGCGCTCACCTGCTCGATCGCCGTCGCCAGCTGCTGCGGCACCCGGTAGGCGAGCCTGCCGACCAGCGACTCCTCGAACCGCGGCGCGTAGTCGTCGAACAACGCCTGGACATAGGCCGTTTGCGGGGCCGCGACGGCGATCGCCCGGTGCGCCGCGAGCTTCAGTCGCGCCCCGAACACGCCGCGTTCATCCAAGGTGAGCAGCTCATTCCACGCTGCGAGGGCCCCCGGCACATCGCCACCCGCCTCGCGATAGCCGCCCAGGAGGTGCCAGCCCGCGACCCAGCCCGGGACCAATTCCAGTGCCTGCACCATGAGTTCGGCGGCTTCGGAGAAGGCATGCTCGGCGCCGAGCGCCGCGGCGTAGCTCGCCCGGCGATCGGCCAGAAGGTTGCCCGACGAATGATCGATACTGTGCAGCATGGAGTCCCTGAGTAGGCAGCACATCGCCCCCCACTACGGTCTCCGTCCCGAACAGGCTTGACCCTCTTGCCATTTGATTCAGAATCTACCGAATACCACCTGCGCCATAGCAAATCGGTTAACGCGTTCTATACGGCTACCAGTGACAGCGCGATCCACGGTTTCCGAACCGGTTGCTGCTCATCTCTAGTAGCGGCAACGCCAAAGGCCAAGCAATGCAACCCCTTTCCTATCTTTCAAGGAGTGATCAGTGCGGCCGGATCGACATCGCGCCGAGTTCACAGCCTGGATCGATAGACCCATACGGGGCCGTGGCATCCGACGTCCTGTAATCGCCGCATTCCGCGCGTTCGGCCGCATTCGTCGCCAGTCGGCCGAACCGCTCGGCGAGCATCCGGTATTGCCACGGAGCGCGCGGTTCGAGCATATGGTGGCCAGCCGCTGATCGGTTGGCCACCAACGTCTCTGGAGCATCCGCTTCTGCCGATGAGCGTGTGTTCAGTGGGTCTCGGCCGGGGTGCCGATGGTGGCGGTCGAGTTCGGGGTGGCGCGGGCAGGTTCAGGCGATGGTGCTTGCCCCCAGCCGGGGCAGCAGGGTGTGGGCGTTGCCGTGCATGACTTGCGCGAGTAGCTCCGGTCGGTCGGCGAAGTAGGTGTCGACGTTGTCGGTGTACCAGCCCGCTGTCTGCGGGCTCACCGCGGGGAAGTCGGTGCCGAACAGGATCCGCTCTGGTGGCACGAAGTTCTCCAACGCGACCAGGTTGGTCTCGAAACCGGACAGCGCAGTCTCGTAGTAGAAGGTGCGGAAGTCGGCGATGATCTCCTCGGGGCTCAGCTCGCAACCGAGGTAGTGCGACAGCGCCGCGACTCGCGCCGCGAGAAACGGGGTGCTGCCGCCGGAATGCGACAGGATGATCCGCACGTTCGGGTACTGCCGTTTGCGGCCGCTGGTGACCAGATCCGCTGCGGCCTTGTAGGTTTCGTTGGGCACCTCGCTCACCGGTGTCGGCAGGAACCGGTTCGGCATCCGGTTACGTCCCGGGGTCTGCTCACCGTGCAGGAATACCAGCGCGCCGCGCCGGTCGAGCTCGGCCCACAATGGCTCGAAGAGGACGTCACCCACCGAGCGGGCCTCCTCGCCGACGCCGTAGACGTTGGTCAGCGTGACGCCGTCGGCGTGGAGCGTATCCAGTGCGTAGGTCAGTTCCTCGAGCGCGGCATCGATGTCGGTCGGTGTCGGCAGATGCGCGAAGAACCCGAACCGGCCGGGGTGGTCTTCGACGGCTTGGTGACCGAGGCTGTTGACCGTGCGGGCAAAGGTTCGCCGCTGCGTGGCGGGCAGATTGTGTTCCAGGTCGTTGGGCAGCGACAGGATCGCGGTCGCGATCCCGAGGCCGTCCATGAACGCCACGCTGGTCTCGGGTGTCCAGCGCGCCGCACCGTCGGGGAAGCGCCAACCCGAATCCGCGCCGAGCGGGCCCTGGAGCGACTCGGCCAGTTCGCCGCCGGGAACCGATGGTGATGGAAGTCGACCCGCGCGGGGCCGGAAGGGTGCGCGGTCATAGCCGACATCCGTTGCGGGCGATCGCCTTCGGCAGATACGGATACGGCTGCATCACAGGCACCCTTCACTCCTCACGGTGGGGTCGAGCCAGGGCTGCGGTGGTCATCACGGTCCTCCAACGGACGGGTCGGCCCGATCAGCGGCGCTCGACGCTGTCGAACACAGGAGTACCACGCGCATCATAGGACCCGACGCACCGTGCTCGCCGAATATCCGCTCACGCCGCTGGGCCGGCGTTCATGGGAACTGTATCCTCGGCGCCGCCGGATTCATCGGCCGCAACCTCGTCGTGGAGCTGCTACGACGCGGCCACACCGTCGCCGCCGGATTCCGCGGCCCCGCTACCCGCCTTACCGACTGGCTCGACTCCGAATCCGTCGATCACCGCAACCTGCTCACCCTCGACTGCGACATCACCCACCCCAACCTCGGCCTGGATCCCATCCGCTCGGTGCGCGACGTCTACAACTGCGCCGCCAACATGGCCTTCGGCCTGAGCGAACACCAGGCCCGACTCGACAACGTCACCGGTGCGCTGCACGTCGTCGACTACACCGCCGCGCTGCCAGAACCGCGGCGCCTCGTACATCTCACCGGCTATCGCGCCGGCATGCGCGGTGTCGAAGGCGCCTCCTACGCGGCCGGTAGCTACGAAGCATCCAAGCTCGAAGCCGATGCCGTAGTCCGTCGGCGCGCAACCGAACTCGATGTCCCCCTCACCGTCGCCAACCCCAGCTCGGTCATCGGCAAAGGCCAATACTTCGGACTCACCGACCTTGTCCGCAACCTGCACCGCGGTCGGCTCCTTGCCATCCCCGGCCGCAGGGACTCCTTCGTCCCTGTAGTCGACGTCGAGTATCTGGCCGCCTTCCTCGTCTCCCTCCCCGAACATGCCGACACCCTGGGAGCGACCTACAACATTCTCGACCCCACCACCCCCAACCTCCCCGAGTTGGTCGCCCTGCTCGCCGCCCACCTCGGTGTCAAGGCTCCGCGCCGCACCGTCCCGGTCGGGGTCGTCAGCCGGCTACCCCGCTTCCTCACGCATGCCGACCCCGAGGCTTTGGGATTCATCTCCTCCGACCGCTACGACACCACCACCACCGAAGCCCACGCTCGCAACATCGGGCTCACCATGCCCCCGTCGAGAAGGCCTTGCATGCCTGGGCCGATCACCTCGTCGCCACCAACTTCGGCGCGCACGCGTAAAGCATGCGAGAAATCGCGCCCCGCAAACCATCCATGCCGCGTGTCGCGCGGTTCGACATGGCCACGCGGCAGGCTTGAAGATCAACGGGCAGAGATCATCTCGGGTCGACACCTGGCCGCTGGCAGTGCACGCTCATAGCCGAATGCCGTGCATTATTCAGGTGTGGCCACACACGATCCTGACAGCCACCCGACGGGATACTCCATCGACCGGCTGCCCGACAACACGCTGGAACGTCGTATTGATACCAGAGTCGACGCTCGTTGCCGATCATGATCAAATTGATGTAAGACTCATGATGCGTCGACGCCGTAGTCGTGCAAGGATGCGGCGATCGAAGAACACCACTTCCGCGGTGGACTGTTCGAACGGGATTCACCAGCAGTGGGTGCGGCGTTCACCGGTTCGCAATCGGATTGAACCCCTTGATCATGGCGTATTCCGTGGCGATGGCGGAATGGTGGCCGGGTGGATCGGACTGGGACAAATTGTGTCACTCCGAGGTCGGTCGATCCTCATGATCGAGATCTGTTAGGCGTGAAAGACGGTGACACGCAGCGTGTTTCGTGTTCTTACGATCGATGATGCTGCTGCCGCACGAGCCCCCACCACAAAGGTCGCCAATCATTTGCCAAATTCGTCCGATTGGAAGCTTTTCCGCGTCGGGCGGCTACGGCTTCGCGATTTGCTGCATCGTCACCCTGCCTGTCCGGGTGGCCGGATGCGTGCCGACCGAAGTTGCGTACTGGTCAAGCGTCCTGCACAGTCTTGCTCGCGTCGACGATCCGAGGAACGGCTGAGAAGGCGGTGTGGCGCGGTTGTGGGAGGCATCTGTTAGTCGTCGATCGCTGACCGGTTTTGTTCCTTGGGTCAACCCGTGACCAATCCCGAAATGCGCAGGTGCTCTACGGTGCCTGTCGTTTCTGGCGTGTACCCACAAGGGCCGATGAGTGCTTGGCGCAGTTCACGAGACTGCGGTGGCTCGTGACGGAGAAGAAGGCAACAGCTGGTGGAATCGCCCGACAACAACAGATCCGACCGCAACCCGCAGGCGACCGAAGTCCTGATCATCGCGAGCGACGCTCAGGAGGGGAGAGTGTCGCCGCCGCGACGGTTGTGGTCTCGTATTCGCGAACAGGCCACCTCGCGGGAGGTGCGGCGGTATCTACCGCACGCGGCCGCCACTGCCGTGGTGATCACCGCCGTGGTCGCGGTTGTTGTCGCCGAATCGGGTCGCAGCGACCGGACCGGCAACACGCTGGCCGCGGCGGAAGGTCACGAAACGCGGAGTGTGGCAGACCTTTCCGCCGAGATCGAGCAACTTCCGACTGGTGATGTCGCCGATGGGTCGGAGATACCGCGGGATGCTCCGATTCCGGGCGATGCCAGGCCGGCCGACAGCGGTGCCGGTGAGCCGGTCACGACGGTCGGGGGTGGCACCGCTGATCCCTCCCCGAGCACCGGGGACACCCCGAGTGATCCAGCCCCGACTGCCAACGCCACCAGCGCGCCGAGCGCGACCGCCGATACTGCGGCGTCGCAGCCAGGTATCTCGGTGAGCGTAAGTGCCAGTGCCAGTGCGAGTGTTTCGGCGCAGGCCACAGTGCGGCCCGAGGTGAATCCGGTCCAGGATCCGAGCACCACCACAGTCACCGTGGTCGTCCCGCCATCCGCCACAACCACGACGGCGACCGCTGCTCCGTCGACGACGTCTCCTCCGACCAAGACAACGACACCGACGACGTCGAAGCCCGCACCGCCGGCCTCGACACCACCTCGATGCACCCCGGCGGCGGCGAAGAAGTCGACGACGGCACCGGGGTCGGAGCCGACCACCGCGCATCCGCCCACCGGGAGCACAAAGCCGCCGACCGCGACGGTGCAACCGTCCCCGACTACGACCCACCCATGCGGGTAAGCGACCTGCGACCGAAACCGGTTGAGGCCGAGGACCTGTCGAGCAGTCGGGACCGCATCGACGAGGCGGCGTTGACCGCGGGCAATTCCCTGTGTGCGGCCAGGCCAGCTACTAGCTACCAGAAATGATGAGGAAAGTGTTCGCACAATGAGAAACGAAGGTCCATGACATCTAGCCTCCATCAACGGATGCGCGATAAACGTCGACATACCCGCGCGGCTGGGGCCGCCACGATTACTCCCGCGGAGCCGATAATGAACAGGCGAGATCGGCTTCCGATCGGCATATTGGCTGTGTCTGTAATTGCTGCGCTATCAATAGGATTGGTGAATCCCGCTGATGCGTCTGCACGGCGGATCGGTTCGTACGACGTCTACGGAGCGATCGAGGTCGAGTACGACCAAGCCGGTGGGTCCAACCTCTTCGGTAATCCCGTGAACGCGGAATCGGACGCCGCGCGCGGGGGGCGTTGGCAGGCCTTCGAGAAGGGCAGCTCGATCTACTGGCACCCGAACGTGTCCAAAGGCCACGCCAATCAGGTCGGTGGTGCGATCCGGGACAAGTGGCGCGATCTCGGTTGGGAGAACAGCACTCTCAAGTATCCGACGACCCGAGAGTTGGCCGCCCGTAAACCGGGGCGCTTCAACCACTTCGAGGGCGGGTCCATCTACTGGTCGAGCAATACCGGAGCGCACAGTAGTTGGGGCCGGATCCGCGATAAATGGGCCGACAAAGACTGGGAGAGCGGGCCACTCGGCTACCCAGCGACCGACGAGTTCAAGGCGAAGAACAACGGCGCCGGACAGCACTTCGAAAGCGGATCCGTCTACTGGTCCGGTAACACCGACGCACACAGCAGCTGGGGTTTGATCCGCGACAAGTGGGCCGAGCTCAAGTGGGAGAACGGGCCACTCGGCTACCCGACCACGGATGAGTTCAAGGGCAACAACAACGGTGCCGGACAGCACTTCGAGGGCGGATCCGTCTACTGGTCGGGCAACACCGACGCGCACAGTAGTTGGGGTTTGATCCGCGACAAGTGGGCCGAGCTCAAGTGGGAGAACGGGCCACTCGGCTACCCGACCACGGATGAGTTCAAGGTCAAGGACAACGGTGCCGGACAGCACTTCGAGGGCGGTTCCATCTACTGGTCACCCCAGGGTGGCGTGCACGCAGTGTGGGGTGCCATCAAAAACTCATGGGCAAACCGGAACTGGGAAAACGGCCGCTTCGGATTCCCGGTCAGCGACGAGTTCGATTTCGACGGCGGCAAGGCGCAGAACTTCCAAGGCGGAACCATCGACTGGAAGTCAGACGACCCGGACAAGCCCACAGATGATCCAGAACAAGACCAAGGCCCGCGCCATCTGGGGTACCAGCACGACAACTCCAACACGCGATCGAGCCCGGGCACACCGGATGAGACCGGCCAGCCGCCGACGACTGGACCAAGCCGCGCACCAGCGCCCTCGACATCCGCGCCAGCGCCGTCGACGACAGCACCAACACCCTCCACTACCGCACGGCCCCGGCCAGTAACCCCATCCCCCAAGCCGCCCGGGCCGACGGCTCCGGGAAGCGCCGCGCCGACCACCACTCAAACACACCCGATCCCGAGTGCCACGACTTCGAGCACTACTACTCCAAATCCAAGCTCAACCAGCGACCCCTCCTCGCCAGATGCCGATGCGCCCAAGACATTGAGGCTCGCCGGTGTACACATGCGGCAGGATAATTCACCCGACGACGAGCCGGACGACCCGTCACTCGAATATGAGCCATGTGGTGTCTCTGTTGCATTTCCGCACGCGTCGCAAACCCCGGATAACGGTCGGTTGAAGTATCCGGAGGAAATCCATACACAGGTCGTTTCTGAATGCAAGTTGGCCCCGACCGCGACCAAGAACACGGTCAAGGCGAGAACGTTCAGACTCCGCTTTTGGGGTGGAAGCCTACCCGTGCTGCTGAAGCAAAATCCGTGGAAAGATAAGACGATCACGATGGGCGGGTACCAGGCCCAAAAGTCGAGTAATAGCGGTAAGAAAATTAAGATGTCGGCTGCAGTGAAATGCCAGGCCGGCACCCGATTCCGTTACATGACTTGGGGTTACGGTGAATTCGCCTTCCCCGGAGAATCTGCCAAGCTATACGGTCCGGTGTTCGCCACAAACCCTCCGGGTAAAGAACAGTTGTGTACCGGAAACTAGTCACGTTTTTTCTGGTGGTGTTTGTCGGATCGGGTTGCGCCTCCAGTGGCGCACCCGATCCGGGCACAACCGAGAATCTGGACATCAGTGAATTCGACACGGACGAGCCCCATGACATTCCGCGCAGCCCAGGTTTCGGCAAACACACCGTGCCGGACTTCATCGTGTCTGGTGGACCGCCGATGCTGACCGATGACGAGGTGCGTGTTCCCGCTGCGGGCTCGTCGTGGCTGGTGGGAAGCGACCTCGTGGAGTCTGTCCCACCGTCACCTATGACGTGGCCCCGGCTGGCCGCCGCCCCGGCTCGGTTCAGAATCGACAACCCAGCCATCCCAATTCTCGTGCGATGGTTCACCTATCCGATGCCTGATACTCCGGAAACGCTCGACGACGATCACGATTCGTTCGAAACCTGCGTATTCGCCACGAAGGAAAAGCAGATCACACCGGACGGAAAATGCTTCTACTGGAAGACAAGAGCCACCATAGGAATGTACCTGCCACTCCGAAATGATCGGTACAACATCGTTGTCGCGTCCTGGCCACAGGCTCGCGACGAGTCGGGCCAGGTTCATGACGAGACGGTGGATTCGTTCTGGACATTCAGTAGATGATGACGGCAGCCTCTACACGCACCCGACCGCCGACTTCCCCACCCGAGAACGGACCACGATCCCATGGCCGAGATCCGCTTGACCCCCGTCACCGACACCGCACCCGCGGCCTGGCTCGAGGACTCGGTCCGGATACGGGAGCGAGTGGCCGTGGGGTTCGCGGCATACGCGCGGATACTGCATCCCGCCACCGATGCCGCTACCGACGCCCAGCTGTCCTGGGCGTCGGTGGCGCAGACGCTCGGGATGACCGACCGCGATGAGCTCGTGTCGGCCTTCTACGGCGACGATTCCGACGACTGGCGCGCACCCGACCAGGGCAACCTCGTGCAACCCCAGTTGGACACCCTGCTGGGCATCCTCACCCGCCACACCAGCACACCCGATCTCTGTTTCGCTGCCCTGGTGGAATGGAAATATCTCCCTTTCGGGGGCTCCGGCCGAAAGGCCGCAGCCCTGAAACCTCCACAACTGTCCCCGCAGGTGCGGAAACAAGCCACCTTCGATCTTCCCAATCATCTCCCATATCTGTTGCTGCAGGGAGCCGTCGTCGACACCGCCAGAGTCGGCGGGTACATCCACCCGCACCTTCTGAACAGTCACTCCCCGAACCTGCTGTGGCCGGACGACCACGCATGGTTCGTCTGCACCGACATCGACGACTACGAAACCTACGTCAGCGGCTCCCGCCAACTCATCGACGAAATCGCCACCCACCCACTGTTCGAGGTAGAAGAAATCAGCGCCGATCACCGTGACAGTGCGTGAGCGCAGACAATCTCGTAGGTACCGCGATCCGGTTCAGTGCTAGCCCCGCGGCCAGTTGCGTCGTCGGCAGCAGTCTGGAGAGGAACGTGCGCGCCGCCGGGCCACGAAACAGGACTGCGTTGCCACCACCACACCCCCGGTCACGGGCACATGTCCGAGAAACCCTTGCGCGGCAAGCATTAGCGAACACACCGCCTGGCCGATGGTGGTGACCAAGTAGAAGGTTCGCCGATCGACGTGGTCGACCACCGATCCGGCGAACATGCCGCAGCCGATGACCGGCGTCACCTGAGCGATGCCGACCGCGCCGGTCCACATGGTGCTGTGGGTGGTCTGCCAGATCTGGAACATCACCGCCACCAGCGTCATCTGACCGCCGAACCCGGACAGCGCCCCACCGATCCACAGCCGCCGAAATTGCGGTGACCGTCGCAACGGAGTTACGTCGACCAGTAGACCCCTCAGTCCCACTCAGGGTCCTCGGCCAGTTCTCGGCGATTCGGTCGTGAAAACTCTTGCGGCGCAGCATGTTCTCGATGTCGGTGACGACCTGGCTGAGCGGGGGACGGGATTTCCGCCTCGATTTCGGCGATGGCCGCCTCGGTGGCATGAGGTTCCCCCAAGACGGTGGACAGGGGGCTTGTGCGGCTTCAGGCCGCCGCGTGTAGTGACTTCTCGAAGTTGTCGGGGCTTTGCATCCCGAGTGCGGAGTGTCGCCGGGTAGTGTTGTAGAAGCTGATCCAGTTGTCAACCGCGGCAACGAGTTCGGTCTTCGCCGCGTAGACGTGCCGGTAGTATTCCTCATGCTTGAAGCTCGACCAGAATGATTCGGAAGGGCTGTTGTCCCAACAGATTCCGGTCGCGCCCATCGATCGGCGCAACCCGTGCCGGAAACACGCCTTCGCGGTCAAATGCGCGGTGTATTCGACGGATTCAATCGGTCGTCGCAACACCGGGTTGTTGGAGCGATCGTAGGTGTTCGTCGAGGGCTTCGGCGGGAGTGCGCCATCCCAGCGTCTTG
>NZ_JBITDI010000002.1:0-759566 GCF_044454005.1 Nocardia sp. NPDC051570 | reverse complement strand
ACGGGTCGCCCCGCCATACCCGACGACCCGGATACCATCGAAAAACCAATCCGAACCCGATCAAGCCAGGCCGCTACCGCCCTGCAAGATCGAGGTTAAGGCCTGACTTACATCACCGGCTGGTCGGCTGGGTTCTCAGTACTGTCGTTTGTGCCGAACCGCCAATGCGGAGCGGACTTTTGACTATTAGTGCTCATGGAGGTTTTCGCCCAATGTCGACCGCTGCCAATCGTCGCAACTCTCGCGGGAAGCATCGCGCCGCACAGTCGCCCACGAAAGGTGCACCCGGACTGTTCGCCACCATGGTCGCGGGCAGTCTGCTCGTACCCGGCGCGCTGAGCCTGGCGACCGCCGCTCCTGCGTCGGCCGCTGCTCCGAGTCTCGGTTTCAAGGCGCCGGTCCAGGGTTACGACAGCGACGGCAGGGCGATCATCCACTACAACAACAAGATCAACGATCCTGATATCGAGAATGCCGTCAAGAACTTCAACTCCACACCTGGTTTGAACTTCATCTTGAAACCCGGATCGGGCCGGGGTGCCATCAATATCAGCCGGGGTCAGTTGGACCCCGGTGTGGCCGGTCTGGGTGGGATGGACGAGAGCGGCCCGTTCGTCAAGATCGATGCCAACAATCGCGCTTTGGATTCCGCCGACCGGACCGAGGTCGCCGGGCACGAACTTTTGCACGCCATGGGTCTCGACCACAACGACAGTGGTTGCAGCATCATGGCGAGCGTGGTCAATAGGTGCAACAGCGGCCCGACGCCCCTGCACCGCAACGAGATCGACCAGCTCAACAGCATGTACAAGCGGGGGAAGCCGTCGTCCAACCAGAGCACTCCGGGGAAGAACACCTCGAAGCCGGGTGATCGGCCGGATAGCCAATCGCAGCCGAAGCCGCCCTCCCGCCAGCCGGGCAAGGATGATTCGCAAAGTCGGCCGGGCAAGGACGGCGGTGATGATTCGCAGAGTCGGCCGGGCAAGGATGACGGGGACGATTCGCAGAGTCAGCCGGGCAAGGACGGCGGTGATGATTCGCAGAGTCGGCCGGGCAAGGATGGCGGTGATGATTCGCAGAGTCAGCCGGGTCAGGATGGCGGGGACGATTCCCAGAGCCAGCCGGGTCAGGATGGCGACGATGAGATGCAGAGCCAGCCGGGCAAGGATTCCGGGGATGATTGGCTGAGTCAGCTGGGTCTGGATGGTGGCGATGATTCGCAGAGTCAGCCGAGTCAAGACGGTGGGGGCGATGATGAGATGCAGAGCCAGCCGGGCAAGGATTCCGGGGATGATTGGCTGAGTCAGCTGGGTCTGGATGGTGGTGACGATTCGCAGAGTCAGCAGAGCGAAGATGGCGGGGGTGATTGGCTGAGCCAGCTGGGCCAGGATGCCGGTGGTGATTGGAAGAGCCAGTCGGACGAAGGCGGCTGGGACAGCCAGCCCGGTGGTGGCGGATTCGATTGGTTCGGCGACAGTCAGGGCCGGGATATCGCCGACGCCGGTGACATGTTCAGCGGGGGCGATCGCTCCGGCGGTGGTGACGGATTCGATTGGTTCAACGGCGGTGGACTCGATAACTTCGCTGATATGAGTGGTGGATTCGCCCGCAGCGGCCTGTTCTAGGCTGTAGCAGAAGGGTTCTGATCGCCGATCCGAACTGTCCGGCCGGCCCCGGTTACCCGGGTCCGGCCGCTTTCGTTTCGGCATTGAGGGAGTGGGCCCATACATCGCCTGCGGTTTCGGTGTGGATTTGTGAGAGCTCGTTTTTCCGAAGCGAATCCATTCGTTCGTCATCGGAAGTCTCTCCGGTATGGATACTTTCGATTCCTCCTTCTCTCGAATTCGAAGTGAATCACTGTTTGTAGTGATACTCTTCGGCGCAGCGGGGCGGGAGTCAATCGAGAGTTCTACTGCCGCAATGCAACCGAGATTCCAGATTGAGCTTTTCCATAATTGACCTCAGTCGATAGAAAGGCTAACGATGGCGAACCCAACCCTTGCGAGCCGGGCGCTCGGGCGGCAGTTGCAGAAGTTCCGTGAGCGGGCGGGGCTGTCGGAGTACGCGGTGGCGCGGGCGGTGGAGACATCGCCGCAGACGTATGGGCGGCTCGAGGACGGGGTGAAGCAGAACGTCCCGAGCATGTTGATCAACGCGCTCAGTGACGCGTTGGGGGTGAGTGATGAGGAGCGGCGGCAGTTGCTCGCGCTTGCGGATGAGGTTCGGAAGGAACGGAACTCCGAGGGCCGATGGTGGCGAGCGTTCACCAACAAGATCCGACCAGATCTTGATCACTTCTTCGGATTAGAGGAGACCGCGCGCAGGATAACCACATTGCAGCTCACCCTCGTCCCCGGGCTGCTGCAAACGGTGGAGTACCGACGACAGCTCGCTTGGGCCGAGTTCCCCAACCGAACGCCCGAGGAGATCGATGGGCTCCTCGCGCACTTCAATCAGCGTCAACAGCGACTTACGGATCCACAATTCGAGTTCGAAGCATTCGTCTCGGAGTCGGTTCTGCGAGAGCCGACGGGAGGGCCCGGTGTGATGGGGGACCAGTTGCGGCACCTCGTCGAGTTGGGTGACCAACCGAACGTATCTATCAGGGTCATACCGATCGGCACGAATCCTTTTCCCGCTACTATCCATTCATTCGTGTGGCTGGACTTTCCGATCCTTGCGAACACGAAGCTGATCTCACCACCGGTTGTGTTCGTCGAGGGGTATCTGGGTGCTCTGTACCTGACAGACGAAGACCAGGTCGGCAAGTATCGGGAGGTGATCCCGAGGATTGGGCGTGTAGCGTTGGATGCGGATGTAACCAGGGACCTGATCCTGACGATCGCAAGGGAGTTCTCGTCGTGAGTCTCGACCTATCCACGGCAAGATGGTTCAAGTCCAGGCGGAGCACTGCCAGCGGCGAGTGCGTCGAGATCGCCCATCTGGCCCAGGACATGGTCGGCGTCCGCGACTCCAAGAACCCCACGGGCCCAGCCCTACTCTTCACCCCCATCGAATGGGCCGCCTTCACCGCCGACCTCACCACCGGCCGCTTCGATCACAGCTGAACCGCCCGCGCCGAATCCGTTCTGGCACTGGCGGTTCAGTGTGTCGGGGGTGGGCTAGCGGACGAAGCGCACTCCGTGGAAGTCGGCGTGCTCTTCCTTCTCGTGGGCGTTCAGTACCCGAGTGATGTTGCCATTGCAGTCGCGGTCGTCGAAGAGCAGCGCACTGCCGTCGGTCCGGTTGTCCGCGCGCACCGCGTGACCGTCGATGGGGTAGCAGCGGTTCTCGTCGGGGTTCTCGGATGCCCTCTTACAACTTGTAGCCGATGGTTCGCAGCAGCTGCCTGCGGTCGGCCTGGTCCTGCGGTCCCTCCACGCCGAGCGGCGGCTGGCCGTCGATGACGCCGACGATGCCGCGGCCCAGGGCGGTCTCGGCGATGAGGACCTCCACCGGATTGGCTGTGGCACAGAAGATTCCGCAGACCTCGGGAACCCGGCGGATGGCATCGAGGACGTTGACCGGATAACCCTCGCGCAGGAATACGATGAACGAGTGGCCCGCTCCGACGGCCGTCGCGTTCTTGGTGGCCAGCTCGGTCAGGTCGGTGTCGTTGCCCGAGTGGCGAATCAGCCGGGGGCCGGAGGCCTCGCAGAACGCCAGCCCGAACTTCAGGTGCGGGCTGGTTCCGACCAGGGCCTCATGCAGATCCTCCACGGTCTTGATGAAGTGGGACTGGCCGATGATCACGTTGAGGTCGTCGGGTTTGTCGATGCGCACCGCAGTCAGCTCCATCGGTCCATGATGCGCCGATCGGGTTCGCCGACAATGGGAATTCGATCAGGTCACGGTAGGGGAGGCAGGAACTTCCGCGAAGGGTGAAGTCAGCGAAGAGCGACCGATCGCGGAGTTGGCAAGGTGGATGGCTCCCGGCCGGTGAGCCGAGGAGCCATCCCGTCGTTATGCGTTATCGAGTCACCATCGGTGGCAGCGTCCGTCCGGACGTCCCCAACGGTCGTGTTCGTCGTTGTGCCAGTAGCCGTTTCGGTCGCAGCGCCAGTCGTTGTTCCATCGGTCGTGCGAATCGTGGTAGCCCGGACGGCCGAAGCCGCCCCAGTTGGGGTCGCCGCCCCATCCCGGGGGCTGCTGGTGTGTTATGCCCAGGGGGGTCGCTGCGGTAGCCGCGGGTGCGGCAACCATAGCCGGGGCGATCATCAGAGCACCGACTGAGGCCGCAGCGAAGATGCCGCAGGAAAGCTTTTGCCTCACAGTGAGAGCCTCTCGTGTTCTATCGGGTGCACCGGGTACCGGTGCGCAGCCGACGCTACTCGGCGGACCGTGCTTCGACGGCCGGATTCCTGGCTGGTCGGGTCATTCCTAGCGGTTTGTCAGCCAATTGACAGAAAGCCCGGAAACTGTCGACCGAAGCTCCCGTTGCCAGGCCCGAGGTGCCGTCAGGTGGATCGGGTGGAGGTGAGTTCGGCCGAGGCTGAGGCGGTCAGGCCCATGCGCTGACTGGATTGTGCGACCTTGCGCAGGACCAGTTCGGCCTCGTCGCGGTGACCGGTGGCGGACAGCGCATCGCCGTACACCTGCATCGCCTGCACCCGGCGCACGGGGGCCGAGACCTCGGTGAGCGCCCGCACGGCCTCGGCGGCGATCGGCACCGCCGCTTCGGCGTCGCCGCCGAGGAGCATCACCTCCGCCAAACGTGCCAGGGCCCAGCCCTCCTGATGTCGACGCCCGTCACGGCGAGCCGCGTCGAGCGACCGCTCGCACAGTGCGCGCGCGGTGACGGGGTCGCCGCAGTGCAGTGTCGCGAAACCCAGTTCGTGCAGTGCCATCGACTGGATCCGGAGGCTGCCGACCTGCCGCCCGATGGTCAGGGCCCGTTCCGCGGCGTCGATGGCCTCCGGCCAGCGGCGGGCCTCGCAGCAGACGCGTGCGATGGTCGCCCAGCTGATTCCCTCACCGCCATCCCAGAATTGGGACTGCATCTCGATGGCACACCGGAAATGTCCCACGGCGGCATCGGGATTCGCCTGGTAGGCCATGGCCGTGCCGAGGATCACCTCGGTGATGATGACCCCGGCCCGGTCACCCACCTCCCGCAGGACCGTCCCCGCGCGGCGGAGTGCGCCGACGACGCTCAGATCTCCCATGCCGATCAGCTGGGCCATCGCGGTGCTCAGCTGTGCCCGGCCCATGGTCTGGCGGTCGCCGTCGGCCTCGGCCGCCCGGCTCACTATCGCGAGCGCCCGTGCCAGCTGGGGCTGATGCTCGCCCACGTCTCCTCCGACCGCGAGCGACAGCGCGAGATCGACTGCGAGCGTGCGGGTTCGGGCGTCGGTGGACTCGGCGACCTGGCGATACAGTGCCACCAGTCCGAATCGTTCGGTCATCGCCCATACGGTGCACTGTCGTTCGTTGGTGAACTTCTGCCCGGCCGCTCTGGTTTCGGCGTAGTAATCGATGCCCAAGCCCGGATCACGCATCGACACAATGTTTTTCGCACTGGCGAGATAGAAATCGACCAGTCGGAGCAGGGCCTGCGGCCATTCCTGCTGATGCGCCGCATCCGCCACCCGGCGCGCGTAGAGACGTAACAGGTCGTGATACCGGTAGCGGCCCAGTTCGGGTGTTTGCAGCATGCCCAGATCGACCAGCGTTTCGCAGAGCCGTTCGGCCTCGGTCCGATCGCGGTCGAGCAGGGCGGTGATGGCGGCGATGGACAGATCGGGGGCGTCGGAGAATGCGACGAGGACGAATGCGCGGGCCAGCTCGGGGTCGAGGCGGCGGTAACTGGCGCGGAAGATGACCTCCACGCTGGTGTTGCCGATCGTGAGTTCGGACAGCCGTCCGAATTCGTCGGCCAGGCGCTGGGCGACCGTGGTGAGCTGCCAGGTCGGCCGGGTGGCGAGCCGCGCTCCGGCGATGCGCAGCGACAGGGGCAGGTGACCGCATGCGTGCAGGATCTCTTGTGCCGCATCGGGTTCGCTGATCATCCGCGCCGCGGACACCATGCCCTCCAGCAGGGTCCACGCCTCGTCCGAGGTGAGGACGTCGAGCGGGACGAGCCGCGCGCCGAACAGTTCGGCCAGGCTCGAGCGGCTGGTGATGAGTACCGCCGCCGTCCGGGTGTCCGGCAGCAAGGGGGTGAGGTGTGCGGTATCGCGCGCGTTGTCCAGGACCAGCAGTATGCGCTTGCCCGCAATGGTTCTGCGCCACAGTGCCGTTCGCTCCGCCGGATCCGGCGGCTGCTCACCGGGTTCGATTCCGATCGCGCGCAGTGCGACCGCGAGGAGCATATCGGTCGAGCGTGGATGTTCGTCCATGCCGCCGAGGTCGAGATACAGCGATCCGTCGGGGTAGCGGTGGCGCACCCGATGGGCGAGATGCACTGCGAGGGTGGTCTTTCCGATGCCGCCCATGCCGGTGATCGCGATCACCGGGCGGTGATCGGCGTCGGTGTCCAATGTCTGCACCAGTTCGCGCAGGAGATCTTCTCGTCCGACGAAATCGGCGATATCCGCGGGCAGCTGCGCCGGGGGGCGCGTCGAGGTGGAAGGTGTTCGGTCGGCCCGCAATTCGTGCGCGGTATCGGAGATCAGCGATGTGGCCGCCAGGATCTGCTGATGCAGCCGAATGATGTCGGGTCCGGGTTCGAGACCGAGTTCGTCGGCGAGTATGCGGCGCGCGTTGCGGTACACCTCGAGGGCTTCGACGCGACGGCCGCCGCGGTACAGCGCGATCATGAGCAGTTCGTGCCATCGCTCGGTATGCGGTTCGGCCACGACGAGCGCCTGTAACTCCGCGACGGCGGCGCCGTACCGGCCGAGGTCCAGTGCGACGGTGATCGTGGCCTCGCGCAGGACCGAATGCAGCCTGTGCAGTCGCGCGCGTTTCTGTTCCGCCCATGGCCCGGGCAGGCCGACCAGCGGATCGCCGCGCCACAGCTGGTGTGCCGCGTTCAGTTTGGCCTCGGCCTCGGTATTCGCTCCCGCGCGCCGGTCCGATTCGGCGGCCGTGATCAGGCCGTCGACCGTGACGACATCGACGTCGACCGGCAAGCCGAGCCGGTACCCGCCGTGGGTCGACTCGAGCCATGCGGCGCCCGCGCCCGCGGAGCTGTGGCTGTCGAATTGCCGTCGCAGCGTGAGGATGTGATTGCGGACCACATTGGCCGCGGATCTGGGCGGTTGGTCATCCCAGAGGCGTGCGGACAGCTGTGCCGTCGACAGGGTTCGGCCCGGATCGTCCGCGAGCATGGCCAGCACCGCGAGCGACTGCGGCGCAATGAGATCCAGGCGATGATCACCCAGCCACGCCTCGACCGGTCCCAGCATCAGTAGCCGAAGTGTTTCGGGCTCGGTCCCCTCACTACCCGAGCCGTGCTGCGCTGCCACTCAAATCCCTCACATTCGGACCGGACAATGCGGACAGCCTAGTGTGCGGCGAAGTGCAGCGGGGGAACGGCCGACCTCGGGCGGTGCGGGTAGCCCGAAATCAGCTGGCACCGTGCCGATCAGTACTCGAGGTCGGTGGCCTGTTCCTCGAGGGTCCGTGCGTCGGCCAGCCGGTAGGGCCCCACGGGCTGTCGCAGTTGCAGGGGTTCCACGCCCTGTTCGTTCGTCAGTGGCGCGACTCCGAGGAACGGCTGCTGGACCTCCTGGGCGGGGACCTGTTCCTCGAGGGTCCGTGCGTCGGCCAGCCGGTAGGGCCCCACGGGCTGTCGCGGTTGCAGGGGTTCCACGCCCTGTTCGTTCGTCAGTGGCGCAACTCCGAGGAACGGCTGCTGGACCTTCTCGGCGGGGATCTGCGCCCGGGGGAAGTAGCCGGGGTGCGCCGGGATCGACTCGGGGTCTTGCCCCGGGATCGGATCCGTGTACGCCGGTTTGCTGAGAGGGGTTGCCGCCCTGAGGGTTTCGCGCCGCAGGGTCTGTGTCGGCTGCAAGGGGGCTTGCACGTGCTCGAAGGGTTGCAGGGGGGCGTTGTTGTTGCGTTCGACGGCGTTGCGCCTGCTCTTCCCCGCCTCCTGCTCGTTCTTCTCGAACGTGGCCGCCGTGTCGCGGAGGTTGTTCGCGTTTTGGGTGAGGACGCCCACGAGCCCGGACAGTGATTCGAAGGTGTTGTCGCGGTTCTTCTTATAACCCTTCTCCCCGTCGGCGAACTTCTTCCCGGACTTGTCGTCGCCCCACGGCTCGCCCTTGCTTTCGGCGGCCGACTTCAGGGTTTCCAGCAGCTTCTTGGCGTCGGCGGCCGCGCCGTCGAATTCCGTTGCGGCGCTGCGCAATCCTTGCGGATTGATCTCTACGGGCTTATCCATTGTCATCCTCGGTTGTAGTGTCCGCCGCGAGTCGGCGCCTCAGCGGCCCGTTCGTCGAGGGCCGGGCCGTCGGGATTGAGCCGGTTCCACAGGTCGGTCAGGCTCGCGGCATTGTTCGGCGGGAATCCGGCCGGGACGGCACCGGCGGCGGAGTCCTCGGCCGCGCCGATCCATCGCTGGATCGCCGCGAACGGCGTCCGGCCCTGCGCGGCCGCCTCGTTCAGCCGTGCGTCCCAGACGAGCAGACAGTCCAGATCATCACCGGCCACCTCGAGGCGGCGTTCGAAGCCTGCCGCGTGCTGATCGGCCGACGCCCACAGGTAGCCGATGAACTGACCTCGGCGGAGTACCGGCAGATAGATCACCGGCCGACGGGTCCAGCGGCTGTAGGCGGTCCGGGTGTCGGTCATCGGTGCTCCATCGGCAGTACCATTTCGAGGTGCTTGTTTCTCGGTCGTCCGTTGAATGTCGGCTCTATATGGATCTGCATGCCTGCTCGTGTGGCGAGACAAGTTTCGAGCCCGGACATGTGTTGCGGGAGGACGAGGAAGGTCGTCTGCTCGCGGTGTACTCGGGTAGCTGTGCCCGCTGCGGACTGCCGCGACAATTCACTTTCGTTCTGGATGATGAGATGCCGCCCTCGCCGCCCGCATTCGGTGGCGCCGCCGCATCGCGGATCATTTGTCCCGGTGAATTCCTGGTCGTCGCCGAGCAGGCTGCCGCGCGGGATCGCGACCGCACCGCTGTGGCCACCGCGGTGGCGGCGGTGGAGGAAGTAGTGAAGTTCATCCCCGATGCCATGGATGCCGTTCCCGCGGAAGCGTTCACCTCGTTGACCGGTCGTGCCGCTTATGTCCGCGAACCAGGGAGATTCGCTCGTGCGCGACTCGAGGCGACCGCGAGTGCCTATCGGGAGGCACTGGCGTCTCGCGGCTAGGGTCACGATTTCTCCGGCCGCAGGAGTTGAATATGGCCGGCCCACGGCACGATTGCGCTGCCGTCGGGAGCGACGGCGCAGCTCGAGATACGACCGGAACCGGTGCTGGTTTCGGCGATCGGACGCCAGTCGCGCGGATCCCACATGCGCAGCCAGTTCCGGCCGTCCGGCCGGATATCGCCGCCACCGACCAGCACGACCGGCCCGGCGGCGGTCTCACCCCAGGTGATCGCCTCGATCCGTCCGGGGCAGGCGACCGTCGCGATCTCGCGCCCCTCGGCGAGATCCCACACCCGCAGGCCTCCGCGGCCGACCACGACCGCGACCGGACGTCCGGCGAGGACACCCGCCGCCAACGGTCCGGCGGGCGAGTCGTCGGGGAGATGGATTGGGGCGCGGATACTTTCACCGGTCGCCGCGTCCCAGGCCGTGAGATGTGATTCGTAGTCGTCCGGATCCAGCAACGGCTGTGGGCTATGGATCGATCCCGCGACTGCCACCATCCGGCCGTGGTATTCGGTGACGGCGATCGAGTCGGTGTAACCGTCGTGCGGCAACCAGCCGGTGCGTTGCCGTGCCGCGATATCCCACACCTCGACCGCCCCATCGGCGACGGGGACCTCGTACACCGACGACGTCGCTCCGGCCCCCCGGCCTACCAGCAGCAGCCCTCCTGCCGCGACCACTGCCTGTGGTCGACCGTGCAGTTCGGCGACGGGTTCGCCGAGCGGTTCGCCGCTGGCCACGTCCGAGGCCTGGATACGTCCCCCGAAGTCGGCGGTCACCGCAATCGGATTCCCGTCGAGGCGGCCGATCGTCAGGCTCACCAGAGTCGAATCCTCTTGCGCGTCCGGGATTGTCGACCGGACGAGCCGCTGGCCCGACGCCAAATCCCATACTCCGAGCGTCGTCTCCGCCACGGCGACCGCGACCGCTCGCCCGGCCGATTCGACGGAGGCGACCGCTCGCACCATCGCGTTCGGTTCGTCGGCGACCGGCGTCCGCCAGACCTCCACGAAGTTCGCGGTCATGCTGTCCTTTCCGGCATTGTCGTCAGCGTTCACTGCGTCTCCATGCTGCATAGTGTGTGGTTTGGGTGGCGGTGGAGACGTATCCGCCGTCGAAGTTTCCGCCTTCGGGCGGGGCGTCGCGGTTCGAGGCGGTTTGTGCGGCAATGCGGGGTGTCCTCGAGACCGGTGGGCCCGACAGCGCGTACCGGGGGTCGTCGGTGAACCAGACGGTGCCGGGGGTCGATGCGGGCAGCGGGCCGACGTCGCCGGGCCGTGCGGTGAACAGATGTCCGATGGGGAAGAAGCGGGAGGCGCCGCCGGTGACGTCGATGTCGTGGCCGTCGACGGTGATCCGGTAGCCGAGGTATTGGCCGTCGTTGTCGAACAGCATCTTCGCGGACACCGAGTCGGGATCGCGTTTGATTGCGGCGTCGACCATTTCGGCGACCGCGGGTGGGACCGAGTTGCGGGCGCCGAGTGGGGCGATGACGCCGTCGCCTTCATATCCGTTGACGGAGAACCGGCCACCGGGGAGTTCGGTGATCCCGGTGAGGTTCATCGTCTCGTCGAATGCCATCGTCAGTCGGCCGGTAGCGCCGGGATTCGGCCACGTGTCGTCATCGTTCTGCTTGCTGGCGGCGGTCGGGATCTTGGCGTCGTAGCCGCGGTCGTGCTGACTTCGTACTTCCTTCCACTGGGTGTTGTCGGCGAGCCCTGCTGCCGGGTTTCGGCCGATCATGGTGAATTTCGCTGTGTCGCTTCGCCTGAGCAGGATTTCGACGCCGCTGATGCCGGTGCCGCCGCTGCCCGCGACGATCCATTCGGTGGCGGCGTCGGGATCTGCTCCGGCCAGGTTGATCTCATCGCCGGAGAGGATGCGGCCGGGGTATTTGGCGCGCAACGACGTCCAATAGCTGATCGCCTCCAGCGAATTCGTGACGTTCGAGGGCAGCGTGGAGCGGTCGATCCCGTGGTCGGACAGGATGGTCGAGGATTTGTCGGCGGATGCCGGATCCCGCCAGGAGAGGGCTTCGACTTCGGTTTTCGCTGCTGTGGCCTCGGGCGTGTTCAACTTGCCCAATTCGCGGGCGAGTGTGGCGTACGTTCCGTGCATTCCGCCGATGTCGCGGGCGATGCCGAGAATGATCTCGGGCGGGAATCCGCTGGCCACGACCGGGACGCCGTCGACGTGCACGGTGACCGGCGTCGAGCCGTCGGGCGGGGCGATGTCGGCGAGCAGTTCTCCGTCCTCGATGCGGAATGTCGCCCTGCCGTTGACCACTGGCCCTCGAGTGGCGATCGTGTCCTCCCAGTAGCGGACCGCGTCGAGGGTTACGCGGGCGTCGGGTTTGCCCGCTTCGACGAACTGGTAGGGGTCGCCGAGTCCGGTCTGGCGGAGGTTGCGGAGTTGGTCCGCGGTTTGGGCGATGCGGTCGCCGGGGTCGGCTTGCCACCGGCCGCGGTCGTCGATGAGTAGTGCTGCCGGGTCGCGGGCGGCGAGTGCGGCGCCGCCGCCCACTTGGATCGATCGTTTCGGATATGTGCCGGGCGCGGCGGCTTGTACGTCCTGTCGCAGCGCGTCGAGGGTCTGCTCGCTGTGTTGCGCGCGCCGGGTGGCGGCCTGTTCGGCAAGTTCGTGTGCCCGTTCGGGGGTGACCCTTTCCTCGTTCTCCACAAGGGGGCGCGGATAGTCGGGTCGCAGGTTGTCGCGGTGGATATCGAACGTGGTTCGATCCGGGTCGGCCTGTCGACGGATCTGGTGCAGGAGTTGCAGGTCGTCGGGCGACAGCCGGTCCTGACGACCGCCCGCGTCGTCGAGCAGACGGCGTACCAGTCCCCGGCCGTCGGGGGACGACTCGAGGTGGTTCAGCACCAGATTTCGGCGTTGGTCGGCGCGGGGCATGCCTTCGCGCAGACCCAGGTGGTCGACCAGCGCCAGCGCATCGCGGTGAATGTTGTTGTACTGCTGGCGTTGTTCGGATGTCCGGTCGCGCGCGGCGGGCAGTCGATCCAGTTCTTCACCCAGGACACGCATCTCCTGGATCCGCCCGGCGTCGTGCGGTGTGAGCCGGAGCTCGCCGCGCTCGCGGCCGGGGTGCAGGACGCCTTCCTCGGGTCCGAAGGCATCGAGTTTGTCGACGAAGTAGCGCTTGCGGTCGGCGACGATTTCGCCGATTTCGTGGGCGAGTGCGCGGGGCACGTGTCTGGTGGAGATCCGGTCGGAGATCTGGATGACATGCTGGCCCTTGTCGTGGTTGAGGACCGAGCGGGCCACCGTATCGTCGCCGAGGCGTTGCGTTTCCACTCGGACCGTGAAGTTCTTCCGATCGTCGCCGTACGCGTTGGTGGTGTCCGTGACGCGATAGATCCTTCGAGCCGGATTGACGTCCTCGATCCGCAGACCGCCATGACCATCGACCGCGGTGTGCAATGCCCCTTCGACCAGAGCGTGCACCTGGTCGATGTGGGTGGTCGTCGGGGTTTCCACGTGGCCGTGGAAATCGGAACCGGGCACGGCGGCGGCGGTAATGGGATTGGTGTGCGGCGGAGTCTTTTCCGGGCCGTAGAGGCCGTACGCACCGGGGCCGCTCATGCCGAGACCCTTGAACTTGGGCAGGTGTTCGAGGCCGACGACGAGGTTGAGGCCACTGCGGGGGATGGTCGTATCCGGTGGGTCCACGCGGGCCGAGTTGTCGATCGGTGTCGTGGCGCCCGGGGGCATCCGCAGTTTGTCGCCGTTCGCCTTGGTCAGGAACTGATGTCCATCGGCTGTCTGCCAGAGCCTGTCGCCGCTCGGGTAGACCCAGGCCTTCGAGCCGTCGGGATGCTCGACGCTGCGGGTTAGGTTGGGTTCCAAACGGTAGACCGTGCCGTCCGGATCCCGGCGGAGCTGGATCTCATCGGGCGTGATGCCGTAGGTGATGCCGTCGGGGTCGCGGCGGAAGCGGATGCCGTTCGCGTCGGTGGTGTAACCGGATCCCTTGGGGTCCAGGCGATAGTGGATACTACCGTCCTGCGGAGGACGGACGTGTTGCAGATCCGACGGGTTCTGCAGCACGAGCCCGATCGGCCGGCCCTCGTCGTCGCGTTGGACGCCGCGGAGCCTGTACGCATGGTCGCCCATCAAACCCGGTACCGCGGTGACGTTTTCGCCGCTCTGCCCGAACGTGTGTGTTCCGAGCAGGACGGGGGTTTCGCGGCGCAGCGCCCAGTCCATCCGTTCGGCGATCGCCTCCGCGACGAATCGGTAGCGCTCGGGGAGCACTCTGTTCTCGGTCTCACCCCCATACATCTCGTGGACGAAGTCGGCCAGGGTGTCCTTCTCGGTTCGCCCCTGCCCCGGGAACTGCTCGTCCAGGTACTTGCGGAAACCGCGGCGGGAGCCGATGTCCTCGGTGCGCAGGAACTCTCTCGCCGCTTCGTCGCGGGCGGCAGCGTCGTGCGGGTGGTCGGCGAGGATGTCGACCTGCGCGGCGATGCGGCGATCCTTGGCCTCCTGCTGGTAGTGGTCGAGATCGTCCGCCATCAGGCGGGCGAAGTCCCGGTTGCCACCCACCAGCCTCAGCCGGGTGTCGTCGTCGAGGCGGAACGGGTGCAGGAACACTCGGTCATCGACGACGCTGGATGGTTGTGTCAGTGCGCCGTTCGGAGATTTGTGGAAGTCCGGCATGAGGATCGAGTGGTCGTCCAGGTCCAGGGCCTGGATCCCGGCGTAACCGTCGCCACGGCCGATCCTGGCCGCGACGGCTTTCTCGACCATGCTGACCCACAACGGTTCTCCGCGTTCGTGGCCGGCGAAGTGGCCGCTTTGGGTGTGCGGTGTCACATGGATGCTCTTGTCGACACGTACCCATTCGACCTTGCGCTTGATGACCCCTTCGACCTCGCGGTCGATGCGCAGCCGCACGGCGACGGTCTTCTTGTCGGGGTACTCGTGCAGCATCTGTTTGATCAGCCACGGTTTCTGCGCGGCCATCGCCTTGAGCGGCGCGATCAGGGCGCAGTCACGCAGTTGTCCCTGGCGCGCGTCCTGCGGCCACGGGTTTCCGTCCGGGCCGAAGAGTGCCTCGCTGTGTCGTTCGCGCAGCGGTGGCAATTCCGGGAGGACCTCGTGGGGAACGGTGACGACCAGCCAGTCCTTGGTCCCCGGCAGCCGGATTCGCCGCTTGGACCCGGTATCCGGGAGGGCGGCGACGTCGTGTCCGGATGGAACCGTCAGGGCACGCTCCGCACGGGTGGTGGCGTCGCGCCCGAGAATGCGAACTCCTGCCTCGACATTCCAGGCCAGAGTGCCGGGATCGGTACCGGTTCCGGGCCGGAACACGAAACCGTCCTTCGCCATGCTTTCGGGAAGCATGACGGGCTGCCCGTCCTCTTCGAACTCGTAGTAGGAACTACGACCGTTCGGCGATCGGGTCAACTTCGCCTCTCGCTGGCCGGCGGTCGGAAGTTGCAGCGTTGCACCGCGCTGGTCGACGAGGGTGAGAGCGGGTCTGCCGTCGGGAAGGGTCAGCCGCTCCGCGGCGACCCGGACCGGGATCGGCGGCTCCACGGGCAGGTTCTCGGGTGGGCGGTCGTATCCGGCGCGATCGAAGTGGGTTCGCGGCGGGTCGGTGAGGCCGTCGAGTTCGTGATCGAGATCGAGTATGGCGCGGTGGTTTTCGCCGAGGTAGGTGTCGCCGTCGTGGGGTTCGATCGGTCGGGTGGGTCGGTCGGGACGGTCGATGACCATGTTGTTCGCGGATCCGGTGGGCCGAGCACTGTTCGTAGGTGTCGTGCCGGAGTTCGCGGCGGCCCGGTCGGGTCCGTAGAGGCCGTGCGCGCCGGGCCCGCCCATGCCGAGGCCGGAGAACTTGGGCAGGTGCTCGAGATCGACGGCGACGACACCGCCGCGTCGCGGAACGGTCGTGTCCGGTGGGTCCACTCGGATATCGGGAGCCCAGGTGGTGTCGCCCGGTCCTTTGCGAAGTTTGGTGCCGTCCGGCTTGGTCCAGAACCGTTGCCCGTCGGGTGTATGCCGAAGTCGGCCGCCGTTGGGAAGTATCGAGTCCCGGGTGCCGTCGGGGTGGACGACGCTGCGGGTGCCGTCGGCGGCCAGGTGGTAGGTCGTGTTGTCGGGGTCCCAACGGGTTTGGACGCCGTTGGGATGTACTCGATAGACGGTGCCGTCGGTGCCGCGGCGAGTGCGAATGCCCTTCGAGTCGGTGGTGTAATCGGATCCGCCTGGGTCGAGGCGGTGTTCGATGCCGCTGCCCCGCTGCGGAACCAGGGCCGGGTGCCGGTCCCACGGGTTTTCGAGCAGGAGCCTGACCGGTAGGCCGGTGCTGTCGCGTTCGACTCCGAGGACCGCGTACGCGTGGTTGCCGACCAGGCCCCGCACTTTGGTCACATTCTCGTAATCCTGTCCGAACCAGCCCGTTCCGATCGTTACCGTGGTGCCGCGACGCAGCGCCCAGTCGATTCGATCGGCGACCGATTCCGCGACGCCCAGGTAACGGGGCGGGAGCACTCGGTTCTCGTTCCAGCCGTCGTAAACCGCACGGGAGAATTCGGCGAGCGCGTCCTTCTCGGCGTTCCACCGCCGCCCGGGGAACAGCGTGTCCAAGTACTTGCGGAAGCCGGCGGGCGAGCCGAGATCATCCCTGCCCAGGTCGAGGACCTGATGCTTGTAGTCGCCGAATGCGTCGGTGGCCCGGCGGGAGAATTCGAGGTCGCCGCCTATCACGGTGCGCAGGCTGTCGGGGTCCATGCCGAGCGGATGCAGATATGCCGGATCGTCGACGAACCGAACGGGTTGTGTCAGTGCGCCGTTCGGGCCGCGGTAGAAGTCCGGGAGGAGGTGCGAGATGACATCCAGATTCATATTCGCGATCCCGGCGTAGCCGTTGCCCTTGCCGAGGTAGGTCGCGAAGGCCTTCTCGATCATGGCCGGCCACAACGGTTCTCCGGGCTCGTGGCCGATGAAGTAGCCACTCTTGGTGTGCGGTGTCACATAGATGCTCTTCTCGACGCGTTTCCATTCGAATGCGCTGTCGATACTGAGGCGGAGGCGGACGTCGACGGTGCCGTCGCCGTTGTCGCGCAGCATCTCTCGGATCAGTTGCGGATTGTGGTGGGCTACCGCCTTGAGCGGGGCCACCAGGGCGCAATCGTTCGCCACTCGTTGGCGGGCGTCTTCCGGTCGCGGTCCGAGCGGGCCGTACAGGTCGTCATTGTGCCGGGGGACCAGTTCCGGTAGTTCGGGAAGGACACTGTGCGGGACTTCGACGTCGAACCAGTCGGTGTCGTGGACCGATTTGATCAGTCGTTTCGATCCGGTCGAGGGCAGGGCGACGACATTGGCCCCGTACGGCAGCCGCTGGACGGTCTCGCCGCCACCGGCGTCGAAGGTGCGGATGCGAATTTCGCTCGCCGCGTTCCAGGTCACGCTGTCGGGTCGATTGCCGGTGCCGCGCCGGTATCCGAAATCGGGCACCATGCTCACGGGTACGTGGTCGTATTGTCCATTCGAGTGCAACAGCTTGTAGTAGTGGCCGTCGGGACCAGATTCCAGAGTCGCGTTCATGCGGCCCGCGGCCGGTAGCTGGAGGACGTGGCCGCGGGAATTCACGAGGGTGAGAGCGGGGCTGCCGTCGGGCATGGTCAGGTGATTCGTCGTGACCCAGGCCGGGGCCGTCGGCAGTTCCTTCGCCCGCTGCGCGGGGGTGAGGTTCTTCAGGCGCAGGTGGGTGGGCAGTGGGGCCGGTTTGTCGAGGTTGGTGTGGTCGTATTGGGGGCGCAGTGGCTTGGTGGGGCCGTCGAGTTCGTGATCGAGTGTGGTGCGGTGGTTTTCGCCGATGTAGGTGTCGCCGTCGCGGGGTTCGAACGATGAGGTGGGGCGGTCGCCGATGTTGTGTGGGGGTCGGGTGGTGGTGGGGGTGTGGTCGTGTTCGGGTGGTGGGACGACGTGGCCGTTTTTGTCGAGGTAGATGACTTCGGTGCTGGCGGTGTGGGGTTGGTGTTCGGGTGGGTAGGGGTGTGTTTTGCCGAGTGCTGGGTCTTGGACGAGAAGGTCTGTGCCGGTGTGGTTTTGGGTGGTTTTGTGGTTGTTGGTGATGAGGTAGGCGTGGGCGCCGATGCCGCGGCTGTTGGTGGTGGTGGTGTGTTTGGTGGTTTTGTAGTTGTCGACGACGATGGCGTGGGTGGCGGGGCCGGGTCCGCGGAGGACTCGGGCGATGGTGTCGTGGTTGGGGACGGTGTGGAGTTTTGCGTTGGGGATGATGTTTTCGAGTTGTTCGTGGGTGATGCCGTCGAGTCCGGTGGGGAGGTCTTGGGGGTGGAGGTCGTTGTTGCCGGTGAGGTGTTTGGCGAGGTTGACGGTGTCGTGGCCGCAGGTGTTGCGGTCGCCGTCGGCACCGATATGGGAGGGATATGGTGCGGTGCCGTCGGATTCGGGCGCGGTCGGTCTGGCGTATGTGCCTGAGGGGCCTGCTCCGGTTGATTCGGCTTCTCGTTCTTGGCGGAGTCGTTCGACCTCACCTGGACGCAGCCAGCCTCGGGCGAACGCTCTCTCGGCGGCGGCCTTCGCCTCCTCGGTGAACGCGGAACCGGCCGTTAGCGGCGTTTCGCCATCTCGAACCTTGTCGATTGCCCCGACCACGGATTCGCGCACACCCTTGGTGTCCCTCTTTCCGAATCGATTTGCGATTTTACGAAAGCCGTCACCTGCCTGGATGTGTTCCAGTGCTATCTGTTGCCGTTCGGTCAGCGGGTTGTGCTGTGACTGAAGTTCACTGATGAACTCCTCGTCCACGTGGCCCCGGTCCCGGGCTTGCTGGACAAAATCTTTGGTTGTCATGCTGACAGCCCTGGCCATATTGCTCAAGGTTGCCCGTGCCAGGTTGAGGTCTATACCCAGGTGCTCAGCTGCGCGTTCAGCGGAGTAGTCCGCAGCGCGGAACTCGAGTATTTTCTGTTGTCTCTCGGTGTATGGGTTGGGCCGTGCGGCGGTGAGCGTGGTGTTGTCGGCGGTCCGGCCGATGTGAACCGCGCCGTCGTGTGTTTGCCGGAGGAATACGTGTGTGCCCTGGTTGGTGAGGGTGTGTTCGGTGACGGTCTGGTCGGGGTCGATCAGGACGAGGTTGAGTTTGTTGATTTTCGCCGCGGTCAGCAGGGGGTGTTCGGTGTTGTTCGGATGGCCGGAGAGGTGTTGGGCCACCTGTGTTTCCAGGGTTCCGGAGTCGGTGCCGAGGATGTGGGCGAGGGCGTGGAAGTGTGAGTCCTCGCCCGGGGGAAGTGGATGCCAGAAGGAGGGCATGGGCTGGGTGATCTTGACGGCATGGATGCCCGCTTCCGCAAGGCCTTGGGGGAGTTCGGTTCTCGTCGCCCCATTGGGTCCGACAACTGTGCCGTCGGGGTGGGTCTGGTAGAGATCGAAGCCGTCGTCGGGTCGCACGAACGCGGTGTTGATCGCGCCTCGGTCGTGCCAGGTGATGGCGGTTCCGGCCAGGAACTCGTTGCGGCTCCACGTATCCCGGAACGTATGGGTTTCCACGACGCGTTCGGCGAAACCGTCGCGGAAGGCGGGTTGGATCACCGAGACCGACCAGTCTCGCATGGATTCGCGACCGACATATCCCCAGAAGTCGCTGATCGGTACTTCCCGTACGTCCCCGCGTGGGTTGGTCAGCCTGACGGATCCGCCGGTGAATTCGGTGGAAAGCCCGAGGTGCAGATCGGGTCTCGTGAAGTGTATTTCCGTACCGGCGGGGTAGTCGGCTCCGGAGAATCTCTCGAGGAAGTCCGGCATCCGGTGTACGTCGGCGGTGAGGTCCGATGCGTATCGGGGTTCGTTTCGGGGTTCGTCGAATCCGATGTTGTGTGGGGGTCGGGTGGTGGTGGGGGTGTGGTCGTGTTCGGGGGGTGCGACGATGTTGCCGTTTTTGTCGAGGTAGATGACTTCGATGCTGGCGGTGTGGGGTTGGCGTTCGGGTGGGTAGGGGTGTGTTTTGCCGAGTGCTGGGTCTTGGACGAGTAGGTCTGTGCCGGTGTGGTTTTGGGTGGTTTTGTGGTTGTTGGTGATGAGGTAGGCGTGGGAGCCGATGCCGCGGCTGTTGGTGGTATCGGTGGTGGTGGTGGTTTTGTAGTTGTCGACGACGACGGCGTGGGTGGCGGGGCCGTCGCCGCGGAGGACTCGGGCGATGGTGTCGTGGTCGGGGACGGTGTGGAGTTTTGCGTTGGGGATGACGTGTTCGAGTTGTTCGTGGGTGATGCCGTCGGGTCCGGTGGGGAGGTCTTCGGGGTGGAGGTCGTTGTTGCCGGTGAGGTGTTTGGCGAGGTCGACGGTGTCGTGGCCGCAGGTGTTGCGGTCGCCGTCGGCACCGATATGGGAGCCGGAATTCCGTTCCGCGGCAAGGGCGTTGACATTCTCGATATTCAGATGCCCGCGTTGCATCGCCTCCGCGGCCGCAGCTTCCTCGATGGAGCCGTACTCACCCTTGTCGAACACCTTCATGTTTCCGGCCGCGATCAGCACCATCTTCTGGACGTTTTTCCCGAGTCGTTTCGAGGTCTCGGCGACGCTGAAGCCTGCGGCGATAGGTTCCAGTGCCTCTCGCTGCTTGGGAGTGGGTCCTCCGACGGAGCTTGCGCCGGAGGGTGCGGCCATCGGCGGGGCGGAATTCAATTCCGCTGCCCGGTCGGCTATGTTTTCGAGACTCAGATGCCCGCGCTGCATCGCTACTGCTGCGACAGCGTCCGCGAGAGTGGCGTACGCGCCCTTGTCGGACACACCCAGGGTTGTGGCCGCGTGCTCCACCAGGCTGTATATGCCGGTGTAGCCCTTGCTGAGTCGGTTCGCGGTTTCGCGGATGGTGAAGCCGCCTGCGATGTACTCCAGTGCTTGTTGCTGCTTGTCGGAGAGCGGGTTGGGCGGTAGCTGATTCTCTGCGATGAAGTTCTCGTCCAGTTGTTTCTGTCGCAGGGCCTCGTCGATACCGTCCCGCCCCCGTGCGTCGAGAGTTTGGTTCGCGCGATATCGCAGGCTTTCCACAGCCTTTTTGGACAGGCCGAGAGCCTGCTGTATTTGCTTGCCGTTGTAACCCGCTGCGTCGTACTCCAGTACCTTCTGCTGCTGAGGCGTCAGTCGGCGAGGTCCGGGCGGAGCCGCTGCTGCGGTGGGTTCCAGTGCTTGATGCTGCCCGGTGAACCCTTCCCGAGGCGACGGCAGCATCACCGTAGCGGTCCACTCCTGGAGATGGTCCTGTCTCAGGATCTGCCAGAGGTCGCCGCGGCGGACCTCCTGTGCGCCGCCTGCGTTGTCGGGGATTTCCACACCGCGGTCGGTGAATCGAACGGTGAATCCGGAGTTGATATCGCCGAGGTCCTGGAAATGCATGACCGTGTCGACCGGGTACACGTCTTCGTGGAAGTTCGCCGTGAGATCCCGGACCGGGAAAACGTCGGGAGTTTCTCCCGAGAACATCGGATCGTCGAAGGTGTGCCGTTCCATGGGCGGTGCGCTGGTTCGTACGGCACCGTCGGGTGTGAGCTCGTGTACGGCACGTGCGGCGCGGCCGTTGAAGGTGATGCTCGCGAACTTCGGTATGTGTTCGGGGTCGACGGCGATGATGCCGCCTCGGCGCGGGATGGTGATGTTCGATGGCGGATCGACGCGGGTGGGATCGGATGACCAGTCGGTCTCGTGTGGTTGCTTCCGAACTTTGTTGCCGTCCGGGTCGGTTCGGTATTCGGTGCGGTCGGGTGTCCGCCAGTACCTCGTGCCGTCGGGGAAGCGTTCGTGCAGTGTTCCGTCGGGGGTTATGCGGTAGGTCTTCGCGGTGGCGGTGATGCCGTACTCGTTGTTGTCGGGGTCTTTCCGGTATTGGGTTCCGTCGTTGCGGATACCGTATTCGGTGCCGTCGGCCGCCGTGCGGTGGGAGCCGTTCGAATCGGTGATGTAGCCGGCGGTCGCGCGGGGTTCGGGGTCGAGGCGGTATTCGATGCCGGGGCGCGGGACGGGATAGGTCGCGTTGTGGTCCCACGGGTTCTCCAGCAGGGTCTTTGTGCCGTCGTTTCCGACGACCCGATAAGTATGGCCGCCGACCAGACCCGGTACCTCGGTCGTGTTCTCGATGCCCTGCCCGAACAGATGTGTTTCGAGCATCACGGCGGTGTTGCGATCGTGTGCGTAGCGGATCTGTTCGCGGATCGCCCCGGCGACGGTATCGCGGTAGCGGGCGGGCAGCGAGCGATGCTCGGCCTGCCCATCGAATATCGCGGAGTAGTAGTGCCCGAGAGCGTCTTTCTCGGTTTCCCATGTGTCCGGAAACTGCTCGTCGAGGTACTTCCGGAAGCCCGGTGATGAGAGACGGTCCTCGGTGCGGACGAATGTCTCCCAGGCGGCGTCGCGGGCGGCCGGGTCGTTCTGATGCAGGGCGTTGAGGCGCTGCCACGTCGAATCCCACACGGTGTGGCGGCCGGCCGCGAATTTCTGGTAGCTGTCGGCGGCGGCGCGGGAGAATTCGAGGTCGCCACCCACCAGGTCGTGCAGTGTGTTGATATCGAATCGGAGCGGATTCAGGAAGTGATTGGCGTCGATGTTGTGGACGGGCTGTTGCCGCCAACCGCCCGGGGCCCGGTAGAACTGCTGGCCGAGATGTTCGCCTGCCCAGCGGGGCATGCCTCCCTCCTCGAAGATGCGGTAGCCCTTGCCTCTACCGAATTCGAGCGCCCAGGCATTGACGATCATGTTGGGCCACAAGGGTTCTCCGGGTTCGTGGCCGACGAAGTGTCCGCTCTTGGTGTCCGGAGTCTCGGCGACCTGTAGCAGGACGCGTCTCCATTTCGGCTTGCCGCCCACAGTGAGGCGGACCGCGCCGGTCCCGTCGCCGTAGTTGTGCACGATGTCGTGGATCGCCTGCTGATCGCGTTCGGCCCGGTCTTTGAGCGGTCCGATCAGCCAGCAATTGCCGGCTCGACCCTGACGCGCGTCCTGCGAACGCGCTCCGCCCGCAGCGAATATCGGGTCCCAGCGTCGATCGACGAGTTTCGGAAACTTGGGGATGACGTGAGTGGGCGCATTGACACGGAACCATTGCGTGTCCATGTCGGCTTTTACCCACCGCCACGGCCCATCTCCGGGTTTCCCTACGAGCTTGGATCCGTAGAAGACATCCAACGGTACCGGTCCGATGTCGTTGACGGCGTAGAACCGGACCCGTGCGCCGGGGAGGTTCCAGCTCAATATGCCGGAACGGGCGCCGGGCGGGAAATAGAAGTCGCCCGACAGATCGGTGGTGATACGCAGGTTGTTCCAGCCCTGTTCGATGACCTCGTAGTAGGGGGATCGGTCCGGCGGATTCCGCAGTATCGCGCGCACCGCGGCGCTGGTGGGCACGTGCGTCACGTCACCGTTGTAGTCGACGAGAGTGAGAACCTCACCGCCCCAGAATTCGGGGCGTGGCAGCTCGACCGGCACCGCGGGCACCAGTTCGAATTTCTCCTCGGCCGAGAGGTTTTCCAGACGCTGATCAACGGGCAGCGGGTCGGGTTTCGCGAGCCCGTCCTCGTCGAAATGCGTTCGCTCGACGTCGGTAGGGCCGGGGAGTTCGTGGTTCAGTTGGTCCAGCAGATGCTCGCCGAGGGAGGTGTCACCCCTACGCGGCTCGAATGCCGCTGTAGGAACGGCACTTTCTGATCGAACAACCCTGACCTGCGCAACCCCCATCGCCTTGTGTTCGGACCAGAGATGGTCCCAGAATTCCTCGATGGTGTGCCGCGCCGCCCCCGTGGGCAGCGAATGGACATCCGACTGCCCGACGCGGCGGGCGACGCCCTGCTCCACTGTGCCGGACGGCCGATGGTCGCCATAATGCATATCGACGTGCCGGTTGGTGAATGTCGCACGTATTTCACCCGTAGGGGTCTGCAGATACACCTTCGTCCCGGCGGGGTACTCCGCGCCAAAGGATTTCGACAGGAACTCGTCGATCCCGGACGTGACCCGCTCCCGGGAAGCGCTGCCATCCGATGCCGTGACGAGAGGGCGGTTGCGAGTGACCTCGGGCGGCGCATTACGACGGGCCCGAATTCTCGATGAAACGGGTTCGTTCGTGCCGCTGCGGTAATGCATCGTGGATGCTTCGGGGGCAGGCCCGGCTGCTCCGCCGAGTCGGTTTATGTTCTGCTCGTTCAGGTAGCCCCGTCGCCGAGCCTCCGAGACCGCGTCTTGCATGGAGTGAACCCCGAGCTTTTTGTATACCTCGGCCAGCATTTTCTTGACTTTGCTGGGGGTCATGTTGAATGCGGTCGCGATGTGGGCGCGACTGTGGCCCGCCGCAATGTGTTCCAGGGCTTGCTGTTCCCGATTGTTCAACGGATTGACGACGGGTTGGGCCGCTTGTCTTTCCTGAGCGAGTCGAAGTATCTTTTCTTCGTTCAGTTGGCCCTGCTGGCGAGCCTTTTCGACAGCGTCCTCCCAGGAGTGCACTCCGAGCGTTTTGAATGCGTCTCCGCGTCGATTCCGCACCGAGAGAGGGGATATGCCGAGCTTGTCTGCGGTTTCGTCGCGAGTGTAGCCCGCCGCAGCGTATTCCAGTACCTCACTGGCTCGGCTGCCCAATCGGTCGACTCGGTTCGAATGGTACTGCTCGATGGGGTCCGGGTGGTCGTCGCGCGCGACTGTTTCGGGATGTCCCTCGGTTCCAGCGGTGTGTTCGGTCTGGATATCCCGGAATACTGGCTGAGGCGCGACGACCGACCAGTCCTGGAAGTAGTCCTGTCTCAGGTTTTCCCAGAAGTTTCCGAGGTGGAGTTCTTCGACATGGCCCTGGTTGTTGACAATCCGCACTGATTGGCCGGTGAATTCTGCGGAGAATCCGGAGTCGATGTCGCCGAAGCTCCGGAAGTGCAGGGTGGTGCCGGACGGGTAGTCGGATCCGTAGGAGGCCAGGATGAAGTCCGGGACCGAGAGAACGCCGGGGGTGAGGTCCTGGGTTTCGTCGAAGCCGATGTTGTGTCGGGGGCGGTCTTCGGTGAAGGTGTGGTCGTGTTCGGGGGGTGGGACGACGTAGCCGTCCTTGTCGAGGTAGATGACTTCGGTGCTGGCGGTGTGGGGTTGGCGTTCGGGTGGGTAGGGGTGTGTTTTGTCCAGTGCTGGGTCTCGGACGAGAAGGTCTGTGCCGGTGTGGTTTTCGGTGGTTTTGTGTTCGTTGGTGATGAGGTAGGCGTGGGCGCCGATGCCGCGGCCGTTGGTGGTCGTGTGTTCAGTGGTGGTGGTCGTGTGTTTGGCGGTTTTGTAGTTGTCGACGACGACGGCGTGGGTGGCGGGGCCGGGTCCGCGGAGGACTCGGGCGATGGTGTCGTGGTTGGGGACGGTGTGCAGGCGCGCGCCGGGGATGACGTGTTCGAGTTGTTCGTGGGTGATGCCGTCGAGCCCGGTGGGGAGGTCTTCGGGGTGGAGGAAGGGGTTGCCGGTGAGATCTTTGGCGAGGTTGACGGTGTCGTGGCCGCAGGTGTTGCGGTCCGGCGGCACCGTGAGATCCGTTGTGCTGTCCGGTGAATGGTGTATCGACTGCTCGTCGCCGTCGTGCGCGACGATGCCCTCGAGGTGTTGAGCGATCGACTCGTCCGTGGCGCCGCGTTGCGGGCGCGGCTCGAAGATGCTCGAACCCTCTGGGTGGGAACTGTTTTCGTGTGCGGTCGATCGAATACCCGCGGACTGCTCCCGGATCGGTTTCGCGACGTTGTAGCTCCCCCCGTCCTCGTGGGAGTGGACCAGGATGTGCGGGGGCTTGTCTTCAGGGCCGAAATGGTTCAGCCCGCCGTTGCGGTCGACCACCACCACGTGCAGGCCGAGTGCGTCGGCGCCCACGGGGATGACGTAATCGTCGAGGTCCTTGGGTTTGCCGCCGAGGGACAGGCTGTTCAGCTGTCGATCGAACGCCTCGCTGCGTTTCCGGTTGTACGCCTCCTGCCGGTTCGCATGTTCCGCGGCCAACTTCTTGTTGCCCGGATCCTTCGCGAGCGCGGTCTCGAGTTCGGTCAGCTGGTTCGCTGCCCGCCGGAATTCCGGGGTATCCGGGACGAATGTCCCCAACACGCTGTCCTTGCGTTCGCGCAGCGCATCGACGAACTCGTGGCGGATGGTTTCGTACCCGCCTCCCGTGACGTGATCGATTGCTCCGAATACGTCGCCGTGCCTGGGGACGAGGTGGAGGCGATACCCGTCCAGTGCGGCCACCTGCTCCGGAGTGGGGTCGAAGAACTCACCCCTTCGGGTGAATTGCAGTCCGGTGGACGGTTTGTCGTTCATCGGCTCCGCGTGCGACGGGACGACGTGGTTCGGCGGTGGCGTCTCGGAGAACTCGCCGGAATTCCGGGATGTTGTGAGGTGTCCGGTACCGCTCGCGTTCGTTGTGAGGTCCGGCGCCGACTGGATGCGGCGGAGCTGGAGGGGCGGCGGGGATTCGACGAGGTGATTCCTGTTCGAGATCGCGCCGGTGCGGATCTCGGTGCCCAGCGGCGTTCGTGATCCGTCACCCATCGCGGAGATACTCGGGCGTGGCGGCGGCGTCGGTGCCGGGGACGCCACGTTCTTGTCGATGATCGGTGTCGACATGCCCGATGACGCAGTGGTTTTCAGGGGGGACGACTGCGCGGGCGGGGTTTCCGATCGGATTTCCGAACCCGGCTGCGTCGAGGTGTGCGGCACAGGCGAATTCGAGGTGTTCTGAATGTGCTGCGGTTGCGACTGGGACGAGACGACGGTCTGCTCGGCCGGGGTGTGCTGTGGTTGTGACTGGGACGAGACGACGGTCTGTTCGGCCGGGGTGTGCTGCGGGGACTCGTGCGTCGGCGTGGACTGTGTCTCGATATGCGGCTGTGGCGCAGGCGAATTCTTGGATTGCGCGTTCACCGGGTGCGGCTGCGCCTGTGGCGTATCCGACTTCGGGGCGATGCCGCTGCGCGGCGTGGGCTGCTGCGATGGCTCGGTTCGCGATGGGGCGCGCGAGGATGTGGCGGGTGGGGGAGCGGACTGGGACCGGCCGCGAGTGGTGGGTGCGGCCGAGTTGTCGGTTCGCACCGCCGACGAGCGGGATCCGTTCCTGCCGTTGGTTTGTGGATTGGATTGCTGATCGTGGGCGGTCGTCGAGTCGTTGCGAACGGACCTCGACGGCTTGGGTGAGGTGCCGGATTCGTCGTTGGTCGAATGCACCGATGGTGAGCGGAGTTTCCGGTATTCGGGGGAGTCGTGGTAGACGTCCTCGTTCAGGTCGGTGATCCTCGACTTCGGCCCGTCGCTGGATGCCGTGGTCGTCGTCTTCGGTAGGTCGTGACTGCCGTCGGTGCCGGTCGACTTATCGCCGGGCCCGTCCCCCGCCAGCTTCAACGTCTGCTTCGTGAATTGGAGGCCCGTATAGCCCCGTCCCTCCAGCGCCGCCGATCGCATATGCCCGGTCACGCCGTGGACGCCGCCGATGAAGCCACCGGCGACGCCGCCGAGAATCGCGGCCGGATCGAATTCCCACTCTCCGGTGAAGAGACCATTGGCGACGATCCCGGCACCGGCGCCGGCCACACCGGCGGGGACGCCCGCGCCGATGGCGATGCCGCCCGCCTTCCACCACGTCATCCCCTGCGGCCCAACCCAATTGCCCAGCCGCTTACCGACGATGCTGCCGACCGGCGCGGCCACCGCGCCCGAGATTCCGCCCACCGCGCCGGAGATCAACGCCTGTTTGACATCGATGTGGTCTCGATGGCCCTTGCCCACCTGGTAACCCTGGATCCCGAGATCCATGGCGAGGCCGATGCCCGCCTGCGTGCCTCCGGAGATCGCGGCGAGTTTCCACAGCGGCATCCGCGCCATGCTCGCGGCATGGTTGGACATCATGGTGGCCAACCGGCGGCCGATGATCTGACAGACGCCCACCGCCTCGGCTTCCAGGGCGGGCACCGTGAGCGCACCCCACAGCGTGGCCAGTGCATAGGCGATCTCCGCGGCCAGGATGGCCAGGGTGACGATGATCTGCAGTTTGGCGTACTCGATCTGGGTGCCGCACTCGCGGACCGAATCACCCAGTGCCTTCAGCCGTTTGGCCATTTCCGCGACGGACTGGTCACCGGTGAAGAACTTGTCGAACTGGGCCTTCATCTTGTCCGCGCCGCCGCCGGAGTAGTTCGCCGTCGCCGTATCGCACGCGGTATGCAGGGCGTCGACGAGCTTGCTCAGCGAGTCGGCGGCGGTATGCCAGTCGTCGCCGAGTGCGAACAGCTTGTCCTCGTCACCCTTGGGCCACGACGCACCGGCGAGATAGCTGAGCCACTGCAGGCCCTCGGGCATTTCGATACTCATCGAGCACCCAGGCGTCGGTTCAGCGGTGGTCGGCGCGTGCCGCCGGCGAATCGAACGACGCCCGTTGCGATTCGGGCACGCGGGCCTTCAAATCCGGTAGGCCCTCGACCATTTCGGAGAGGCTGGGCAGCCGTGAGCGGGTGCGGCGGATGGGTGCGATCAGTTCCTCGGCGCGGCGGGCCACCTCGGCGGCGGCCTCCTGAGTGGCGTCGGTGACGGCCTCGGCGATCTCGTCATAGTCCAATTCGTCGATGTCGTCGGCGAATCGGGTCTCGATCACGACACCGTCGGCGTTGACGGTGATGCGCACGCGGCCCTCGCCCGCGCTGGCGGTGGCGGTCAGTTCGACCCGTTGCTGCTGTGCCTCGGCAATCGAGTGGATATGCGCATTGACGGTGTCGAGCAGATCGGCGAGATCGCCCTTGGCCCGGTCGTTTGTCACGTCGCACTCTCCTGCTGCCCGATGAAACCACTGCATCGATTCCCCGCACGAACGTTACCGTGCGAGAGTGCGCCGAATGATCCTCGATTACGCGCTTGTTACGTCCTACTTGCGCTCTGGGTTACTTCCAGATGACACGAGCCATGTTCGAATGCATGAGTGGCAAACGGGCTACTCTGCGGAGGCTTCTGTGGCGAATGAACGGCTGAAGGCCGATGCCGCGCTGATGATGGAAGCACTGCACGAACAAATGGCGGGTATCGCGAAGATTCAGCGTGATCGTGCCCGGCTCACCGCGACCACCACCGCGTGCGAGAAGCGAATCAGCGTGACCGTCAACGGCGATGGCATTCTGATCGGCACCCGCTTCGCCGACGATATCGCCGATCTGACCTTCGATCAGATCGCCGCGGCGATGACCGAGGCCGTGCAGGCCGCCGCCCAGCAGGTGAACGCGCGGGCCCGTGCGCTCATGGAACCATTGCGGGAGCGCAAATCCCAGTTGCCACGCCTGTCCGATCTCATCGAGGACGCACCCGATTTCGCCGCCATGATTCCGGTGCCGCCGCCCGTATCCGTCGCGCCGCCGAATTCGCCGGAGCGGCGCTACGACGACGAGCAGCCGGGCTTCGCCGATGCGGAACCACACGGGGGGCGACGGTCGATGGTCAGCGACCACGACGACTGAGGCTGCAGCTCAATGGGATTATATCTGCCGCCGGAATTGCGCTGGCTGGGGTGGATCGCGGGCGGTGCGTGGCCGGATGGTGACGAGACCGAGGTCTGGCATGTCTCAGATGCCTTCAAGGACACCAGCTCCGCACTGAACACACTGATTCCGGATATCGAGGACGTCAAACGCCTCACCATCTCCGCCTATCCCGAAGGGACGGGCGGGGAAAAGATGGGTGCGGCGTTCGATCAGATGCTCACCGGCGACCAATCGATGGAATCGCTGGCGAAGTTCATGGAGCAGATCTCCGACGCCGTCTTCGATTTCGGCACGCAGATCGAGGCCGCGAAACTGATGACGATCGTCTCGCTGATCGCGCTGGCCATCGAAATCTTCTGGGCCTGGATGTGGCCGCCGACCGCAGCGGCCGAGGAGGCGGCGGAGATCGCGGCGACGCAATCCATCCTGCGCAGGCTGGAATTGCAGCTGCAGGAACGGATTCTGGCGAAGGTGCTGTCGGTCTTCGGCGAGAAGTTCGCGGGTCTCAGCAAGAGCTACATACTCAAGATTCTCGAGGCGATGCTGATCTCGGGCGGGCTCGATGCGGCCGTGCAGCTCGGACAGATGGCCGCCGGGCATCGGAAGCATTTCGACGGCAAGGAGCTCGGGGTCTCGATGCTCTCCTCGGGTGTCGGCGCGCCGTTCGGCCGGATCGGGGCCGAGGCGATCGGCAAGTTCACCGGGAAGTTCCTCGGAAACAAGCTCGCCAACCCGTGGATCCGAACCGGGAACGGCGCATTCGTCGGCATCGCCTCGAGCCCGATCGGCGGCGTCGCGGGCAATGTCGCCACCGCCCTGGCCACCGGCGATTGGGAGGGGACCTTCAACAATCCCGCCGGATGGGTCGGCGGCGCCGCGCGTGGCGGGATCGTGGGCGGATTCCATGGCTGGGTCGGCATCAACGGGCACAACGGCAGGAAAAGCTTCGAGGTCCCCTGGGACACTGATAAGGACGGGTCGGTGCACATCCCGCCGCGGGGTGGGTTCTCCTTCGAGTCGGGGGGTCCCGATTCGAACGGACCGCGGGGCGGGCAGCGGGCCATCACCTTCGGTGAGAACGATTCGCCCGAGACGCATCCTTCGACGTATCCGACTCGGTTCAGTGACTCGCATGGCCAAACGAACGGTCAGAATGGTGGCGGGAATTCGTCCTCGCGCAACGGCGGCGGTAACGATCATCCGGCGGTGAATCTTGCTGGGGGAGGGAGGAACTCGAACAGCCCGAGCGAATCCGATCCGCCGAAGCGGACTCCGGGTGCGACGAATTCGACTGCCGTAGGCAGCAATTCGTCCGGTCCCGGGGGATCGTCCCAGAATCGGGACGTTCGTCCGGCTATCCAGGATGGTTCGTCGTCGTTCCAGAAACCGCCCGCGCCCGAGGTGCAGACACCGACGCGTTCGGCGCCGCCCGAGGTCCAGACGCCCGCGCGCTCAACCACACCCGAGGTGCAGCCGCCCACGCGTCCGACCACGGCGGAGGTGCAGACGCCCACGCGTTCGACGCCGCCCGAGGTCCAGACGCCCGCGCGCTCAACCACACCCGAGGTGCAGCCGCCCACGCGTCCGACCACGGCGGAGGTGCAGACGCCCACGCGTTCGACGCCGCCCGAGGTCCAGACGCCTGCGCGCTCAACCACACCCGAGGTCCAGACGCCTACACGTTCGACGCCGCCCGAGGTGCAGACACCCACGCGCTCGACCACACCCGAATCACACAATCCCTCGGGGCAATCGTCGCCGCGCGCCTCGACCCCGGAGCCGAACCCGACCGGGACTCCGCCGCAGCAGCGGTCGTCGGTGCCGCAGTCGGGTCCCGGTAGTACGTCCCCGCAACAGCGGTCGTCCGTGCCCGAGCCTGGTTCGAATCCGCCCGGTCAGTCACCGCGTTCCTCCGTGCCCGAGTCGAACTCGAATCCTTCCGGACAGCAGCGACCCGTCGCATCGAGCACGGGTGGGACGCCGCCGTCGCAGCGTCCGCCGGTATCGGAGACGAATCCCGGTGGGGGCGTGCCGCGGGGAGCGGTTCCGCCCGAACAGCATTCGGATCCGGGCACGCAGCGCGGGCCCGACGGCGCCGGGCAGGGCGGTCGCGGCGGCGAGAGCTTCGAGGGCGGCCGACGGGGCACCCCGAACTGGATTCGCAACGATCGGGGCGAGGTCCTGATCACCTCGCCCGACGGCACCAGGCATCTGGTGGATCGGGGCGGGAACATCCTCCTCGGGCGTCCCGGCGATCCGACGGCGGTCCGTATCGGACGCGACCGCTCCGTGGACTTCGTCCCGAACGACGCCAACCACCCTGCGGCACAACCGAGTCCGCGCGGTAACGGAGCGAGCGGGCCGGTGCGGGATGGGGAGGTCAGCTTCGGCAGGTCCGACGGCACCCGGCATGCGGTGCTGTCCGACGGCTCGGTGCAGACCAGATCGCCGGACGGGTCGACGACGACCATCAAACGCGATGGGGGAGTGGAGTTCCGCTCCCCATCGGGGGAGCGGACGCGGCACGAGCCGGACGGCACCACCATCCACACCTCGGCGAAGGGCGACACCACGGTCACCACGCCCGACGGCAAGACGCATGTCGTGCCGAACGATCGCGCGGGCTGGGAGCGCGATGCTGACGGTAACTTCGTCATCACCTCGCCGGACGGTACGAAACATATGATCGGCCAGGGCGGGACCATGGTGGTGGGCCGCCCCGGCGATCCGCAGTTCCTGCGGATCGGCCCCGATCATTCGATCGGATTCATCGTTCCCGGCGAACTCGCCACGGCACCGCGTTCCGGGGGCACGGCGGGCGAGGGGACCGGTGCGCACTCGCCGACCTTCACCCGCCCGGATCGGGTCTCGCATACGGTGCTGCCCGACGGCTCGGTGCAGACGAAGGCCCCGGACGGCTGGACTACGACGGTGAAGTCCAACGGGACAACGGAATTCACCTCACCCACCGGTGACAAGACGGTCTTCAAGTCGGACGGCACCGTGGTCGAGTCCGGACCGGGTAAGCCCACCGTCACCACCACCGTCGACGGGACCAAGCACACCGCCGATCACAACGGCACGGTCACGGTCGAGAACCCGGACGGCAGTACGCATGTCGTATTCGACGCCACGGACACCCAGGGCGGCGGGCGAACTCGCCACGCCGACGGGACCGTCATTCACCACGATCTCGACGGCACCCTGGACATCGGGTTGCGCGATCGGCTCGGAGGCATCCCCCAGGACGGGCCGCGCAAACACGGTGTCATCCAGATGGAGCGGCCCGACGGCATCGGTCTGGAGTCGTCGCCGAACGGCAGCAAGGTATTCGATGCCAACGGCACCACCTACGAAGCCGGTTCACGTGGATCCACGCGCATCACCGCGTCCAACGGCGAGACCACATTCCGGTCCACGACCGAGCCGATCGAGCTGTCCAACGGCGCGCAGCTGGAACGGACATCCGGTGGTTTCCGGGTCGTGCACAAGGACGGCTCGTCCTCCGAGATCGGCCCGCACGGAGCGACGTTCACCGACAAGGGCGTGGTCCGTGGGACACGGTCGGACGGAACGGCTTTCGTGCGCGAGTCGGACGGGACGCTGCGCGAGATCCGGGGCGACGGGGCCGTGCGGGTCACCGCGCCGGACCAGACCGCATGGGGCAGTCGGTCGGACGGCACCACGTGGAAGGTCGACGACGGCGGCAAGATCCACGTCTCCGATCCCGACGGGACCGTCGCACCACCGGCGAATCCGAAGAATGCGTGGGTCGGGGGCGGCGACGAGATCGCCAAGGCTCGGCCGCGCCGCCTGAATGACGGCGCACCGGTGCCGGAGCCGTACCACGCGCCGACCGCGCCGGAGTCCGAGGACTGGCTGCCGCCCGGGTATGACGACACTGGAGGCGGAAAGCATTCGGGGCCAACAGGTTCCGATGATGACTATGACTATGACGATCAGGATTATCGGGGCCCGGGACGGGATCACTACAACGACCAGACCGACGATTCCGGTGACGGCGGAGGTTCCGGTAACGACCACCGTGATTCGGGTGGTGGTTCCGGCGGCGGTGACAACGGGCCCGACCGTTCGGGCGACGGCCCCGACAACCTCGGCGGCGGGGGTGACTCCGGTGGCCAGCACGGTAACTCCGGCGGTGGCGGGAATTCCGATCACTCCGGGAGCTCGTCGAATTCGCCTGGCGGATCGGATCGTTCGGACTCCGGGTCCTCGGGTGACGGTGGCTCGTCGGGCAGCGACCGGACGGCGCCTCCGGAGCATCGGCAGCCTCCGCCGCCTCCGCGACCGGACCCAGCCGAACTGGCGGATATGTTGCAGCGCTTGCATTCCGCGGAAGGGATGATGCTTCCACCGGGCGACGGTGGGGCGTTCATGCCGCCGAATGGATTCGATGGTGGCCACTGGCCGAATGAGCAGGGTGAGCAGTTGCCAGACTTCTCGCGTCTGTCCCAGCTCGGCGATGATTCATCGCAGAATCCGGCCCTGCTGCCCGACCTGTCCTCTCTGCGGGGGATCCTGGATCAATTGAGCGATCCGGGGTCCGACGGGTCGGGACAGCAGGGTGTCGATCCCGGTATGGGAGGCAATCCGGGTGCGATGAATGATGCGCTCTCGCAGTTCAAGTCGGCTTTGCAGGACCAGCTGAGCGGTCTGAAACCGCCAGGCGCCGAGAGTGATTCGCGCATACCAGGGTCTGGAGACCGTCCGAACGCTCACTCGGGTGGTTCGGGGTCCGCGGACCGGCCGAATGCGCCCGGCTCCGGGAATCGTTCGGGTGGTTCGGGTTCCGAGGACCATTCGGGTGGTTCGGGTTCCCAGGACCGTTCGGGTAGTCCGGGTTCCGGAGACCGTTCGAGTGGCCCGGGTTCCGGAGATCGTCCGGGTTCCGATGGCCGTACGGGTGGCCCAGGCTCCGAGGATCACTCCGGTGGCACGGAGTCCGACGATCGCTCGAATGCGCCGGATTCCGGTGCGCATTCGGGCGATGCGGGCGCCGACGATCGTTCGGATGGCCAGGGTGCCGAGGACCATTCGGGTGCACCGGGTTCCGGAGAGCGTTCGGGTACGGAAGGATCCGGCGATCAGTCGGGTGCGCCCGGATCCGAGGGCGATCGAGACGGATCGGGTACCGGCGACCAGCGGGATGCGTCGAGGGCCGACGAATCCCATGGTGCGCCGGAGGCCAAGCACGATCCTGCCGCGCCCGGACAGTCGAAAGACCCAGGGCAGCAGGGGAACTCGTCGCAACCGGGTGGGTCCGGGGCACAACATCCGGCCACGCCGGGGCGGCCGCCCCTGTCGCCGATGCAGGAGGGCCACCAGCAGGCCGGGGCGCCACCCCCGCCCGGTGGTGTGCCACCGGGCGGGGGTTCGTCACCCACGGCGCCTTCGATGCCGGGATCGAAGAAGAAGCCGGACCGCCGGGACCGCAAGAAGCCCGACAAGGACCGCAAGAAGCCGAAACCGATGTTGATGCCGTCGCCGTCCGACGCGCCGGAGCTGGCCGGACCCGACGATGGCGTCGATATCCCGTTCGCACTGGGAGTTCCCAGCCAGGAAGTCGGACCGGATATGCAGGCGCGATCGACCACGAAGACCACGAGGAGCAACGCAGATGGCTGATGACAACCCCCCCAAGATCGACGATACGACCAAGGCGACATTCGACGACTGGGAAAAGAATCGCTACAACGCGGATCACCACAACTTGGAGTTCAACAAGCTGAAGTGGGATCCCAAGATCGTCGCCGATTGTGCACAGCGGTGTCACGACATGATCGGAAATCTGGCGTGGTATCAGGATTTCATCGATAAGAACAAGATGAACGCCATGGATAACTGGTCCGATGAAGGAGGCGGTATAGAGCTGACGCACCGCTTCAATACGAAGGGCAAGGAAGTCCTCGCCACCATGGATACCATGAAAAGGATCCTGGAGGATATGGGCGATACGTTCCTCAGTGCGGCAGGTAACTATCTCCGAACCGAAAACCAGACGTCCGCGGATATCGAGAAAGTCGGCGACCTGCAGAAGGCGTTGACGACTCCCGCCGCGCCGAAGTCCGACCCGCCGAAGGATACGAAGCTGTCGAACGCTTCGAACAAGCCGGATCCGTTGAAACCCTCGACCGGCGCGGGCAGCGAAAAGGGGATCCAGGTCGAGTCGGCCGACATGTGGTCGTTCGACAGATACTACGACTTCAGTCATTCTCTGGCCGGGCACGACCAGGCGGCGTATGACGCCGGTACCCGGTATACGTGGATGGCCGGACAGCTCAAGGCGGATCTCACGGATCTGAACTCGGCCCTGAATCAGGTGGTGAAGGCCGACATGTGGACCGGTCAAGGCGCGGATCAGGCCATGAAGGCGATCGGTCGATTCACCGACGGTTCGCTGACCTTCGCCAACACGTTGACGGGTCTCGGGAGCGATCTCACCTACTGCGCGCAGTGGTTGAATTACATGTACCAGGATATTCCCGCTAACAAGTGGGAGGATGACGGGCAAAGCGATTGCTACAAGAATCAGGCACTCGATGGTTGGCGTCAGAGATATAAGTCTGTGTACATGCCCGGTATCGACGGAGCTGTCAAGGCTATGCCAGTGGTGTCCGTAACCGGTGCTCCGAGTGCACCGCCGCCACCGCCGCCGCCACCGCCGGACAAGAAAGACCCGCCACCGCCACCGCCGGACAATAAAAATGATAAGGACAAAAACAACAATAATAATAACAACAATGACAAAAACAACAATGACAGAAACAACAATGACGGAAACAACAACAGCAACAATATCGATAAGAACAGCCCTGAGTACAAGGCTGGCTTCGAGGATGGTTACAAACAGGGTCTGAAAGACGGCGGTGGTCAGGGCAGTGGCGGCGGCAACAACGGCGGTGGCGGCCAAGGCGGCGGCAACCAAGGCGGCGGCAATAGCGGCGGTAGCGGCCAAGGCGGTGGCAATGGTGGCGGCGGTGGCATCGACAAGAACAGCCCCAACTACAAGGGCGGTTTTCAGGACGGCCACGACCAGGCCAAGGGCGGCGGCAAGTCTGGGGGCAGTGGCGACGGTTCGAACTCCGGCGGCGGCTCTCAGGGTGGCGGCGGCTCTCAGGGCGGCGGCGATTCGAGCGGCGGCTCAGGCTCCGACAAGCCGACCTACCCTGCGGGCCTCAACCCCCCGGGCGGCGGGAACCCGGGCGGAGGTCAGAAGAACTTCCCCAGCTTCAATCCCCCGGGCGGCGGAAGTCCGGGCGACGGATCCGATGGCGGTCCGAATGGCAGTGACCTGACCAAACCGATGATGCCCGGGTCCCAGCGGCCTATCCACCAGGTACCTACCAAACCCCTCAATCCCGTGCCCACGCCACCACCTCCGGGATCGCCCCAGGATCTGGTCAACAAGCTGATGCACGGCGAGAATCCGTTCAAGGATCTGAGTCCGGAGGCGCTGAAGAAGATCGGTTCGGATCTGCTGGGCGGCCTGAACCCGGAGCTGCTGAAGAATATGAGCCCGGAAGCTTTGCAGAAGCTGGGTTCGGATTTCCTGCAGCATATGAGTCCCGAGGATCTGAAGAAGTTCGGCACGGATATCCTCAGCGGCCTCGGCCCCGACGGGCTGAAGGGTCTGGATCCGGACACGCTGAGCAAGCTGGATCCGGAGACTCTGCGCAAGCTGAGCCCGGAGACGCTGAACAACCTGGGACGAACCCTGGCGCAGACCCCGGGCGGCACCGATCTGCTGAAGACATTGGTCGATGGATTCAAGGGCGTGACTTCGGCTCTCACCGATGTCGTGAAGACCGGTACCGAGGCGCTCGCCGGTCTGACGAACAACGGAATGCTCGGCATCCCGGGCTTGGGAGATCTGCAGAGCCTGAATATCCCGGGCTTCGACAAGGCGATCCCGAACGACTTCGCGGCTGCCTTCGGCGGGGGCGGAGGCGGCGGCAGCCATGCCGGGCTCGCCGGCGGCGGGGGTGGCGGAGGTGGCGGCGCGCTGCACCCACCGCTGGCCATGCAGGCCGCACCGGTCGAATCGAAGCTGTTCCCGCGTGCGGCAATGCTGAACGGCGTCGACGGCTCCCAGGCACCGACCATGCCTGCCGGATCCGCCGGGCCCGGCGGCTCGGGGATGCCCATGGGCGGTATGCCCGGCGGCGGCATGGGCGGCCAGCAAGGCGGTGGCGCCGGTAAGGAATACAAGCGGCCCAAATATCTCGACGCGGCAGGCAATCTCGATGATGCCCTCGGCGATGACATCGAGCGGTCGAAGCCGGTGATCGAGCCGTGACGCAGCAGTGGAAGTTCACCGTGCTCGAATTCATCGTGCTGTGTGAGCGCCATCGCCAAGGTCTGCTGCCCAAGCCGTTCTGGGTCGAGAGCGACGAAGTGGTCTACGCCGACGCGCTGGAGCAACGCAAGCGCGCGGCGTGGGAGGAACTGCGGCGAAGGTTGGAGGGTTCGTTCGACGGCGCGATCGAGGTGCTGTGTGCGCCCGAGCTGTACCTGGAGGTGTCGAGTTGGGACGAACAGAACTCGCGGAACTGGAATAAGGAGCACCGCCTGTACGCCGCTCGCGCGGGCGCTCTCGCCTACGTCTTCGAACAGGCGCCCGGTCCGCTCATCTACGACACCGTCGCGTTCACGGTCACCGAATGCGATCCGCGCAGGCTGGCCGTCGCCGTGGTCGACGCGCTCCCGCGAGTGGAAGCCGGTCGGCTGCCGGGCATTCCGATCGTGACCGATCGGGCCGAGGACATCGCACCGACCTGGGGCGGCAGCTTCGTCCGCGATAATCGGGAGGATACGTTGGTCTACCAGACGCAGCGGTTCTTCCAGCGCCGTTCCGATTGCACCGGATCGATCCAGGTCGTGCAGGGCCGATCGAAGTACGGACCGCGCGGGATTCAGAAGACAACGATGCTGTGGCGCGATGTGGCCGGCGACGGCCGCTACGTGATGTCGCTGGACGAGCCGCCGTTCGCGGTCGGTACCAACAGACGGATGCTGATCGAGCGGATCCAAACCGATATCGACACCATGATGCAACGCCTCGAAACCCATTGGGAAATAGGGCGTCCCGAGGACCGGTACTGACACCCCGCGCACGAGAACAGAAGGTGACGACATGTCCGGAGAACGCCGGATCCGAGTGGACACCACGCGGCTACGCACCGCCGCGGACAAGATGGAGGACGTCGGCCACAAGACTCACGAAATCGTCGCGAACCTGCGAAATATCCTGCAGGCCAAGGGATATCCGTGGGGTCACGACGACTACGGCGACAAGTTCGTCAACGGTGACAAGGGCTATCTGAAATCCAATGAGGCCCTGCTGACCGGCGGCGACAACATGGCCGGTTCGGCGGCCCAATTCAGCAAGAGCATGCGCGATGCCGCAACCAAGATGGACAACATGGATTACCGGACGCCGTGATGGCGGCCGATCCGATGAGGAGTGCCTGATCAGATGAACAGTCCCCAGCCCAGTGCCGCCGTGGAAACCGAACCTCGGCCGGATGTCGCCTTCCAGCTGAGCCTCGGCGAGTCGCCGCCGCCCACCCCGGCGCCCGTTGTCGAACAGCCCTCGAATTCGACTGCGCCGGAAGAGGATTCGGCCGCGATCGAGCTATCGATCGAGGATCAGGCCACCGATCTGGCCCAGCGCGTCGCGCGCGAACTGGCGGTCACGGGGCCGGAGGGCTGGCATCGGCTGGAGGCGGTTTTCGTGCTCACGGTCGCGGGTGGCGCGCATACCGTCCTGTTCTACGACGAGGACGATCAGGCGGCGCGGGTCGAGCCGTCGGATGAGATCGTGGATATGGTGCGAACGCAGCGCGAGCTTTCGGCACCACTCGGTGACGGACCCTGGTGGCGGCTGACGCTGGAGCTCGATGTCAGTGGTCGGGTGGAGGTCGATTACGACTACGGGGACGAGCCGTTCCCCGATGAGCATCTGCTGGTGCCCGAGGCGTATCGCGCCGATCTCGAGGCGTTTCCGCGCCGACGGCTGCCGGTGTGGCTGGCCGCCTACCTCGAGCACGACGATCAGCAGTCGCGCTCGCCGCAGCAGGCCGCGACGCAGGCGCGCGCCGATCGGGCGGCCGGTATCGGCGCGGTGCAGTCGGTGGACGACTTCCCGGTGCTGCCCGTGCTGTGGGCGCGCTGGGCGACGATCGCGGCGGCCTTCGTGGCCGTGGGCTCGCAGTGGGGTCCGCGAATCCTGCCCGCGCTCGGCATCTTCGAGGGATCGGCGCATAGTGGCGCCACGCTGTATGTGCTGCCCGGCGGCCGGGCGGTGCTCTCGGGCGGTGTGTGGAACGCACCGGAGCTGGACGCGGCCTACAACGAGGGTGAGCCGCTGCCGGATCTGTACGCGGGCGCCCCGCAGTGGGTGGCCAATCAGGCTCTCAATCCCCGTGCGGGCCGCGGGCTGCTGACGTTCTGCTATTGGTGGGACGGCGGCTGGTATCGCGGTGAATCACCGTCGGCGCAACATTTGAGTTCGGCCGTTCCCGGTATCTGGACCGCCGAGACCGTGGTCGAGGTGGTGTGCGGCGTGCTCGGCAACGATCCGAGCGACGAATTGCGCACCGCCGCAGCGACTCTGGTGGCTGCCGCGGAGGCGGGCGTGGTCACCCGCGATACCGTCTCCGCCGTGTTCACCCATCCGAACGACGATATCGACGGCGCGCTGTACCAGCTGTCGCTGGCGGGCCTGGTGGCCACGATTCCCGAGGCGCTGTCGGAGGACCGCGCGATCACCCTGGTCGGTAACTACATCCGCGGCCAGGAGATCGACACCACCAACTACCCGCTGGAGGAGCTGGTCGCCGAGCGCCTCAGCGTCGGCTGGATGGTTTTCGTTCCGGTCCGCCCCGGCCAGATCGCCATCGGCCGCGCCATCTTCTACGTCGCCGACGACGGACTGGTCGAACGGTCGTCGTCCTCGACCGCACCGTCGATCTACATCGAGGGGTTCGAACAGCGATTCCACCGGCGACAGGTCGGCGCCGCGGCGGACCACTCGATCTGAGCCCGGCGCAGGGACCGATACTTCATCTCGCGGAAAAGTGTCAGCCGCCCATCCGCTGGCGCACGTGTAGATGATCCAGACGCCGCCGGCGGCGCGGGCGATGGCATCGTTTCCGGCCTCGATGGGTGTATCGCCCGAGCATGGGGGCGGTATGCGAAATGTCGAGCGCCGAAACAAGATCGGATGTCCAGCGGGGCTTCGGCCGGGGATGGTTGCTGGGGACTTGCGGGTGACCGGTCAGGGCGCCGCGCACTGCCGACGGTACCGGTGACAGCAGAGCCACGACTACCTCTCGTTATCGGTCGCCCCCGGTGCGGGGGAGCCATTCGGGGTGGTTGGATCCGCGGGGTAGCAGGGCGAAGGGGTATCGGCCGGGGGTTTGTGACATGTGGACCTGGTCGGTGACGCCTTGGTAGGTGCCGAGTGGGCATTCTGTGGTGAACAGGTCGGGGTCGAGGTATCGATGGTTGTCATCGGAGTCGGCGAGGGCGTCGGCGTACTGTTTGTCGAACAGGCCGAGGCTGAGTACCCATAGCGCGGTGCGGGCCAGGGACATGTGGATGCGGTAGCTGCCGCCTTCCTGGGCTCGCCGCATCAGGGCTGTGGTGATTGCGGTGGTGGCCAGCCAGGGGATGAGCCAGTCGTTCACCAGGACTGTCGGGGGCAGTTGCGGCGCGTCGGCGGCTCCTTCTAGAACGTAGAATCCGGTTGCGGCGCAAGCGTTTTCGTCGTATCCCGGTCGGTCGGCCCAGGGGCCGGTTTCGCCGAACATGGTGCCGGTCACGTGGATGATGCCGGGCCGGATCTCGGCGGCCTGCTGTGCGGTGAGTCCGTGCCGTCGTCGATAGCCGGGGCGGCGGTTGGAGTAGAAGATGTCCGCGCCGCGCAACAGTTCCCGCATGGTCGCCGAGCCGGCGCTGGTGTCCAGGTCGAGTCGCGCGGACCGCACGCCGACTCCGGTTGTGTGGTAGAAGATTTCGGCTTCCAGTTCGTTGCGAGGCCAGATGTTGAGGACATCGGCGCCGTGTAGCGACAGCGTGCGACCGATACCGGCTCCGGCGATGACCTTCCCGTGGCCCAGCGCCCGGATGCCGTCCAGTGGTGCCGACGCTGCGGTGGGGAGCGGCTCGGGGTCGCTGTCGCCGATCTTTTCGATCTCGATGAGCGGCGCGTCGGCGAGTGCCTCGATGTAGTGGCGTTCGGTCATGAACTCTTCCAGGCTGCGCACCGTGGTGAGCACCACGCCCGCGGCCGCGGCGGAGGTTTCCAGCTCGGTGGAATCTCGTCTGCCGATCTGATCGCGTACCGATTCCATGCTGTCGGTTGCGCCCAGGAAACGCAGCATATCGGTCTTGGGCCGGGGATACACCGGCACCGTCAACACCCACCTGTCGTCCGCGGCGCGGCTGAGCTGGGGTTGGATGACGGGGCTGGAATCCCATGTGTCGGTGGGGAATCCGTTGAGCGTCTCCCACTTCCGGTCGTAGAACGGGCATATCCGATGCGGCGCCTTACGCATGTCCATGCTGATGTCCTGGCCCGGGCCGCCGCGGAACTGCCACAGCGTGGCGATGGCCACCGACCTGGCGACCAGCGCGATCGACGCCGCCGAGGCCAATGCCAAGGCGCTCGACAGCACCGGGTCGGCCCCGACAAAGGTGATCTCACCACCGGAGTCCCCGGGCCGCAGACCCGACCAACCCAACACCTCCCTCAGCTCGGCATGCAGATCGATCGGACTGTTCTTGTTGACCAACACCTTTTCGAGTCGTTCTGTCAGCATGTCTGCCTCACTCTCTTCCGAAGTTTCCCGGGTAGTTCAGGAATGACTCACCGCCGAGAGGCAAAATCATTGCCCCCGAACCCCGCGCGGGCGGTTCATTCGTCCCACTCGGCCAGGACCCGGCGCTGCAGGTCGGCCGGGAAGTTCTCGGCGAAGGCGGTACTGCTCAGCCCGTCCCGCAGCAGGCAGTCCAGCACCTGCACCGGGCCGCGCTGGCTGAATCGTTCGGCGTCGGTGAATACGGGAGACAGGATGCTGATCGGCATATCCAAGACGGTGCTGCCGTAGCTGGTGTGGCAGCGGGTTGCCCACGCCCACATCAGATCACGCATATCGGTGGGGTCGATGTCCTGGTCGATGAGCATCAGGCGGCTGAACCATCGCCCTGCATGCTCCACGGAGGGTTCGTTCTTACATATCTCGACGATCCGCCTGCCCAGTTCGGCGGCGGACACGCCGCAGCGTTGCGCCCAGTCGGGTGAGAGGGTGACGGTCAGCAGGTGAGTCGCGGACTCGGGGACGAACCAGACAGAGGTGATCGGCAGGTCGTGGGCGCGCAGTTCGTTCAGCAGCACCGCCGAGATGCCGGGGCAGACGATGGTGTGGTCTTCGTCGACCGGTTTGCCCGCAGAGCACACCGGAAGGATCGGATTGTCGCGATGAGTGATCGCGCTGACGTGATAGATCGGGAATGGGTGGACCTCACCGTTCAGATAGCCGTGGTATTCGCCCATCGGGCCTTCCGGCCAGGTCTCGTCGAGGGATACGTGGCCTTCGACGACGATCTCCGCGGACGCCGGCACATACAGGTCGACGGTCTTACAATGGACCGTCTCGATCGGCTCCCCGAAATGGCCACCGAGATAGGCGTTCTCGTCCACGTGCGGGGGCAGCGGCATTCCGCCGACATACAGCGCGGCAGGCTCGGCCCCCTGTACGAGTGCGAACGGCATCGGTTCGCCACGCTCGCGCCACATCTCGAGGATCAAGCTGTTGTGCTGGCTGCCTGCGATGAAACCGGTCATCCGCTGACCGTCGATCAACATCGCCCGAGCGATCGACCAGTTGGTCCACTTCCCGTCCGGGCTGCGCAGCACCCAGATTCCGAGAGTGTTGAAGTAGCGCCCCCCGTCGCCGTTGTGGATCATCGGGGTCGGGAACTTCAGCAGGTCCGTGTTATCGCCGAGTAGCACATTCTGCTGACAGGGCGCGGCGGGCACCACCATCGGCGGTATCGGCTCGTTGTGCATGGCCCGGGCCAACGTCTCGACGATCTGCGGGCCGCCGGTCGCCGGATCCAGCCCGAGCGCGATCGCCACCCTGGCCATCCGAGCATCCGGATGGGAACTGTAGGACATCGGCGCTCCCACTACCCGATAGCCCGCATGACCACGGATATTGCTGAACAGGGTCGCCGGACCGTAGGTCTCGTGCGTGCGGCGGATAATCGCACCGATCTCCAGATCGGTATCCACCTCCCTTCTCACCTCCCGCAGATCGCCATACTTGTCCAGGACATCCAAATAGGCCCGCAAGCTGGTGAGGTGTTCCCTCACGCCATTCCGGTCGCTCACTACCGAACCTTTCTCGAATTTCGCTCCTCAGAAACGGAGCGCTGGATCGAAATCGGGTACATCCCTATTGGTCCAGGAGATGCGACCGGCGGTGTGGTCGTAGACGATGCCGTCGGCAACGGCGCCGACGCTGCTGACCGGTCCGATAATAATGCTCGCATCATTGCATATACGGTAGTTACTATTCGGCAAATGGAGATCTACCGTCTGCGCGATTTCCGCCGCTGAGTCAACGAACCAAGGCCCTCGAAACCGAACTCGGCGAACCGCTCTGCGAGCGTCGGGAAGTGCGCGATCTGCAGATCGGTGACCACGGGCACTGCATGGGACCTCCGTGAAAAACGGTGATGGTCAATTCCCGCGGCCACCAATGCTCGGCGGAGTACGCCTGTCGATAGTCGCCCTCATGGTGACTCCGCGGATTCGGCGGGTGTCGGTGACGGCGTCAGTCGGTGGTCTCGGTGAATCCGTCGAGGACGAGTTTCGCTGCGTCCGTGTCGATCCGGTCGTCGAAGATCACTTCGGGGCCGGAGGTGATGCGGAGCGCGGCGACGTAGACGCCCCGGCCGTGGTACTGCGGATCGGTCGTGTAGCGCCAGCGCAGCGTTGCCGGGCCGGTCAGGGCGGTGAGGTCGGCGGACGCCGCCAGCCATTGCCGGCCCGAGTAGCCGCTGATCCGGCCGGGTGTGGTCACGTCCAGGCGGTCGCCGGTGATCGCGAAGGGGATCTGGTTCCAGCTCGTGCCGCCGTCAGCGGACGACTCGACGTAGAGGAAATCGCAGTCGGGTTCGGTGTCGTACCAGAGCGCGAAGTCCAGGCGGGCGGCCGCGGGCAGCGTGATCGGCAGCAGCAGGCTGGTCGTGGTCTGGTCGGTCATCCCGCCGAACCAGGCGTGGCCGTCGGTGGTCGGTCGCACCGCCACCGCGCGCGCCACGTCGTAGGCCACCGCGCATCGCTCGGGGTTCGGGACGCCCCAGGTGCGGGTGGGGTGGACGCTGTTGGTGAGCAGGATGACGAATGCGCCGGTGGTCGGGTCGCCGGCCAGTGAGGTTCCGGTGAAACCGGTGTGCGCGAAGGTGTATGGCGTCGCCAGCGCCCCTGCCTCCCAGTGCTGGTAGAGCTCGAAGCCCAGGCCGTGGTCGTTACCGGGGAAGGCCTGGTTGTAGTTGGTCAGCATCTTGACGACCCACTCCCGGGACAGGATCCGGGTGTCGCCGTACGCGCCGCCGTTGAGGATGGTCTGCACGAAGATGGCCACATCGGCTGCGGTGGAGAACAATCCGGCGTGCCCGGCGACTCCGTCGAGCGCCCATGCGTTCTCGTCGTGCACCTGACCCCAGACCAGGCCGCGGTTCGGCACGGTCTGATACTCCTCGGCCGCGATCCGATGCTTCAGTGCGGCAGGCGGATTGAACATCGTATCGGCCATCCCCAGCGGGGCGGTGATGCCGTCGCGGATCAGCACGTCCAGGGTGCGGCCGGTGATCGTCTCCGTAACCTGTTGCAGCGTGAGGAAATTCAGGTCCGAGTAGAGGTAGGTCGTTCCGGCGGGGGACTGCGGCACGGTGGCCAGGATCGCGGCGATCTTCTCCGCATGCGTGGCGTAGGTCCACAGCGGGGGGTTCGGATCCGGTGGTAGCCCGGAGGTATGGGTGAGCAATTGCAGGATCGTGATATCGCCCTTGCCGTGACTCGCGTAGTCGGGCAGATACTTCACCACGGTGTCGTCGAGCGACAACCGGCCGTCCTGCATGAGCCGCACCGTGACCGTCGCGGTGAACAGTTTGGTCAGCGAGGCCAGATCGTAGATGGTGTCGGTGGTGGTCTCGATCCGCTGATCGCTGGGCAGCAGGTCGCCTTGCTGGTTCGCGTAGAGCAGGTTGTAGCCGTCGGCGGCGAATTCCGCGATCACGCCGTCGCGGGCGGCGAGCACGACCTCGCCGGGGTACATCGGATGGCCGTCGGAGCCGGTCCCCGGTCGCAATCCCGCCGCGGCGTCCACCGGGGTCCGGTCGGCGTAGCGCGTCAACAGCCGCGCCTGATCCGGGGTGCCGTGGCGCAGCACCGGGCCGTGGTCCGGTATCAGCTCGTCGAGGGTCCGGCCGCCGGATGTGGTGACCGTGATCTGCCCGGATGTCATGGTGGGTCGCCCTCTCGATAGATCAGATATTCCGTTCGCAGCCGGGCGAATTCGGCCAGTTCGGCCTGCCAGCCCGCCACGATCTCGGCGGTGCCCATCCCGGCGTCGACCGAGGTGCGGATCCAGTCCGAGCCGGAGAGCCTGTCCACCCAGAGCGGGTCGCGCCCCGGGTACTGCCAGCCGAAGGCATCGGGATACAGGCGCCGGGCGGTCACCAGCATGGCTACCGCCGCGGTGATGGCGTCGAACGAATCACGGTCGGTAACAGTGCATTGCAGCCCACCGCAGACCGTATTCGCGTACTTGTCGAAGGTCGGCAGCACGTATTCCTCGCGGAACCTGGTGCCGCGCAAGCCGTTCGTGTCCAGCTCGGCGTTGAGGGTGTCCGCCCAGCGGTAGTCGATGTAGGGGGCGGTGATCAGCTCGAACGGGCGAGTGGTGCCGCGGCCCTCGGACAGATTGGTGCCCTCGAACAGGCAGAGCCCGTAGTACACCGACGCGGTGTCGAGGGTGGGCATATTCGGTGACGGCAGCACCCAGGGCAGCCCGGTCCTGTCATAGGACATCCCGCGCCGCCAGTCCCGCATCGGGACCACGGTCAGCTCCGCCTTCGCACCCCCGGCGTCGGCGGGGACGAACCGATCGTTGAACAGCAGCGCCAATTCGCCGATCGTCATCGCGTGCTGCTGGCAGATCGGCTTCATGCCGACGAAGCTCTCCAGCCCGGGATGCATGACCGGGCCGCTGGGCGCGACACCGCCCAGCGGATTGGGGCGATCCAGCACGAGGAACGGGATGCCGAGCACGGCGGCCGCGGTCAGGCCGAGGTACATCGTCCAGGTGTAGGTGTAGAACCGGGCGCCGACGTCCTGGATATCGAAGCCGAGCGCCTGCACCCCGGATTGCCGTACCAGCGCGACGGTGTCGGCCAAGCCGATGCCGTACATGTCATAGACCGGCAGCCCGGTCTTCGGGTCGGTGTAGGCGCCCTGCCCGCCCCCGGCCTGAGCGGTGCCGCGGAAGCCGTGCTCCGGGCCGAATACCGCGGTGAGCTCGACATTCGCCGCGGCGTGCATGATATCGACCTCGTGGGTGAGGTCGTGCACGATCGTGGTGGGGTTGGCGATGATCCCGAACTTCTTACCGGCCACCAACTGGTATCCGTCGGCAGCGAAGCGGTCGAAGCCGGTCTGCACCACAGCCCGAGATTCCCACGGCACGCACAGCCGGTCAAGACCTCATGACCCGGCCGGTCTTCCGATTCGCCCCGCCGCGGGGTTCGTCGGCAAAGGTGTTGGGCGGCAGGTCCTTCCAGTGGCGGCGCGCTAGCGTTCGGTTTCGTGGACGATCTGCTCGCAGATCTCGTGGGTGCGCAGGGCGTCCCGGGCGTCGATTCTCCGGCCGGAACGGACCGCATCGAGGAAATGGTCGACCGCGTGTTGTATGCCGCGCTGTCGGCCGACGGGAGTCCAGCCGTCATGGCGGTGTACGGCCGGAATGCCATCGCGATAGTCGATCGTGTCGCCGAGCTCGAGAACCTCGTATTTGCCGTTCCCGCCTGAGATTTCGAGAACCTCTTCGGTGACGCCACTGCACCTGTCCATGATCCCCAGGGCCGTGAAGCCATCACCCGACAGTTGCAGAACGACGTGCTCGAGCAGTCCGTCGCCGGGACGTTTGCGAAAACCTATCCGGACATCGGTGACCTGATCGGGCGCCAGGAAACGCAGTGTGTCCACGACGTGGATGAAGTCGTCGTAGACGAACGTGCGCGCGATCGCCGGTTGGTTATGGCGATTCTTCCGCAACACGATCAGCGAGCCCCCGCGGTGCGCCGCCTCGACGTAGGCGGGCGCGTACCGGCGGTTGAAGCCGACCATCAGACTGCGCTCCCGGGTCTCGGCCAGTTCGACCAACCGCCGCGACCCGTCCAGCGTGTAGTCGAGCGGCTTGTCGACATAGACGTCGATGCCCGCGCGCAACAGGGCGTCGACGAGTTCGACATGTGCGCTCGTGGCCGCATGAACGAAAGCCGCACGCACACCGGCGGATACGACGGAGTCCAGGGTGGAGTGCCGATTCGGCAACCGGTACCGATCCCCGACCCGATCCAATGTCTCCCGATTGCGTGTCATGAGATGGATATCCAGCCCCGGCTCGGCCGCCAGCACCGGTAGGTACGCCTTCTCGGCAATATCACCGAGCCCGATCACTGCCACCGGCAGCAGGTCCCTGTTCACACGGGCCAGCTTGCCATAGGGCGAATGCGGTACCGGTTATCGAGCTGGTGGCCAGACGACCTGCTGGGTGGACATGACCGTGGCCACCAGCTTGTCGTCTCCGGTATGCGCTTCCGCGGCGACGAAGATGACCGTTCTTCCGGCTTTGCGCACCATGGCGGACAACCTCAGCCGGTCTCCGATGCGTACCGGGCGGAGGAAATGAGTCGTCATCTCCATACATGTCGTGAGACCGCGCGCGGTCAGGAAGGTGAGCGGTCCGATGACGTCATCGAGCATCGCGGAGAGGATCCCTGCCTGCAGCGTGCCCACGGCGTTGCCGTATTGCGCGGCCGCCGTCGCCGTCGCCGTCAATGACCGGCCGGGGACGTATTCTTCGAACCGGATATCCAAGGTCTTCGTCGACGGTGGGGGAAGCTCGAGCTCGACTTCCGGCGGGATCGGATAGTCGCGAAACAGCGGGAGGGTGTGCGCCAGGATCTGTTCGTGCCCTTGGATTATCGCGTCATCGCTCATGGGTGGTGGGCTCCTGCGTCGTCATCGTTGGTCCCGGTGGACAGTTCGTGGGCGATCGTATGCATCACGTGCGCGCTCGGGTTTCGTATGAACAGGTGGTCGCCGGGGACGGTGACGAGCGAGAACCCTCCGCTCGTCAGATGTTCCCATGCCCGCAGCCGGTCGATCTCGAACAGCGGGTCGTCGGCTCCGTGGAGGACGGTGATCGGGGCACGCACCGTGATGGCGTGTTCGAAGCGATAGTCGCGGAGCATCTTCAGATCCGCCCGCAGCGACGGAATCATCGGCTCGATCGAGGCTTCGTCGATGGGTGTGGTGAACAGACCGTTGGCCCGCAGCACCTCGAGCGCCTCGGCAGCCGATACGGCGTCGGTGGCATAGCTGTCGGGGATATGTTTCAGGCTCCGCGCGTACTCTTCGACCAGTGCGGGCGAGGGCCATCCCGCGACGATGAGTTTCGTTGGCACTTCGCCATAGTGGCGCTCGAGGTGTTTGGTGAGTTCATAGGCGAGCAGACCTCCCATACTGTGCCCATAGATCGCGAAGGATCTGTCGAGGTAGGGCGCCACGGCCTCGGCCAGCTCCGTGACGAAGGCCGATATCGAGTCGATCGGAGTCTCATCGATGCGGATCTCCCGGCCCGGGGCTTGAATTCCCATGACCTCGATGGTGCCGGGCAGATGATCGGGCCATGAGGTGAAGACGGAGGCGTCGCCGCCGACGAAGGGCAGCGCGAAGACGCGCAGCGACGCCGTAGCGGATCGGCCTTTCGGCATCCGAATCCAGCGTTGCGGCCCGAGGGTTCGCATCGCCGATACGGAGAGGTCTGCGGTAGCGGTGCCATGGACCCGAGTGAGAACCTCGGCGGCGAGTTCGACGAGGGTCGGTCCGCGCATCAGGCTCATGGCCGGAAAGTCGATCTCGAGATGTTTGGCCAGCGCGTTGCGAATCTCGCCTGCCATCAGCGAATCCATGCCGAGATCGGTCAGGGAGACGTCGAGCGCCAGGCGATCGGGCGGCATATCGAAGATCCGCGCGATCTGTCGGGACAGTGCCTCGACCAGCCGCGACTCGCGCGCGTCGCGCGGCAGCTCGAGGAGTTCGGTACGCAGACTCCCGGTATCGATGGCGGTGGCAGAGCCGGTGGCCTCCAAGGGAAGATGAGCAAGCCGTGGCGACGTGCGGAACGGCGGCATCACCTGACTCATCTTCTCCCAGTCCACGCCGAAGACGCTGGCGCAGCCGATACCGAGCGCCAGACATCTCCCGAGGAAGCCGAGCGCGTCCTCGGGTGAGATCGCCGTCCAACCCATCCGGGTGAGCAGATCGAGCCTGTTGCGCGCGATGAACCCCACCTCGCCGATGGGCCCCCAATTGATCGTCAGGGCAGGCAGTCCGAGCGCGCGTCGATGTACGGCCAGCGCTTCCAGGAACCCGTTCGCCGCCGCGTAATTGGCCTGTCCGGGCGTTCCGATGTACCAGCTCATCGACGAGTACAGGACGAAGGCGTCCAGGTCGCGGGTGTGGTTGTGCAGATGCCACGCGCCGTCGATCTTCGGCCGCACGGCTCGAAGGAACTGTTCCTCGGTCATCGTGGTCAGCGATACGTCGTCGAGCACCATCGCGGCATGGAAGATACCCCGCAGCGGCGGTAGCGTCGCCATCCGCGCGAGCAGTCCCTCGACCTCGGCCTCGATCGACACGTCGGCCCGTTCGAGCACCACGGTGGCGCCGCGCGCCCGCATCGCGGCGATCGGCCGCTCGTTCTCGGCGTCGATCCGCGCCCGCCGCCCGACCAGCACCACCGTGCCCGCGCCCTCGTCGACCAGCCATTGGGCGGTCCGCAGACCCAGGCCCGAGTGCCCGCCCGTCACCAGGTACGTGCCACGGCTGTCGAACGCCTCGCCATCCACCGTGGCCGGATGGACGAGAAGCTCTGTGTCCGAATCGAATTCGACGACGATCTTGCCGATCTGCTGCGCGGCGGCCATATATCGGAACGCGGAGGCCACCTCGGCCGCATCGAAGTCGGTATGGGGAAGCGGTGGCAGCGTGCCCGATGCCACGCGCTCGAGAACCGCCGTCATGACCTCGCGGCACAGCGGCGGATCCTCGAGCAGCAGTCGGTCCACATCGATCGCCGCGTAGATCAGATTGTTGCCGAAGGGTTTCAGATCCAGCCTGTAGTGGTCGTGGATGTCCTTCTTGCCGATCTCCAGGAACCGCCCGCGGGGGCGAAGCAGCTCGAGACTCTTCGGAATGGCTTCGCCCTGAAGGGAGTTCAGCACGATGTCCACACCGTCGTAACGCTGTCGAATCGCGTCGGCGAACCCGGGCGATCGGGAGTCGAAGGCCGCTTCGACACCCAAGGATCGAAGGTAGTCCCGCTTATGCTCGGTTCCGGCGGTGGCAATGACCGTCGCGCCGATCGTCTGCGCGATGTGGACCGCGGCGAGTCCCACGCCGCCGGCGCCCGCATGCACGAGAACGCGCTCGCCCGGGCGGAGTCGGCCCACGTCCACCAGCGCGTACCACGCGGTCAGATACGCCATCGGCAGCGTCGCGGCCTCGACGGCCGACAGGTTCGGCGGCGCGGGGAAAACCCGCCGGGAATCGGTGGTCACCAGGGAGCCGAAACACCCGCGGGCGAAGGCGACCACGCGATCGCCCGGGACGAGTCCCTCGACATCGGGTCCGACCCGCGTGACGACCCCGGCGCACTCCACCCCGAGATCGCTCTCGTAGAACCCTCCGAAAGTCGCTGCCTCCGAGAGCATTCCCAGCGAGAGCAGGACGTCGCGGAAGTTCAGGCCGGTGGCGAGCGGCCGAATCGCGACCTCGCCCCGGCCGAGGACAGGCAGGGCCCGCCGTTCGTATCGAAGCTGCTCGATTCCGGGCTCGGCCGGGGCGGCCAGCGCGAAGGGGATGTCGTCCGATACGTGGGCGGGTAGGGCGACGGACGTCTCGAACTCGGCGAGCGAGACGTGCTCGAGGCGGTCGGTGAATCGCGTGCCCGCGCGAAAGGCGATCTCGTCGTGCGCCGTTCGCGCGCGCAGCTCGTCGAGGAGCTGGGACGCTCGCTGTCCGGTGTCCGGCGTCGCGGGATCGAAGTCGATGATCTTCGAGCGGAGGTTGACGTGCTCGCTCGACAGCACCCGCAGTATGCCCCAACTCGGAACCTGTGCCGGTGCGATGCGCTCCCCCCGATCGAGGACATGTGCCCCGGCTGTCGCCACCCAGAACCGCGGAGCCGTGGACCAGTCCAGCTCCTCGACCGCCTGCGCCAGCGCGATCACGCTGTAGGCCCCGTGGCTTTCCATCGCGGGCAGCAGCTCGGTGGTGAGATCCGATCCCGCGAAATCCAGGTTCCACAAATGCAATACACCCGCCACACCTCCGGCGTGGGCACGCACCCGGTCCAGCACGCGCCTCAGATCCGCACTGCTCGTCGGGCGCACCCGGAAGGCGCGCGCGTCGACCTGTTCGAAGGCCTGGCCGCGTGTGACGACAACGCTGTCGGCGGCGGAGGGTCCGAGCAGGGTGAGGTAGCGTTCGCCGACGCCGTCCGCATCCGCCAGGACGACCCAGGGGCCCTGCTCGACGCGCGGCTGACAGGGCTCGAGGTCCACCGCCGGGCCGCGCGCCACGATCACCGCGTTGCCGGACTCCCGCGGCGTGGACGTGCCGGAGAAGATCTGGATGTATTCGAAACTCGTGGTGGGCAGGAAGTCTCGCCACATCCCTTCCGGCATCAGCGGATAGCTGGGCCGAAGATCGTGGTCACGGAACCTCCACCAGCCCTCGGTCATGCCGAATGTCAGGTCGACCCAGTGCGGCGGAACCGTCGCCTCCACGATCACCAGCAGTCCCTGCGATGTCATCAGGCGTCGGACGTTGTCGAGGGTGGTCCGCAGATTCGCGGTGGCGTGCAGGACATTCGATGCGACGACGATATCGAAGTAGTGCGGATCGAAGCCCTGAGCGCCGATGTCGTGCTCGACGTCGAGGATTCGATAGTCCACGAAGTCGAGGTCGGCGAACCGCTGGCGCGCCTTGGCGAGGAACAGCTGGGAGACGTCCGAGAACACGTATTCCGCACGGCCGCTGGGCAATTCGGAGAGAATGTGGCCGGTCGTGCCTCCCGTGCCCGCACCGATCTCGAGCACACGCAGCGGCCGGTCGCCCGGCAGGGTTCGCACACACTCCGCGACGATCTCGCCGACCACACGGTTGCTGTCCCCGAACGAGAGCGAGGTGCCATAGAGGTCGGCGACCGATGGGAACTCGTGCTCGGTGAAGATGAGTTCGACGGGATCGAGGTCGTCGCGAAGGACGGCGGCCTGCTCCCGTCCGCAGCGCTCGAGCAGCGCGAGCTCGTACTCGCATTCCGGATGCCGCTCGCGCAGCCGAGCGAGAATCCGTCCGGTATCGGCACGGGCGGGTTCGACCCGGATTCGCCACGCGTCGTCGTCGGCGGCGATAATTCCATGCAGCGCAAGCAGTTCCAGCAAGCGACCGAGGTATTGCCGGTGTTTGTCGTGAACCCCCAGATCGCGCGCGATCCCCTCCAACGTGAAGCGCCGGCCGGGTGCGAATCTCATGCCCAGTGTGTGCAATGCCTCGGTCACATACGCGAGGCAGAGTCGATCCATCTCCGGTTCGGTCACGGCGTGGTAGTCGCGATTGACCGACGAGTTCCGCAGTTCGTCGATCAGCGGTTGGACCGTTGCCCGCAGGGCCGCTTCCGAGGGAAGGAAATCGGCGGGCATGGGTACCTTCGTGAGCGCCGGCGCCGGGCGCCAACGATATTCGTAGAGCCATTGCAGCATCGCGCCGCTGTGCTCGGTGCTCTGCGGGATCGCCTTACCCTTGAAGCCTTCGAGTTCGGCCACGAGCGTGCCGTCCTCATCGAGGATCCACAGATCTCCCTCGCAGTACCGAATGTCGTCGCAGACGCGTGCCCGCCCGTGGCAGAACAGGCGGCCGCTCGCCTTGGTATGAAAGCTGAACCGTTCGACCGCGATCGGTAGATAGAGCCTGTCCGGATCGGTGCGCATCACGACCGAGAGGGTCTGGAAGCATGAATCGAGAACCGCCGGATGGATCGCATGGCGCGGCGCCTCATCCGCGAGGGCCGCCGGTGTTTCGATCCGTCCGAAGGAGTCGAGATCGCCGTGAGCGAGTTCGGCGATCGCCTGGAATGCCGGGCCCAAGAGCAAGCCGTCGCCGCGGAGCTTGGCGTACAGCTCCGTGGATCGGACCTCGACGGTGCTGTCCGTCTCGAGTTCCGAGAACGGTCCGGGGTGCGCGGCGGTGGGGGCGCCGCGCGTGAGCGTTCCCACCGAATGCAAGGTCCAGTTCTCATCGCCATCCTGACGGCTGAATACGGAGAAGTACAGCGCCCGGGTCAGAATCACCTGGACGACAGGAGCGGGGCGGTCGTCGAGTACGACGAGCGGTCGGCGGAATTCGACATCCTCGACCGAGTACGGACCCGCACCGAAGACGTCCGTCGCGCAGCCGAGCATCATGTCGAGATACGCCGCCGCCGGAAAGACAATGGGCCCTTGGACACGATGATCCTCGAGCCAGGGGAATCGGACCGGGTCGAGGACCAATTCCCAGACATGCTTGTCCGGCTCGTCCGCGGCGCGGCTTTCGACCCCTGCGAGCGGATGTTTCAGCGGCGGGAAGCGCCGGCTGTGCGACGATGGCGTTTCGAGCCAATGGGTTTCGCGCTGCCACGGGTAGAAAGGCACTCCTACGCGCTCCCGGATCCCGTCGAAGAGGGCATCCCAGTGCGGGTCGAAGCCCGTGACATACAGCGCGGCGAGGGAAGTCGACAGGGTCGCGCGATCGCTGTGTTCACGATGCAGCGACGCGACGACAACACCCTTGGCTCGCCGGATGTCGAGCAGCTCCGCGATGGCTGTCGTATGAATGGGATGGGGACTCAATTCGACGAATGCCAGGTGCTGCTCGTCGATGAGGCGATCGATGGTGGGTGCGAACATCACCGGCTGGCGAACATTGCGCCACCAATGCGTGGCATCGAGTGCGCCGGTGGGAACGACGTCTCCCGTCACTGTCGAGAACATCGGAATCGATGCGGGACCCGATGCGATTCCGGACAACGAGGAGATCAGCTCGTCCTGCAGCGGATCCATCTGATGGCTGTGGAATGCCACATCGACCTGAAGTACGCGGCAGGCGATCTTCTCCGCGCTCAGCTCGCGCTCGATCTGCTCGAGGGTATCGGGGTCACCGGCGAGGGTGATCGACCGCGGACCGTTCAGCGCCGCGATGGCCACCCGCCCGCGGTGCGCGGCGATCCGGCGTTCGGCCTCGTCGCGCGGCAGGCCCACGGCAAGCATCCCCCCTCGGCCGGATGCCTTCTGCTGCACCCGACTTCGATGGAAGACGACCCGCACCGCGTCCTCGAACGACAGCGCCCCCGAGACGCAGGCGGCGGCCACCTCGCCGATGCTGTGACCGACGACGGCCGAAGGGACGATACCCCAGCTCTGCCACAGGTTCGCCAGCCCGAGCTGCACCGCGAACAGGGCGGGCTGCGCGATGAATGTCCGGCCTATCCGGCTGTCGGCCTGATCGCGACGAAGCTCCTCGGCGAGGGTCCACTCGGCGTATTCGCCGAGTTCGGCGTCGACGCGCTCGATGGTCTGCCGGAATACCGTGCTCTCGTCGAGGAGTTCGCGCGCCATGCCCCACCATTGCGGGCCCTGGCCCGAGAATACGAAGGCCACCTTCGGGGTGCTGGGCGCTTTCAGGCCGCGTCGAAGTGTATCGGGGAATGTGCCTTTCGCTACGTGCCGAAGGGCGGTGCGCAGTTCGTCCGCGGAAGTGCACACCATGGCGAGACGATGGTCGTAATGAGGCCGCGTCAGCGCCTGGGTGGACGCGACGGCGGAGAGCATTGCCGCTGCCTCGGGCTCCTCCAGGAAATCGGCGTAACCCTCGGCGTACGCCCGCAGCGCCTCGGCGGTCTTCGCGCTGAGAGCGAACAGGACGGGCTCGGGCGACCTGTGCCCGATTGCCTTGTGCGGGTGCGATTTCGGCGTTTCGCGGGGAGGACCTTCGAGGACCACGTGGGCATTGGATCCGCCGAATCCGAACGAGTTCACCCCGGCCAGGCGCGGTCTGCCTTCGGGCCACGGCCGGCGGACCCTCGAAAGTCGCAGGCCCAGTTCGTCGAACGGGATCGGATCGTCGGTATGCAGATTCGCGGGGATCTCACCGTGCAGCAGAACGAGGCATGTCTTGATGATTCCGGCGATTCCGGCCGCCGACTCGAGGTGCCCGAGATTCGATTTCACCGCGCCGATGATGCAGGGATCGTGCTCATGACGTCCGGGCGTCAGTGCCTTTCCGAGTGCGCGTACCTCGATCGGATCGCCGACCGCGGTACCCGTTCCGTGCGCTTCGACGTAGCCGATATCGCAGGGAGCGACGCCCGCATCGCGACAGGCGTCCACGATCATCTGCGCCTGAGCGTCCTCGCTGGGCACGGTGATGCCATTCGTGCGACCGTCCTGGTTCGTCGCGCTTCCGCGGATCACCGCGTAAATGCGGTCGTCATCGGCGAGGGCCGCCGACAGCGGCTTGAGGATGATCGTGCCCGACCCCTCACTGCGAATGTAACCGTCACCCGACCGGCTGAAGGATTTGCACCGGCCGTCGGGCGACAGAAATGTTCCCCGGCTGAATCCGATGGTCGGCTCGGGAAGGAGCAGCGCGCTGACGCCACCGACGATCGCCATCGTCGCTTCGCCGGAGCGAAGACTGCGGCATGCGAGGTGAATGGCGACCACCGAGGACGAGCATGCGGTGTCCACCGTCATGCTTGGGCCGCGAAGGTCGAGAAGGTACGAGACGCGGTTGGCCACTATGCAATTCGTGACACCGGTCATCGTATGGCCGTCGATCAGATAACGGTTGTCGGGGTTGAGTTGGATAAGTCCGTAGTCATGACCCGAGACCCCCGCGTAGACAGCGGTTTTCGTGCCGGCGAGGTGGTCGGGAACGATTCCCGCATCCTGCAGCGCCTCCCATGTCGTCTCCAGGAAGAGGCGCTGCTGCGGGTCTATCCGCGCGGCCTCGCGTGGCGTGATGCCGAAGAAATGCGCATCGAATGACATGACGTCATCGAGGTATCCACCCGATAGGGTGCGAAGATATCCGGGCCGGCCCGGATCGCGGTCGAAGAAGGCTGCGCCCGACCACCGGTCCTCCGGCAGCGTTCGAACGGCATCCCTCTCCTCGAGAAGCAGACGCCAGAAATCGCCGACATTGTCGACGTGTCCTGGTAAGCGGCAACCGATCCCGACGACGGCGATGCCCTCGTATTTCCCGCCGATGGCTTCCGAAATCGCGCTCGAGGTCATGTTCCCCCCTCGTATCTGATGCCCAGATGGTCAGAAGCTAACAACCGCGAGAAGATCAAGTCAATGCATTTATGTGCATAGATGTGCGCATGCGATGTCGACAGATGTGCACCGTTTCAGGTTCATTTCCTTCCCGGGGCATGGTGGCAGGGGCGATCTTGCTGCGTCCGGCCAAGATCGAGCATCAGAGGTAATGCGTGTGCATAATGGTCAGCCTTGCGTAGTCCAGTGCTATGGTGTTTGCCATGGGCGACGAATGGGGCGTCGGCGAGACCGTGCAGCGCGGGGCAGTCGAGTCGGCTGGGCAGCGGTTCGGACAGCAGCTGAAGGCGTTCCGGCAGCGCAATCTTCCCGATGATCTGATAACGCACCAGCGCATCCATGATCTGGGAGGCCCGACGCGGAATGTCCAGTCCCGCATCGAGAGTGGGCAGGTCGACACCATCAGCGCCACCACGGAGGCCAAGTACAACCGGGCGTTGGAGGCCCTGGGACTGCCGCCCGGGAGCGCGACCGCGGCTCTGCATCACGGCGGCACGCTCGGGTCGCCCTCCGGCGAGCGACGCGCCGCGCCGACGGCGCACGACGATGTCGAGAGCGGAGTGAGCGCACTGCAGAGCCTGGCGCGCAAACACAGATCTGTCGTGGATCTCGTGACCGAGCTCGACCGCCTCGGCATCGAGTTGAAGCGGGCACGCAGTCATACGGAGGGCTATCAGCTGGTCTTCCCCAAAACGGCGATCGACCGGCTGCTCCTGGCACTGCAAAACGTCGCCGAACCCGCACAAATGAGGGATGAATCCGACAAAGGCGACACCCCGAATGTATAGCCATTGCGAAGTTGTTTTCGACAGTGACTGACACGCAATGGAATTGAACCGGAATTGATAGTGCGGGCCGGAAGGTGTGGGCTAGTCTGCTGTGTGGTGCTCAAAGGTCGTCTGCAGCTAGGGGGGACGCCATGACTCGACGCAGGCACCTGACGTGCTGAGACAGCTCCGCCGCCGGGCCTCAGCACTCGCGCGGACGCTTATCCGAGGCAGGATTTCCACGCGAGCCCGTCTGCAAACTCTTGTCGATCGCCTCGATCTGCCCGCGGACTGGACAATCGAGGAGTTCTTCGCGTCGGTCGAGCGCATGCGCGGGCGAAGGATCGTCCGATTGCTCCTGCCGCCGACGGCTCCGGTGGGGTTGTGCGGGCTGTGGCTGGCGTGCAAGGAACACGATGTGATCTTTCTTCGGCAGTCGTCCGATCGCGCTGTGGAATTGCATGTGGCTCTGCACGAGGTCGGCCATATGCTGCTCGATCACGGGCGGGACGCGTCGATCTCCCCGGTGGAGTGGACGGCGTTGACGAATGGGGCGGCGCCGGACGGGATCGACTTCGCCACGATCCGTGCCGCCCGCGGGGTATCCAGCTATGCCTCCAGCGAAGAGTACGAGGCGGAGCTGCTGGCGACGATGATCGGCTTCCTCGCCCGTACCGCCGGGCCACGCCGCGACCCGATGTTGAAAGAGCTGTAGGGCATGTGGCCGCACGACCGCCTGCCCGTCGGGGTCACCCTCTCGGCGACGATGTTCATCGTCGCCATCACGATCATCCGACTCGCTTTGCCCCGGCGCACATCCGTTTTCGGCCGCCTGATCAACGCCCTGATGGTCTTCGACGCGGCGGCGGCCCTCCTGCGCGAACCGGTCATCGCACGCCGCGTGGCCGGAGCCGTTCCCGGTGGCCTGCCCACGGTATTCGATGCGTGGCATTGGCTGACCGTGATGGCCTGGGCGTGCGGACTGGGGATGGTCCTGCTCCATCAGTACGGTCCGGTGCGATACCGAATCCGGTTCAGGATCGTGATCGGACTGTCGGCGGTCGTCGGTGTCGTATTCCTCGCGCTGAGCGATCCGGCTCGGGCACAAGGGATGTCGTCCATCGCCGACTACGGGGGCTGGCGTTACGGCATCTACATCGCGTTGTGTTCGGCGCCGCCGGTGATCGTCTCGTCGTACTACAACGTGCAGACGAGCCGGGGCGCGGTGGGCCGGACGACCACCCTGCGGGAGCGGATCGTGTTGGCCGTCCTGCTCCTGTTCGGCATCGCCAGCTTGCTGCCCGCGGTCTCGGCCGCGGTGTCGGCGGCTTCGGATGCCGCGGGCGTCGGCAATGCGTTCACCCATAACCTGTACAGCGTCATGTCCGATGGAATCACCTCCGGTGAACCCGGGCTGTGTTTCTTCACCGCCGTGGTCGTGGTGTTGGTCCCGTCCTCGGTACGGGCTGTCGTGCAACTGCTGCGACTGGATCGTGATTCCCGCGGCGCGCGTCGGGTGTATCCGCTGTGGCGGGATCTGACGGCCGCCGCACCCCAGGTCGTATTCCGGTTGCGGTGGGCGGATCAGTGGAACGCCTCACCGCGGGAGCGTCTGCACCGGCGGCGGATGGAAATCCACGATGCGGCCGAGATCGTCGCCAGATACGTGCTGCCCCTTCCGACCGACGTCGACGAGCTGATCGAGACCACCGTCGACGAGGACGATCAAGAGCGCATCCGCTCGGTCGCGGAATTGGCCGTCGCGGCCGAGCGGCTCACCGGCAACGGTGGTGAACCGACAGGCGAGCCGAGCGTCTATCGGGGTGAGGTGCCCGATGAGCGGACACTGCTTCGTCTGTGGCAGCCCGCGAAATCTCTTCTCTTCGCGACCGGACTCGGCGCGGAACATCGGAAACACCAGTCGGCCACATAGTTACAGGAGGGGGTTGCCATGTGTCTGGTCTTCGTCGGGTGGCAGACGCATCCGGTCTGTGCCGTGGTCGTCGCGGCGAACCGTGACGAGGTGTATCGCAGGCCCGCCGAACCGTTGGCGTGGCGCGAGATCGCCGGCGTCCGAATGCTGTGCGGGCTCGATGTGGGCAGCGGTGGTACCTGGATGGGCGTCAGCGGCGCCGGCCGATTCGGTGTGATGACCGATATCGTCGCCGCTCGCAACGGGATACCCATCGCCCAGCCGGGCGCCCGCTCGCGCGGGATGCTGATTCCCGAATTCCTCGCCTCCGACGTGACACCAGCGCAATTCGCGCGGCAGCTGGCCGACGACGGCACCGAGTACGACGGGTTCAATCTGCTGATCGGGGACCTGCGCATGGGTGAGCTGTGGTGGACATCCAATCGCTCCGATGGCCGCGCCGAGGCCCTGACCGCAGGCGTGCACGGGCTCAGCAACGTCGCTCGGATCGACCCGCCCTGGCCGAAAGTGGTTGGCGGAGCGGCCGATTTCGCCCGTGTCTTCCGCGCCGACGACGGCGCGGACCGATGGCTCGACGACTATCTCGAGGTGCTGTCCGGACGGGCCGCCCGGCGCATGGCCCCGTTATCGGCCCTGCCGGATATCGGCGTCGTACTTCCGCTCCGGATGCTGTCCTCGCCCCGCATGGTCCGCGCGGGGTTCTACGGCACCCGGGCCAGCACCGTGCTCCGAATCCGGCACTCCGGCGAGGCCGATATGGCCGAACGTCGTTTCGGCCGCATTCGCACGACCGGAGAAACCATCATCCGGGCCCACATCGACACGGTGGTGGATACGGGCGCGGACTGATTCGTCCGCACGGTCCGGACATCATGCACACTGGTGCACATCAATGCGTTGACATGCTCATTTGAGCCTCTTAGACTCATCGCATGGGCGCGAGCCTGGAGGTACCACAGCCCTGGTCTCCGTCTGGTGGGTAGCACTTCGGAAGGCGATGCATCGATCTTCGGATAGGGAGGGGAGGGATCGGCACATCGCACCGAAATGCTGCCCCGACAAGCATCTGTTGTTTCCTTCGCGGGGTGCGGGCGGCCCGGGTACGCGGAGCCACACGTTCGGCGTTCGGCTGCTCGCGTCCTCTTGATCGGTGACGGTCCTCACGGTTGCCACGCTGTTTCGTCGCTATCGGCGATTGATCCCTTGCATGCGATGGTACGCGGAGGTACCGTCGCCTTGGTACGGTTATGTACCGCGAATTGAATTGTCTCTGACCGAGCGTCGACGGGTACGTCGACGGGTATTGGAGGTATTCACAATGAAACGAGCATCGGAAACCCTGGCAGACCTTTCCCGGCGGGCCAAGGCCGCGGAGGAGAATGCCGATTCGGCGAAGGCGGACGCGCGCGACAAACTCGCCGCACGCGTCGAACAGGCCCGGGCCGCGGCCGACCGGAGCGCCGATCAGCTCCGCGACAACGTCGCCACGGATACGCGGAAACTCCGCACCGGGTGGAGCGAGATCCAGCGGAGCTGGACCGCCCGGGTGGACAAGCTTCATTCCAAGATCGAGAGCGATCGAGCGCAGCACGACGCCGATAAGGCCGAGTGGCGCGCCAGGGAGGCCGAATACGACGCGGAGGACGCGATCAGTTTCGCCATGGCCGCGATCGAGGAGGCCGAGTACGCCGTTCTGGATGCCACCCTGGCCCGAGCCGACGCGGAGGCGGTGCACGTCTGAGGTCTGTGTATCGCGCTCATGCCGGGCGCGGAATCCCCTCTGTACCAAACGATTAGGAACCGACCATGATCGATGGTGAGACCGCGCCCGGCTTTCCGCTCGCTCGCACGTGTCCGTTCCGGCCGCCGGAGGAGCGCGCCGAGCTGCGCGAGCGTCGTGATCCACGGTTCCCGATGCCGATCGTGGGAATGGACGCGACCGAACGCACCCGCGCACGCGCCGCGATAGTCGCGGAGTTCACTGCCCGCCTGGCCGAGCCCCTGCGTCCGCGTATTCAGGAGATCGTCGACCGGCACATCGACCATATGCTGGCGGGACCGAAGCCGGCGAATCTGGTGCGGGGACTGGCACTTCTGGTCCCGATGCTGATTATCTGCGAGATTCTCGGCGTCCCGTACGACGACCGCGACTTCTTCGAGAATCGCTTCCGGCGTTTCGTCAGCGATCGTCTGCCGACTCGTGAGCGGGAGCGGGCGGCGTTCGAGCTGAACACCTACTTCGACGAGCTGATCGCCTTCAAGGAGAAGGCACCGGGTGCCGATTTGCTCGGTCACCAGATCGCGCTGGGCGAGGACAGTCCTTATGACCATGCCGGCCTGGTCGACCTGGCGTTCCTGCTGCTGTTCGCGGGATTCGACACCACCAGCGGCATGATCTCGCTCGGCGCGCTGGCCCTCATCGAGCGGCCGGAATTGCGTGAACGTATCGCGGCCGATCCGGGTGTCACGTGTGCGGTCGTCGAGGAACTCCTGTGCGATGTCCGCGTCGCGGACAATGTGGTCACCCGATTCGCCGAATGGGACCTCGAGATAGGGGGAGAGACCATTCGCGCGGGCGAGGACTTCTTCGCACTCGTCGGTGCGGCGAACCACGATCCCGAGATATTCTCGCGCCCAGATGCATTGAGCGTGGACCGCGGTACACGCCACCACCTCGGCCTCGGGGATGGTCGACGACAGCATCTCGCGCGGGTGGAGCTGGAGGTGACCTACGAAACGCTGGTTCGCCGCATTCCCAGCCTCCGGCTCGCCTGTCCGGTCGAGGAGCTGCCATTGACGAACGACACGATGAACTTCGGATTGGACGCATTACCGGTCACCTGGTGACGGGTCGCCGGGCGAGCAACGACTGCGGTCATATGTCGCCATGCGCATTCGACGACATCGGCGAACAACCATGACGTGCTCGACGTCGCCACGCCCTCTTTCCCGGACCCGGCCGATTTCTCTACTCGGCCGGGATAATAGGACGCATTACATCGGATACGCCGACATCAGGAGCCACGGATGGAGGGAGAACGATATGTCCTCGAAATTCATGATTCCCCGCTCACGCCGGGAAGCGGTGACGCTGACCGCCGCGGGTGCGCTCGCGGCGATAGGGCTGACCGGCCGAGCCGCTCCGGCCTCCGCCGATCCCACGCCTTCTGTCCCACAGCGTTTCCGGGCCGCCGTGGCGGCCGGTGATCTCGATGCCATGGTCGCCCTGCTCGCCGATGACGCGGTCGCCTACCTCCACCCGCCCCTGGTCCTGCACGGAGCCGACCAGATCCGCGCGTATTGGGCGGTGCTGCTGGCAACCGGCACCCGTCCCGGCTACCCGGGCGAGCTCGACGGCTGGATCGCCGACACCGCCGATATCGATGGCGCGCGAAAACCGGTGCAGGCGTTGATATACCGAGCCGAGGCAGACGGAATCCCCCAATACAACGTCAATCTCTTCATTCTGAACCCCGACGGTAAGGTCGCCAGCTTCATCGTCATCGGCGACGCCCCGCCCTCGAGCCAAGGTCCTGTCCAGCCTCCGGCATGACCCGTGCCCGAGGTCACTCGATCGTCGTGGCCCCAACCGCAGGCGTCTCCGGCATCGCGTCGTGATCTGACGCCGGGGGAGATCGATACCCTGCGGGTTTGTGGCAGTAGACGAACAGGATGTCTTCCGGGTCGCCGCCACCTTCGGGAATCCAAGTGCTTTCCCGGGTTTCGAGGATGTCCATGCCCGCGGCGCGGAGAAGGTCGAGATAGGCGGGCACGGTGTAGCTGCTGACGCGGATGGGGTGGCCGAGGAAGTCGATGGTGAGACCGTCGATGTCAGCTGGGACGGCGGCCAGGACGAGGTAGCCGCCGGGCCGTAGCCAGTCGGCGATGCGGTGAACAGTGGCGTCGATCTGGGCGCGGGGGATCTGGAGCAGGCTGAAGAAGACACAGGCGGCGTCGAGGCTGCCGGGTTCGGTGTCGTAGTCGAGGACGTCGGTCTGCAGGAAGGTGGCGTCGGGTACCTGGCGGCGGGCGATATCGACCATCACCGGGGAGACGTCGATACCCACCACCCGATACCCCTTGTCGGCCAACGCCCGTGCGGCGGGGACACCGGTGCCGCTGCCGACGTCGAGGACATGAGCTCCCGAGGGCAGGCGCGCCCCAAGCCATTCCAGTGCGATGTCACGTTCGGGCATGTGTCCGTAGGCGCGCTCGTAGTCGACGCCGAGCGCATCGAACAGATGCGCCGCCGACAGCGGTGGTTCGGATGGCATGCAGTAAAGACTGCCAGACATTGGCCTGGATCGTCCCTGTGTTGTCCGAGATTCCGGGATGCGCCCCACCGCATTTCGGCGCGTGGTCACAGCCCTGAGAAGTTCGAGATCATTCCGGACGGGCTTCCGGCGATCTCGCTGGGCGTCGCCGATGCGGCGCTCGTCGAGCACGCGTCGACCCGAGAGATTCGAGTCCGACTGAACCCCCGCGCACCTGCGGGTCAATGTCCTTCGGCGACATGGAACGGGCCGAGGGCCCATGTCAGTGTCGGCGGTTCGCCCGAGGGCCAGTCGCGGGTGAGGTATCGGCGGTCGGATCCGAGGGCGCCGATGGCGGGTATCGGGCGGGATCCGTCGATCAATGTGGTGGCCTCGGCCTCGGTGAGTGGCATGATCGTGGTGTACTGCGGGTCTTCGCCGCCGACCCAGTCGATGAACTCGGTGAAGACCGAGACGAATCGTTGGCCGCACTGTGGGCAGCGGAGCAGGCCGACTATGAAATGGGAGTCGTCGACGAGGGTGTGTTCGCGGCGGCAGCGGTCCTGGAAATGCAGCCAACATGCCTGTGCGTCCTCGCTGTAGCAGGCTGCGCATCCGAACTGATCTGCCGGGCTCGTCATGGGAAGTCATAGTAGGCGCGGGCCGAGTGCCGCCGATCGCTGGTCCCGGATCGGCTGTTCCTACAGCGCTGCGCGCGAAGGATTTTCGCACAGCTCACGCGTACCCTCGCATTCCCCTGACCCACAAGGGACGCCGAGCGCGGATCCGTCGACAGGATCGCGGGTGTGGCCTAACTTCTTCAGGCATGACGAGATCGCTGTCCGCCGAAACACTTGCGCTGCTTGCGGAAAGCCTGTTCGGTGTGGCGGCCGAAGCGGTCGTGCTGGCGGGTGAATGCCAGGTGAACGTCCGGCTGGATGTCGATGGGCGTCCGAGGTATCAGCTCAAGGTCTATGCGGCCGAGACCGATTCGAGCGAGATCGAGTTGCAGCAGGCGGTGCACGCGTATCTCGGTCGTCTCGTATCGCCGGTTGTGACTGTGGCGCTGCGGGGTTCGGCGACCGCGGTGGTCGACGGCGCGCCTCGGGTGGTCCATCTGCTCGACTGGGTGGGTGGCCGGGTGTGGGCCGAGGCCGGTTCGCCGGATAGCGGGCGGCTCGTCGCGCTCGGCGCTGCGGTGGCCCGGCTCGACGAGACGCTGGCCGGATTCGATCATCCCGCGCTGGATCGCCGGTACCGATGGAATCCCTTGTACGGCACAGAACTTGCCCGGGTACTGCCACTGCTCACCGATCGGGACCGGCCGGTCGTCGAGCATGGTCTGGCCCGGCTGGTCGAGGTGCTGCCCGCCCTGCGGCTGCTGCCGCAGCAGGCGATTCACAATGACGCCAACGATCACAACGTGATCGTCGCCGAGGACGGATCCCTCGCGGGCATCATCGATCTCGGCGATATCGTTCGCGCACCACGGGTGTGTGGGCTTGCCGTGGCGATGACCTACGCCCAATTGGGTTCGCCCGACCCGGTTTCGGCCGCGGCCGCCGTGGTGTCCGGATATCACGCCGAATCGCCGCTGAGCGCCGCCGAGCTGGCACTGCTGCCCGATCTGGTGGATATCCGGCTGGCGACCAGCATCGCCAATGCCGCCGAACAACGTGCCGCCGATCCGGATAACGAGTATCTGGACATCAGCCAGCCGCAGATCCGCCGATTGGTCGACGCTTCGGCGGATTATCCGCGGCCACTGCTCGAGGCACGATTGCGTGATGCCTGCGGTTACCGGCCCGTCGCCGCGGAACGCACTGTCGTCTCGTGGCTGCGCTCGGCGGACTGCGATCCCGCGCCGATCCTGCGCACGACGCGACCGAGGACCGGCCGATATCGCGAGGAGCGAGCGACGGGTGTGGACATGGGCGTCGAGGTGTTCGGTAGTGCGGGGGAGCCGATTTCGTCTCCGCTGGACGGTGTGGTGGTCGCGGTGGACGATCGCGGTGCGGCAGTGCTGCTCGAGTACCGCACCGGCGACGGGACGCCGTTCTGGTTGCGCCTGAGCCGAGTTGGTGAACCGATCGTCGCGGCGGGTGACAGTGTGCGGCGCGGGGATCCGGTCGGCCGGATCACCGACAGTGGATCGGCGCCGTCGGTGCACCTGCGGCTGTTCACCACCTTGTTCGACGGGTCCACCGATCTCGTCGACCCGAGCGAGACCGATGTCTGGGCGAGTATTTCGCCGAATCCCGCGCTGCTGCTGGGCATTCCGGTGCAGGCGTCCGTATCACGTCACGACGCGGCGGCCATTGCCGCGCGCCGCCGGGCGAATCTGTCGGCTACGTTGTCCGCGAGCTACGCCGAACCGCTGCATATCGTGGCGGGCCGGGGCGCCGAACTGTTCGACGCGCACGGCTGGAGTTACCTCGACCTGGTGAACAACGTCTGCCACGTGGGCCACTGCCATCCGCGAGTGGTCGCGGCACTCTCGGGGCAGGCGCAGACGCTGAACACCAATACGCGCTACCTGCACGCGAACATCACCGAATACGCGCGGCGTCTGGCGGCCACATTTCCCGATCCGTTGAATGTGGTGTTCCTGACCAATTCCGGTAGTGAGGCCAACGATCTCGCGCTGCGACTGGCCCGGACCGCGACCGGGCGCGAGCACGCGATGGTGCTGGACTGGGCGTATCACGGCAACCTCGGCTCGCTGATCGAAATCAGCCCGTACAAGTTCAACCGGCCCGGTGGGACGGGACCCGGTGCGCGGGTGCGGGTATGCGCGGTGCCCGATCCGTACCGGGGCGAGTTCGGGGCCGATGGGCCACGGTATGTGGCCGACCTCGCCGCGCACTGTGCCGAATTGACCGCTGCCGCAACCCCGCCCGCCGCGTTCATCCACGAGTCGATTCCGGGCTGTGCCGGGCAGATCGATCTCGCCGAGGGCTATCTCGAGGGGGCCTACGCGACCGCGCGGGCCGCGGGCGCGCTGTGTATCGCCGATGAGGTGCAGTGTGGTTTCGGCAGGGTCGGCACCCATATGTGGGCGTTCGAACGCCATGGTGTGGTCCCGGATATCGTCACCCTGGGTAAGCCGATCGGCAACGGTCATCCCCTCGGCGCCGTGGTGACCACCGCCCGCGTGGCTCGCGGATTCGTCACGGGGATGGAGTATTTCAACACCTTCGGCGGGAATCCGGTCTCGTGCGCGGTCGCGTTATCCGTTCTCGACGTGCTGGAGGATGAGCGGTTGATGGCACACGCCGAGACCGTCGGCGGCCGGTTCGCGGCGATGTTGACCGCGCTCGCCGACCGGCACGAGGCGATCGGCGATGTGCGTGGCCGCGGCCTGTTCCTGGGCGTCGACCTGGTGAGCGACCGGCACAGCAAGCGGCCGGATCGGGTGCTGGCCAAGCGGGTGGTCGAGGCCGCGAAGCGCGAGGGCGTCCTGCTGTCGACCGATGGACCGGCGGATAACGTGCTGAAGATCAAGCCGCCCATGGTGCTGACCGTCGGGCAGGCCGAGCGCGCGGTGGCGGTGATCGACCGTGCGCTCGCAGACTCGGCCGATGATGAGTCGTCCCAGATGGTCTGAGTAGCACCGGATCTCACGGTGCCGTCATCGAGAATTCATCGGGGTATCGCCGCAGTTGCCACGGCGGTGGCGTCCGGCTGCCTATCATAGGACATGAAGAAGTCAGCGATCATGGTCGGAATCGGCTTGGCAGCAACACTTCTCGTATCCACCGGGGTGGCCGATGCCGCAGTTCCGGTGGGGCCGGGCCCTTCTGGGCACTACGTCGTCGAACCACAGCCGAGTAACTGTCACTATCGGACGGCCGCGGACGGTGGAACCCTGCCCGATCCCGTCTGTACTCCCGGCGCGACCAATCCCAAGGTGACTCCGGATACCTTGGACTCGACCATCTGCCGGTCGGGCTACACCAAGTCGATCCGGCCCCCGACGTCGATCACCAACGCCGAGAAGAAGCTCAACGCCAAGTCCTATGACTACACCGGCCCGCTGTCGGCGGCCGAATACGACCACCTGGTGCCGTTGGAGGTCGGCGGCGATCCGAACGATCCACGCAATCTCTGGGTCGAGCCGGGCGCCTCGCCCAACCCCAAGGACAAGGTGGAAAACCGCCTGCACCAATTGGTTTGCGATGGGCAGGTGTCGCTGCAGGCCGCGCAGGAGGCCATCGCCACCGACTGGACCACAGCGCTGGCCGTGGTCGGGGGCTGACAGGCCGGGCATCGATCCGCACCCTCCCGCTAAAGCTACGTCTTTGCGTTAATGCGACGAACGTACTACAGTCGCTTAAAGCAAACCGTTGGCTTTTGTGCGGCCGGTCCGATCCGGTGAGCTGATCGCCGACGAAATCCGATGTGACTGTGCCGACATCGCGGACCGAATTCTTCGAACTATTAAGGTACAGCTTAACTTGGATCTCTGATAAGAAGTCTGGTTATCAGAAAGAGGATGGATTCGCAATGCGCTGATCAACTTTGCCGAGTTGTTCGGCGTATGTAGATTGGGCGGCCAGGCTCCCTCTCGGGGATTGATGTGGTCAAGAAGAGGTCTGGTTTGAAGGACATGCCCGAACGTTTCAGTACATCCGCTCCGGTCGACGGGGGCGTAGTCGTCGTGGGGGCGGGGTTATCGGGTATGACCGCGGCGCGTGAGCTGATTCGGGCGGGATTGTCGGTGGTTGTGCTGGAGGCGGATGACAGGATCGGCGGGCGGGTGCGGGGCGTGCCGATCGGGGAGGGTGAGACGGTCGAGATCGGTGGTCAATATGTCGGGCCCGATCAGGACAGCATTCTGGCCCTGGCCGACGAATTGGGTGTCGGACGCTATCCGGCGCATATGGTCGGCGACCATATGCATTACACCGCCAACGGCTCGATCATGCGGATAGTCGGTGGGCGGGATCGTGCGTCGACGTACCGATTCCTCGGTGGCGCGCAGCGGATCGCCGAGGGGCTCGCCGGGGAACTGGCCGGATCCATTCGGTTGAATTCGCCGGTGCGGCGGATCATTCGGAGCGGTGACGAGGTCATCGCGCAGACCGATACCGCGGCGATCCGGGCCAGGCGGGCCCTTGTCGCGATCCCGCCGCCGTTCGCCGCCGAGATCGAATTCATCCCGGATGTCGTACGCGAGCGCGCCGCGCTGGCGGTGCGGTCGCATTCGACCACGCAGATCAAGGCGAATATCGTTTACGCCCGGCCCTTCTGGCGTGCGAACGGCCTCTCCGGTTGCGTGCTCAGCGAACAGGGGCAATTCCGCAATATCTGGGACAACACACCCGCCTCCGGAAGGCCCGGCGTGCTGGCGGGATTCATCACCGGCGACGCGGCGGCGGCGCTCGACGACGCGGGCGACGCGCAGCTGCGGCGCGTGATCGTCGATGACCTGGTGCGCTACTTCGGGGAGGACGCCGCCCGGCCGCGCGAGGTCCTGTTCCACCGCTGGCGTCAGGAGCCGTGGATCCAGGGCTGCTCCGGATCCCTTGCACACCTTGGGGTCACGCACCCCAGGACCATCCGCCGGCCCGGCCGCCTCGTCCATTGGGCGGGCACCGAGACGGCGGAGTGCTGGCAGGGCCATATGGATGGCGCGGTGAGCGCGGGATCGCGCGCCGCGCGCGAGATCGCCCTGGTGCTGGGCGCGACCGCACGGTGACGCGGCGGACCGGCTGAGATACCTCGAGGTCTGGATCTCCGTCTCGCCGATGCGGGGGTGTCGGCCGATGTCTGCCGGGGATGGTTCGGGGCGTGCGATGGTGGAGCGGATGGAGTGTCGGAACTCGTAGGAGGATCGCATGACTGAGCAACCGGTGTCGCCCTCGACCGATTCGAATCCGCCGATCGTGGCCGCCGTGGACGGCTCGGCCGTCTCGTATCATGCGGCGGTGTGGGGGGCCGCGGAGGCGGCGCTGCACGGTCGGCGGCTGCATCTGATCAACTCGGTCAACCTTCCGGTCGGATGGGGGCCGGGGGCCATGTTGACCGCAGACGATATGGAGTGGATGCGCAAGGACGGGGAGCGGATTCTGGCGGAGGCCGAGCGTGTCGTGCGGGCCGCCCTGGTCGAGCCGCTCGATATCTCCCTGGACGTGACCAATGACCCGATCATCCCCGATCTCATCGAACGGTCGCGACGGGCGTCGATGGTGGTGGTCGGCAGCCGTGGTCTGGGCGCTGTGCGGCGCGGGCTGCTCGGGTCGGTGAGTACCGCGGTCACTCGCCATGCGCATGGTCCGGTGGCGGTGGTGCACGGGTGGTCGACCAATGATCCGGTGGCAGCGGCCAAGTCGATTCTCGTCGGGGTCGACGGTAGCGAGAGCAGCGTGCCCGCATTGGAATTCGCGTTCGAGGAGGCGTCGCGGCGCGAGGTCGGTCTGACGGCCCTGCATGCCTGGAGCGATGTCGGTCTCGGGATGGAGGTGCCGATGGTGGGCTGGGACGACAGCATCCATCAGTCCGAGGAGGTGGCGCTGGCGGAGAGTCTGGCCGGATATCAGGAGCGGTATCCGGATGTCGCGGTGCGTCGAATTCTGGTGCGGGACAGGCCGGTTGACGCGCTGATGGACGAGTCGGGCAATGCCCAGCTGGTAGTCGTGGGCAGCCGCGGCCGTGGCGGCTTCACCGGTATGCTGCTCGGCTCCACCAGTAATGCGGTGTTGCATTCGGTGGAGTGCCCGATCGTGGTTGTGCGCCATCGGGAGGCGTCCAGCTAGAGGTGATCCTTCAGCCAGGCGATGATGGCGGCCACTGTTTCCGGATCCAGGTGGGTGTCTGATGCGTTGTAGCCGAGCGCGACCGGGGCCCCGGCCAGCTCCGAGAGTGGCCTGGGCTCATGCTTCAGTACGTGGTTCGCGTTCTCCGGGAACAGGAAGGTGACGTTCTCGTGCCCCTCGGCCGCGCGCCGCAGGGGCTCGCCGTCGGCCTGCCAGTCGACCTGGACGTCCTTGCGGCCGATGATGACGAGGACGGGCAGGTCCACCCGGGCGAGCGGTGTCGCGGCATCGGCTTCCCACAGCTCGCGAGCGAAGGGGAGGTTGGCCGGATTCTCCAGGGAGAGTAGAAGTGTCAGCACGCCCTCGGGGAGGGTGGGGTCGGGGTCGATGGGCTCGCCCGCCAGGAACCGGGCGATCGCGGTGTCGTACGAGGCGAGGAATTCCGCGCCGTCGGGAATCGCCGCCGCCTGCGCGGCCAGCTGTGAACGCGCGACGTCGCCGACGGCGCGGCCCGGGGGACCGGTGAGAACCATTCCGGCGAAACGGTATTCGGGATCGCGCAGCGCGTATTCGAGTACGTGCAGCGTTCCCTCGCTGTTGCCCAGTCCGAAGATCCGATCGTCGCGGACGTAGTCCTCGGCCGCCAGGGTGCGCACCGCCGTGGTCAGCTCGTCGAGATGGCTCCGCATGCTCATCGTGCCGATCAGCAGTGGCATGGTCTCGCGCATATGCGGTCCCGACGCGCGCTTGTCATAGCGCAACGAGGCGATTCCCGCCTGCCCCAACGCCTCTGCCAACAGCCGCCCGCTGCCATGGGATCCGGGCAGCAGCGGGCTGTTCCACTCCCGATCGGTCGGGCCGCTACCGGCCACGAGCACCACGCCGGGGAAGGGGCCCGCCCCCTCCGGCCGCACCAGCGTCCCGTACATGGTGGTCGGACCGAGCGGCCAGTTGACCTCGCGACTCTGCACGACCGCATCGTACGCGCCGCCGACGTGCGGAGCTGGGACATCGGCTGAACTTCTGTAAGGGAAGAAATTGGGACTCGTCCCTGCTGCAATCCCCATGTCGATTAGGTGGATACGCAGGCATTTCACTTCAGGATGTTCTGTTCTAGAATGAACTCGTTCGGTGTTTGTGGAGGGAGGGCGATGTTCGTCGAGTCGGCTCGTCCTCGAGTGGTGCGGGAGCATCCGCTGGCCGGGTGGCTGGCGGTGGGGGCGGTGTGCCTGGGCGCGTTCATGGGGCAGCTCGATGCGAGCATCGTGACGCTCACATTTCCCGCGGTGCAGCGGGAGTTCGGTGCGCCGTTGGCGGGGGTGCAGTGGATTTCGCTGGCGTACTTGCTGACTCTGGTCGGGCTCGTGGTGGCCGCGGGGCGGGTGGCCGATGCGGTGGGGCGCAAGTTCGTCTATCTGCAGGGGTTCGTGGTGTTCACCGTCGCGTCCGCGGCGTGTGCGCTCGCGCCGGGGTTGGGTTGGTTGATCGGGTTTCGCGTGGTGCAGGCGGTGGGGGCGGCGATGTTGCAGGCCAACAGTGTCGCGCTGGTGGTGACCAGCGTGCCCGCCGGGCGGATGCGGGCGGCGCTGGGTGTGCAGGCCGGTGCGCAGGCGTTGGGTCTGGCGCTCGGGCCGGCGGTGGGCGGCGTGCTCGCCGATACCGTCGGATGGCGGTGGGTGTACGGGGTCAACGTTCCGGTCGGGTGTCTGGCGTTGCTGGCGGGCCGATATTTGTTGCCGCGCACCAGACAATGGACCGCGCTGGACGAATTCGATTGGCGTGGGCTGCTTTTGCTGCTGGCCGGCACGAGTTCGCTGCTGCTGGCGGTGTCGACGATCTCCGGGCTGCCGGCCCCGGGGTGGGTGCCCGCCGTGCTGGCCGCGGTATCGCTGGCCAGTGTGGCGGCGCTGCTGTGGTGGGCACATCGCGCCCGCGAGCCGTTGATCGCTCCGGCACTGTTGCGCCGGAGCGGGATTCGGGCCGGACTGGTCGGTGCGTTCGCGGCGTATCTGGTGTTGTTCGGCCCGCTGGCGCTGTTTCCGCAACTGCACGCGACCGCCGCCGGGTCCGGTGTACTCCTCACGGCCCTGCCCGCCGGATTCGCCGTAGCCGCCGTGGCCGGCACCCAGATGTTGCCGCGGGGCTGGAGCGGTCGGCGACGCGAGCAACTCGGCATGGCGGCCGTTGTGCTGGCGCTGGCGGCGCTCACGGTGTCGCCGCTCGCCGCGGGGTGGTCGTTCGGCTGGCTCGCGGTGCTCGGCGTGGGATTGGGGATCTTCATACCCGTCAACAACACCGCCATCATGAGCGCCGTGCCCACCGGGCGCACGGGTGCCGGCGGCGGTCTGGTCGGTATGAGTCGCGGGCTGGGGACCGCGGGCGGTGTCGCCGTCGTCACCCTGGCGCTGCATCTGGGCCGCCATACGCAGACCGCTTCCACCGCACCACGATTCGCGCTGGCGGGTCTGCTGGTGTTCGCGGTGCTCGCCGCCGCGACTACGCTGTGGCCGCGCGAGAGGAGTGATCGATGACCGCGGCCGAACCACTGCCGATGACCGGTGCCCGACCCGATGAGACCGCGCTCGCCGATGTCATCGCCTGCCTGCGCCGGGCCATGCGCCGCGCCGCGCGCGCCGCCGACCCGGCGAACACCCTGTCTGTGGCCCAGCTCGAATTGCTGTCGTGCGTCTCCGAACATCCCGGTATCCGCCCCGGCCAGCTCGCCCGCCTGCTGCGCCTGGCGCCGAACTCGGTGACCACGCTGGTCAACGGATTACACACGCAGAACATGATCGCCCGCGGATCCGGCGACGACCGCCGCGCGGTGACCCTGACCCTCACCGCCCGCGGCCGCAAGGCGGTGCGATCCTGGCAGGCCACCAACACCGAGATCCTGCGGACCGCGCTCGCGGACCTGCACCCGGGCTGGCAGCATCTGCTCACCGCGGCCATGCCCGCCCTCGATGAGCTCACCCGGGCCATCGATCGTCTCGCCGATCAGCGTTCCTGAGTTGTCCGGTCAGTGCATATCGGACCGCACGGCGCTACGACGCGTCGGGTGCGGCCCGTTCCCTGTCACGCCCGTCCGCGTTGTCGGTAGCGCGACGCCGATCAGCACCAAGGCTGTGCCTGCCAGCGTCATCGGTGTGAGTGGCTCGCCGAGCACGGTCGCGCCCAGAATGACGGCCACGACCGGAAGCAGATACATCACCACCGACGCCGCGACGGAACCGCCATCGGAGATCACGCGATAGTTCAGCACATAGGCGACCCCGGTGCCCAGCAGTCCGAGGACGAGGAGGGCGAGCAGAGCGTCGACCCGGAAATGCGGTGCGGGCGCCGCCTCGACCAACAGTGCGGGCGCGAGCAGGACGCCCGCCGCCGCGAGCTGGCCCGCTGACAGCATCACGGGCGAGACGTCCCGGTTCGCCAGGAACTTGTCCATGTACACGTAGCTCACGCCGAGGAACGCCGCGGCGATCAGGCATTCGAGCCCGCCCCAGCTCATGATGTCGGAGCCGGTCTGCCACGGCGAGAAGATGAGGACACAGCCCAGAAAGCCGATCAGCAGTCCGCCCGCCTGTCTGGTGGTGCGCCCCTTGGACTCTCGACCCCAGAGATAGGTCGTGAGCAGTGTCCACATCGGTGTCGTCGAGCTGATGACGCCCGCCGACGATGTGCGGATCCCCTCCTCCGCGACCGTGAAGAGCAGGTATGGGATCGCGTTCGCCAGCGCGGCCGACACCACCAGATGACCCCACACGGCGGGGGTCCGGGGCAGGCGCTTGCGCTGGATCAGGAACACGATGAGCGCGAGAAACGCTGCGCCGATGAGCATCCGGAAGAACGTCACCTGAACCGCGCTCAGGCCCCGCAACGCGATCTTTATCCAGAGAAAGGTCGATCCCCAGCACAACGCGAGCAGACCGATCCGCGCCGCATTCGCCACCCCCCACCCTCCTAAGATTCGATTCCGTACCCGAGTCCCATTGCCGCGCAAGTCATGTGGAGGGAGACCATCCGACCACGGGATTGAGCGGTGACAAGGCCAGGCCGCCCGGTTCGACACCGGGAAGGAACGTCGTCCAGCTACCGCTGAGGACGGTGGGCTGCTCGACGACCCTGGAGCCCTCCGCGTAGTAGGTCGAGGACAGTACTCGGCGCGATGTCGTGGTGTGGTTGGGACCGGCGGTGTGGAAACAGTCCACCGCGTGGAAGGAGACGTCTCCGGCCGCGTACTCGGTGGCGTCCGGTGTCGCGCCCATGGACCGCAGCGCGGCCTCGACGAGGTCGTCGTAGGACCGGTCCTCGATCGACAGCGGTATCGTCCCCAGTGCGTCGGCGGCGTCGCCCCGAGGCAGGCAGGCCAGCGGACCCATGCTGGCCGGAATCGGGTGCAGGGGAACCCATGAGGTGCATACGGCCGAGGTGTCCAGCGGATAGTGGTGCGAGTCCCGATGCCACGGAGTCCGCCCGCAGCCGGGCTCCTTCGACAGGATGTTGTCGTGGTAGAGGCGCACCGAATCCACGCCCATCAATTGCGCGGCGATATCGCCGAGCCGGCGCGACAGCGCGACGCCTCGCATGAGCGGATCGGTCAACCACACCTGTTCCAGCGCCAGGAAGCGCCCCGGATTGGTCGAGCCATGCTCGCGGTCGAGGAGCCGGTTTGCGCGGAGGAACAGCGATGCGAGCACCGCGTGCGGAATCACGTTCGGCAGCCGCACATATCCGTTGACACGGAAGTACTCGACCGCGTCGCCGGTCAGCGGATACGGGGTGCCCAGACTGACGAGCACCTCCTGGTCGGAGGCCGCGCCGCCCTGTGGCCGCACCGGCCAGGGCTCCACCCGGACGGGATCGATCGGCGGATTGTTCGCCAGGGACATGTACCAGTCCCACCACGCCTGGTCATCGCCTGCCCAGGGAGTGTCGGAAATGTTCTCGCGCGTGGTCATAGCCGTGGAAATCCTTCTGAGTCGTGACACGACGAAATCGGCGTGATCATCGGTGGGGCTACCGGCCGGAGCGTCAGTCGCAGGCTCTGGCCAGGGTGACGACATACCGTCCCAAGTCGTCGGTCCACGAATGCCGCGTATCGAATCCCGAATCCGTCAGCTCGGTCATGATCTGTTCGGGGCGGAACTTCGCGGAGATCTCGGTGCGGATCTGTTCACCGTCGGCCAGATGAACGTCCATGTCCACCAAGGGAATCCGCACGGTCATCCGCCGCATGGCGCGCAGTCGCATCTCGATCCACGCGTTGTCCTCGTCCCAGGCCGCGACGTGTTCGAAGGCATCGACGTCGAAGTCGGCGCCGAGTTCCCGGTTGAGTACCTGCAGCAGGTTGCGGTTGAAACGGGCCGTGACCCCGGCCGCGTCGTCGTAGGCGGCAAGCAGCGTCGCCGGATCCTTGATCAGGTCGGTTCCCAGCAGCAGCCACCCGTCGGACCCGCACGCGTCCCGGATCATGGCGAGCAGTTTGGCCCGCTCCGGGGGCATGAAGTTGCCCACCGTGCCGCCGAGAAATGCTATGAGCCGCGGTGTTCCGCCGGGCAGCAGGTCGAGGTGCTCGGTGAAGTCGCCGACCACGCCGTGCACCATCAGGTTTCGGTAGTCGCCGGCGATCCGGCGAGTCGCCTCGCGCAGCGCCGACTCCGAGACGTCCAGTGGGACGAATTGGCGCAGTGTGCCATACGCGGTCAGGGCATCGAGCAGTAGACGGGTCTTCTCACTCGAGCCCGAGCCCAGCTCGACCAACGTATGCGCTCCGGTGGTGCGGGCTACGTCATCGGCGTGGGCGGCGAGGATCTCTCGCTCGGCGCGTGTCGGGTAGTACTCCGGTAATCCGGTGATCGCCTCGAACAACTCGCTTCCGGCCGCGTCGTAGAACCATTTGGGCGGCAGGAACTTCGCCGACGCGGCCAGACCTTCTCGGACGTCGGCGCGCAGCGCTTCGGCGAAGTAGTCCGCATCGAGGTGCACATCCACCGTGGGTGGGTTCATCGTCGAATACCCCCTGTGAGCCGAACATCGGCCTCAATGCCCGATCATTCAGCCTTGCCCCGTCGTCACGGCAGACCACGAATGTAGTGGCTGGCGATCATGGCCGACGACGTCTCGAAAGGCCTTGCCGGACAACGGTAATCAGCGACACGAGGTTCGGTGGACGCGCGCGAGCCCCTCCGGCCTGCGTGGCGGGAGGGGCTCGCTGCTGTTCGAATCGATCAGGAGGTCGGGCGAGCCTGCTGCTGCTTGTAGGGGGCGCCGGCGGATTGGGCGGCGGTGGTGAACGACTGCTTCATCTGGGGCCAGAAGGTGCTGTCCACACACGAATAGCTGGGCATGAAGCCCGCGCAGTCGGAGGTGTCGTTCGGGCCGATTTCGATGGTGAGGGCCGCCACCCCCAGGGAACCGTATGCCTGATCGTTGGTCGTTCCCGTGGTCGAGTATCCGACGGTCTCCTCGTCGGTGCCGACGACGAATCCGCTGGGCACGATCTTCGTTGTCAGGGTTCGCAATTGGGCGGCGTTGGTGTCGGTGGCCTTATCCGGGATGATCCCGTAGTTCCCGTAGGAATGCAGGTCGATCGCCACTCCGGTCGCGGTGTCGGGGACGTCACCGCCACCGGCGGGGCGCTGATCGGGGAACAGGTTCGTGTAGAGCTGCTGTACCGCTTGGGTTTCCGGCTCGGAGCCGGCGCTCGGCCCCTGGTAGGTCTCGGCGCAGGGGCTCGTCGAATCGCCGCCCCAGCGGGCGGTGAAGTTGCGGTTCAGATCGACGCCGGGGCCGCGGCCGGATCCGTCGACGATGGAACACGACGGTGGTGTCGTACTGGAGTCGGCGTTCTTGCGCTGCATCTTGGGCTGGTCTCCGCCGCTGGCCACCACGTCGACGCCGTCGGGGTTGGTCACCGGGACGACCCAGACCTCGGTGGTGTCCAGGATCGAGGTGACCGTGGGATCGGTGCCGTAGCCGTCGGCGAGGTAGTCGATCCAGCGCCAGGCCAATTCGCCGGTCGCCAGTTCGCGGGCGTGGATCTGTGCGGTCAGCAGGAAGCGGGGTTTGCTCGATGAGGGGGACAATGCGCAACCGGCGGGTGCGCCCGTTGTTTTCGCCGCGGCCTTCTGCTTATCGGTCGCCTTCTTCGAGGGAGCCGTTCCGGTGAGACAGATGGCTTCCATGGTGTGGCCGCCGGCGCCATTTCCGGCCAGCCAGGTTTTGCCGATATCGTGCACCTCGGCGATTCCGGGATACTTCGTGGCGACGGTGCGGGCATGATCGAGCATATCCGCCGAGGTGTGATAACCGCCGTAGAAGGTATTGCCCGCCCGGGGGGATCGCTGCTCCGAGGGCGAGGACTTGTACACCGGCGCGCGCTTCGTCGGCTGCAGGCCCTGAGCCCGCAGCGCCTGGGCGCCTGCCTCGTCGATCGCGATCGTCACCGTGCCCGGACCTGCGGGAACCATTTCGATTCCGGCCCGGTTGATGATATCGGTCTGCGCCTGCGTCGGGACCGGAACGTCCCAATAGTAGGGGGTGTCGTCGGCGGCCTGCGCCATCATCGGAGTGAAAACTAGCGTAGAAAAACCACCGAGAACTACTGCGGAAATGGATGCAAGAACATTTCGGAAACTACTCATGGGCTTCCCTTGTCTCTATGCGACATTCAGGTGGGGTAGCACCGTTTATCGTACGTTCGGAGAATTATGATCATAATTCTCGTACTCCGAGTGTTTACCCATAGTTCACCGTACGTTTACCGCGCTTAGGGGTATTGCGGAATTGCCGCAGCACTCGGTCGAGCCGTTGAATCGTGGCAGACAAACTGGCTGAGTAATTCACACAATCTGTCTTTACATCGTTATTGGACCGGGTTGGCCTCTGCGGGTGGGCTTTCTGCGAGGGGGAGGCCTACGCGGCTGCTCAGTTGGGCGACCTTGCGCTGGATCGGTTCGGCCTCGCGGGTGCGGCCGGCGGCGGTCAGGGCGGCGGCGTGGACTCGCAGTGCCTGGATGCGGCGTACCGTCGCCGACACTTCGGTGAGTGCCCGGACGGCGTCGGCGGCGATCGGGACCGCCGCCTCCGGGTCACCGGTGAGCAGGTACACCTCGGCCAGCCGTATCAGCGCCCAACCCTCCTGATGGCGGCGGCCGGCGCGGCGCGCCACGGCGAGCGCCTCCGCGCACAGCTCGCGGGCGGTATTCGGATCGCCGAGGTGCAGCGTCGCGAATCCCAACTCGTGCAAGGCCATCGACTCGAGCCGCAGGCTGCCGACGTCGCGCGCGATGCCCAGGGCCCGTTCGGCGGCGGGCAGCGCCTCCGACCAACGCCCGGCATCGCAATAGGCGCGGGCGATCGTCGCCCAGCTCATGCCCTCGCCCCAGCGCAGGTTGATCGGGTGGACCAGCTGGATGGAATTGTGGAAATGCTCGACGGCGATATCGACCTGGCCCTGATAGGCCGCGGCCGTGCCGAGCATCTGCTCGGCGATGGCCGCGGCGACCCAGTCCTCGAGTTCGCGCAGGACCGCACCGGCTTGGTGGAGGTCCTGTACCGCACTCAGATCCCCGGGCCCGACGAGCCGGGCGATGGCGGCCGCCACCTGGGCGCGGCCCATGGTGCGGCGATCACCGTCGCGTGCGGCCTCCCGGCTCAGCACCGTGAGCGTCTCCGCCACCTGGGGCAGATGTTCCCCGGCATCCCCGGCCACGGCGAACAGCAGCGCGAGATCGACTGCGATCGTGCGTGTTCGGGCATCGGGGACCTCGGCCGCCTGTCGATAAATGGCCACCAGGGCGAATTTCTCGGTCATCGCCCATGTGCTGCAATGCCGTTCGTCGACGAACCGTTCCCCGGCCCTGCTGGTCGACGCATAATGCTGGATGCCGGCTCCCGGATCACGGTGTAGCGCGATGTTTTTCGCGGTGGCGAGATAGAAGTCGGTCAGTCGGCGCAGGGCGCGCGGCCACTCCTGTCGCTGCGCCTGATCCGCCACGCCGCGCGCGAACAGCCGCAGCAGGTCGTGATATCGGTAGCGGCCCAGCTCCGGTGACTGCAACATGCCCAGATCCACCAGGGTTTCGCACAGCCGTTCGGTGTCGATGACGTCGCGATCGAGGAGGGCGGCGACGGCGGTGGCCGGCAGATCGGGCGCCTCGGAGAATGCGAAGAGCACGAAGGCCCGCGCGAGTTCGGGGTCGAGTTGCCGATAGCCTTCCCGGAACACCGATTCCACGGTGGTGTTGCCGACCGCGAGCTCGGCCAGGCGGCCCCGCTCATCGGCCAGGCGCTCGGCCACGGAGGCCAGTCGCCAGGTGGGGCGGCTGGCGAGCCGGGCGCCGATGATCCGCAGCGAGACGGGCAGATGTCCACAGGCCCGCAGGATCTCGCCCGCGGCATCGGGTTCGGCCCATACCCGATGCGTGGAGACCATGCGCTCCAACAATATCCACGCCTCGTCCTGGGTCAGCACGTCCAGCGGGACCAGCCGCGCGCCGAACAGCTCCGCCAGGCTCGACCGGCTGGTTACCAGCACCGCGGCGGATCCGGGCCCGGGCAGCAGCGGAGCGAGGTGTTCGACATCGCGCGCGTTGTCCAAGACCAGCAGGATGCGCTTGTCCGCGACGACGCTGCGCCACAACGCCGTTCGCGACGACAGCTCGGGAGGTATGTCACCCGGGCCGATGCCGAGGGACCGCAGCGCGACCGCCGAGAGCATGTCGATCGGTCGCGGATGTTCGTCCATACCGCCGAGGTCGAGGTAGATCAGTCCGTCCGGGAAGCGGTCGCGGATCCGATGTGCGAGATGTACTGCGAGAGTGGTCTTTCCGATGCCGCCCATGCCGGTGATCGCGACCACCGGGCGGCCGTCGGATTCGGCGCTGAGCACAGCGGTCAGATCCTGGACCAGATCGGCTCGTCCGACGAAATCGGCGATATCGGGGGGCAGCTGCGACGGTCGCCACGCCGTGACGCTGGACTGCTCGCCGCGCGGCGCCTCGTCCGTGGTGGTCTCGACCGGCGGCTGGGCCGAGAGGATCTGCTGATGTAAGCGCACCAGCCGGGGACCGGGTTCCAGTCCGAGCCCGTCGGCGAGTGCGCCGCGCGCGGTGCGATACACCTCGAGGGCCTCGACCCGGCGTCCGCTGCGGTACAGCGCGACCATCAACAGTTCATACCAACGCTCACAGTGCGGTTCGGTGGCGAGCAGCGCCTCCAGCTCCGCGATGGCCTCGCTGTGGTGGCCGAGGTCCATCGCCACGGCCATCGCCGATTCGCGCAGCACCGAGCGCAACCGGCGCAGCCTCGACCGCTCCTTATCCGCCCACGGCCCCGGCAGGCCGATCAGCGGATCGCCGCGCCATAACGCCAGGGCCTCGGCCAACTTCTCGTTCGCCGCGTCGAATGCGCCCGTGTGCCGGGCGGATTCGGCGGCCGTGATCAGGGCCTCGACCGTGGCCGCATCGGAGTGGACCTCGAGGGTGAGCCGATATCCGCCGCGGGTCGAGCCGAGCCATTCGGTTCCGGTGCCCGGGCCGCCGTGGGCGTCGAAATGCTTGCGCAGGGCCAGGACGTGGTTGCGCAGGACACCGTGCGCCGATGTGGGCCGCCGATCGGACCACAGCGCCTGGGCCAGCTGCGGAGTGGACAGCGTGCGGCCGGGATCGGCGGCGAGGATCGCCAGCACCGTGAGTTGTTGCGGCGCGGCGATATCGAGCCGATCATCGCCCAGCCATGCCTCCACCGTGCCGAGCAGACGAAGCCGGAGGACCTCCGGCGCCGTCTCGCTGGTACCGGAATCCTGCTCCGTTGCCACACCGATCCCTCACATCCGGCGCGGCCACCGCGCCGCCGCGTCAGGCAGGAGTGTAGTTCCGACTGGGAACTTTGTCCGCTTATCGGCGGGGATCATGCTCCGGCGAACTCCCGGAACTCGGTGATAGGCGTGCGGTCAGTCGGTGATCCAGTACCGGGTGAGGCGGCGGCGGGTGTCGGTGAACGCGGAGCGCGCGTGGAACATTCGCTGGTTGTCCCAGATCACCATCGCGCCCTCGGGGATCAGGATCGATACGTGGTTGTCCTGGAAGAAGTCCAGGACCTGCTGTGCGAGTGCCACGCCGTCGGTGCCCAGCGGCGGATTCACCCGGGCGGTCCATGCGTCGAGGCCCTCCGAGTAGTACCCGGTCCGCAACAGCGTGCAACTCATGCGGGTGATCGTGCCCCGCTCGGTCTGCTCGACCACCGGCTTCCACGCCCCGGTGACCTCGATATCCTCCGCATAGGACGGCCAGTGCATATCGCGTTCGTGCACCATGCGCTGGGCGAGGCGGCTCAGACCGGCGACGAAGGCATGCGCGTCGGCGAGCATGGTCCGGCCGCCGCCGCAGGTGGCCTGCACTCGGCAGTGCACCGCCAGATAGCGCGGGGGCGGGTTCAGGCCGGGAGCCTCGGTGTGCGGGCGCAGGGTTTGCGGGCGCAGGATATGGGGACAGTGAGTGTCGAGCGACTTCCCGAATCCCGGAAGGGCCACGATCTCGTAGGCCAGTTCCCCGGTGGTCTGCGGGATCAGGGTACCCAGTCGGCTCGCCAGGTCGACGGCCTCATCCGGGGTGAGCGGACCCGGTGTCAGCGCGTATCCCCGCGTGGCGAGCTCGTGCGTGATCTCGATGGTGGTGTCAGTCATCGGAGCCGCTCACCTATCCTTCTCTTCCTCGGGGAATGCGATCGTGGCCATTCCTCGCCGTCCGAAGATGTTGTATCACAGGGATTGTCATTTCTTGATCACCGCGCAATTCGGCCTTTGAATATCGACCCGATGACTCGGGAGTGATCGTGGAATGACTTTGCGTTCTCCGTGGTATCAACAGGATTGTTCGAGGCGTCAACCAATTCTGTCACCGTGAGTGTATGCGAAAGGACCACTCGCAGATTCGATCCGAGTTCGGCTATCGAGCCTCACAGTGCCGCACAACGGTTTCCGCGAACTCTCGAGCCAGCGGACCGAGCGTTTCCCACTGGCGCACCGCCCAGCCGACCACCAGCGGGGGCAGCTCCGGAACGGGAAGGAAGCGTAGCGGTGTATTCGCGACGTCGACCGATTGCCAGCCCGGTAGCGCGGGTACGAGCGCATGTCCGATGCCGAGTTCGGCGAGCAGCACCGCGGAATCCCAGTCCGCGGTGCCGGAATCGGGGCCCGGCGTGACGTTCAGCCGGGCCAGGCTCGCATTCAGATGCGCACGTGAGGAGGAGTTCTCGGGCGGCAGGATGGGCCGCAGCCGCGCGAGATCGGCGGCGGTGAGCGCGGACCGCCGGGCGAACGGATCGTCCGCGCGTACGGCCACCACCCACGGCAGCTCCACGACCGGGCGCTGTTCGATACCGCGCAGCGGCGCGATGATGGTGACCCAGGCCAGATCCACGGTTCCCGCGGCGAGCGATTCGAAGCAGGTGCGGCTCGACGTCTTGGTCCGCAGCTCCAGACTGGCGGCCGGATGCCGTCGCCGGAACGCGATGACCGCCTCGGACATGAAGTGCCGCACCGTGATCGCGCCGGTGGTGATGCGCACCGAGCCGACCCCGTCGCGCGCGAGTTCGGTGAGCCGGCGCAGCGCCTGGTCCAGGCCGACGATGCTGTCGGTCGCGGCCTGCCGCAGGACCAGGCCCTCGGCCGTGGGCACGACCCCGCGCGGGCGGCGTTCCAGCAGGCAGACGCCGATCGCCTGTTCCAGCCGTTTCACATGCTGACTCACCGCGGATTGGGTGCATCGCGGTCGTCGAACCGACCGCACAACCGCACGGCGACACCGAGATTCGCCCCGCGCCGCCGGAGGAGATCGCCGTGCTCGCCGCACTGCTGCGGGAGCGTCGCGATGCGCTGAGCCACGATCTGACCGAGCGGCGCGTGATCATCACCGCCGGCGGCACCCGCGAACCCATGGATCCGGTCCGGTTCCTGAGCAATCGCAGCTCCGGAAACAGGGCTATGCGCTCGCCCGGCTGGCGGCGCAGCGCGGCGCCCACGTCACCCTCATCGCCGGGCCCGGTACGGGTCTGAGCACGCCGTCGGCCGTCGAATCGGTGCGCGTGACGACCGCCGAGGAGATGCGCGTCGAGGTGTGCAAACACGCCATCGACGCGGATGTGGTGATCATGGCCGCCGCCGTCGCCGACTTCCGGCCCGCGGCCGTCTCCGCGAGTAAGATCAAAAAGGGTGCGGGCGAACCGCATTCGGTGCCGTTGACCAAGAACCACGACATCCTCGCCGGACTGGTGGCCGCGCGCACCGCGGGCGAACTCGCCACGAATCTGACCATCGTCGGTTTCGCGGCCGAAACCGGTGACGCCAACGGCGATGTGCTCACCCACGGCCGGGCCAAACTCGCGCGCAAGGGCTGCGATCTGCTGGTGGTCAACGCGGTCGGCGACGGCCTGGCCTTCGAGGTCGACGATAACGCGGGGCATCTGCTGAGCAGTGAGGGCACCGAGACCGCCCTGCCCAGCGGGTCGAAACATCTGCTGGCACACCGTGTTCAGGACGCCGTCACGACCCTGCTCGAGCTGCGCCGCCCTACATTCTGCGCATGAGGCCATAGCCGTTCATCCAGGTCGATTGCGCGCCCGTCCGGGCCTTATCCCGGCGCGCCCATGCTCGGATACTCGGATTCGTATGCGCCCGTGTGGTTTTCCGACGTATGACGGTGGGTTCTGAGCATGACTGACTTTGCGATAACTGACTCGGAGGCACTCGATGCCGTGCAGCGGATCCTGGGTGAGGTCCTGGGTATCGAGGGTGCGGACCTGACCCAGAGTTTCCATCATCTGGGCGGGGATTCGCTGCGTGCGCTGAAGGTCGCGGGCCGGATCGCATTCGAATTCAACACCGCCGCCGCGGTGGACGGGACGGTGCTCGAGGCGCTGCTCGACGGCACGACCGGTGCGGCGCTGGCCCGGCTGCTGCTGGATTCGATCGAACAGGACGCCGCCGAGGAGGTCGAGAATCTGGCGTCGCGGGAGTTGTCCTTCGGCGAGGAGCGGCTGTGGATGGCCCAGCAGTATCAGCGGGACCGCTCGACCTATCACTCCGTCGGCGCGTTTCGCGTGACGGGGACGCTCGATCTCGCGGCGCTGGACCGGGCGCTGGCGATCCTGGTCGATCGGCATCCGGCGCTGCGGACCCGGTACGCGGCGGATCGCCCGGCGGTCGTGGCGGACGGATTCGATCCGCCATCGATCGATATCGCGCATCATCGCGAGATCATGGAATGGTCGCGGGCCGAGGTGCTGGCCGAGCAGGGTATCCAGGAACCGTTCGATCTGACCAGCGGCCGGCTGTTGCGGGTGCGCACCTGGCGGACCGGGGAGCGGGAGTGGCTGCTGCAGGTGATCCTGCATCACATCGCGATGGACGGCTGGTCGATGGACATCATCTATCGCGAACTGGCCGCCCTGTACGCCGGAGGCGATCCGGGGCCCGGCGAATCGGTCGACTACCGGGATTTCGCGCAGTGGCAACGGGTTTCGGCGGGTGTCGAGGCGGAGGCGGAGGCCTGGGCGCAGCGGCTGCTGCCGCTGCCCGACCGGATCGAACTGGGCGACGGCCGCCGGCGCAAGCCCACCCGATCGCTCGAGGGGCAGGTCCTCTACACCGATCTGCCGCCCGAACTGACCGAGAAGCTGGTCCGGATCGCCGCCGGGGCGCGCACCTCGCTGTTCGTCGTGCTGCTCGCGCTGCTGCATATCTGCCTGGCTCGGCGCACCCGGCAGTGGGACGCGCTGATCGGCACGGTCGTCGCGGGCCGCAGCCGTCCCCAGGATCATGCGACCGTCGGCTACTTCACCAATACCGTGCCGGTGCGCGTCACCGCGGCGCTCGACGCGACGGTCGCTGCGCTGCTCGCGACGCTGCGTGACGAATGGCGATACGTCTTCACCCATCAGGGTGTGCCGCTGGAGGAACTCGCCGTGCGGACGCGCCGAGCGCCGGATCCGGCCCGCACGCCGCTGGTCGATATCGTCATGGTCCTGCAGAACAACGACGATGTGCCGTTGATGCTCGACGACTGTGTCGCCGAGCCGGTGTGGATGCATACCGGCACGGCCAAGTTCGATCTGCTGCTCGAGGCGATCAAGGTATCCGGAATCCTGCATCTGAGTTGGGAATACGCGACCGAGGTGCTGACCGGCGAGGAGGTCGCAGACCTCGCCGCCACCTTCGAACACCTCGCGTGGGCGCTGCCCGAGAACGGCACCACGACCGTGCGTGAACTCCTGCGGCCGACGCGGGCCGAACTCGCGCGCATCGATGACGCGAACACCCCGGCGCGTCCCGGTGCGGCCGAACTCGATATCCACGACCTGTTCGAGGCGGTCCGCGCGCGCCGCCCGGACACCGTCGCGCTGTACGGCTCGGCGACCGAGCTGAGCTTCGCCGAACTCGGACGCCTGCGCGATCGGGTCGCCGGCCGTCTCGTCGAGATCGGTACCTCGCCCGGAGACATTGTGGCCGTGGACGATACGGATCCGTCGCTGTCGGTGGCCGCCATGCTGGCGACCTGGTCGGTCGGCGCGACGGTGGTGATGATCAGTACGGACTGGTCCGACGAGCGGCGCGACCGGCTGGTGCGCGGCTGCCGGGCCGCGGCCCTGATCGGCGGCAGGGCGGCGAATCCGGCAGGGCCCGTGCTGATTTCCCCCGAGTCCGTGGCGGTGGCCGCGCCGTACACCGACGGGCCGATTCGGCGGCGGCCCGACGATCCGGCGTGGCTGGTCGTGGGTGCCGACGCGACCGGCGAGCCCGAACTCGTGGCGGGCCGCCACCGCAGCCTGCTCGGCCGCTGTGCCTGGACATGGGAGAACTTCCCCTACGAGTCGGGGGAAGTGGTTGTGGTGCAGCGCCTTTCGGGCGCCATCGACGCGATCTCCGAGACCCTGGCGGCACTGCTGGCCGGGGTTCCGGTCGCGGTGCTTCCCGCCTCGGACGCCCACATCACGGCCGAGTGGGTGCGCCGGTACCAGGGGACGAGAGTGTCGGTGACGCCGTCGCTGATGTGGACGATGCTGCACACGGTCCCCGATTCGCCCGCGGCGCTGGCGAGTCTGCGAGTCTGCGCCTTCACCGGCGAGACACTGGACGCCGATCTGCTCGCCGAGGTCGGCCACGCCCTGCCGGGCTGCCGGTTGCTGAATCGGTACGGCCGGTGCGAGACAACGGGATACGTCACCTGCGCCGAGGTCACCACCCATACCGCCGGTGCGGACGTTCCTCTCGGGCGGCCGATCGACGACACCTCGCTGTTCGTCGTCGACGAACGGGGTGAATCGGTGCCACCGGGCGTGGTCGGCGAGCTCGTGGTCGCCGGTGCGCCGATCGGCGCGGGGTATGTATCCGACGGGAATGTCGTGCGCGGCAGGCGGTTCCGCAACAGCGCACCGTCGGTCGGGGACGAGCCCTGCTACTACACCGGCGATCTCGGCTGGCTCGATGCGCAGGGACGGTTCGGATTCGTCGGTCGTGCGGACCGGGTGGCCCGAATTCGTGGCTGCCGAGTCGAACTCGCGGCTGTCGAGGCCACGCTCCGCGCGGTCGACGGCGTCGGCGGGGCGGTCGCCTGGACCGAACAGGATTCCTCCGGCGATCACATCCTGGCCGCGGTCGTGCCGCGCACCGGCGAGGAGTTGTTCGGCGATAAGGTCCGGCTCGGGGTTCAGTACCGGCTGCCGTCCTATATGGTGCCCGCGCGCGTGCTCGTCATCGATGCGCTGCCGCTCACCGCGCGCGGCACCCTCGATCGCGCGGCGATCGCCGCGCTGGCGGCCCGCCAGGGCGACGGCGCGGCCGGATCGGAGGCGATATCCCCGGCGGAACAACGGATCCGCAAGATCTGGTCGGTGGTCCTGCGCGGCGAATCGGCCGGACCCGACGACAACTTCTTCGCCCTGGGCGGTGACTCCCTGGCCGTGACCGCCATGCTGACGGGGGTGCTGCGGGAGTTCGGCGTCGAACTCGGACTCGTCCGGTTCCTGATGCGGCCGACGATGCGCGGTATCGTCGATCAACTCGTCGAATGTGGGGCGGTGGCGTGAATCCAGACCATGTGTCGATCCGGGTGAGTGGCGCCAGGGAGAACAATCTGCGGTCGGTCACCGTGGAGATCCCCCGTCAGTCGATCACGGTGATCACGGGCGTCTCCGGAAGCGGTAAGTCCTCGTTGGCCTTCGGCACGGTCTATGCCGAGGGGCAGCGCCAGTATCAGGAGAGCCTGTCGCCGTATGTGCGGCGCGGTGTGGACAAGGTCCCCAAACCCAAGGTGGACGCGATCACCGGGCTCGGCCCGACCATCGCCGTCAAACAGCATGCCCCGGGGCGCAATCCACGCTCCACGGTCGGCAGCATCACCGAGGTCGGCGATCTGCTGCGCCTGCTGTACGCGCGGGCGGGGCTGCACACCTGTCTGCACTGCGGTGCGGACGTGGTGCCTCGGACCACCGACGAGCTGCTCGCCCAGGCGACGGCGGCGGTGCGCGAGGGGCCCGTCCGCATGGGACAGGTGCCGCGGTGGATGCTGCCGATCACCGACGGGCGCGCACCGCTCGCGGACCGGTACGCGGTCGATGTGGTCGACTTGAACGGCCGAGCGGGACAGCAGGATTCGATCGATCACATCCGCCGCCAGGTCTCGGCGCTGCGCACCCGGCCCGACGCCGTGCTCGTGGTCGAGCGCGCGGACGCGAGCCGGATCCATCTGTCGGACGGCCATGTGTGCGCGAGCTGCGGGCGCCGGGCGATCGCGGTGTCGTCGCGGTTCTTCAGCGCGAATACCCCGGACGGGATGTGCCGCGGCTGTGAGGGCATCGGGACACGGATCGCGGTGTCGGAGGCCAGGATGGTCGCCGATCCGCACGCCTCGATCCGGGCGGGGGCGCTGGCGTTCTACGGCGACCGGCGGCGCCTGCCCAAGAAGACGTATTGGCCGGTACGTGATCTGCCGGAGCTGTTGACCCTGTTCGGCGCCACCCTCGACACGCCCTGGTCCGAACTGCCCGCGGCGTTGCGTGACATCGTGCTGCACGGTGAGACGTCGCGGCCGATACCCGCCGCGGTCGCCTCCTTTCTGCCCGGACGGACCGATTCGGGTCTGGTGCCGCAGATCGATCGGCTCGCGCGGTCCGCGGCGGCGGACGACCGCAGGCATAACTACGACCGGTTCATGACGACCGAACCGTGCGCGGACTGCGACGGCACGCGGTTGAATGCCGACGCGCGGGCGGTTCGCCTCGAGGGACTCGATATCACCGAGGTGATGGCGCGGCCGATCGCCGAATTGCCCGGCTGGCTGGACGAGGTCGTGAAACTCGCACTGCCCGATATCGTCGCGGAGGCGGTCACCGAGATCGTTCACGAACTGCGCCAACGGCTTTCGCATATCTGCGAGGTCGGCCTCGACTATCTGTCGCTGGATCGGCAGATGCCCGCGTTGTCGGCCGGTGAGGGCCAACGGCTGCGCATCGCCCGCCAACTCGGCTGCGGACTGGTCGGTGTCGTGTATGTGCTGGACGAGCCCTCGATCGGACTGCATCCCCGCGATACCGGACGGCTGATCGAGAGCCTGCGGCGACTGCGCGATGCGGGCAATACGGTGATCGTGGTCGAACACGATGCCGAGGTGATGCGCTGCGCCGATCACCTGATCGATATCGGCCCGGGCGCGGGTAATGCGGGCGGGCAGGTGGTCGCGGCCGGAACGCCGGAAGAGGTGATGGCCCACCCCACCTCGGCGACCGCCCGCTATCTGCGCGGTGCGCTGGTGCCGGGCGGCCTGCGCGGTGAACGACGGACGCCGGATCCCGCCGCGCGGATCGTGCTCACCGGCGCGCGACTGCACAATCTGCGCGGTATCGATGTGGCCATTCCCATAGATCTGCTGACCTGTGTCACCGGGCCCAGCGGCAGCGGCAAAAGCTCACTGGTGAAGGGCATTCTGGAACCCGAGGTGGCCGCCGCGCTGGGCGGTGGGTCGGGTGCGGGCGACGATGTGCTGGACACGCTGAGCGGTCATGAGGTGTTCGGCCGGGTGATCGGCGCGGCACAGGATCCGATGGGACGGTCGAGCCGGTCGATACCGGCGACCTATATCGGCATCTTCGACGAGATCCGCCAGCTGTTCGCGCGGCTGCCACTGTCGGTCGAACGCCGGTGGACCACAGCGCGTTTCTCGTTCAACGCCGAATCCGGCCAGTGCTGGACCTGCCGCGGTTCCGGTGAACAGTCGATGCCGATGCATTTCATGGCGGATGTGGTGGTGCCCTGTTCGGTCTGCGCGGGCCGGCGATACAACGCCGAGGTGCTCGAGGCGCGGCTGGACGGCCTGACCATCGCCGAGGTGCTCGACCTCGAGGTGACCCAGGCCGTCGGCTTCTTCGGCGAGCGCGCCCGGATCGCGCGGGCGCTGAGCATGCTCGACGAGGTGGGGCTGGGACATCTGCGGCTCGGGCAGAGCTGTGCGACGCTCAGCGGGGGAGAGGCCCAGCGCCTCAAGCTGTCTCGCGAACTGCTGCGCGACGTCGACTCCGCGCGCACGCTGTACGTCGTGGACGAGCCGACCAGCGGGTTGCACGCCGCCGATGTGAGTCTGCTCATCGGGCTGCTGCACCGGCTGGTCGACCGCGGCGACACCGTGGTGGTGATCGAGCACAATGTCGACGTGATCGCGTCGGCGGACTGGATCATCGATCTCGGTCCCGGCGGCGGCGTGGACGGCGGCCTGATCGTCGCGCAGGGCACGCCGGAGGAAATCGCCGCCGATTCCCGAAGTGCGTTGGCGCCCTTTCTATCCGGGGCTGCGGCGGTCAGTTCGGGCGTCTGTGGGTGACCTTCCGATGGCAGAGGCCAGTCATCCAGAGCGTGACTCCAGAGCCTTACGGATCAGCTCTCGTGCCCCGTTACCAACCACTGCCTGTTCTGCGAGCGTTTGAAACGTCTTCTCGTACAGCACAAGTTCGCGAGGCTGTGTAATCGTGAGTTCGGCAGTGATGGTCTCGACAAGCACTCTCCGCCGATCGAACATGCAGAAATTCGATTGCGGGACAACGTATTCCGTCTCGAGCGGGACCACACCAAGAACCACCCTCGGTAGCGTCATCGCAATCAGTAGTCGGTCCAACTGGCCGACCATGGCGTCATTGTCGCCGATCGTGGTGTGCAGGACCTGTTCAGCGATGACGAAGTGAAACCGATGATCGCCGCGATACAGCACCTGTTGCCGTTCCATTCGTGCGGCGAGCATGGCTTCGAGATCGGACCGAGAGCCGTGATAGAAGTCCAGCACCTTGCCGAGTAGCGCTTCCGCATACGCCGGTGTCTGGAGAAGCCCCGGCACTACCCAGGGCTCGTACCAGCGCATCAGTTTCGTCTCGGCTTCCCAGTTGATCGATTGCCGTTGCCGTACCGGCAGCCGCATTCGCCTGGTCTCGAGGTACGCCGTCTCGATATTGCGGAGTGTCGCGATCAGGTCGGGGATCTGGTCGACGGCATCGCAGGATCGGCACCATGCGTTGACGTCGGTTTCGCTGGGTGTCTGCCGCCCCAGTTCGATTTTCGACATCTTCGAGCGGGGCCACCCGTGTATGACGGCGAGCGCGCGTGCGGTGAATCCGGCGTTCTTGCGGATCTCTCGTAGGCGAGCACCGAGAGCTTCCCTGGCTTGCCGATCGGGGTGCGTCACTGCTGCGATGTGATCGGCGCGTACTCGGCATAGGGAATCCCCAACGGCCACACCCGGTCACGAACCGAGCGGATATGCGCGGCAATCACAGGATCGATAGTCGTTGCCAGACCGGCACCCGCGCCATCGGATGTGAACACGCTGAAGGCCACCAACTCGTCATCGAAGATCCACCAGTCATCACCGCTGAGCAGTTGCGGGTCGATGGTGTGGCGCGGGATGTATCGCACGTCTTCGCCAGCGGCGACATTCAACCGGGCTATCGCGAGCGCGAATCGCGTGTAGTCGGTGTGTGGTTCGGTGACGACACGCACCCGCCTGATGATCGTGCCACTTTCCGTCGCCGCGTGGACGACGTTCGCCCAACCGGCGAACCACGCATAGTCATCGGGTTCACCGGTCAGGAACCTGCGAAACGGCTCGTCTTCCTCCGGGGTGGCGTAGGTGTCCTGGAGCTCGAGATGAACCGCTACAGACCAGTTCTCACGGAAGAGGTGGTTCGCATCCTCACCGTGATGCAAGAGCATCGGGGCGAATCTCCTGTCCTACGGGAACTTCCACGGCCAACTCGTGATCGGGAACGTCCATCTGTGCCAATGCTTCCGGATCGGTGACCGGCTCACCCTGCAGGATGAACGTGCCATGTCCGGTGTCCTGTAGCAGAATACCCAAGCACGTCCCCGGCTCGAGGAACTCGAGGAGCCGATGGGGTATCTCGATCTGACCGTCCACGCCGGTCTTCCACCCCTGACAGACGTAAGTGCCATGGTCGGAGGCCCATAAGGTGGGCGATTGCTGACCAGTGGTGTTCTTGCCGAGGAATCTGAGACGCATGAGGTGACCTCCCGATCGAGAGTGTTCCTGGCCCCGAGTAGTCCCCAACCGACGACGGAACAGGGGCCGGAGATGGACAGACCCACAAGGCGTTTCGAGTTCGAGGGTGGCGTGCTGGAGGTCTACGACTACGGAGACGACCCCGACACCGGTCCAGGGGTTTACCTGGCGCTGTTCAGCAGTCGGGACTCGACCGAGCCGGAGGTCCGTCCCGTCTCAGACGAACCCGATGCGGTGGCGTTGTGAGCCTTGCGGATTGGGTGGGCTTGGCGGTCGCGGCTGGAATCCCGTTGACCGTGTTCGTGATTGTGGCGTTCGATGTCCGCCGCATCCTCAAAGGGCCAGACAAATGACCCGCGATCGACGCGACCGTGAGGAGTGTTGGGGATGACTGACACATCGACCTCGATGTAGCGGCTGAATCGTGCTCCTTGGAACCGCTGGCCGATGGTGGCTCGGGACAAGTTGCGATGACCGCTGTGCCGCGGCAGCAGTGGGAGTAGACCCCCGCAAGTGCCTATCCGACAGGCTTATTCAAGCCCTGCGCGTCGATCCATGTCTTCGCGACGGTGGCCGGATCGGTGTTCCTGGGTCCGGATGTCGCATCGTTGAGCGAACGTAGCTCGGCGGTGGTCAGTTTCGCCGATACCGCATTGAGCACCCGGATCGCCTTGTCCGACTTCTTTCTTGTATTGAGCAGCGGCACCACGTTCTGGGCTGCGAAATTGTGCTTGGGATCCTCCAGCACCACCAGGTTGTTTTGCTTGATGGCAGGGGATGTGGTGTAGATATCGGCGGCGATGGCCTGCCCGGAAGTCAACGCCTGGACGGCGGCGGCGCTGTTGTCGCCGCCGACCGGGACGAACCGCGCGGCAGCGATGCCGAGGCCGTAGTTCTTCGTCAGGCCTGGCAGACCACCCGGACGCTCCTCGAACCCGGTCGGGGCGGCGAAGGTGACTTCGGCTGCGTGTGGGACCAGGTCTGCGATCGTTTTGAGGTTCCACTTCTCGGCGGTAGCACGGGTGACAACGACTGCGTCGGAGTCTTCAGCAGGTGCCGCTTTGCCCATTGCCAGGTGGTCTCCGAGCGCCGTGGTCAGCGCAGCCTCGATATCCGAACCAGAGGTGGCCGCCGCTGATTTATCCAGATATTGCAGCAGATTGCCGGTGTAGTCGGGAACGACGCTGACCGAGCACTGCCGCAATGCCGGAATGTAGGCGTCCCGGCTGCCGATGCCGAGTTTGGTATCGACAGTGAATCCGTTCGCGCGCAACGCTTCAGCGTAGATGTCACCGACGATCTTCGACTCCTGGAATGTCGCCGAGCCGACGACGAGCTTGTTCGTACCGCCGGTACAGCCGCTGCCGTCGTCGGAGTTGCCACCACACGCCGCGAGCCCAGCCGCGGCGGCCAAAGAGGCTGCTGCGGCGGCGAGCCGCACGACCGGATGATGTGTGTAGCTTCGGACAGGTCCGATAGCCAAAGAACTCACTGCTGTCCTTCCAAGAAGATTCATATCGCATACCGCTCGACAGCGCGCCCTCAGCCTCCCCGTGCGCCACGGTCGCTATCCGAATATTGTGGCCTCAACGTGGGCGCAGCTGCAACGAGATAACGAAATCCGCTCGTAGCTAGTCTCTGATCACCTCGATCTCTTGCAGGAGCCCCCACGCGAACCTCAGGAAGCATCGCTCGCCGAGATTCGAGTCTCGAGCGGTATAGCTGTCGTAAGTGCCCCAGGTATCAATCTCGCAGATTTGATCGAACGAGTCAGTCAGTTCAATTTGGAGAAAATCCCATGAAGTTACCCCTTCCCCGGCTCGGCAGCCGGGGCGTCTCACAAACTCTCCCTTATAGATAAATTTGCGGGTCGAGTCGAATGACAGCAGGAAGGTGAATTTCGGCCACAAAGGGAGATGATATGCGAAAGTCTCGCGACCCATACCGCTGGGCTGATCCACGAAGGCTTCGTCCAGGATCGTTGTGAGACGGTCCGCTGAACCACCTTCGGTCAGCTTGGTCTCCCGGGAGACGCCCTCGTAGCCGACTGCCATATCGGAACTGGTGCAACCGAGCTCTTCCAGGGCTGCGGCGAGCAGCGCTCCAGGCGGCTGCATCGTCTTCAGCAGATACAGTTGAAAATCAACCACACCTAGACCATTTGATGACATCACATTCTCTTTCAAGATCGATCTAGTCCAATAGCTAGTGATGCACGGGGCGATAGTTCGTCAGGTCGAGATCGCTGTTGGGATTCCAGCCCCAAGTTCCCTTGTGCGCGGTCACTCTGCCTGATTGATCAACTTCGAGCCAGGCCTTCACGCTTTGCAAAGTAGGAATAACAACCATCTTTCCGTCCGGCCCCTCCATGACACCTCCAGAGTCACCGAATGCTACCTTCGACGCGTCATCAGCCAATGCTGCGGCCCCCTGTTGACCGAGACCGAGTTTAGTGACTTCCTCGGCAATATGCTGTGCCTGACCATCGCCCCGAGGGATCGCCCTGGCACCGCCCCCGATCACTTTAGCCTGTTCTTCACGCGGCATATCCGCCACTTTGGGGTTGTCCGCGGTGGAATCACCGCCGAGGACAGCGCCTAGAATAACGCCTCCGATAATGGCTTCGGGCGCCACTACCGTACCCAGACCATCAAGGATCTCGCCCCAGGAACCCCAGGAAGGAGAGGGGACTGTGACGGATACCGTGCCGGTAAGGTCCAGGTTGTTGATGGGGTCGGCACTGGCGTAGTCGTAGTTGTTGGCCGATCCACCGGAGACGGGATCGGTTTGCAAGAACCTGCCGAGGACGGGCAGATAGGTGCGGGCTCCCATCTCCAGGGCTTGCTGGCTGGCGATGTGTTCGATCGGGATCGTGTGGCTGCCGAGCCATCCGAAGTCCATGCCACCGCTGGCGGTGGCCGGGATCGGGATGTCGCCGATGGCACCGGTGGCCGGGTCGATGTCCTGGCCGTAGGGGTCGTAGAGGTGGATCCCGCTGGTGCGAGCCGCTGCGCCGTCCGCGGTGAACAGGATGTCGCCGTGGATGTTGGAGTAGGCCCAGTCGGGGGCCTGATTGCCGCTGTAGTTCTTGGTCAGAACGGCACCACCGGGCAATTGCAGCACGCGCTGCAACAGATTCCCACCGCTATCGAGGACGAATTCAGGGGTGCTGCCGGTAGCCGTGGCGTACCCGTAGCGGGTCATGCCGGTGATCGGGGAGGCGTTGTTGCTGCCCTGGGCCGATCGCATCATGACGCGGTCAGCCACGTCGCGGGTGTACTGGACCGACAGTCCGGCGGCGGTAGTGGTGGATACGTGTCGGCGGGTGGCGTCGTAACCGAGGGTGTCGGTACCGACCTTGATCGCGTTGCCGTAGGCGTCGTAGGTGAACGACAGGGAGTTGGCTCCGCTGGTCGACAACAGCCGATCGGCATTGTCGTAGCAGTAACCGGTGACGGTCGCGGGTTGACCGTCGAAGCTGTCACTGAAGGCAGTGCGGTTGCTGTTCTGCCCTGCCTTCTTGTTCGGTCCGCAACCATTGTCCCCAGCGAAGGCGTAGGTCAGCTGATGGTGCGGCACCGTGGCCGCGACCAGGCGACCGACGCCGTCATAGGTGTAGGCGTAGTTGTAGGTCGTACCAGGAGTAGCGGTGTCGGTAACCTTGTCGTCGGTGATGCGCTGGTCGCGGGCGCGGGTGACCGTGTCGGTGACCGTGGAATCCGTTGTCTTCCAGGTGAATCCGGTCGCGATGCCAGCGTCGTCGCGGCCGATCGCGAGGCTGGAGCCGTTACCGTAGGCCGCGCCCGACACAATCCCTGCGTCGTATGCGGGGGTGGCGACCGTTGTCCCGTCCAGATCCTCGCCGGTGAGGCGGGAGGCGTTGCTCCAGTGGTAGTTCAGGGTGGAGGTGGTGCCCTTGACCGTGGTGGTGTCGCCGGTTTTGCGGCCTGCGACGTCGTATTGGGTGGTGGTGACCACTCCGTTGGCGTCGGTATAGGACACCGTCTGCCCAAGCAGGTCGACCACGGCGGTGATCGATCCGCTCTCGTCACTGACCTTGCGTGTCAACGGGTCACCACCGACGGCGTAATCGTAGGTGACGGTGCGCGCGGGCTGGTTGTCCATGGCCGGGAACGACTGCTTGATGATCCGGTCACGGGCGTCGTAGCTGGTGCACGACCAGGGTTGGTTGTTGATCCGGGCGGCAACGATGCGCCCCGCTGCGTCGTACACCGTTTCGGCCACATTGGCGGAACCGTCGGCGTTCTTGGCCGCGGTGACGGTCTTGGCCATGCCAGCCTGGCTGGCCGATGATGACGTGGAATCGCAAGGGTTGGAACGGGTTTCGTTGTCCCCATAGTAAGCGAAGGTGCCGCGCTGACCGGGGTTGCTGAGATCACCGGCCGGCAACGCGTCGGCCAGCTGGCGTAGGTACCCCTGGCCGGGCTGCTCGAAGCTGTTGCGCCGAACCAGATTCAGCCCTCCAGGGTCGTTGATCTTGGATATCGCCAGTCCGAACACCGGGTCGATCCCGTTCGAGGGGTCCGAATATCCGGTCGCGGTCTTCTTCGATGGCACGCGCCCGAGATTGGGGTCGGCGGTGTTGTCGCCGCCCTTGCTGGTCTCGTACCCGTAGCGGGGCGCCAGATTCTGGCCGGGCACGGTCACCGCGGCACCGGCACCCGGCGGCGTCCAGGTAAAGTTCAACGCACCACTCGTACCGGACCGGTTGTAGTAGTCGACCCGAATCCGGTGCCAGGCACCGGAAACGGTGTTGCTGTAGGTGCCCGGCACCGATGTGGAAACTTTGTCGGTCCACGAGTCGATGATCGACGCGTCGTCGATCCACAATCGGACGCCGTCCACGACGGTGAAGCCGAGTTGATAGTTCCCGGCTGCGGGGAATTGGATTTCGCCGGTGAAACGTCCCGACCAGCCGGACTTGTTGGCGACCGGTGGGTTGGGGCCCCAGTTGCCCGACAGGGCACCGTCGGTGGTGCCGACTCCGGTCTGCCATACCGCGGGCGCGCCGGACAGGGTCGGGTTGTCGTACAGGGCGGCCTGCAGCCCGGTCATACCCTCGTCGTAGCCATAATGTATGTGCGGCATGGTGTTCGCACACGCAGCGGTCGGCGCTTGGCCATCGAAGCACGAGGCAGATGCGGGCCCGTAGCTATCGACGAGGCGGTCGGCGTGGTCATACAGGTTGGTGGTGCGCCGGCCCGTGGTGTCGACCGTGGCGGTGGGCTTGTCCTTGACGTTCCATTCGAGTGCGGAGGTCAGTCCCTCGGCGTCGGTCGACGCCAAACCACGACCAGTGTCGTCGAAAGTGGCCTTCCTGGCGACATACGTGCCGCCGGTGAATACGTCGGGGACGATCAGGTTTTTGACGGTGGTGGTGCCGGAGCCGTAGGTGTAGGTGTGCGTACCGCGCGCCCCGTTTCCCCAACCGTTGGTGGCTGGCACGGAGATTGATGTCGGGCGTTCGGCTTTGGGTGCGACCTGCAAGTCCATGAAACCGTTGATTTGTGCCCACGGATCGTAGAAAAGCCCGTAGGTAATGACGGTTCGTTCGGTCTGCTGCTGAGGGGTTGAGGTTTGATGTGACAGCCAGTCGGCGGCTAGCGGTGATCGCAGCGCGCTGAGGAAGCCGAGCCGGTAGGTCTGTATTTGACCGTTGGGGCCCGCGTTCACGACTTGGTCTACGGGGTGGCCCGCTGCTTTGCTGGCGGGGGCGATCTTGTCTTCGTTTTCGTAGATGTAGTCGTGGATCTCGCCGCCGGGGTTCTCGATGCGGTCGAGAGTTCCGGCGTAGGAGTACCAGAGCCGGGTTTCGGTGCCGTCCCAGTATTTGATGCGGCACAGCATCTGCGCGGGTGCGTTGGCCACGCTGCCCGGGGGCTTGGTGGCACCGCCGTAGCAGCTGTCACTGCCGTCGGTGTTGTAGTAGAGGGTGTGCGAGCGACCCGACACTGGATCCTTGATCTGGGTGAGCCGCGGCGGAGTGCCGTTGTAGGCGTATTGCAGGGCTGCGGGTTTCTTCGAATCCAGGACTGAGGACACCGCGGCGAGAGTGCCGTCGGCGTTGAACACCGAGACGGTGTCGCCCTCGGTGACGGTGATCTTGCCGGTGTTGTCGAGGGCCATGACACCGTCCTCGTCGGCGGGCGGCATGTAGCCGCCCGTGGATACCTTCGTCCAGGTGTGGGCGGCACCGGTGGTGTCGGTGAGCACGACCGATCCGTCCAGTTGCTCGGCCCTGGTGTAGTTGCTGCCTGTCATCGACAGGCTCCAGCCGTTCGGAAGAGCCGGGGCTTCCGCTGCGTAGAGCTGGTCGGTCGTGACGATCTGCGGGGCGTTACCGGCGCGCTTGACCCACAAGACCATCCGCGGTGTGTCGGTCGAATGGTGGTACAGCTCGACCTTGATCGGGATCCGCTGGCCCACGGTCAGCGACAGATCATTGGCTTGCTTGGGGCCCGCAGCGGAGAAATCGCTGGCGAGACCGGAGGATTTCGGATTGTCGTAGACCAGTTGGTTGTTGGCCCAGATCCGTGCTCCTTCGGCGTGCTCGCCATCGAAGCGGAAGTCACCGGTCACCGGGGCTTTGAAATAGCCCTCCCATCGGATGACATACCAGTCCTTGTTCAGCCCGGACGGCCGCGGGTTCGGAATCCACGGGGAGTTGCCGTTATCGCTGAGCAGGTTGCCCCAATCCAGATTGATCTGGGCCTCGGTGCGCACCATCACCGGCGCCGAGTCGGGCTGCCCGCTGTGGCTGGAATCGTTGAAATACGACGCCCGCACGCCCTGCGGCGCACCGGCACGCGAGTTGTAGGACACGGCGATACCCGACTTGCCGCCGACGGAAGTGAATTGGGGGCCGCCGCCGTCGGTATGGACGTTGCCGGTGAACAGATTGACTGTGGCCCCGCCGATCTGGTCGACGGGTGTGGTCTTGGTGTCGCCGATGCGCTGGTCGACAGTGAAGTGACCGACCCACTGTGGCGTGGTCGTGGTGACCCCGCCGTCGAGGGCGGTCAGCACGGTCCAGGTGTATTTACCGCCGTTGTGCAGGACGTTCTTCGGGACGGTCCAATGCGGATCCTTCAAACAACCCGAGTCGACCAGCGATCCGGAGCGGCCGTCGAAACCGGTCGACACCTTGAAGCAGTACAGGGTGCCGTCACCGGACGGGTTGGTGACCGGATTCACCGATAGCGTCGGAGTCGGGGTGGCGATCACGCTCTGGTCGACCGGGCCTGCCAGCGTCGCCGCCGGCGGCGGAGTGCCGTAGTCCACGATCAGATTGGCCTGCAACGTCTTGAACGACGGGTCGCCGGTTTCCCCGCCGGTGAGCAGGAACCACGCGTTGGTGTCCTTCGCGGTTACGCGGTCGGCGATGTAGCCGGTCAGCGCCGAGGAATACATCGACCCGGCGGTGCCGATCAGTGCCGATGTCAGTTGGGTGCCGGTTGCGTTATAGCCGAGCGGGTTGGTGGCCTGGTAGAGATTCGAGGTGACCGGTGTCGACGTGCTGGCGGTGCCGGTGGTCTGGAAATCCATGCGGGCACCGATCACCGTCTGACCGGACAGGTTGGAGAAGTCGAATCGGAATGCCGAACGCCAGAACTGGTTCGTCCCGTTCGGCAGGGCGTTGCCGACTTGGATTCCGCACGTATCGCATTCGGGAGTGTTGTCGGATGCGAACGTCTTCGTCTCGGCGGTGTTGCCGAAACCGTAGGTATAGGTCGGGTCGACGGTGATCGGGAATACCCGCTTCTTGTCGGTCAGCCAGCCTTTGGCCACCGACACCGTCAACGACCACGCATCACCCTGACGTTCGAGGGTGTACTTGCCGCCGGTGCGCGCCGAGGTCTTCTTCTTATCCTTGCTGTCGGCGTTGGCCGAGTCGAATACCTGGATCGGTGGCATCCCCGCCACCTGCGTGCCCTTGGCGTCGGTGATGACGATGCTGTCGTCCTTGACGCGTGGGATCAGACCGTCACCGAGCTTGACGGTGAACGTCCAGCGACCATCACCGACCGACTTGGCGTCCTTGATGATCACCGATTCCTTGACCGCACCAGCCTGCACCGTGTAGTCCACGTCCTGCCCAGGCAGCGCGTCGGGATAGGTGACCGTGGAGTCCTTCACCACCCGCTGACTCTTACGGGCACCGTTGAGCGACAACGAGATCGGCACACCACCCTGATCGACGCGCAGCAGCGCCGGATCATCAGCCGTAGCAGCGAATTCGGTATGGGCGCCATCACGGACCGCGGCCGCGGTCTTCGACTGCGGCTTGTCCTGGACCCGGGTATCCATCGCCAGCCAGCCACCGTGCCCGTCGGCCACGCTCACCGGAACCTGCGACAACACCACCGAATGCGAACCATTGGCATTGAGGTAGGTCACCGACTTCTCGCTCCGCGACGACTCCTTCGACGTCTTCGGATCGAACCCGGCGTGCACACCCGACGGCGGGACCTTCGCACCCGACAACGGCAGAAAATCACCCTGCGGCGTCTTCGGATCCGGTTGGCTCGGCGAATCTTTACCATCCGCAGGATTCATCAACGGCACGGCATGCGGTTTCGCAGGATCGGCCAGCGCCGCCGGCGACAACACCGCATGTATCAGCGAGACGCCCAGCGCCACCGTCAACGCGAATACGATTGTGTGAGCACATGACGACCACAGCTTGCGTAGCCGGAACTGTGCCCGGTCGCGAACACGCGAAAGCATGATTTCCCCTTCGAAGACACAAGCTATTCAGTGACGATGCCGAAACACCACTCTTTGCGACTGTCCATGCCCGGACAGCCACAGACAGACTTCTTCCAATGACGCGGCATCTATGGATGGCGGCTGAAAGGAATCAACGAACTCCGGCTACCGAGACAGAACACGGCTATCGGATTGAAACGCCGCTCCGAGAATGAGCGGTGCGCTCGTCGCGCTTCTAGGTTGGGCCGCGCCGCCGTAACAGTCGTCGCTGTTGCAGGACAAGGTATGTGTCCGCCCTGACACCCGGTCCTTGATCTGCGCCAGCCGCGGTGTCGGTCAACACCCCCGCGCCATCGAGCAATTCGGCATGGGTGTAGCCGCTGGCGGATCGGCGAGCTGCCAGGCCGGAGGGAGCGGGGAAACATCCTGCGGGAACAGCGAATCGGTCGTGATCCGTTGTGGCTGAACCGGCTTGGTGCGCACCCACGGCTGCATCACTCCCGGATCCAGGCTGCGGTGATACAACTCCACCTTCACTGGGACACGTTGATTCTGCTTCAACGACATCCCGTCGGTCCAGCCGTCCAAATCTAGATCCCTCCGTCCCTACTTGCGTGCCACCGATCGGCACCGAGAAGTGACTATGAGACTGCCGAAACGCGTTGCGCGACTGGTCAACACGTCTCGGCGTTCGTTGCCATTGGAGCACATACCGACCGGACGCGAAATCGGACTCGGTGACATGTGCACGACCAATCAACACCGCTCTAGGGGGCGCCTCATACCCGGCGACTCACCGCCGACAAGGTCACATCGGCCCACGAACCGATCCTGATGCCAGCATGTCGTGTCCATGCAGCACGACCGACGGGCCGTCACGCTGTGCTTTCAGCACCCCGGTGAGGATGCGGCCTTACTGATCGACACCTCACCTTGAATGATTCGAAAATACCTAGGCTGCAACCTATCTCGTCCAAAAGGCATCGAGAAAGCTATCCCCGACACGGTAGGGGTTGCGGTCGCTGCCGCTGTGAGCGACACGCAACCGCACACTGCATCCCCGGGAGGGCGGCCGGGCATCCCACTCTGAGACGGGTTCTGCGATCAACGGTGCGCCGATGCTCGCGGGCCGCCCGCTCATGCCGAACGCATGAAGGTGACCTTCACCCGCGTGTACTCGAGCAGACCGAGATAGCCGTATTCCACGCCCGCCCCCGACGAGCGCACGCCGCCGAAGGGCACGTTGTGGCGGAGTTCGCCGTGGGTGTTGACCCAGACTGTGCCGCAGTCGAGTTCGGCGGCCACCGCCGCTGCGGAATCGCGTGCGCCCCAGACGGATCCGCCGAGGCCGAAGCAGGTCGCATTGGCGCGTGTCACCGCGTCGTCGACATCGTCGTAGGGCATGATCGGCAGGACGGGGCCGAACTGCTCGAGCATCTCGAGCCTGCTGCCTGCGGCGAGATCGGTGACGATGGTCGGCGCGTAGAAATGGCCGGGCCGGTCGAGTCGGTATCCTCCTGTGGCCACGGTGGCGCCGCCTGCTACCGCCTCCTCGGCGAATCCGGCGACGTAGGCCAGATGGTGCTCGCTGACCAGTGGGCCGAGCTCGGTGTCCGGGTCGATGCCGTCGCCGACGGTGACCTTCTCGGCCTCATGGACAAGTGCCGCAACGACTTCCGGGTATACCGCGCGATGCGCGTAGACGCGTTTGACGGCGCTGCAGTACTGACCGCTGTTCTCGAATGCCGCCCAGAACAACCGATGCGCGATCTCGGCGATCGGCGCGTCCGCCAGGATGATCGCGGCATCGTTACCGCCGAGCTCGAGGGTCGGGCGCTGCAGCCGGCGCGCGGTCGCCTCGGCGATCGCGGTGCCGGTGGCCACCGAGCCGGTGAAGGAGATCTTGTCGACACCGCCGTGTTCGACGAGCAGTCGCCCCACCCGGCCCGCCCCGGTGACGACGTTCAGCACGCCCGGCGGCAGTGCGTCGCACAGCACCGCACCCATCAGCAGGCTCGACAGCGGGGTCTCCGGTGCGGGTTTGAGCACGACGGTATTGCCCGCCAGCAGCGCCGGTGCGATTTTGCAGACGGCGAGGATGAGGGGGAAGTTCCATGGCGTGATCGCCCCGACCACGCCGTAGGGTCTGCGCCGCAATCGAATTGCGGCGTGCTCATCGCCCAGATCCTCCTCGGCCAGCTCCAGCCCCGCGGTGTCGGAGAACCATCCGGCCGAAAGCTGCACCTCGGCAAGGGCTTTGGTCAGCGGCTTGCCCTGTTCGCGGGTGAGTAGCGCGCCGATCTCGGGCACCGCCGCGCCCAGCGCCTTCGCGCAGGCCTCCAGATAGCCGCGGCGCGCCTCGTGCGACAGCGCCGACCACGCCGGAAAGGCGCGCCGCGCCGCGGCCACCGCGGTGTCGAGCTGTTCGGGCGAGCAGGCGGGAGCCGTGGCGAATATCCGTCCGTCGGCGGGGTTTTCGACGGCCAGGCCCGCGGTCGTGGTGACGGGCAGCCCATCGATGGTCATGGATAGCGATGTCATATGCGGCTCCACCGATCTCTCGTGTCCTTGGTATCAAAGCGCCGTCCGCCCGTCCACGGTTCGTGACCGTCCGGCTATGGCCGTCTGTCCACCCTCGGTTGCGCGCCCGTCGGATACTTACCCGATTGTCGATTCCTGTCGATACTCGAGACTGCAAAAGATTTCCGATACGAATATCGTTCCTTGCGGTTTCGGGGCAGGAGAGGTCGTGCATGCCGTCATACTGGTCGGAGGTAGGGGATCGCGTCTGCTGCCCTTCACGAAGAACCGTCCGAAGCCGCTGATGAAGCTCGGTCGGTATTCCATTCTCGAGATCACGATCCGGCGGCTTCGCGCATGCGGTTTCGAGCGGGTGACATTGTGCACCGCGCATCTGGGCCATCTGATCCGCGACGAATTCGGTGACGGCACGGCACTGGGCCTGACGATCGATTACTGCACCGATGAACCACCCTCGGGGACCGCGGCGCCGCTGCTGCTCGTCGAGGACTGGGATTCGCCCGCGATCGTGATGAACGGCGATATCCTGACCGCCATCGATTTCGCTCATCTGCATCGCATGCACGAGCAGAGCGGAAGCGTGCTGTCGGTGGCCTTCCAGCGGCGGGAGGTGCCCGTGGATCTGGGGGTGCTCCAGGTCAGCGACGGACAGGTGCATGCGATGTGGGAGAAGCCGTCGCTGGCGATCGATGTGTGCTCGGGGATGTACGTGGTCGATCCGGCGGTGAAAAGCTGTATCCCCGAAGGCGTTCGGGTGGATATGCCCGACCTCATCGAATCCCTGCTGTGCCTGGGGAAACCGGTCCACGCGTATGGGTTTCGCGAAGAATGGCACGATATCGGCACGCCGACCACCTATCGGAAGGCCGAACGGGAATTCTTGGCCGATCCGGACCACTATCTCGCCCCGGACAACGGGACCCGGGCCGCGGCATTCGATACGGCCGATACCGAGATGGCGCCGTGGGCGACGGGGACGAACGGGCGGCCGCAACTGAGCATCTCGCTGGTCCGATGACGGCGCCGGATCCGGGTGACCTTGTCACGATCATAGGAAAATCGATGGGATATGTCCTGGCTCGGCCGCCGCTCGCCGCGACCGACGACTTCTTCGGCGCGGGCGGCGATTCGCATCGGGCGATGCAGGTCCTGTCCGAACTCGTCGACCGGTACGGCCCGCAGGATTCCGCGCGCGCGGAGCGCATGCACGAGGAACTCGTGCTGGCGATGTTCGACGACGGCACGCCCCATGCGCTGGCGGTCGTCATCGGGAGGTATTGAAATGGAACCGTTGATATTCGACTGTCTGCGCGGGCACGCCGGGGACCGTCCCGAGGCGATCGCGATGAGCGCCGGTGCGCCGACGGGCTGGGAATCGGTGACGTGGGCGCGGCTGTACGCCGAGGCGTCGGCGGTGGCCGGGCGGGCCCGCGGACTGCCCGCCGGGGACGGGCCCGTGGTACTCGTCGTGGACAACAGCATCGCCTGTGTCACAGTGCTTCTCGGGCTGGTGATCGCCTCGGTCGATATGCTGCTGGTCGAATCCGCCAACTCGTATCTGAGCGATGAACAGTCGGCGGTCTTCCGGGCCGCGCCCGCCTGTGTGATCGGACCGCCGGAATTCGCGGCCACCGCCTCGGTGCGCCTGACCTATCTGAGTTTCGCCGAACTCCTGACCGGCCCGTCGCGGCCCGTCGAGCGGGCCGGGAACACCTCGATGGTCCATCAGCTCACCTCGGGATCCACCGGTGAACAGCGGATCGTGCGGCACCGCGTGGACAACGTCGTGCGCGGTGGTGAGATCTATCGCGATATCCATGGACTGACCGAGGCCGACACCATTTTCGTGACCGTGCCGCTCGCGCATTCGTTCGGGCTCGTCGGCGGCCTGGCCGCCGCGCTCGTCTCCGGGGCTCGGCTGCTGACCCTGACCCGATTCAATCTGCGAGTCCTGTTGGCGGGCATCGGCGATGGCGCGACCGTCCTGCTGAGCACACCGCTCGGCTACGAACTCCTCGCCTCGGTGACCCGATCCGGGCAGCGCGGTAACGGACTGCGCCTCGCGTTGTCCTCGGGCGGTCCGCTGTCGGACCGGGTGGCGGCCAAGGCCGCGGGATGGCTCGGGGTCCGCGTCCATCAGATCTACGGCAGCACCGAAACGGGTCTGGTCGCCTGCACCTACGATCGCGCGCGGCCGTGGCCGGACGGGTCGGTGGGTCGGTTCGCGCCCGGTGTCGATTGGCGCGTCGTGCCCGACGAGGCGGCGGCCGAGGAGGGGGTGGGCCGGTTGCTCGTCCGCACCGCCACCATGTTCGACGGGTATCTGGACGCCGAGGCGCCCGGCCGGGTCGACAACCGGTACGACACCGGCGATCTGGTGCGCGTCGACGATCGGGGCGATCTGTTCGTCCGGGCGCGCAAGGACACCTTCGTCAATGTCGGTGGCCGGAAGGTCAATCCGCGGCGAGTCGAGCGGCTGATCGCCGAATACGCCGGGGTCGCCGAGATCTTCGTCTACGGCGCCGAATCCGAGGGCGATGAACAGGAGATCCACGCGGCCGTCGTGCTGACCGGTGCGGCCGGAGTGCCGGAGCTGCTCGGATTCTGCCGCACCCGGCTGATGCCGTACGAGGTTCCCCATCGCGTCCACGTTCTGTCCGAGCTGCCGAGGACCGCGCTCGGGAAGGTGTCGGTTCACCAACTCATCCAACGAATAGTGAGGCCATGACATGACCCAGCCCACGGACGACTATGTCGCGGTAGTCGGCCTCGGTTACGTCGGACTGCCGCTGGCCCTGTCGCTGGCGCGGTCCGGCCTGCGGGTGGTCGGCGTGGACGTCGATCCCGAGGTGCGCGCCGCGCTCGCGGCGGGCAATCCCCGGTTCATCGAGCCGGGCGTCGCCGAGCTGCTGAATTCCGTTCTCCCGGACCGGTTCACGGTGGCCGATCGGATACCGGATGTGCCGCCCACCGCGGTCGTCATCTGCGTCGGCACCGCGGTCGATGCGGCCACCCGGGCGCCCGATCTGGCCCACCTGGTATCGGCGACCACGCATATCGCGGCCCGGATGTCGCCGGAGACACTGGTCGTCGTCCGCAGCACCGTCCCCGTCGGCACCTGCCGGGGTACCTTGCTGCCGCTGCTGCGCGCCCACGTCGACGCCCCGATGCTCGCGATGTGTCCCGAGCGGATCATCCAGGGCCAGGCGCTGCGCGAGATCGAATCGCTGCCGCAGATCATCGGCGCACTCGACGACCGCTCACTCGAGCGCGCCCGGCGACTGCTGAAATCCGTTGCCGCCGAACAGGTGCCGGTCTCCTCGCTGGAGGCCGCGGAGATGGTGAAGCTGGTGTGCAATGCCCATACCGATCTCATCTACGGATTCGGTAACGAGGTTGCGCTGATGTCCGCGGCGCTGGGCATCGATGCCAACGAGGTCATCGCGAGCGCCAATCTGCGCTATCCGCGCCCGGATCTGTCCCGGCCCGGCTATGTCGGTGGCAGCTGTCTGGTCAAGGATCCGTATCTGCTCATCCACGCCGCCGAGACCGCGGGATACCGGCCGCCGATGGTCGCGGCCGCGCGCGCGGTCAACGAGCGCGTACCGGGCCACGTCCTGGATTCGGTGTTGAAAGCCCTTGCCGCCAACGGGCGTTCGCTGGACGAGGCCAAGATCTTCCTGTGCGGTATCGCCTACAAGGGGCGTCCGGAGACCGATGATGTGCGCGGTGCGGCCTCGGTGGAGATCGTGGCGGCCCTGCGCGATCGGGTGGCCGTGCTCGCCGGACACGATTTCGTGGTCGGCGAGGCGCGGATCGCGGAATTGGGTTGTGCGCCCATGAGTCTGGCCGACGGTGCGGCCGACGCCGACGCGTTGATCCTGCTCGTCGATCATCCGGGCTACGGTGAGCTGGACGCGGAATTCCTGCGCGCGCGGATGCGCACGCCCGCGATCGTCTTCGATATGTGGGGCGTGCTCGGCGGCGAACTGGCCGAGGCGAACGATATCGACTATCTGAGGTTGGGCCGTGGCTGAGCGCGTATTGATCACCGGCGGTGCGGGATTCGTCGGACTGCATCTGGCCCGTCGATTGGTGCGCGACGGCGCGGAAGTCGTCCTTCTGGACGACTTCTCGCGCGGACGCGCCGACGCCGATCTCGACGAGGTGCGCCGCCGGGCGGAGGTGATCGCCCACGATCTGACCACCCCGATCCCGGACGGATCGGTGCGCGGCGACTTCGATGCCGTCTATCACCTGGCGGCCGTCGTCGGAGTGCGGCGGTCGAACGAGAATCCGGGTCACGTGCTGCGCACGAATATGCTTGCCACACTGCATCTTCTGGACTGGTGCGCGGCCCGCTCGCCGGGGGCGCTGTTCCTCAGTTCCACCAGCGAGGTGGCCGACGGGGCCATGCGCACGGGCCTGTCGACGTTTCCGTCACCGGAGGGCGTGCCGTTCGTGCTGGCCGATCCCCGGGCGCCCCGCTCCTCCTACGCGCTGAGCAAGATCGTGTCGGAAACCCTATTCCTGCAACGTAGTAGCCAGTTCAGGATTCGCATCGGCCGCTATCACAACATCTACGGGCCGCGGATGGGCTACTCCCATGTGATTCCCGAATTCATCGAACGTGCGTTGTCCGGCGCCGACCCGTTCGCCATCCACGGCGACGCGCAGACCCGGGCGTTCTGTCATATCGACGATGCGGTGGAGGCCACGATCGGCCTCACCCGGCTCGGCACCGCCGATCCGGTCGTCGCGAATATCGGAAACGACAAGGAGGAGATCAAGATTCGCGATCTCGCCAACCGGGTGCTGGCATTGGCAGGGGTCCGGCCCGAGCTCGCGATATCCGATCCGCCCGCGGGGTCACCGGATCGCCGACTGCCCGAGCTGTCGGTGCTGCGCCGGACCCTCGGCTACGAGCCGAAGGTCGACCTGGACACCGGACTGCGCGCCACCTTCGACTGGTATGCGCGCCACCGGCGCACGGATGCGGATCGGGACGGGCGATGAGCGAGGTTCTGGTCACCTTCGGCTGCTATCCGTCGGCTCACGCGGGGGCCGAGCGGATGGCCTGGCGGACAAGCGAATACCTCGCCCGGCGCGGGTATGCGGTGTCTGTGCTCACCGACTCGGTGGCACCGCCGGATCTGGACGGCGGCCCGCTGCGGATCCTGCGATCCGATCGGGACCTCGCGCCGGACTGGCGGGCCGATATCGTGCACGCCTACGATCTCGCGAAGCCGGAGTATGTGGCGACCGCGCTCGAACTCGCCGAGCGCTGCGGCGCGCGCCTCGCGCTGACCCCGGCGACCGCGCCACAGCTGTGGCCCGATGCGGCACTCGGCCGCGCCGCCTGCCGCCGGGCCCGGGTCATCTACGTGCTGACCGCGTCCGAGGCGCGGGTGCTGTGCGAATTCGGCGCGGCGCCGGACCGGATCCGGCGGATTCCGCACGCCCCCGATCTGCGCGGTGACCCGGACCCCGTGCGATTGCGACGCCGGCTCGGGCTGCGCGGGCCCACCGTCGTCTTCGCCGGACGCCGGATCCCCTCGAAGGGCTACGGCGAACTGCTGCGCGCCGCACCGCTGATCTGGCGCGAGGTCCCGGATGCCGAATTCCTGTTCCTCGGCCCGAACGGCGACCCGGCGGCGGCGGAAGCGTTTCGCGCCCATGCCGATCCGCGGATCCACGACCTCGGCGTGGTGGACGAACAGACCAAATACGATGCGCTCGCGGCCGCCGATGTGCTGTGCCTGCCCAGTAGCGCCGATGTGTTCCCGCTGGTCTTCCTCGAGGCGTGGGCCTGCGGAAGGCCGGTCGTGAGCGGCGATTTCGCGGGTGCGGAGCAGGTCGTCGAGCACGGTGTCGACGGTCTGATCGTCACGCCCCGGCCCGCGGAGATCGCCAAGGCGCTCGTATACCTGCTGTCCGACAACGAGATTCGGCGCGCGATGGGCCGGGCCGGACAGGCACGGGTCCGGCAGGACTTCACCTGGGACAGCGTGGCCGCGGGCGTGGCGGCCGGTTACTGAAGTGGAGGCTTCGATGGCAGAGACGACGACGGTTCCCGAGTGGCGGGTGACCCTCGCGGACAACACGATCGGCGAGGAGGAGATCGAGGCGGTGACGGAGGTACTGCGCTCGCGCTGGCTGTCGCCGGGGCGCCGGACCCGCGCCTTCGAACTCGAATTCGCCGAGGCACTGGGCTGTTCGGACGCGGTGGCGGTGAGCAGCGGCACCGCGGCCCTGCACCTGGCCGTCCGCGCGCTCGGCATCGGGCCCGGCGACGAGGTGATCCTGCCCTCGCTCAGCTTCGTGGCCTCGGCCGCGATGGTGGTTCTGCACGGCGGCACACCGATATTCGCCGATATCCGGTCCGAGACCGATCCGACGATCGATCCGGCCGAGGTGCGCAGGCTGATCACCGGGCGGACGAAGGCGATCGTCGCGATGCACTACGGCGGCTATCCCGCCGATCTGGTCGCGCTCGCCGATCTCGCCGACGAATACGGCCTCGCGCTGATCGAGGACGCCGCCCACGCGCCGGTCGTGCGGGCCGCGGGCGCCATGCTCGGCACGGTCGGGGATATCGGCTGCTTCAGTTTCTTCGCGACCAAGAACATCACCACCGGCGAGGGCGGCATGGTGGTGGCGCGCGACCCCGCGATCCTCGACCGGATCCGGGCGGCCCGATCACATTGCCTCACCGCGTCCACCTGGGACCGATCACGCAGCGGCAGTGCGGAATACGATGTCACCGACGTCGGCCTGAACTACCGGCCCACCGAGATCGGCTCGGCCATCGGCCGGATCCAACTGGCGAAACTCACCCACGATCGCCGCTGCCGCCGCGCGCTCACCGCCGAATACCGGCGGCGGCTCGCCGCCATCCCCGGATTGGTCGTTCCGTTCGCGCACTACGACGGTGATTCGGCCCTGCACCTGATGGCGGTCCTGATTCCCGAAGGGCTCGATCGGGAGGAGCTGCGAACGCGGTTGCGGCGCTCGGGCATTCAGACCTCGGTGCACTATCGGCCGACCCACCAGTTCACCCTCTATCGCGAGAAGTTCGGCCCGGCGGGAGGGCTGCTGCCGGTCACCGAGGCCGTCGGCGACCGGCTGCTGACGCTGCCGCTGCATGCCCGGATGTCGCAGGAGGATGTGGCATTGGTGTCCGCCGGCCTGTCCGAGGCCGTCATTGGGCTATCGGGGAGGGCTGGGTCATGAGTTTCACCGTCCGCGACGGCCGACTGTTCCGCGACGAGCGGCCCTATCTCGCGCTGGGGGTCGACTACCACCCGTCCGAGGCGGGCTGCCGGATCTGGACCGACTGGGATCCGGCCGCGATCGACCGGGATTTCACCCGCATGGCCGAGGCGGGTCTGAATACGGTGCGGTTCTTCGTCTTCTGGCGCGACTTCGAACCCGAACCCGGATGTGTCGACAAGGATATGCTCGAACGCCTGCGCTACGTCGTCGACGCCGCGGCGCGGGCCGAACTCGCCTGTGTGGTCTCGCTGTTCACGATCTGGATGAACGGGCAGCGCCTGGATCTGCCGTGGCGGCGGGGCCGAAGCCTGTGGCGCGACGACGAGATGGTCGCGCTGGAGGAGGATTTCGCCCGGACCGTGGCCCGCGAGGTGGGGCGGTGCGAGAATCTGCTGGCCTTCGATCTCGGCGACGAGATCGGCTGCGTGGATCCGGTCGAGGCGGCGGCGTCGACCGCCGGCGAGGTGGCCACCTGGCAGCACCGCCTGGCCTGCGCGCTGCGGGAGGAGGCGCCGAATGTGCTTGTGCTGCAGGCGAACGACGCCTCGGGCGTGCTGGGGGCCTCCCCCTTCGGTGCGGATAACAGCGCGGCCCTGGATCTGATCGGAATCCACGGCTTCCCGGTGTGGGCGCCGGGGTCGATCGAATCGACGCTGTCGTACAAGGCGACCAACCTCACGCCGTTTCTGGTGAATTACGCGGCCGCATACGGTGTTCCGCTGGTGGATGAGCTCGGCAGCTACGGCGTCGACGACGCCACCGCGGCGGCGTATCTGCGGGCCTCGGCCGCCTCGGCGCTCGCCAACGGCGCGTCCGGAATCCTCGCCTGGTGCTGGCAGGACATCGCCTCGGATACCGAACCCTATCCGGACCGCCCGATGGAGCGATTCGCCGGACTGCATCGACTCGACGGATCGGCCAAGCCTGTGATGGATGAATACCGCGCAATCGTCGGGGCCGCAACCGAACTCGCGATCCATCGGCGGCGGCCGTCGGTCGCGGTATATCTGCCGCTACGCGTGCGCGCCGCGGGCGGATCCTATCTGGACAACGGGGTCGCGACGGTCGCGACCTTCTTCTCCTATCTGCTGCTCAAGCGCGCGCACCTCGACTTCGACATCGTGGCCGACGATCCGGCCGGATACGACCTCGTGCTGTGCCCCTCGGTCGGCCACCTCACGCTGCCGGATCTGCACAGGCTGCGGGCCGTCTGCGATCGCGGCGGCACCGTCTACTTCTCACTCGGCGACCATCTGCACGGATTTCCGGGGGAGACCCTGGTGGGTGCCCAGATTGTGGACTACGCGCCGCCGACCGAGGCGACCTCGGCATTCCGCTGGGATACCGACGAGTGGGCGATCGACTGGGCGGCGACCCGGACCCGCGCCACCACACTGCGGCCGACCACCGCGGAGGTACTCGGCCGCTATCTCGACGGTTCCCCATGCCTGCTGGCGCACCGGGTGGGTCAGGGCCGATTCCTGTTCACCAACGCACCGTTCGAGGGACAGCTGGATCGGCCGGGACGGCTGACCGCCGCGAGCTGGGAGCGTTTCTATCATCGGATCGCCGCCCTCGCCGGAATCGGTCCGGTGGCCGACTGCGCCGATCCGGATATGGAGATCCTGTCCGACGACGGCGAGGGCGATCGGCGCTTTCTGCTCGTCAATCACGGTGCGACACCGAGCGGTACGCAGATCAGCTGGGGCGGGGTGACCGTGAAGGTCGAGTTGACGACCAAGGATTGGACGGTCGTGCACGTGCGCACCGGGGCGGAGGACCGATGAAAGGCGTTGTCTACCAAGGGCCGTACCGCGTGGAGATCGATGCGGAACTGCCGATGCCGCGCGTGCGGGACGCCCGCGACGCCGTGGTCCGGGTGACCCGCACGGCGATCTGCGGCTCCGATCTGCATCCCTATCGCGGCGAGATGCCCGACTTCGCGCCGGGGACGGTGCTCGGACACGAATTCGCGGGCGTCGTCGCGGCGGTCGGCGCGGACGTGCCCTTCGCCGTGGGGGATCGGGTGTTCGCCTCGGATCTGGTGGCCTGCGGCCGATGTCCGGCCTGTGCCCGCGACTGGCACTATCACTGCGACAACGCCAGCCTCTTCGGCTATTCCACCATCGTCGGCCCGGCGGTGGCCGGTGGTCAGGCGGAGTACGTGCGCGTCCCGTTCGCCGATATCGTGCTGGCGCGGTCGCCGGAGGATCTGACCGATGAACAGGTGCTGTTCGCCGGGGACGTGCTCACCACCGGATACGCCGCGGCGGCCGATGCGGGTATCGGTTCCGGCGACACCGTCGGGGTGGTCGGCGCGGGACCGGTGGGAGTGCTTGCGGCACAGTGCGCCCAGGCGCTGGGGGCGGGCGCGGTGATCGTGTCCGATCCGGATCCGGCCCGGCGCGCGATGGCCGAATCGGTGGGGATTGCGGCGGTCGCGCCGGACGATTTCGGCCGCGCCCTGGACGCGGTATCCGACGGGTGGGGCGCCCGCGCGGTGCTCGAGGCCGTCGGCACCGATGCCGCGCTGCTGTGTGCGCTGCGCAGTGTCGGACCACGGGGCACGGTGGTCGCGGCGGGCGCGCACAGCGCGGCGGCCATGCCGTTCCCGAGCGGGCTCGCCTTCACCCGGGAACTCACCATTCGGTTCACCGTCGGCGATCCGATCCGGCATCGCGACCAGGCGTTGGGGCTGATTCGGTCCGGACTCGTCGATCCGGCGCGGATCATCTCGCATCGGCTGCCGCTGTCGCAGGCGCGGCGCGGTTATGAGTTGTTCGACCGCAGAGCGGCATTCAAGGTCGTTCTGCTGGCCGACGGCGATATCGGAAGCAATGGAAATACGCGAATCAGTGAGGGTGACGTGCGATGACGTGCCTGGAAGCCGTGGCGAGCTATCTGCCACCGGACAGCGTTCCCATCGATAAGGCCCTGGCCGGGCTCGATATCAGCGAATCACAGATCCGGCTGTTCCAGCGTTTCTACGGATTCGCCCGGATCAGGCGGGATCCGAAGGCCCGGCTGGCCGACCAAATGATCACGACCGCAACGGGTCTCGAGGCACTGCGCGGCCGGGAAAAGGATGTGCGCTATATCGTGCAGGCGCTCACCCTGCCCGTGGCCGCGCCCTATCCGAGCAATCCGGTGCACGAGGTGCGCACGGCGCTGGGCCTCGACCACGCCGTCACCTTCTGCCTGACCCAGCATGCCTGCGCGACCGGCCTGCTGGCGGTCGACGTCTGCGGCAAACTGCTTGCCGCGGACGGTGATCCGAACGCGCTGGCCCTGATCTTCACCGGGGAGAAGGCCTATACCGCCTATTCGCAGCAGTTCATCGTCGATACCGCCGTGATGGGCGAGGGGATGGCCGCGATCCTGGTGCGCCAGGGCGGTGATCGCGACGAGGTGATCTCGTATATGACCCGCACGCACGGGCAGTTCAATCAGGCGCCGTGGCTGACCTACGACCTCGCACGGGAATTCGACCGGATCTATCCCGAGGCCCTCGCCGAGGTGATGCTGGCCGCGGTGGCGCGGGCGGATCTCGACCTGTCCGATATCGCGCTGGTCCTGCCGCATCATGTCAATCACAATTCGTGGAAGCGGCTGTCCAAGCGGATCGGCCTGCCGATGGCGCGCATCTTCCTGGAGAACCTGCCGGTCATCGGGCACTGCTTCTGCGCGGATCCGTTCATCAACTTGTCCACCGTCACCGAGACCGGGCGGCTGCGCCGAGGCGACTACTACATGATGGTGTCGGTCGGGCTCGGTGCGACATTCTCCGCCATGGTTTTCCGGCACTGACGACAATCGCGGGAGGAATCGCCATGCGCGTATTGCCCGACAACTTCAACACCCGGTTGAAATCGGCGGTGGCGGGTGCGCCGGACGCCAGTCTGGTCTTTCTGGGCAACTTCGAGGTCGAGGGCCGGTGGGCCATCGGGGAACTCGGATTGCGCGGCGTCGCCTTCGAGGCCGGCCGGGCCGTGGTCAATCGCATGGACGAATTCGCCCTGCTGCTGGCCACCGGGACCGATTACGTGGTCCTGAAGAAGGAACCCGACGCGGACTATCTGAGCTATCTGGCCGATCTCGGACTGGAATTGCCGCGAATCCTCGCCCCCGGCCGCCAGGATCCCCAGCGCATGGTCACCGAGGACGCCCTGGCCGATTCCGCGACGATCGCCCGCCTGACCCGATTGGCCGATGCGGGCTGCTGGCTGGCGCCCCATGGCGTGTCCACGCTCGAGGAGCAGCTCGCCGAGCGATCCGGTCTGCGGCTGGCCGCGCCCGGGGCGGCGATCTGCAAGGCGGTCAACAGCAAGATCTACAGCAGGCGCCTCGCCGATGAACTGGGTCTGCGGCAGGCGCGGGGATGGGCCTGCGACACCGTGGCCGAATGGGACGAGGCCGTCGCCGGTGCCCGCGCGCTGCTCGCCGCCGAGCGAAAGGTGGTGGTGAAGGACGCGTTCGGGGTATCGGGTAAGGGCATCGCCGTCATGGAGACCGTGCAGCGCCTCGATCGGCTGCACCGGATGATCGCCCGCGGCGCGGCCCGGGCCGGACACGGGCGGGTCGGTCTGGTGGTCGAGGAGTGGGTCGCCAAGGATCGCGATCTGAACTATCAGTTCACGGTGGGCCGTGACGGTGCGGTGCGTTTCGACTTCGTCAAGGAGGCGTTGACCGACGGGGGAGTACACAAGGGACATCGGTTCCCGGCCGCACTCACGACCGCGCAGCTCGACGAACTGCGGGACAGTGCGCAGCGGATCGGGACGCGGCTCGCCCGCGACGGGTACTTCGGCGTGGTCGGGGTGGATGCGCTGGTCGATCCCGACGGCGGGCTGTATCCGCTGCTGGAGATCAACGCGCGCAACAACATGTCCACCTATCAGGCCCTGGTACAGGAGACCTTCGCCGGGGCCGGAAAGGTCGCTCTCGCACGGCATTACGTGCTGCGGTTGCGCACGGAGCTGACCTTCGAGCAGCTGCGGCGGCGACTGGACGGTGTGCTGCTCGACCGCGGCAACGGAAACGGATTGCTGGTCAACAACTTCGCCACCGTCAACGCGGCCGCGCCGGTGCGGGGGTCCGCGCGTGAGCGGTCCTTCGACGGCCGGTTGTACGGAATGCTGGTCGCCTCCTCGGCCGATCGGCTGACCGCCCTGGACAACGAGATCACGGCCCGGCTCGCGGCCGGATAGGAGGCAACGGCGATGTCCGAGTTCGAGATTCAGGGCACACCGGTATCGGAGCTGGCGGCCGAGTACGGCACGCCGCTGTTCGTCTACGACGGTGACGTGCTGATCGGCCAGTACGACGGGCTGCGCGGACGGCTGCATCCGAAGCTGGAGATCTTCTTCTCCCTCAAGGCCAATCCCAACGTATCGGTCTGCGCGCTCCTGCGTTCCAGGGGCGCGCGGGCGGAGGTGTCGTCGCTGACCGAACTGGTCACGGCGATCCGCGCCGGGGTGCCGCCGGAACATATCGTCTTCGTCGGGCCCGGTAAGAGCGTCGAGGAACTGACCGCCTGCCTGGACGGCGATATCTTCGCCATCGTCTGTGAATCGCTGGGCGAACTGGAGACCATCGATCGGCTCGCGCGGCTGCGCGGCACGGTCGCCCGCGTGGCGTTGCGGATCAATCCCGCGTTCGCCGTCAAGGGATCCGGTCTCACCATGGGCGGTAAGCCCCGGCAGTTCGGCATCGATGAGGCGCAGCTGGACGGGCTCGGGGATTTGGTGCGGCGATTCGCGAATGTCCGGTTGATGGGTGTGCACGTGTACATGGGCACGCGCATTCTCAGCGAGGACGTCGTCATCGAAAACACCAGGCGCATCCTTGATTTGGCGCGAGACGTATCGGCTCGGCTGAACTTCCCGCTGGAGCTGGTGGATATCGGCGGTGGTCTCGGGGTCGCCTACTTCGACGGTGAACGCGATATCGACCCCGCGGTGCTGGCGGCGGGGCTCGAGCCGATCATCGCGGAATTCGCGGCCGCCCAGCCGGATACCCGGCTCGTCATGGAACTCGGGCGGTATCTCACCGCGCTCGCGGGCACGTATGTGGTGCGGGTCCGGTATGTGAAAACCTCGATGGGACAACGCTTCGCGGTCACCGACGGCGGCACCCATCATCATATGGCCGCGGTCGGCATCGGCTCGTTCGTCAAGCGGAACTTCCCCGTGCGCGCACTCGATCGCGCGGGCGAGGAGCCGAGCGAGGGCTGGACGGTGACCGGACCGCTGTGCACGCCCAACGACACTCTGGCGAAAGACATTTCGCTACCGCCCGTGCGGCCCGGTGATCTGCTGGGTGTGCTGCGATCGGGCGCCTACGGGCCGAGCGCCTCGCCCGTGCTGTTCCTCGGTCACGGCGCGCCCGCGGAAATCCTTGTCCACCACGGCCAGTGCTATCGGATCCGCGATCGGGACCGGCCCGAGGATCTGCTGCGTCCGCAGCATCTGCACGATTTCTCGGCCCTGGCCGCGGCGAGCGCCCGACCGATCCCGACAATCGAAGGAATACAACGATGAACCAGGCCGTGCTCACCGACAAGGTCGTCACCATCCTCGCCGGGATGGTCAAGCTCGCCCCCGATTCGCTGGAATGGGGTATGCGGCTGTTCGACGATCTCGGGCTCGATTCGACCAGCGCGCTCGAACTCCTGATGCGGATCGAGGACGAGACCGGAATCGAATTCGACGACGACACCCTCGAACAGCAGCATTTCGAGACCGTGGGCTCGCTCGTCGGCTACACACTCGAACAACTGGAGGGTTAGGGCAATGCCGTTGCGGTTGGCGCGCATCGAGCGCAGGCTGTTCGGTCGCGGTGAACCCTACAGCGCCGAATTCGTCGACTACTTCGCGGATCTGGCCGGGCAGTTCGGGCAGCCGTTTCACGAGGAATACTTCACCAGCGCTGCGCCGAACTCCTTCACCGATATGGCCACCGAAATGCTGTCGCAGGCAACGCATCCGGAGGAGGTGTTCGATCTGGCGCTGATCGCGCACGCCACGCCGGACGCCCGCCCGACCCGGCCCGCCTGCTATCTCTCGCATGCGCTGGCGGGCGACGCCCTGTCCTTCGCGCTGTCCGAACAGGGCGTGACCGCGCCGTTCACCGCACTCCGGATCGCCGGGGAATACGCGCGCGACACCGGATTTCGCCGGGCGATGGTGATGATCCTGGATCAGAGCTTCCTGTGGAACGGCGCCGAGGCCCGGCTGCCGGAGGGTACGCGGATGCCCGGCCGGGATTCGGCGGTCGTGCTGGTGCTGGCCGACGACGGTGCGCCCGGTGCGATCTCGGTCCGCAGTATCGCCGATGTGGCGGCAGGGGAGGTGTGCCGGTTGGTGACCGAGCAGTTGCGGGAATTCGCCGCGGCCGGGCCGCCGATGACGACGATCGCCGGGGTCGGCGTCGATCGCGGGATCGCCGACGAATTCCGGATCGAATGGGCCGCGGCGGATCTGCCGTGCACGGGCCTGTGGACGGCCTTCGCCGACGGCCTGCCGCGCTGGACGGTGACCGGGCAGCGGGTCGTACTGGTCGACTACGATCCGGCCTTACGGTATCTGTCGCTGTGCGCGGTGGATGTGCCACGCGCCCAGGCAGATTCGTCGGCAGGGGTGTGACGGCCGATGCGGCAGTATCGCGCCCGCAGCATGTCCCGGCCACCCGAGAAATATGCGCGGTCAGGCGCCCCGCTCACCTGTTAAATTAATTTTCAGGGGGTCGAGAATTGGTGACAGGGGACTGCGATGACCGAGGTTTCTCTCGAATACGCCCGGGCCGGAATGGCCGGGCCGATGGCCCATATCATCCTCGCGGAGAATGAGGTGCTGCGGCGGGAATTGGCGGTGGTATTGCGCCGCCTGCCCGCCGTCGGCGCCGTACATCAGTGCCCGGATTGGGCGGGGGCCGAGCGGCTGCTGCGCGCCGGACGGATCGATGTCCTGATCCTGACCTCCGCGGAGGGTCATCGGCTGCGACTGCTGGGACGCAACGGGTTTCGGCCGAAGGTGCTGATGCTCATCGATGAGCCGCAGGCGGCCGATCCGGGCCCGCTGGCGAGCCTGCCGGTGGACGGATTCCTGTTGCGCCAGGAATTGTCGGCGCGGACGCTGCACGATGCCCTGCGCCGCATGGCCGGCGGCGAGATTCCGATGCCCGCGGTCCTCGCGCGGCAATTGCTCGGCCGCGCCGGGGCCGAACCCGGGAATCTGCGCCCGGTCTCGCTGACCGCCCGGGAGAACGAGACGCTCGCCCTGCTCGCCCAGGGTTTGAGTAATAAGCAGATCGCCCGCAGGCTCGAGATTTCCGAGCATGGGGTGAAACGCTTGGTGGGCAGTGTATTGCTGAAGCTCGGATCGCCGAATCGTACGACCGCGGTCGTCACCGCCATGAAATACGGAATCATCGACAGCCTGTGACCGGAGGTAATGCCCGTGACACTCCACCCGCAGACCGAGGCGGTACTGCAACTGATGACGGCCTCCTATCCCGATATCGGCGCCGGTGTCACCGATGCCGAGGCCGCCCGGCGGGTGCTGAGCCGGGTCAAACAGCCACCGGCGCCGCAGCTTCCGCGCGTGGAAGATCGAGCGATACCCGGTGCGCCCGATATCCCGGTGCGGATCTACTGGCCCGCGGCCCACGGCGGTCCGCATCCGGTGATCGTCTTCTTCCACGGCGGCGGATTCGTCCTGTGCGGACTCGACAGCCACGACGGCCTGTGCCGGACCGTGGCCGCCGGGGTCCCCGCGATCGTGATCTCCGTGGACTATCGCCTCTCGCCCGAACACAAGTACCCCGCCGCCGTCGAGGATGCCGTCCGCGCGGTGTCCTGGGCGCACGCCCACGCGGCCGAACTCGGCGGTGATCCACGGCGATTGGTCGTGGCCGGGGACAGCGCGGGCGGCAATCTGGCGACGGTGACCTGCCTGCGGATCCGTGACGGCGGCGGCCCTCCGATCGCGTTCCAGCTGCTGCTGTATCCGTGGCTGGACTTCCTGGCCGAACTGCCCTCACGCCGCGACAATGCCGAGGGCTACTATCTGACCGCGACCCATCTGCGCTGGTTCGAACAGCAGTATCTGAACTCCCCCGCCGAGGCGGCGCATCCCGACGTCTCACCGCTGCGCGCGGAGAGTCTGGCCGATCTGCCGCCCGCGCTGGTGCTCACCGCGGAATACGATCCGCTGCGCGACGAGGGCGAGGCCTACGCCGCCCGGCTGGCCGAAGCCGGTGTGCCGGTGCGGGTTTACCGCGCCGACGGGCTGTTCCACTGCTTCCTCGCCATGATCGACTTCCTGCCCGGAGCCCGCGAGGCGGCCGAAACCGTGTGTGCGGCAGTGCGTTCCGCGGTCGCGGCGCAACCGGTCGATTAGCGGGTCTGGCGAAGCTGGAGCACCGTCGTGTGGTGCTCCGGTATCAGCAGTCCCCATTGGCTGGCCAGCGCGATCGCCTCGTGCCGGTTGCGCACGCCCATCCGGGCGTAGAGCTCGGCGAGGCGGCGGAAGATCTCGCGTTGCGAATAGCCCTCGTTGCGGGCCAGGCGCACCACGGGGGTGCCTCGGGCCAGGGCGCGCAGCCACCGGATCTCATCCTCGCGCAGCGTGCCCTGATCGGGCCGCTCCACCGACGATTCGGCCAGTGAGCGCACGATTCGCGTCGGCAGCATGGTCTGTCCGGCGATGGCCGAACGCACGACCGCGACGATATCGTCCGGATTCGAATCCCATTGCACCACGGCATGAGCTCCGGCCCGCAGCGCGCCGCGGAAGTCCGCGATGGTCGGCGACATCAGCACCGCCACCACGACCAGGTCCGGGTGATCGGCGACCAGTTCGCGGACGGTGCGCATATCCGCGGTATGGACGGTCACCACCGCGGCGTCGACGGATTCCCTTCGGAAATCGGGAGGTTCACCCCCGGCGACCTCGAAACCGCCCTGTTCCAGGACGGCCGCCAAACCGGCGCGAAAGGTCGGGATGCGATCAAGGACGGCTATCTTCTCGGTCACGACTCATCTGCTTTCGTACATACCGGCCGCCGCGGCGAACCGCGGTGTGCCAGTGTCGTTTCCGTCTGCGAGCCGAGCTGGCCGAGCAGTGCCGCGCGGGTGAGTTCGGCCTTGTTGCCCACACCGAGTTTGGAACGGATGCGCCGCACGTACGTATCGACGGTATGCGGGCTGATACCGAGCCGGGCGGCGACCTGTCCGTGGGTCAATCCCTGGGCGATCTGACGCAGGACCTGTACCTCGCGCCCGGACAGCGGCCGGGAGTCGGTCGCGGCGCGGCCGGGAGCTCGCGGTGGCGCCCCGGTGCGGACGGCTGTTCCGGAGGCGACGATCCGGACGGCGCTGACGATGTTCTCGCCCGGTTCGGATTTGCTGATCACGCCCGTCGCCCCGGCGCGCAGATAGATGTCGTCATCGGTGGCGGCCTCGTTGTTGAGCACGAGGACGGGGGTGGATTTCGCGGTGTCGGTGACGGGCGTGAGATCACCCGACAGGGCCGCGGCATCGATCAGCGCGGCGTCGGCCAACCAGAACGGGGTCTCCTCGGGCGTGGCTCGAATGGCGACGACCTTGATACCGGCGGCGTTGAGGGTCTGACATAAACCCATGAGAAACAAAGGTGAGCTGATGAGTAAGTCTGTCCGAATCACAAGAACCTCCCCGGAGATCTCCCGGCTGCTGTTCGAGCCCTCGTTGGCAGGGCCATGAGAGGAGTGTGTTGACAGCGGCTTTCAGGTTTCTCGACGGTTCGCTCGAGCGCTGCCAACGCGGTGGGCCCCGCCGCTCCCGCATCGTCGCGGGAGCGGCGGGGCCCGGCGTCACGCGCGCGGTGCGATGCCCGCGCACAGCGTCTCGAGCAGTTCGGGGGGTGCGTCGAGGAACCGCTCGTGGCGGCCGTCGAACAGCTCGAAGGCGGTCTCGCCGCAGACCGGCCAGCCCGTCATCCGTTCGGGCCGGACATCGTTGTCCTCGGTCCAGCCGATGGCGGTGATCGGACATCGCAGCCGCAGCGGGTCGGGAACGACGTAGCGGCGGCTCATTTCGACGTCGGCGCGCAGCATCCCGAGGTAGAGGTCCAGCAGTTCGCGGTGCGGTTCGTTGCCCTGGGCGCGGATCGTGGCCGTCAGTTCCGCGCGCAGCGCGGCATCGTCCATGGCCAGCATTCGCCCGGCGGGGCCGTCCTGCGGGGCCATCTGGCCCGAGACGTACAGCCGCGTCGCCGTCGGCCCGCCCGCGGCCTGCAGCTGCGCGGTCACCTCGTAGGCGACCAGCGCCGACCAGCAGTGCCCGAAGAATGCGAACGGGACGTCCAGATATCGCGCGAGCCCATCGATCAGATCCCGGGCCAACTCGGCGAAGGTCGCGGGCATCGGATCGAGGAAGCGGGGCATTCGGCCGGGCAATTCGACCGGCAGGAATTCGATGCCGGACATGCGATCCGGCCATCTGCCGAAGACGCCCGCGCCGTATCCGGCATGCGGTAGGTTGAACACCCGCCCGGCCGCGGTGGGGGACGGCGCGCGCGGGAGCCAGGCGCCCGGGCCGATAACAGTGGTCATAGCGTGGCCTCCGGCTCGGAGATCGCGGTCCGGGGCGCCAGATCGGCGCGGGCCCGCTGTTCGGGGTAGATGATCTGGAGCATGACGCCGGTCATGGCGGTGGTCACCAGGGCCATCACGACCATGAGCGAATACAGTCCGGTGTCGAGGACATGCAGTTGCAGTCCGACGGTCAGGACGATGAGTTCGGTGAGCCCCCGGGTGTTGATCAGGACCGCCAGCACGGCCGAATGCCGCGTGCGCACCCCGCACAGGCGCGCCCCGGCGAATGCGCCGATTCCCTTGCCGCCGATCGCCACCAGCAGGATCAGCCCCAGCTCGCCGAGTGCGGTGCCATCGATCCGCGACAGGTCGACGGTGAGCCCGGCGACCATGAAGAACACCGGCAACAGCAGATTCGAGCAGATCCGCCCGACCCACGGCAGCGTCCGCTCGCGCAGCCGCATACCGTGGCCGCGCGGCATGGCCACGCCGAACAGGAACGCGCCGAAGATCAGATGCAGTCCCATCCATTGGGTTGCCATGGCGGATAACCACAATCCGCCCGCCGCGGCGACCACGATCGCGGCCGCGCCGAGCCGGGCGACGACCCGATTGCGCGGCCATCCGCCCGCCTCGGCGCGCGCGGCCAGCCGGGCCAGCACCGGACGCACGACCAGCAGTAGCAGCGCGGCGAACGGGATGATCAGCGCTATCTGCCAGGGGCCCGCGGCTCCGCCGGCCAGGGCGGCGACCACGGCGAGCAGTGACCAGGCCAGGACGTCGTCCAGTGACGCGCAGGCCAAAGCCAGTGCGCCGATGGGTGTTCGGAGCAGACCCCGGTCGGTGAGGATGCGGGCCAGGACCGGGAATGCGGTGACCGACATCGCGGTGCCGAGGAACAGGATGAACGCCGCCCGCTGATGGCTGGGATGGTGGCCGAGCAGATACAGCGCCAGCAGCGCGCCGAGGGCGAACGGCACGACGATCGCACTGAGCGCGACACCGGAGGCGATCCGGCCCTGGCCGCGCAGCAGATTCCGATCCAGTTCCAGGCCGACGAGGAACATGAATACGGCGACACCGATATCGGCCAGCAGGGTCAGCGACGGGCGGACCTCGGCCGGAAACAGCGTGCGGGTCAGTGCGCCCCCGAACAGTGTGGGCCCCAACAGGATTCCGCCGAGGATCTCACCGATCACGGCGGGCTGGCCCACGCGCCGGGCCGCCACGCCGAGTATCCGTGCGGCCCCGGCGATCACGGCGAGGTCGAGCAGCAGGATCAGTGCCGTATGCGCACTCATCCGGTCACCCGTTGCAGCTGGTGCGCGCGATCGTCGAAGACCCCGTCGCGCGGGACCGCCGTCCCGAGCACCTGGACCCGATTTCCCTTGTCGCGCACCTCGAGTCGGCCGCCGCGTTCGGACAGCTGCACCGCGGTGAGCCGCACCTTGTCCAGCCGCCGGCCCCAGTACGGGGTGAGCTTGCAGTGCGCGGTGACGCACACCTGATCCTCGTTCACCCCCAGCGCCGGGAAGAAGGTCCGGGAGGCGAAGTCGATGCCGTCGCGGCCGGGCGCGGTCACGATATGTCCGCGGAACGGCTGTCGGGCCAGGGCCGCGAAGTCCGGGCGCAGGGACTCGAGGACCGCGAGCGAGGCGACCTCGATCAGGATGTCGTCGCTGGATACCGCGCAGGACACCGCGTCGGTGCCGAGCGCGTCGAGCAGGCCCGGCGGCGGCGCGCAGGCGGTGAGCGCTGCGGTGGGCAGATCGATGGCGATCAGATCCCCGTCGCGGCGCGCGTGCAGGACACCGTTATCGGAGACAAACGTCAGCCGGGTCAGATCGCTGCCGGTGAGCAGGACCCGCGCGCTGGCGATCGTCGCATGTCCGCACAGGTTGATCTCCTTATGCGGGGTGAACCAGCGCACCCGGAATTCCGCGGCCCCGCTCGGCACCACGAAAGCCGTTGTCGGCAGCCCGATTCGGTGCGCTGTCCGCTGCATCGCGGCGCCGGAGGGGAACTCCGGCGCCTGGACGACCGCGGCCGGATTGCCCGCGTAGCGCGCGTCGGCGAAGGTGTCAACTATGTGATGGCGCATTCCCTCGGTCTTCCTCCCGTCGGGACAGGCTGCGGAACATCAGGTCGATCGCCGCGCCCATGCCCCACACCTCCCGATACGGCGGACCTTCCGGCCCCGTGTCGATATCGTGCTGGCGCGCATAGGCGGCCGTGGTCCACTCCGGTGTGGTCGGATACCGGTGGTGATAGTCGTGATTGGGCAGATCCCCGACCACGACCAGCAGCCGCGACGGCAGGTGATAGCCCAGGGTCACCGTCGTCCAGCGCAGCCATGCCCCCGGCCCGGCGCCGCGGGCCGGCACGGCCGACCCGCAGAACCGTGCGGATGTATTGGCCGCGGTGTAGAACCGATGTCCCAGTTCGGGATTGCGCGGCGCCAGCCATTCGTGCTCGCCCAGCCGATCCAGCAGCGCGCTGAGCTGAGCGAACAGAATGACCGGCAGGACGAATGCCAGCAGCAGCACCAGCACGCCGTGCGGCAGCCAGAACGGCAGCGATACCCACCAGCCGATCCACGCGGCGAAGGCGAGCACCCGCGCGAACCCGCCCTTCAGGTTGCTGCCGATCCGGCCGACGAAACCGTTCCAGTAGAAGACCGGCGACGCGAACACCAGCCACGCGCGCCGCCACAGCGTCGATCTGCTCAGCCCCGGCCGAAAACCCAAGGCGTGCAGGAACTGCACCGGCGGATCGATCGCGGTGGCGAACACCTCGCGCCGATGGTGATTGTCGAAATGCTCCTCCTTGAAATCCCGGAAGGTATGGAAGACCGACAGCACCGTGACGACCTCACCCCAGAACGCGTCCCATCGCTTACTTCCGGAGAATCTGCGATGCAGCGCCTGATGCGCGATGACCAGCACCATCAACCGCTCCCCGTGCACGGTGAGCACCCAGCCCACGAGCAGCGCGAGGTACCACAGCGGGAACATCAGCGTCACCGCGAGCGTGGACAGGGCCAGGCCACCGAGGAATACGGCCAGGGTCACGGCCAGATAGGTGGCCCAGCTGTGCCGGATCAGCGGCCGCTGCCCCGGCAGGGCCCGGCCGGTCTGCCATGTCCAGAAGTGTTGTGTCCATAGCGGAAAACGCAGGTAGGTGGCACGTACATCGTCCATGACACACCTCGATCAGTGAGTGACTCCGACGCCGGTCTCGGTGGCGAGGCGGTCGAAGAACGCGATCCACAGCTGCCACATCTGGTCCGCCGCGCGCAGGACGGCGTCCTCCTGTTCCGGGCTCATCCCGGTCAGCAGCGCGTGATTGGCCTCCTCGACGTGATCGGGCTCCTGCTGCACGTGGATGGCGACCCAGGCGTTGTCGGTGACGCCGGTGGTGCGTTCGACGGCCCGGCCGATGCTCGACACCATGAGCAGATCGGTGTTCTCGGTGGCGAAGATGAAGCCGAGCGCGCTCTCCGGTCCCTCCGAGGCCCGGCGATATCCCTCGACCAATGCCGCGGTCTCCGGATACGGCGCGGTCCCGGTGACCCGCTCGCCGTCGAATCCGCACTTACGCATGGAATCGACGTAGATCACCTCGTGGGCCTTGGCCACCACGCCGCCGCCCGCCTCCTGATTCAGGATTCGGGTGATCGCGCTCTTGGCGGCGATATCGGGCAGCACGCCCACGCAGCGGGCGAGGAAGGTCGGGAAGTAATGCAGTGGGTGCCACCACTGTTCGATGAGGATGGCGGCCTGTTCCTTGGTGAGTTCGGCGCCCTCGACGCCCGCGAAGAACGGATGTTCGCGGAACGCCCGGTACACCGGGCTGGCATCGAGACGGTCGCCGACCGAAAGCCTCGTGGTCATACTCGTTACTCCTTGTCGGATCGATCGAGGGTGAAGTACCGCAACAGGTCCAGGGTGTGGGGCAGGACATCGGGGTCCGCGCAGGCGCGAGCGAGCGTGGCCATCGTGTCCCAGGCGAAGTTCTCGCCCCCGTCCCAACGGAAATGCGTTTTGATGACGAGGCTGAAGATCTCCCCGAAGTTATCCATCGTGAGCAGGTCGGCCAAGCGCAACAGTTCCGCGCGACGCGAACCCGGCAGCGGCGGCCGTACCACCCGCGACCGCGCCGGAATGCGGTCGTCGGTCTCGGTCTGCGCCACGGTGATCAGCGGCTTGTCGTCGGTGCGATCGACGAAGTCGAGGATCAGGTGGATACGCGGCGCGCGGGTCATCGCGACCACCGAATGGATCTGTGCCGCATCGAAATACCAGACCTCGCCCGCACCCATGCGGTACACGACATTGCCCTCGCTGAAGAAGGCGTTCTCGTGCGTGACGAGCGGAATATGCAATCGGTGCGCTTGGCGGGTCTGCTCGGGCACATCGTCGAGCTCGAGATAGTCGCGGTGCGGGATGATCACGCTGTCGGTGACCACGACCAACCGGACGAACTGCAGCCGATCCAGATCGGCCAGATCCGTGATGAACTCCTGCAGATACGGCAGCTGGGTGCCGTATTCGGTGAACCTCGGCCGCTGATCGTAGGTGTATTCGGTCACCAGGCCGGTGCCGACGTCACCGCCCGCGGCCCACAGGATCGCGTTCTTCCACGGGCCGCCGATGAGGTAGTTGCTGTAGGCCTCGGAGTAGCGGAACGATTCGGCCTGCGCGAGATCCTTCGCCAGCCGGGCCTCGTCGAGCGGAATGTCGCCCACGTATCGGGTTTTCATCGAATCACGCCACCCTTTCCACGGGGGTGAACGGGTCGCCCCACGCGTTGCGCCGCACCATCCGGTTGAGCCCGTAGCGGTCCTCGCCGGCCACCTGGACGCAGCCGTGCCGGTCGAGTTCGAAATGGTGACCGAACTCGTCGAAGCCGGTCATTCCGCCGTAGACCCGAACATGGTTGGGCACCACGCGAATCGCGAAACCCATGCGCTGGCGGCGGCTGATGTTGGGGGTGGATCCGTGGATGCAGCGCGCGGTGAAGATGAAGAACTGACCGGGACGCATCTCCAGATAGCGGACGTTCTCCTGCTCCGGATCCCAGTTCTTATCGATCTTGATATCGTCGTAGTTGTAGCCGAAGAACGAGTTGTCCCGCGCGGCGTTGTTCCATTTCATCGGCGCGTGCTCGTCGTAGCGCCACTGCCGGTGGCTCCCGGGAATCACCTTCATACAGGCGTTGTCCTTGGCCGCCTCGGTGAAGGCCACCCAGCAGGTCAGCTCCATCGGCAGGTCGGGGGAATGTTCGGTCGCCTCCAACATGCCCTGGCTGGTCTCGCCGATCGCATAGGTTTCGACCTGATGCCAGCCGGTCCCGGCGTCGCCCGGATTCTTCGGGAAGAATTCGGTGCGCCAGCACAGGATGTCCGAGCCGATGAGCGCCTGCATCCGCCGGACGATCTCCGGCTCGGTGATGAGTTTACTCAGGCCCGGGATGTCCAGGTGCCGGTCGTAGTTCACCGGATTGTCGAATACCTTCCGGGCGCCCGCTTGTGGATCGAGCAGCGCCTTGCGCTGCGTTTTCCACCACGCGGTCATCTCCTCCGGTTCCCAGAGGGTGAACGGCCCGATATAGCCCTGTTCGGCGAATGTCTTCGCGTCGTTGTCGAGATCCACGCTATCCACGCTTCGTACTCCCTTCCGCACCAACGCGTTCCAACGCGGCGTCCAGCCGCGCGGCCGCCTCGGCGACGTGTTCTCCTCTGATGAACGTCCAGTGGTCGCCGGGGATCGGCACGACCGTCAGGCCCCCGGTGCACAGCCCGCGCATGGCCGCGGTCGTGGCCGCGCGGCGGTGCGGATCGGCTCCCGCGGCGTCGAACAAATGGACCGGCTCCGAATACGGCCGGGGCTCATAGCGCATCGCCGCGTTCATGCACGCGCGCGCGGTGTCGAGGACCGTGCGCAGATATCCGGTCGACGCCCCGGCCGTGAGGGGTGTGCCCATCAGCTGCAGCCAGGTCCGATCCGAGGTCAGCTCGACCAGATCGGCGTCGGTGGTGGCCGGATCGTCCAGCCGCGCCGCCACGGTGTCGAGCAGATCGAGGAACGGGGTGCGCGCCATCGGCAGACCCGTGATCGGATCGATGACCGGATTGGCGTCGAACAGGCCCAGGAAGGCCACCTCGGCCTCCGCGGCGCGCAACTGCTGGGCGATCTCGTAGGCCAGCACGCCGCCGAAGGACCAACCGGCCAGCCAGTACGGCCCGTCCGGTTCGACCGTGCGCAGCTGCTCGACATGGGTGCGCGCGATATCGGTCAGCGTGGCGCCGAACTTCGGCGGATCGCCGGTCCAGCCGATGCCGAGCAGCCGCATCGGTGCGGTGCTGGCATGCGTCAGCTCTCGATAGGCGAGCAGCTCGCCGCCGAGCGGATGCGCGAAGTAGATACTGCGGCCGGAGTTTCCGGGCCGGAGCGTGATGATCCGCGAGGATCGATGCCGCGATCGGGGCGCGGCGGTGGCGCCGAGCGCGGCGGCCAGCTCGTCGACCGTGCCGTACTCCAGCAGCATCGACAACTCGACCGGCCGGTCCAGAACCTGTCCGAGTTCGGTGACCACCCAGGTGGCCAGTAGCGAATCGCCGCCGACGTCGAAGAAGTCGTCGTCTCCGGCGAATTCGTCGTGGCCGAGTACCCGGGCCCAGATATCGGTGACGACATCGGTGAGCGAGGGCGCGTCCGCGGACGCGGTATTCGCCTGTGCGACCGGCAGTTCCACCGCGGCCAGGGCTCGCCGATCGATCTTGCCCGTCGCGGTCCGTGGCAGCGCCGCCACCCGGACGTAGCGTGCGGGAATCAGGTAGGCGGGCAACAGGTCTCGCAGATGGTCGGTGATCTCGCGGTGTGCGAGCGGGCCGTCGGTCTGCAGATATCCGACGAGGACCGATACGTCGTCGGCGACCGTGCGCAGGTCGACCGCGGCCGCATCGATGCGGGGATGACGCAACAGGGCCTGTTCCACCTCGCCCGGTTCGACCCGGAAGCCGCGCACCTTGAGCTGATCGTCGGCGCGGCCGACGAATTCGTACCCTCCGTCGCCGGATATCCGGACCAGATCCCCGGTGCGGTACACGCGTTCGCCCGAGCCGAAGGGGCTGGCGACGAAGCGTTCGGCGGTGCGGACCGGATCGCGCGGATATCCCTGCGCCACACCGGTTCCGCCCACATACAACTCGCCGACGCCACCGTCGGGGAGGGTGCGCAACCGCTCGTCGAGCACCCGGGCCGACACCCCGGCCACCGGCAGCCCGATACCCGGCAGCTGCGGCCAGGCCGCCGGATCCGGCGGCAGGGTCAGGCTGGTGACCAGGTGCGCCTCGGTCGGCCCGTAGTGATTGTCCAGTCGGCATTCGGGCAGGGCCGCGAACAGGTCGCGGATGGCCGGGGTGACGATCAGCCGCTCTCCGGCGGTCACCACATGCCGCAGCGAATCCGGGGCCACGCCGCGGCGACCGGCCTCGACGGCCAGCAGCTGCAGCGCCACATACGGCAGGAACAGTCGTTGAATCCGGTGGCGCACAATCGAATCCAGCAGTGCGGCGGGATCGCGGCGCACCTGGTCGGAGGCGATGACCAGGCAGCCGCCCCCGGCGAGGGTCGACAGCACCTCCTGGAATGTCACATCGAAGGAGGTCGCGGTGAACTGCAGTGTCCGCAGCCCCGGCGCGCCGCTGTCGAGTTGCCAGCCGATCAGCCGGGACAGTCCGCGATGGGTCATCCCGACGCCCTTGGGGACGCCGGTGGAGCCGGAGGTGTGCATCACGTACGCGAGGGCGTCGGCTGGTATCGGCGCCGGATCGAAAGCCTGTGCGGGACCGTCCGGATCGATCACGGTGATGCCCGCGGGCAATCGCCGCGCACCGGTTCGATCGGCCACCGCCAGTGCGCAGCCGAGGTGTCGCAGGATCGCGGCGGTGCGCGCCTCGGGGGCGGTGCTGTCCAGCGGGCAATACGCGCCGCCGGTCGCGAGCACCGCCAGCAGGGCGATCACCGTATCGGCCGATCGGTCCAGCAGCACCGCCACCGGGCGCTGCGGCCGCGCTCCGGCCGCGCGCAGCCGGTGCGCCAGGGCGTCGACCCGGGCGATCAGCGCGGAGTAGGTCAGCGATTCGCCGGAGTCCACCACTGCTTCCCGGTCGGGGTCGATCCGGGCCCGCGCACGGATCAGGTCGACCGGGAACAGCGTCTCGGATTCATCGGGCGCCGAGTGTGTCACGGTTTCCATGCATCGCCTTCCGCCCAGGGAGCCGCTACCGCGGCATCTGCCAATTGCGCTCTCTGACATTAAATTCCGGCAAGCCGGGCGGAGCAGTCACGTGAACAGGCGACGGAACTCGTCGAGACCCATTCCCACCCTGTCCATCAAATGCGGGACAAGAATTTCCGACCCGGAGAACGGAGTCTGGAAGGACCGCTTTGTCCGCTGAAGAATCAGACCGATTCGGACCATTGGAGCGCTCATGAATCCGGACTCCACCGTCGCGACGGCATCGGAATGCGTTGGCCCCCTCGAGATCCCGACCGACCTTCCCGACCGGCTGCACAGGTTGGCGGCGGCCGCGGGTACCGACGATTTCGCCGCGCTGTCGATCGGTGCGACGGTATTGGCGCATCGGCTGTCCCGATCCGGCCCACCGCGCCGGATCCGGGTGATCCACGGTCGTCGCGAAGCCGTCACGCCGATCCCGGTCGATCCGGACGACGGCTTCCGCGCCGCGCTGCGCGGGGCCGGTGAGCTACGGGTCGCCGCGGAGGAGACCGAACACCGCGTGGACCTCACCCTCGTGCTCTCCCAGGACGGCACGCGCCTGTACGCGGAGAGCATGATCAACTCCGCCGACGCGCCCTCCGCGCTGTGCTGGGCCCGGTCGTTCGTGGAGCTGCTCACGAGCCTGGCTCAGGACCCCGACGCGCCGATGACCACTCGCCCGCTGATGGATTCGGCCGAGCGCGAGCGAATCCTGCACCGCCTGAACCGGTATCGCCGCCCGCGGATCGACCATCGCACGGTCGCCGAGCCGTTCGAGGAGCAGGCGCGGCGCACCCCCGACGTCGTCGCGCTGGTGGACGCCTCCGGTGTCGAGGTGAGCTATCGGGAGTTGAACGAGAGGGCGAATCGGCTGGCGCATTTCCTGATTCGCCACGGTGCGGGCCCGGGCACCCGGATCGGGTTCTGCCTGCGGCGCGGTATCGAACAGGTCGTGGCGATCTATGCGATGGTGAAAACCGGTGCGGCGTATGTACCGCTCGATACCGAACTGCCCCCCGCCCGCCTGGCCTACATCCTCGGTGACGCGGCGCCGACGCAGGTCCTGGTCGATACTGCCTGCCGGGACCGGATTCCGGACGGGCCGTGGCAGGTCATCGACATCGACTCCGAGCGTGACCACGAGGGCTGTCCCGCCACCGATCCGGTCGTCGCCGCCGATCCGCGGGGGCTGCTGCATATCCTCTACACCTCCGGCACCACCGGCCGCCCCAAGGGCGTCGTGTATCCCACCGAGGGCGCGCTGGCCAATCTGGCCTGGATGCAGGGCAAGTACCCGTTCGGGCCCGAGGACTGCGCGCTGTTCAAGACCTCGGCGGGATTCGACGTGTCGATCTGGGAGATCTTCTGGCCGCTGTATCACGGTGCGTGCCTGGTGATCTGCGGTGAGGGCGAACATCGGGATCCGCGTCGGCTGGCCCGGCTGGTCGAGAGCCATCCGGTGTCCAACATCTTCCTGCCGCCGACGATGATGAGCCCGTTCCTGGAGAAGATCTCCGCCGAGCGGGTCCGGCTGCGCTGGGCCCTGTGCGGCGGTGAGCCGGTGACCCCGCGCATCCGCGACACCTTCTACGCCACGCTGCCGCACACCACGCTGTTGAACTGCTACGGACCCACCGAGGCCAACAGCGTGACCGATATGCCGCTGCCGGACGAGCCGGGAACCCCTGTCCCGCTGGGCCGCCCGGCCGCCAACTTCCGGTTCACGATCCTGGACGAGAGTCTCGAGCCGGTGCCGGTGGGGATGCCCGGCGAGGCGTATATCGGCGGGGAGATCGGTATCGCGCAGGCGTATTGGCGCGCGCCGGGCCGGACCGCGGAGCGGTTCGTCGCCGATCCGTACGGGCCGCCCGGATCCCGCCTGTATCGCACCGGTGATCTGTGCCGATATCGGCCCGACGGGGTGCTCGAACATCTCGGCCGGATCGATCGGCAGATCAAGATCAGGGGACTGCGCATCGAACCCGGCGAGGTCGAGTCGGTGCTCGCCGGCCATCCCGCGGTTGCCGATTGCGCGGTGATCGCGCACGGCACGCCGATGCGGCTGCTGGCCTTCGTCGTTCCCGCCGGTGGCCCGGTCGACGAGCTCGACGTGGTCGCGATCGGCGAGTACGCGGCGACGATGCTGGCCGACCATATGCGGCCCGAGCAGATCGTGCCGGTGCCGAGGATCTCCGCGAATGTCAACGGCAAGATCGACAATCGCGCACTGCTCGAGCTCTGGCAGGCCCGGATCGACCGCGACCGCGGGATCGTGCCGCCCGCGGACGAGCTGGAGGCGGCCATGGTCGAGATCTACCGCAAGGTGCTGAAGGCCGAATCGGTGAGCGTCCTGGACACCTTCACCCGCCTGGGCGGTAACTCGATGATGGCCTTCGAACTGCTGAGCGAATGCCAGCGCAGGCTGCATGCCCAGCCGGACACCACCCAGTTACTCGCGGGCAGCGTCCGCGATGTCGCGGCCGCGATCCGCCGCGGCCAGTCGATGAACGACCGGAAATCCACCGAGGCCCTCCGGGCCCAATAGCGACCCAGCGGTCTGCGCAACCGGACAGCACATACACGCCACCGTTTCATGATCACCGGTTACAGACTTTTCATACGCTGACTTATCCGTACCGGGTAGAATGAAAACGGTTCGCGTCTGATCCCTTGTGGAATTCATGACCGTATCTGCTGCAACATACGCCCGCTGGAAAGGAGAGAGCATGTCGGTGCTCGATTCCGAATCGTTCGACATCGCGGCGATCGCCCTGTAGTCAATTCCGTCGTCGCCACAACCGGGTATTCGAACAGGGGTGCCGGCCCCCGCTCGGATGATTGCCTCAGTTGACATCCAATATGCTCGAAAACCGTTGTGTGAGACGGTGTTCCGCAGATCGGAAGGCGAGTGCGGGCAGGTGGTGTGGCGATGGCTACATCGGCGTCGGCCCGGCACAACTCGAGCGTTGGTGTAGAGATGAGTGTTTGCGCAGATCTCAGTATTTCTGTTTTAGGTCATTTCATGGCGCACCGGGGTGTTCGTCGACTGGATATGGGACCGCCGCGGCAGCGGGCCGTTCTCGCATTGTTGACCATTCATTCCGGTGCCGTTGTATCCACGGAAAGGATTACCGAGGAGATCTGGGGAGGGCGACCGCCGGGACGATCCACGGCCACGCTGCAGACATATGTCTCCCGATTGCGCCGACTGCTGACCGATGCGCTCCCGCGCGATGGCGACAATCCGGTGGAACATCGCGCACCCGGATATCTGCTCACCATCGATCGGGATCATATCGATGCGCACCGATTCGAGATCGCGGTGGCGACCGGATTGCAATCCCTGCGCGACGGCCGATTCGCGACGGCTCGACAGCGACTGGTGGGCGCCCTCGAATTGTGGCAGGGCACCCCCTATGCGGAGTTGTCGGATTATCGGTTCGCCGCCGATGAGGCCGCCCGGCTCGAACATGTCCACCTCGCCGCGGTGACCGGACATGCCGAGGCGGCGCTGGCGCTCGGACATCACGAGGCGATCATCGCCGGGCTCGCCGCCGGGCTGCGCCGCCATCCGCTGCACGAGCCGATGGTGTGGCAGTTGATGCTCGCCCTGTACCGATCGGGACGACAGGTCGACGCCCTGCACATCTACGAACGCACGCGCCGCCGGCTGGCCGAGGAGCTCGGCATCGACCCGGGCGACGAACTGCGCAGTCTGCACGGGGCGATCCTGCGCCACGATCCGGCATTACAGGAGTTCGGCGCACCCGACGAGCCGATCACGATACGTCGCGGCGAGGACACCCGACCTCGGTCCAGCCCGCCGAATCCGGAGGCATTCGCCGGACGCGATGAGGAGTTGCACCGCCTCGAGCGTGCGGCGACCGTCGCGCTGCACGGCTGCGGGCGAACGATCGTGGTCGCCGGTGAGCCCGGAATCGGTAAGACCCGGCTGCTGTCGGAGCTGGACCGCAGCCTCGGCGACCGGGGCGTGGATGTGGTGTGGGGCAGCTGTGTTCAGGCCGACGGCGCACCCACGCACTGGGTCTGGGACGAGGTGCTGCGGCGACTGGCGGTGATTCGCCCCGAGGCATTCCGGCGCGCCGTCGCGGATTCCGCGCCGCTGCTGCCCGATTACCTGTCCCGATGGGAATCGGGCACGACCAGCCCCCGGGAACGTTTCCGCGTGCACGACGCGGTGTGCCGGGTCCTGCTCGAACTGGCGTCGCAGCGTCCGCTGACGATCATTCTCGACGATCTGCACTGGGCCGATCCGCGTTCGCTCGAACTGCTGCAGCTGCTGGCGGGGCGAGTACGCGATGCCCCGCTGCTCGTCGTGGTGTCCGCGCGCGACACCGAACCCGATTTCACGCCGAGGGTGCGCGAGACCCTGGGGTCGGTGCTGCGCGAATTCTCCTCGGACGGACTGCGATTGCTCGGTATCAGCCCCGCCGCCGTCGGCACGCTGGCCGGGGCGATCACCGGGCGCGAGATGGCCGAACCGGTGCTGGCGGCCCTGTACGCCCGGACGAACGGCAATCCGTTCTTCCTCACCCAGTTGTTCGCCGCGCTGGAACGGCATTCGCCGGGCGATCATGCGCGGCCCGAGGAACTGCTGCTCGACGATGTCCCGTTCGGTTTGCGAGAGGTGTTGCACCGCCAGCTGTCCCGGCTCGACGCGGGCACCCTGGAACTGCTGGGCTGCTGCACGGTGATCGGCGCCGATATCCCGGTATCGGTGCTCGCCCGCGTCTACGGCGCCGACCGTCCCGCACATCGTCATGTGGAGATGGCCATGCGCGCCAACCTGCTCGAGGTCGACCCCGAACGGATCGGCGTCCTGCGCTTCACCAACACCCTCGTCCTCGACGTGCTGTACGGGGAACTGATGCCGCACGAGCGCGCGCTCCTGCACGCGCGCGCCGCGGAAGCCCTGGCCGCACACCATATTTCCGGCGACGAGCAGGTGGAACAGATCGCCTACCACTCCTGGCGTGCCGCCGGGGCCCTCAATCCCGTGCTGGTGTTGAACAGACTGGTCGCGGCGGCCGACAGTGCGGAGGACCGCCGTGCCCACGACCGCGCCGAGACCTGGCTGCGCCGTGCGCTGGAGGTGACGCGGTCGCTACCGTCGGATCCAGCGATCACCGAATCCGAACGCGCACTGCGGATTCGGCTCGCGCGGTTGTCGAGGGCCGCCGACGAGCCGGCGCCGGAGACCACCGCTGCCGCGGTCGCCGAACGACCGCGGCAGACCGGCGGGCGGATGGCCGCGGTGCTCGCCGCGGTGGGCGGCGCCCACGGCCGCGGCCTGGTTCGCCATGTGCAGGGCGATATCACCGGCGCGCTGGCGGAATTCACCGCCGCGATCCGCTACGCCGATCGGCTGGTTCGGCCGGATCGGGTAGGCGCGCTGCGCCGCGCCTACGGCCAGATCTGCCGGTGGCTGCTGGCCGATCGGACCACGGCGATCGATCGGTACCGATCACTCACTCACGAGCGCATAGGCCCGGATGGGGAAGGTCCCCATCCCGGCGACCGCGATCGGGGCCCCGTGAAATCGGAAATCCCGATCCGGCAGTAGGTCCAGTCCGGTCAGATGTTCGATGATCGGGATGCCGGCCGCCAGCAATCCGGTATGCGCGGGCCTGGACAGGTCGGCCATGTCATCGATGTTCACCGAGTCGATGCCGACGACCGCGGGCCCCAGCGCGGCAAGCCATTCGGTGGCCTCGGCGGTGAGATACGGATGATCGGGATCGGCGTATCGCGCCGTGCCCCAATGCCGATCCCAGCCGGTGTGTACCAGCACCGCCCGGCCCGCGATCCGATCCCGGAAGCGGGTCAACTCCGCGACGCCGACCTCGCGACGTCCGGCCCGGATCACGATCCCGTCCAGATCCACCAAGCGCGACAACGGAATCGCGGCGAGGTCGGCGCCGCCGTCGAAGCGGTGGAAGGGCGCGTCCAGATAGGTGCCGGTATTGGCGACCATCGTGATGCGCCCGATCTGGAACTCCGTGCCCGGGGCGTATCGGCCGCGAGAATCGTCCCGCGACAGATGATCGGCGATCGCCGGGCCCGGCAGCCCGGGATAGGTCGTCATACCGTCCTCGACGACGTGGCTGAGGTCGAAGACCTTGGTATCAGCGACCATTGCGCCCGCTTCGCACGGCATCGGTGATCGTCGCCTGGGTCAGCCAGGGCCCGTAGGAATACGCGCCCATCGAGCGATCGAAGCTGTCGCGGAACCGCGAATAGTAGAGCCCGTTGTCCGAGCGCAGCCGCAGGACCTGCGCCGTGCCGCGCCGCAGTCGCAGCCGCACCGTGCCCGTCAACGGCTGATCCAATTCCACCAGGCAGTGCGACAGGCTCTGCGCCAGATGGCCGTACCAGCCGCCGTGCACCACGAGATTCGTCCATTCCTGGCCCAGCGTCGCCCGGATCGCGTGTTCGCGCATGCCGTACACCGCATTGGCCAGTGCGCGGTGCGCGGTCGTGATCACCGCGGCCGCGGGCGCCTCCCGGATCTCGTGATTCTTCACGCCGAAGGGGATGTCCTCCAATCCGGAGAAGCGTCCGATGCCGTGCTGGCCGCCGAGTTCGTTCAGCAGCGCCACCAGATCGTTGAGCGACACCGGCTGCCCGTCCAGTTCCGAGGGCAGGCCGTGGGCGAAGGTGAGCTCGATTTCCGTTCCGCCGGGCGGACATTCGTCGATATCGCGGGTCCAGGTGAAGACGGTCTCGTCGAGGATGTTCTCCGGATTCTCGAGGGAGCCCGATTCGATGACGCGCGCCCACGGATTCGCGTCGACGCTGTAGACCCCGGTATCGAAGGAGATCCCGGCCTCGCGCAGCACCGCCACCTTGGTATCGCGCGAGACCTGCGAGCCGAGAAATGGCGCCGCGATGGCGATTTCGTGGTCCAGCGCGGCAATCGACGCGCTGAGCCGCAGCGAACTGTTCTGGGTGTAGGTGGCCGTATGGGCCACGGCGTCGCAACCGAGTTGGCGGGCGGCATCGACGGCGACCTTGGCCATGAGCGGGCGGGTGAGCGTCGAGCCCACCGGGAACTGGCCCTGATAGTAGGCGTCGGCATGGATTGCCGCGGGCAGGAATTCGGTGAAGAACTCCTGCGAGGCGTCCACGGTGTGCAGGCTCACCCCGAATCGGCTGGCGCGCCACTTCGCCACATCGGAATCCACCTCGCCCGCATCGCCGATGCGGACCTGCAGCGCGGTCACCTCGATATTCCTGCGGGCGAGCCACTGCAGCAGATAGCTGCCGTCCACGCCCCCCGAGTACAGCAGTAGGACATGCCGCGGCGCGGAGCTTTCCAACTCGTCCAGCGAACTGATGAAAGCAGACATCGATACTCCCGCTTCGTTGTTCATTTGCCGAGATCCCTGTCCACCGTCGGATGTGCCATGGTCACTCCACCAATGTCCGGCCCGTCAGGCGCAGAAACACATCCTCGAGTGTGGATCTGCGAATCACCACACGCGAGGGCGACAATCCGCGGCGATGGATCTCGTTCACCGCGCTGTCCCCGTGTGTCACATAGAGAATGATGCGGTCGGGGAGCACGTCGAATTGCTCGCTGACCCCGCTGAGCAGGGCGGCGGTCTCGTCGGTGGGATTATCGGCGAACCAGAGCTCGACGACCTCCTGGCCGGCGTTCTCCTCGATCAGCATCTGCGGGGTGCCCTCGGCGACGATACGGCCGCGGTCCATGATGACGATCCGATCGCAGAGCCGCTCGGCCTCCTCCATGTAATGGGTGGTCACCATGAGCGTCGTCTGCTTCTGCTTGAGTTCGAGCAGACGCTCCCAGACCACATGGCGCATCTGCGGATCCAGGCCGGTCGTCGGCTCGTCCAGGAACACCATGCGCGGGGAGTTCACCAGGGCGCGGGCGATCGCGAGCCGCCGCTGCATACCGCCGGACAGTTCCGCGGCCTTGGTCGCGGCCTTCTCCTCCAGTTGTGCGAATCCCAGCATCTCGCGGGCGCGCAGGCGGGACTCCGATCGGGAGAGGCCGAAGTACCGGGCATAGGTGGTCAGATTCTCGATCACCTTCAGATCCATATCGAGATTGTTCTCCTGGTGCACGATGCCCAGGCCGCCGCGAATTCTGGACGCCTCGCGGCGCGGATCCATGCCCAGGACGCTCAGAGATCCGCTCGTGGGCTGCGATATACAGCTCAGCATGCGCATCGTGGAGGATTTGCCGGCGCCGTTCGGTCCGAGGAGTCCGAAACACTCACCCGTATACACATCGATATCGACCGCGTCCACGGCGGTCAATTCCGCGAAGCGTTTCGTCAATTCGCGGCTGTGCACGGCCATACCGTCGAGTGGTGGTCCATACTTCGTGTCCAAATCAGCGACCTCCCTCATCGGTTATGCGGAATCGTCTTCATGAAGTCCGGGCATCGTCAGGTTAGTCGCCCGGCCGTTCGCCCGGATAGCGGCTGTAGCGGAGAGTTCGAACGAATGGCCATGCCCGAACGGCCAGTTTTCCGGTATCGGACCACCTGGCACACTTGGGCAGCATGTCGGATTCGGTCGATCTCATTGTTCCCAACAACGCGGAATTCAATCTCCGCAATTTCCCGGCCCGATTGCCGCCCGAGGCCGAGCGGAGTTTCATCGTCAATGGGGATATGCTGGCCGATCAGGCCGTGTTCTGGAGCGTCGCGCCCCGGATCCTGATCCTGCCCGCCGGATTCGATACGGACTGGTTCGCCGATGTCCACACCGCACTCGGCGTGCCGCAACCGCCGGTCATCGATCCACAACGCCGCACGGGGCGGCTGATCTCGGATCTGCTGGCCGATGCCTCGGCGATGACGCGGCTGCGCGCCCTGATCGGTGAACGGCGCACGCGGATCCTGTGTTTCGGCGTCACCCCGGGCGTGTACCAGCTGTTGGCGACGGTCCAGGGCTGGGGCGTCGACGCCGAACTCGACGGCCCGGCCAAATCCGACTACTGGTCGAGTGTGTACCTGGACAACAAGCTGAGCTGCCTGGATCTGGCGGGCGGGGTGCCCGGCTTCCGGGTGCCGGGCGGGATCACGGTGACGACGCCGGAGGAACTCGAGGGCGCGCTGCGCGTCGTGCTTGCCCAGAGTCCCCGCGCGATCGTGAAGAGTATGCACGGCATCAGCGGCGACGGATCGATCGTCGTGCCTCGCGACGATCCGGATACCTTCTGGGCCAACCTCTTCCACGACCACTTCCTGCGCACCTTCCCGGTCTTCGTGCAGCGCTACATCGAGCACGCCGAGGGCGTCGGCTGCCCCGCCGTCGATATCTGGATCACCGAGGCCGGAGTCGAGCCGCCGGTACTGAGCGTCATGACCGTCGAGGTGAAGCGGTATCTCTCGGTCGCCGTCGGCGAGGCCTGCGTGCCGGAGGATCTGCGGGATCGGTTGCGGGCGTTGGGCTATGCGATCGGCGCGGCCGCCCACGCGCTCGGCTATCGAGGCTGGCTGTGCGCGGACTGCCTCGTCGATCGCGATCGGGAGCTCTACGTCACCGAGATCAACGCCCGGCGCAGTGGCGCCATGCATCCCATCGCGCTGCTGGCGCAGTGGGGCGACTCGCGCGCGGGCTCGGTGGCCCACTCCCACGACAGCATTCCGGTGCGGGCCGCGGGTGGGTATCGCGACCGGATCCGCCCACTGTTCGAACGGCTGTGGGCACAGGGCATCCGGGCGGTGCCCACCGCCGTCCGCGGGTTGAGCCGCCCGGCGCCGATCCTCGCCGCGACCGCGGTGGCCGATACCCCGGCGGCGGCCCGCGCGATCATCGCCGATCTCGAGGCGCGGGTCGGTGAGGAGCAGTTGATCCGGTAGGGCACGCCGCGAACCGCCGGGGAGGGAGTGGACATTGCGCGCCGAATTTCGTAGAACGGCAGGGTGACCGAGACTGTGTCGACGTTCTACACCTCCCAGAGTCGTTTCACCGATCCGCGGGCGATGTCGCGATGGTTCGACGGCGTCCGCCCCGATCTACCCGCAATCCATGCGGCGGTCGCCGGGCTGGTGTTCCACTATGCGGCCCACGGCGATATCACCAGCCACGGTTTCGCCGCCGACCGCATTCGCGAGATCGACTCGCGCTACGCCGATGTCCTGCTCGAGCGGCTGCACGAATTGAATCCGGGGCCGCTGGACGGTGCGCGCGAGCAGACCGACCGCGTGGTGGGCTGCTGTCGCGACGCCACCCTGCTGTTCGTCGCGCTGGCCCGCCACCACGGCATCCCGGCGCGAGCGCGGATCGGATTCGCGATGTATCTGACGCAGGGCTGGGCGCTGGACCATGTGGTCGCCGAGGTCTGGGATCGGGCCGAATCACGCTGGCGCCTGGTCGATGCGGAGTTCGCCGAGCACGATGAGATCGATGTGCTGGACGTGCCGAGGGATATGTTCCTGACCGGACCGCAGGCCTGGGAACAGTGCCGTGCCGGGGTGCTGGATCCGGACCGATTCGTGGTGTCCCCGAACCGGCCGGAGCCGTTCCTGCGCAGCTGGCCGCAGCTGACCCACAACCTGGTGCAGGACCTCGCCGCGCTGAACAAGCACGAGATGATCCTGTGGGACGTCTGGGGCCTGCTCGACGACGAGACCGTCGACACCCAGGAGCTCGCCCCGAAACTCGATGCGCTGGCGGAACTTCTGCAATCGGCGGATCTCGCGCTGGATCAGATCGAGGGGGTATTCGCCGATGCGGCACTGCGGGTGCCGGAGACGGTGACGACCATCTCCCCGGCCGCCCTCGAACCGATTCGAATCACCTTGCGGGCCAGCTGATCCGGGTACGCGGCGGGCACGCCGGGTGCCCGCCGGTCGCTCGCGCCGTGCTCAGGACCTCAGGAATGCCAGGATATCGGCGTTGATCGTCTCCGCGTGGGTGGTCGGCATGCCGTGCGGATAGCCCTCGTAGGTGTGGAGGGTGCCGTTCTGGAGCAGTTTCGCGGTCAGCGGTCCGGAATCGGCGTAGGGGACGATCTGGTCGTCGTCGCCGTGCATCACCAGAACGGGAATGGTGATCTTCAGCAGATCCTCGGTGAAGTCGGTCTGGGAGAATGCGACGACGCCGTCGTACTGGGCCTTCGCACCGCCCATCATGCCCTGGCGCCACCAGTTGGCGATGATCGGTTCCGAGGGCGTCACGCCCGGCCGGTTGAAACCGTAGAACGGGCCGGATGCGACATCGCGGTAGAACTGCGAGCGGTTGGCCGCCAATTGTGTTTGCAGATCGTCGAATACGTCCTTGGGCAGGCCGCCCGGATTATCGGGGGTCCGGACCATCAGCGGCGGTACGGCACTCATCAGCACGGCCCTGGCCACCCGGCTCTGCCCGTGCCGGCCCAGATAGCGCACCACCTCGCCGCCGCCGGTGGAGTGGCCGATATGGACGGCGTCGCGCAGATCGAGGGCCTCGGTCACCGCCGCCAGATCGTCGGCGTAGTGATCCATATCGTGACCGTCGCCGGTCTGGGTGGATCGCCCGTGGCCGCGCCGATCATGAGCGATGACTCGGTAGCCGTGGCTCAGGAAGAACAGCATCTGGTTATCCCAGTCGTCGGCCGACAGCGGCCAACCATGACTGAAGACGATCGGTTGCCCGCTGCCCCAGTCCTTGTAGAAGATTTCGGTTCCGTCGGATGTCGTGATGGTGCTCATGCGATGTCTTCTTTCGAGACGCTCGAGTAGAGATCAATTCGGGTGACCGCGACGACGTAGACCAGTCTGAATTCAACGGTAGACGGCCGGTGCGCGACCCAAAGCTCTTTGTCGCAAACGATCTGGACCGTTCAGCGCCGCAGGCGGGCCAGGGCCAGGGCGGCGGCGTTCGCGCCGCACATTCCGTGGGCGCCGGGACCGGGTGGGGTGGCCGCGGAGCAGATGTACATTCCGGGGATGCCGATCGTGTACGGGGACAGGGTGGTTCGGGGGCCGAAGATCAGTTGGCGGATATCCTTGGCGCCGGTCATGATGTCGCCGCCGACGTAGTTGGGGTTGTAGGCGGCCAATTGGGTTGTGGTGCGGACGGTTCGGTCGATGACGCGGTCCCGGAAGCCGGGGGCGAATCGTTCGATCTGGGCGATGATCGCCGGGGTGGCGTCGCCGGTGTAGCCGTGCGGGACGTGGGCGTAGGTCCACAGCGGATGGATGTCGCCGACCGAGCGCCCCGGGTCGGCCAGGTACTGCTGGCCGACGAGGACGAAGGGCCGTCGCGGTAGCCGTCCGGCGTGGATATCGCGTTCGGCGGCGGCCAATTCGGCGAAGGGTCCCGCGAGATGGACCGTTCCGGCCCGCCGGGCGTGCGGATTGGTCCACGGCACGCCGCCCTCGACCGCGAAGTCGACCTTGAAGGCGCCGGGGCCCTGTCGGAAACGCCGGTAGGCGTGGGCGATTCGTGCGGGTAGCCGGTCGCCGAGGATGCCCGCGACGGCGTCGGGGGCGAGATCGAAGATCGTCACATCGCTCGCGGGTAGTTGTGCCGCGTCCTCGATCCGGACCCCGGTCTCGATCTTGCCGCCCCATTCGGTCAGCAGGGCCACCAGCGCGTTCGCGATCGACTGTGAACCGCCCACCGCCACCGGCCAGCCGTGCCGATGTCCGGCGGTGAGGATGCCCAAACCGATGGCCGCGGTGAGCGGTTGGTGCAGCGGCCGGAAGGCATGGGCCGCGACGCCGCCGAACAGCGCCCGGGCCTCCTCGGTACGAAACAGCCGAGCCACCGCCGATCCCGGCAGCAGCGTCGGAATACCGAAGCGGGCCAACGTGAGTGGATGATGCGGTATGCGCAACAGCGGTCGCAGGATGTCCTCGGCCAGTGCGTCGTATCGTGCCGCGGGCCGTTCGAACAGCGCCCGCCACCGGCCGCCGTCGCGGCCGAGGCCCGCCGCGGTGCGCTCCACCGAGCGGTACAGCACGCCCGCGTTGCCGTCGTCGAGGGGATGTACGCAGTCGATCTCCGGTGTGCGCCAGGACAATCCGTATCGTTCGAGGCCGAGTTCGGTGAGGAACGGCGAGCCGACCGCCATCGGATGGGTGGCCGAGCACTGATCGTGCAGCAGACCGGGCAGCAGCGCCGCGCGGGTGCGGGTGCCGCCGCCGACCTCCTCGGCGGCCTCGAGCACGGTCACCCGGACCCCGGCCCGGGCCAGGGCCACCGCGGCGGCGAGCCCATTGGGCCCGCCGCCCACCACCGTCGCGGTCGTCATGCCAGCGCTCCGCGCTCGTGGTCATCGTGGACGCCGGGCCGCGAATTCGGTTGCGCCCAGATGACTTCCAGCGGGATCGGGCCGTTGGGCAACCACGGCTGTTCGGCGACGGCGTCGGCCACCTTCCAGGTGCCGCGCTCGATCACGCCCAGTGCCGCATCGATGACCTTGTATCGCTGCACCCGGCTGCCCCAGGCCTGCGATTCCACCCAGACCACGATGAGCTCGCCGGGTGCGAAGCCGGCCTGGCGCTGCACCGCGGTGATCAGATCCTCGTCGTGCAGATGACCGTCGCCGAAGTTGAAGCCGATCAACGAGTTGCAGACGAACTCGGCCTCGCGCACGGTCCGGGTGTCGATATCGGGGAGGTTGCGCAGCAGCACCGAGAACAGTCCGCGGCCCTGGCTGTGCATGGTGCGCCAGGCGATCGTGCGCTGCATGGTCACCTCCGCCCACTCGGGCTCGTAGCCGAATTCGATGAACTGATCGATCTGATTCTTCGCCGTCCGGGTCACCCGGTCCAGCTTGGCCTCGGCGCCCGGCGCGAAGGCCCACACGGCCGAGGCCCAGTTGCCCGCGTACTGCCGCATCGAGGGCAGGAACGACACCTTGTCGGGCCGGAAGTTGCCCAGGATCGGGAAGAACAGCAGCGCGGCGATCAGCACGACGGCCAGCCACGGCGAGGAGATATCGGTGATCGCGTAGCCGTGCTGATTCGGGAATCCGAGGAACAGGAAGATCGTGGCGTACGCGAACAGCACATTCCACTCCAGCGGCACCGCCAGCGGGAAGGTCGACACGATGAACAGGTGGAAGATCACCATGACCGCCGCGGCGATCCCGGTGAGCCACCAGTTCGTCGAGAAGAACAGCACCAGCGGGGCGATCACCTCGACGGTGGTGCCGCCGACATGTGCCATCACATCCGCGACGCGCGAGGGCCGCAGATCGCGCGGAAAGTCGCGGTAGTGCGCGCGTTTGAGCCAGGTGAACGGCACCGAGGGGCTGTTGCTCACCATCGGCGGCACCACCTGCGAGAAGTGCTTGCCGAATTTGGACACACCCGCGCCGACCCAGACGACCAGGATCAGCAGTTTGAGCGCGATGATCATATCGACGAACGGCAGCGCCGCGAAGAAGATCAACGCGGGCAGATACTGTTCGCCGCGGGCACCGAGGAAGATCGTCTTATCCCGCAGGCCATTGAGAATCAGCAGAACGATCGGGGCGATCAGCAGGGCGGGCCGGACCAGACCCGAGGTGTTGTCCGGCAGTGCCGCCGACAGCGAATCACTGTGCGCGCCAGGGGCGAACAGCGCCACCGCGACGCCGATCAGCAGTGCGAGATAGAGCACGATATCGATCGGGCCGCGGCGATCGCCCGCGGTGAGCGGGACCCATTTCCACGGGCGCAGCCGAATGGTGCCCGGTCGCGCCCAGAACAGGATCCCGCCGGTCATCGGCTTGACCTTGCCCGCGAGCGGACCCCACGATCCGGCGACCCCGATCGCCTCCAGCAGCACGGTCCACAGCACCGCCTTCTGATAGACGATCGGCTGATCCCACCACTGCGAAATATGCCAGAACGCAGGGAGATTCGAGGTCGCGGTGGCGATGACGACGCCGCCGAGCGCATAGAGCACGACCAGTTTGACGATGTAGATGGTGTGCACCATGCGCGGCGAGCCGAAGCCGTGTTCGGCCCAGTCGACGGCCAGTACACGCATGCGTTCCATGAGCGGGCGGCGCAGGAAGGTTTCCGGATCGACCTGCGGCAGATCTGGTTTCGTGAATCCCATGATGGTCTCCTTATGAATCGCGACGCCGCAGGGCGGGCTTATCGATCTTGCCCACGGCGTTCTTGGGTAGTTGGTCGAGAATCGTGATCGCCACGGGCCGTTTGTATTTCGACAGCGTGGCGCGCATATGCTCGGAGATGTCGTCGGCGCTGATCCGCGCACCGGAGTTCAGGGCGACGTAGAGGACCGGCTCCTCGCCGTAGAGCGGATTCGATCGGCCCACCACCGCGGCCTCCGCGATCTCGGGCAGCCGATAGACGACGGTCTCGATCTCCTTCGGATAGATGTTCTCCCCGCCGCGGATGATCATGTCCTTGGCGCGATCGACCAGGACCAGATAGCCGTCGGCGTCGAGATAGCCGATATCGCCGGTGTGCAGCCAGCCGTCGACGAGGGTCCGGGCGGTCTCCTCGGGGCGATTGAGGTAGCCGCGCATCACATTCGGGCCCGAGATCAGCACCTCACCGGCCGTGCCGTGGGGCGCGGGCGCACCGTCGAGGTCGGCGATGCGGATCGTCTGGCCCGGCAGCGGCGGTCCGACGGTTCCGGCCTTGCGCGGACCGTGCAGCGGATTGATCGTGCTCGCGCACGACCCCTCCGACAGTCCGTACCCCTCGACTATCGGTATGCCGTAACGGGTTTCGAAGCGAGTGAGCAGCTCCACACTGGCGGGAGCCGCACCGCAGATCGCGAATCGGACCGAGGAGGTGTCCGGCCGTACCTCGGCGGGCAGATCGCACAGCATCGTGTAGATGGTCGGCACGGCCGAGAAGTAGGTCGCGCGGCCGGCCTCGACCCGGTCGAAGAAGGTCTGCGCGCCGAACCGCCCCGCCACGGTGGCCTGCCCGCCCGCCAGCAGCGGCGACAATGTCCCCGCCACAATGCCGTTGACGTGGAACAGCGGCAGGATGAGCAGGCTGTGATCGGCGGCGGTGAGCGCGAAGGCCGCGATCACCATGGCGCACATGGCATCCAGATTCGCGTGGTCGAGCAGCACGCCCTTGGGTCGCCCGGTGGTTCCGCTGGTGTAGATCAGCAGAGCCAGCGCGTCCGAGGAGATCGGATTCGGCTGCGCCACATCGGGTTCGGTGTCGAACAGTGCGGCGGGGGACAGGACGGTGGCTACCGACGCATCGGTCACGGCCTGCTCGGTGATGAGCACCTTCGCCCCGGCGTCGGAGATCTGATATCCGGCCTCGGCCGGTGTCAGCGACGGGTTGATCGGCGTGGCCGCCGCGCCCACCCGCCATGCGGCGAACAGGGATACGACGAATGCGACGGTATTGGGCAGCATGATCGCGACCACATCGCTCGCGCCGACACCCTCGCCGCGCAGGGCCGTGGCGGCCCTGCGGACCCGATCGAGGAGGTCGGCGTTGTTCAGTGTCACGGTGTCGTCGGCGAGCGCGGGCGCGGTGGGTGCGGCGGCCGCGCGCCGGTCGGGGAGATCGGGGAGTGTCATCGGCGGTCCTGAAGGGTAAGTGAGAGAAGGTCCGCCAACGGTAGGAACTTCGCGCGATCGAGCCACCGTCGCGCGCCGACGAAATCGGGCGGTGGCATTGTCGCCGGAGAACAATCGATTCGCCGATGTGCCGAGAGCGCGGTGACTACCGTGGACGGGTGACGACTTCTCGTCGCGACGGCGCCGTCGAGGTGAACCGTTACGTCGCACGGATCGCCGCCCGCCTGAACGAGCGGGTGACGCAGGTCAGCGCGAACATCCGGCAGAATCTCGAGGCCGATATCCCCGAACTGCGCGGTGACGCGCGCACGGTCGAACTGCTGGGCGCCAGCGTCGAGGGCAATGTCGACACGATTCTGCACGCGCTGCGCCACGATATCCCGGTGGCCGGGATCCAGGCGCCCGCCGCGGCCATCGAATACGCCAGACGCCTTGCCCAGCACGGGATTCCGGTCAACGCGCTGGTGCGCGCGTATCGTCTCGGACAGCGCCGGATGACCGAGCTGGTCTTCGCCGAACTGCATGCGGTGGATATCGAGGCCGAGGACCGGATCCCGGTGGTGGAGGTCATCACCACCACGCTGTTCGAATACATCGACGGGATCACCCAGCAGGTGGTCGCGGTGTACGAGACCGAGCGCGAGCAGTGGCTGGAGAGCCGGAACAGCCTGCGGGCGTTACGGGTTCGGGAGGTGCTGGCGGGCCGCAGGCCGGTGGACGTGGACGCGGCGATCGAGGCGATCCGGTATCCGCTGCACTGGTATCACGTCGCGCTGGTCATGTGGTATCCGGACACCGAGACCTCCGGCGACGAGCTGACGCGGTTGCAGCGGTTCGTGCGCGAGCTGGCCGAGGCCACCGACACCGGCGCGCGCCCGCTGTTCGCCGCGGCCGATGGCGGCAGCGGCTGGGCCTGGCTGCCGTTTCGGGCCGCGAATTCCGCTGTGGTAGAACGGATCCGGGACTTCGCGGTCGCACGGCCGGAGGGCCCGTGGCTCACCATCGGCGAGATGGCGTCGGGCATCGACGGATTCCGCCGCACGCATCGGCAGGCGCAGGCCGCCCGCTCGGTCGCCGTCGCGGGCGGTGCGGTGTCGAAGGTCCTGGCCGCCTCCGATCCGGGACTGGCGGCCGCCGCGCTGCTGGGCGGCGATGTCGGCGCGGCCGGACAGTGGGTGGCCCACGTACTCGGCGAGCTCGCCGCCGATAACGACAACGACGAGCGGCTGCGCGAGACGTTGCGGGTGTTCCTGGGCGCGGGATCGAGTTACAAGGCCGCGGCCGCGGAGCTCGACCTGCATTTCAACTCCGTGAAATACCGTGTGGCGCGCGCGATTTCACGTCGCGGGCGGCCGATCGAGGCGGACCGGCTCGATGTCGAGCTGGCGCTGCTGCTGTGTCACTGGTATGGACCGGCGGTGTTGTGGCGGGGCGCAAGTTAGCCGCGACAAATATCGGCCCGGACTTCGTACTCCGGGGACAATGGCGCGCCGCCGAATCGGATCTACCGTGCTGTCAGCCGCCCTGTTTGGAGGAGTACACCCATGACAACGACGATCGAGAACGCCGACGAACTCGCCGCGCCGCTGGATCTGCTGCTGACCGGTTCGGCCATCGGTATCGGCCGGCGCATGTTGCCCAACACCTCGTGGACGAGATTGGGGCTGAGCCTGGCCCGCAAACCGGGCACCGTGGCGGGCCGGGTCGGCGCGCTCGGGCAGGAGCTGACCCAGATCGCGCGCGGCCGGTCGCGGCGCGCCCCGCGCAAGGGCGATCGGCGCTTCGATGATCCGGCATGGCAGGGCAATCCGCTGTTCAAGCGGTCCATGCAGGCCTATCTGGCCGCCGGTGACACCGTCGAGGCGTTGTTCGCCGACGCCGAGCTGGACTGGCGCGACGCCGAATGGATGAGGTTCGTCTTGGACAACCTCGTGGAGGGATTGTCGCCGAGTAACAATCCGCTGCTCAATCCCGTGACGTGGAAGGCGTTGGTGGACACCGGAGGTCGCAGCGCCGTGCGCGGGCTGCGGCATTTCCTCGCCGATATGTCCACCGCGCCGCGGGTGCCGTCGATGGTCGAGGCCGATGCGTTCACTCTCGGCGAGACCGTCGCCGCCACACCGGGTTCGGTGGTGCTGCGCACCGAGATGTTCGAGCTGATCCAGTACACGCCGCAGACCGAGCGGGTGGCCTCGGTGCCGCTGCTGATGGTGCCGCCGGTGATCAACAAGTACTACATCATGGATATCGCGCCCGGCCGCAGCATGATCGAGTACTTCCTGCGCGCGGGTCAGCAGGTGTTCGCCATCTCGTGGCGCAATCCCGGTGCCGGGCAACGGGAGTGGGACCTCGATGCCTACGGGCAGGCGATCATCGACGCGCTCGGCGCGGTCGAGCGGATCACCGGTTCGGACCGGACCCAGCTGCAGGCCTCGTGCTCGGGCGGGATCATCGCGGCGATGACGGCGGCGCATCTGACCGCGATCGGGCAGGCCCCTCGGCTGGCCGGGCTGACCCTCATGGTGACGGTGCTCGATCAGAGCCACGCCGGATTCGCCGCCGCGGCCATCGATCAGGAGGCGGCCGAGATCGCGATCGCACTGTCGGCCCGCAAGGGTTATCTCGACGGCCGCGCGCTGGCCGAGGTGTTCGCCTGGCTGCGCCCGAACGATCTGGTGTGGCGGTACTGGGTCAACAACTATCTGCAGGGCCGCGTGCCCGCACCGTTCGACGTGCTGTTCTGGAATGCCGACACCACGCGCATGGCCGCCGCGCTGCATCGGGATATGGTGCTGATGGGCGTGCACAATTCGCTCACCACCCCGGGCGCGGTGACGATGCTGGGGACGCCGGTCGATCTGTCCGAGCTGACGGTCGACACCTATGTGGTGGCCGGAATCGCCGACCACATCTCGCCGTGGCAGGCCTGCTACCGCAGCGCGCGGCTACTGGGCGCGAAGGATCTGCGCTTCGTGCTGTCGACCAGCGGGCATATCGCCGCACTGGTGAATCCGCCCGGAAATCCCAAGGCCTCCTACCGCGTCGGCGGCGTCGACGAGGCCGATCCGGCGGCCTGGCTGGACGAGGCGCGCACCGAGAAGGGTTCCTGGTGGCCCGATTTCGTGGCCTGGCTCGCCGAACGCGGCGGGCCGGAACAGGATGCGCCCCGCGCACCGGGCACAGCCGAGCTCCCGCCCCTCGAGCCCGCGCCGGGTTCCTATGTGCGCGAACACTGAAAGGGCCGCCATGGCCGTCGAGCAGCGGCTGGTTCCGATACTGGGACAGCAGATCCGGGTGGACATCCGGTGGGGGAGCGGGGTGCCGCTGGTGCTGTGCAACGGCATCGGCGCGAGCCTCGAGGTGCTCGATCCGCTCGTCGGGCAGCTGGATCCGGGGACCACGGTGGTGCGATTCGATGTGCCGGGTAGCGGTGGATCGCCGAATTCGCCGCTGCCCTACGGGTTTCCGTATCTCGCGGCGGTGCTCGGCGGGCTGCTGCGCAAGGTCGGACTCGGTGGCCGGGTCGATATCCTCGGGCTGTCCTGGGGTGGCGCGCTGGCGCAGCAGTTCGCCTTCCAGCATCCGCGTCGCTGCCGCGCGCTGATCCTGGTGTCCACCGGAACCGGGGTGATCATGGTGCCCGGAAACCCGACGGCCCTGCTGAAGATGCTGACGCCGCGCCGTTTTCTCGATCACCACTATGCCGCCGCGATCGCGGGCGAACTCTACGGCGGCACCGTGCGCACCGATCCGGCCGTCGTCGAGCGGCTGTTCGACCGGCAGTTGATGGCGGGATCGCGGATCGGCTATCTGCATCAGCTGCTCGCCGGATCGGTGTGGACGAGTATCGGCGCGCTGCCGTTCATCCGGCAGCCGACGCTGATCGTCGCGGGGACCGACGATCCGATCATCCCGGTGGCCAACGCCCGGATCATGCATCGTCTACTGCCGCATTCGACCGTGCATCTGCACCCGGGTGGGCATGTCGACCTCATCACCAACGCCGCCGAATTGGCGCCCGTCATCGAACGATTCCGGAGGCAGCAGCAATGAGCAGCACCATCACCGTCGACAGCGCGGACTTCTATGCCCTGGAGGATCTGCTCGACGACGCCGACCGCGAGTATCTGCACCGGGTGCGGGAGTTCATGACCGCCGAGGTGGCGCCGATCATCAACCGGCACTGGCAGCGTGGCAGCTTCCCCTTCGAGATCGTGCCGGGGCTGCGTGATCTCGGGCTCGCCGGACTGCCGTATCACGGATTCGGTTGTCCCGGACGGTCGTTCCTGCTCGACGGCATGGTGGCGATGGAGCTGGCGCGCACCGATCCGTCGGTGGCCACCTTCGCCGGCGTGCACGGCGGATTGGCCATGGGCTCGATCTATCTGTGCGGCAGCGTCGAACAGCGGCAGCGGTTCCTGCCCGAGATGGCGCGGATGGAGCGGATCGGCGCGTTCGGGCTGACCGAGCCCGAGGTCGGCTCCGGCGCGTCGGGCGGGCTGCGCACCACCGCGCGGCGCGAGGGCGATACCTGGATTCTCGACGGGCAGAAGAAGTGGATCGGCAATGCCACCTTCGGCGATCTCACCGTGATCTGGGCCAAGGATATCGCCGACGGACAGGTCAAGGGCTTCGTGGTCGCCAACGACACTCCCGGTTTCACCACATCGAAACTCGAGGACAAGATCGCGCTGCGCGTGGTGCAGAACGCGCTGATCACCCTCACCGATGTCCGTGTCCCCGAGGTGGATCGGCTGCAGAACGCGAACTCCTTCCGCGATACCGCCGCCGTGCTGCGCATGACCCGTGCGGGCGTCGCGTGGATGGCGGTCGGCTGCGCCCGCGGCGCGTATGAGAACGCGCTGAGTTATGCGTTGGAGCGTGAGCAGTTCGGCCGCCCCATCGCCGGATTCCAACTCGTGCAGGACCTTCTGGTCCGCATGCTGGGCAACATCACCTCCTCCTGGGCGCTGTGCGCACGCCTGTCCCAGCTACAGGATCTCGGCCGCGCCGAGGACCGCCACTCCTCCCTGGCGAAGGCCTGGTGCACGGTGCGCATGCGCGAAACCGTCGGCTGGGCACGCGAACTGCTCGGCGGTAACGGAATCCTGTTGGAGCACAACGTCGGCCGCTTCGTCGCCGACGCCGAGGCCATCTACTCCTACGAGGGCACCCGCGAGATGAACACCCTCATCGTCGGCCGCGCCATCACCGGCCTGAGCGCCTTCGTCTGAGGGCGCCAGGGACTCAGCCGAGTCGGGACAGACCCGTCAGCAACGGCAGGATCGTGTGCAGCAAGTCGCCCGGGCATTCGGTCGGACCGCACACATTCTGCCAATCCCGATGTCCGGCGACCGCGGGCACGGTGGCGGTGACGCCGTTGATCGGGTTGACATAGCGCACCTGGGCGAACGGGTTGATGCCCAATCCCGTGCACAGCCGGGTGAGCACGATATCGAGACTGTGCAGCGCGGCCTTGCTCGGCAGTCCGTGCGTGAAGTTGCCGATCAAGCAGACGCCGAGGTTACCGGCGTTGGCGCGGGAGACATGGCCGGCCGTGACGATCTCGGCGCCGGGTCGCAGATCCGATCCCGGCTTGAAGATCGGGGAATCGTCGGCTCCGCTGTGCCGGGCGGAGTAGACGACACCGTTGGGATCGATGATCAGGTGATATCCGATATCGCCCCAGCCGTTCCCGTCCGGCGCCGGCCGCGCATGGAAGCGGTAGATGCCGGTGACGGCGTCGCGGTAGTCGCCGTATTCCTCCCCGGTGGGGATGGCCGTATGGTGCACGGTGATCACCTGCGCCGGTGAGTAATCCGGCTCGCCCCAGGTCATCAATGCTTCGTCGGCACCCCACCCGGATCGGGTGACGGCCGGGAAACCCCAGGCATAGGACGTGGTCACCGGTGTGCGAAACGGCGGCGCGGGGGTGGGCCCGAAGATCGCGGGTATCGCCGGGACCACGGCATCGCAGATGACGCCGAGCCGGTCGGCCCCGGCAGGGACGGCGAAGGCCTCCGACAGCTGCCCCGGCCGATCATCTCGCCCGTGCGCTGTCCGGCGAACATCGATCGGGTCGCTCCACGATCCGTTCACCCGAAACCGCACCGCCACCGGGGCATTGTCGGATTGCGGCCACCGCAGTGCCGCGAAACGGCCACCGCGGCAGTCGACTTCGCTGCCGGATTCAGCGCGCGCGGAACCGGGTATGCCGCCCCATCCGACGGCGGCCGCAACGAGGGCACTGGATAAGACGGTACGACGACCGACCCGAATGTTGTGCCGCACTGTCACGAATTCCTGTGGGGAGCCATACGGTGTGATGTCACGTCACAGACATTAGGCAAGGCCGCGTAACTTTGGCGTCTGTCGGAGGGTGAGTCTCGAGTGACGCACTGGGGGTACCGCCCGAGGCATAGGTGAAGTCGTGAGCGCGGTGGCGAGTTCGGCGCAGTCGCTCCAGCGGTGGTTCTGAGTGGAATATTGGTACGCTGCAAGCGTTCTCGATGAGTGCCCCGTCGGGGTCACTGTGCAGGAAGGGGTCTGGGACTTGGTTGACGCCGCTCGTGCCTTGCTCGGTGAGATCCAGAAAGAACCGAAATCCGACGAGGAAAACCGCCTGGCACTCGAGATCACGCGGGGTCGGGCACCGCGGTCGGTGCTGGCAGCGTTCGCTGCCGAGCAGCAGCTGATCATCACCAGTGCACAGCGAAGCTTCCTCACTCTCGCCGCTCGATCGACCGACCGGGCGTTGATCGAGTTCGTCGCGCAGCTCGTCCAGCGGAAGAATGTCGCGCTGGACAAGCTGGCCAGTCTCGCGGCCGCGTGCGGGATGGACGACACCGCATTCCGCGAGTACGAGCCGCTCGCGGGGTGCCAGGCCTACGCCGGGTACGAGGCATGGCTGGCGCTCAACGGGGATCCGCACGATGTACTCCTCGCCGTGGCGTCGAATCTGGACACCTGGTGCAGCTACTGCGCGATGGTCACCCGCCCGTTGCGCGATCACTACGGGCTCACCGACGACGCATGCGGCTTCTTCGATCTGTTCGCCACACCGGTGCCCGGCAGAGCCGACCGGATCCTTGCCATCATCCAAGGCGCACTCGACCGCGGATGGGCGCCACAGCAGGCACATACCTACCGCCGGCTCCTGCACGATTACGAGTTGATGTTCTGGAATACCTTGGCCGATCGGCACATACCGGCCCTGCAGTGACCCCGCAGGGCCGCGCGGCGGTCAACCGAGTGCCGCGGGTTGACGCAGAAGGAACTCGCGACGGTATCCGGTGTGTCGGAGGGATGACTCTCGAGTAGGTACTGCCCGAGGCATAGGCGAAGTTCATCAGCGCTCCCGTGATGGGCCCGGTTTCCTGCGCCCAGCGGCATTCAGCGTCTGCCGTGCCGCTGCCTTACGCGGGCAGTCGTCGGTGCGACATTCCCTGTGACGCTGCATGGTGGCGTGCGCTTCGGGCACGCTCAGTGGGCGGTCGGGTGCCTCGTGCGGCCATCCCCGCGGCCATAGCCCGGATTCGGCGGGGTGTATCTCCTGGGCTTGCATACGTCGTTGCTCAGCCCGCCATTCAGCTTGGACACAGTGGGGCGTAACCATGCTGGTCGAAGCCACACCACCCGAACCGAAAGCCGGTGGCGACTCCGCAGACCGGTTCCCGTGGGCCGCAGCATGGCAAGCACTGCTTGATCACCCTCAGCTGTCTGTACCGAAGTAGGCCGATCTCGAAATTCGCACCCCGGCCTGCGGTCGGCCACCTTCATGACGCACTCCGCTGCGCGGGTTGGAAGCGGCGTCGGTATTCGGCCGGGCCGACGCCGAGCTGGCGCAGGAAGGCGCGGCGCATTGCCTCGGGTGTGCCGTAGCCGCAGGCGCGGGCGGTCTCCTCGACGCTGTCGCGGGTGTCCTCCAGCCGGCGGCGAGCCGCCTCGACCCGGATGCGGTCCACATAGCGCCCCGGCGACATGCCCACCTCGGTGGAGAAGGCGCGGGCGAACTGCCGCGACGACAGGCTCGCCCGCTGCGCCAGCGCGGCCAGCGACAGATCGTCCTCGGGGTGTTCGGTGATCCAAGGTCATCTATCCCACCTTTCCGGACACAGCCACCGACGAATCGGCATGGCGACCGACGCCCTCACCGCATTCGGCACGGAATCCCTCGGCATCCTGCTCTCGGTGCTCGGCCGCTGAACATCTCGGTCATCGGGGCGAGCGAGTGAACGGGTAAGTGGCCCAATACAATCGGATCTCCGAATCGGTATGGGTGGCGGTCAGGCGTTCGCCCCATAGCAATGCCGGCCAGAGATTGAATGCGGGAATCGGCGGAGCGGGCAGCGGCACCCTGCTGATCACCATCGCGCAGCATATCGGCGTGGATACGATTCCGGGTCTGGTATTCCTCTATTCGGCTCCCATTCTGGCGGTGGTCACCGGGGCAGCCTTCGACCAGGTCCGGCAATGGACGGAATGGTACGGCGAATGGGCCGTCATCCGCCGCGCCCGCCGCACACTCGAAAAGCAGCTGAACAATCCGAACACCTCGACCGAGCACAAGAAGGACATCCGCTGCATGCTCGAACAGATGGATCATACGATCGCCGTGAATCATCTGGCCCGGGTGAAGTCCATCAAAAGTTAGTGCCGATCTACCCCTGCGGGGGTACCGCGAATTGCTGTCGCGGGGTGACGACGAGCGGGTCGCCGTTTTCTACGGTAAGCGGTATGAAGCGAGTACTCACGGTCCTGATCGGCGTCGGCATGCTCAGCGGCTGTACTCCTACCTCCGGTACGCACGATCCGGCCGACCGTTCGCGGGAGGTCCTCGACCGTATGGTCGCCGAGGGTCTGGCGGTCGGTGCGCAGATCCGCGTGACCCGCGACGGTCGGCAATACACCGCCGTCGCCGGTCGTACCGAGCTGGACGGCGGGCAGCCGGTACCCGTGGACGGGCGTTTCCGGATCGCCAGTGTCACCAAACTGTTCACGGTCGCGGTCATGCTGCAACTGGTCGGCGAGCATCGGGTCGAGCTGGATGCCCCGGTGAATCGGTATCTGCCCGGTCTGTTGCCCGCCGATCGGGCGGCGATCACGGTGCGAATGCTGTTGCAGCACAGCAGCGGATTGGCCGAGTTCGCCGACGACAATCCCGCGATTCCCCTGGTAGGCGACGAATTCCTGCGAAACCGTCTGCGGCGCGTGGACGGGCAGCAGCTGGCCGTCGCGGCGGCGACCCGCCAACCGCTACTGACCCCGATCGGCAGCCGATTCAACTACTCCAATACCAACTATGTGCTGGCCGGGATGGTCATCGAGGCAGTCTCCGAGCGCAGGTGGGCCGACGAGGTGACCGACCGCATCATCGCCCCGCTGCGGCTGATCGCGACCAGCATCCCCGGCGACGATACCGAGATCGCGGACCCGCACGCGCACGGATATGCGCTGGATTCGAACAACATTCCGGTCGACGTCACCGAAAACGATACGAGCTGGAGTGGCGCCGCGGGTTCCATGATCTCCACGACCGCGGATCTGGATCGGTTTCTCGCCGCCCTCACCGACGGCACGCTGCTTCGCCCGGCCGAGATCGCCGAGATGACCCACACCCGGCCGCTCAATGACGAGGACGGACTCGGCCTGAGCGTGACGCAGACCCACTGCGGGGTGCCGGTGTGGGTCAAGGAGGGTTCCGTCCACGGCTATACGACCTGGGTCTTCACCACATTGGACCGCACTCGTCGGGCCGAAATCTCCTTCACCACCCGGCAATTCCCTGGGCCGGTGGCGCAGGAGCGCGCGGCCTTCGAGGCGATCGAGGACGCCGCGCTCTGCGGTTGACCATGATGCCGGTCCCTGCTGTCCGAATGGCCCGGATATCGTGGGGCGGTGCGGGCAACTTTTCGGCCAATTCTCATCGACTCGGTGCTCGCGGTGGCGGTGACGATCTTGATCGTGGCCGGTATGCCCGATTCCCAGTGGGCCCATGCGCCGGCGGTGGCCCTGGCACTGTTGTCGACGGCGCCGATCGTCGCGCGCCGATATGCGCCCGTGGCGAGTATGGCGGTGATCGGCGCCGCGCTGGCCGTCTATCTGCTGCTGGGTTATCCGAGCTTCCCGACCTTCGGCGCCGGGCTGCTGATCAGCATGTTCACCGTGGCCAGGCATCGGCCCATGCGCGTGGCGGCCGCGGCCTGGGTGTTGACGCTGCCCGTGGCCATGCTCTCCAATGTGCCCAGCGCGGGCAGCCTGAACTGGCTGGAGTCGCTCGACGCGGTGCTGGAGACCCTGATCGCGTGGATCCTGGGCGACAGTTCCCGGCGCTGGGCCAAGCGGAGCGAACTGCTCGCCGAGAAGGCGGCCCGGATCGCGGCCGAGGAACGGGAGCGCATCGCCCGGGAGCTGCACGATATCGTCGCCCACCACATGGCCGTCATCTCACTGCAATCCGGAGTGGCGACCTATGTGCTCGATACCGATATGCCCACGGCGCGAACCGCATTGGCCGCCGTGAACGATTCCGGCCGCCAGGCGCTGGCCGAGATGCGGCGGCTGCTCGAGCTGCTGCGCGTGGACACCGAGGATATGCCCGATCACAATCCGCAACCCGGCCTCGCGCAACTGTGCGATCTGGTCGACCGCATCCGTGCCGCCGGGCTGCCGGTCGAACTCACCGTTGCCGGGGAGCCGCGCGCGCTGTCCTCCGGACCGGACCTGTGCGCCTATCGGGTGGCGCAGGAGGCGCTGACCAACGTTCTCAAACATGCCGGACCCGCCACCGCGCAGGTCGAGCTGACCTATGGCACGCATACGGTCACCCTGCGGGTGACCGACGACGGAACCGGCCCGAAGAAGCGGGCCGATTCGGTTGCGGCACACGGGATCATCGGCATGCGTGAGCGCGCCGAACTGTACGGCGGGGTGCTGGCCGCGGGCCCTCGCGAACGCGGCGGCTTCGCGGTATTGCTGCGATTGCCGATGAACGGAGACCGATGACCATCCGCGTACTCATCGCCGACGACCAGGCGCTCATCCGCGCGGGGCTGGTGGCCTTGTTCACTGCCGCACCCGGATTCGACGTCGCGGGCGAGGCCGCCGACGGCCGCCGCGCGGTCGAACTCGCCGCCACCGTCGAACCGGATGTCATCCTGATGGATATCCGGATGCCCGTGCTGGACGGAATCGCCGCCACCCGCCAGATTCTCGCCGCCGGTGCGGACGACGCGCCGCATGTGGTCGTGCTCACCACCTTCGACCTCGACGAGTACGTCTACACCGCACTCGGCGCCGGAGCGTCCGGATTCCTGCTCAAGGACACCCCGCCCGAGCGGATCCTCACCGCCGTCCGCACCATCGTCGTCGGCGATATCCTCATCGCGCCCGCCATCACTCGGCGCCTGATCGAGACCTTCTCCCAGCACCATCGCACGGCCGTGACCGCACCCGCGCTGGCCGAGCTGACCCCGCGCGAGACCGAGGTGCTGCGCCTGATCGGCAACGGGTTGACCAACGCGCAGATCGCACAGCGGTTGGTGTTGAGCGAGTCCACCGTCAAGACCCATGCCAAACGCATCATGAGCAAACTCGCGGTCACCAGCCGCGCCCAGGCCGTCGTGGTGGCCTATGAGAGCGGGCTGATCATCGCCAATGGAGCAGCCGATACAGATTGAGGTCGTACCCCCAGCCATACGACTTGGGCGTGAACAGCCGCCGATCGTCGGGATTCCACCAGCGCGCCCGGATCCGCGCCGCGGTCGGGCGGCGCCAATCGTAGGGCAGACCCGCGAAGGTGCCCTGCGGTTCGGGAACGCGATCGTTGTCCGGGTCGCTCATCGCAGCCACATCCTCTCCATCGCCGTGCCGGTCTCCTGCCTCGACGCTACGCGAAAATCGGTTCCGGCTTCGTACCGTGAGCGCATGAATCGCGTCGAGGTCAGGCCGATGGATGGGACTACTTGGGCGCGACCAGCTCCAGCGCGATGTTGTCCGGATCCCGGAACTCCAGGATGTAGCTGAGGCCGATATCCTTGATGCCCTCGTGCGCGACACCACAGGCATCCAGATGTGCTGCGGCGGTTTCCAATTCGGCTAGTGACGGCACGGAGAACGCGAGATGGTCGAGTCCGACGCGGTTCTCGTCGAAACGGTCGGTGGCGACGGGACGCAGGCCGATCAGACCGTATTCCATGCGGTAGATCACTCCGCCGTGCAGAAATCCGAGGCGCTCGTGCGTGGCTTCATCCGCATCGGCCGGAACCTCCAGTGCACCGGCCAACCGAAGACCTTCTCGTAGAAGGCCCGCGATCGATCGATATCGCACACCGTGAGACGGATATGGGCGAGGGAGCCCGTAGTGATCGACATGCCACCGATGTTAGGAGGCGTTGCCGGAGAACGGGGGCAGCGACGCTCGCCACCGATCGCATGCCAGGTTGTCGGCATTCGGGCGGTCCAGGCCGTTACGGCGGCAACCCTGGTGGGGAAGTCCGGTCCGGCTGTCACCCCGTTCGTAACCGAACCTGTCGAAGCCCCACGTGTCGTAACCCTCTCGGTCATAGCCGTGGCGGTCGTATCCCCAGATGTCATAGCCGTCGGGGCCGTAGGGATCGGTGGTCCGGGGCGGGGTGGTCGTCTCGGCATATCGCTGTCGGCTGGCCGCTAGTGGGTCGAGTACCGCTGTGGGTCAGGATGTTTCGGTGCAGAATTCGATGATGGCGGACAATTCGTGGTCGCCCCAGCCCGCGGCCGCGGCCCGGTCGAATCGGTCGGCGACCAGGGTGAGCAGCGGGGTGCCGAAGGTGGCGCGGGCATAGCGTAGATCCTTGGCCGCGACCGATACCGCGCAATTGATCAGCCGGTGGTCGCCGGAGATCATCGCCGAACCGTAGAGGGCGGTGACCGGCGCGGCCCAGGTGTGCCGCGACCACACATCCACCAGCTGGTCGCGATCGAGGCCGAGAGTGGTTGCGGCGGTGAGTACTTCGGCGAGGCCGGTGAGGATGATCGCGTTGAGCGCATTGTTGAGCAGCTTGACCTCGGCCACGGCGCGCGCACTGTCGACCCGGACCACTTCCCGGGCCACCGTGCCCAGCAGCTGCCGGGCGGCGTCGACATCGGCATCGGCGCCGGATACGAAGGCCAGCAGCGCGCCCTCGACCGTCGCGGGGCGGCTGCCCGTCACGGGGGCCAGCACCGGACGGGCGCCGTGCCTGATGGCCTCGGCCATCCAATACTCGGCGTAATCGGTGGACAGCGTGGAGCTTTCGATGACCAGCGCCCCGCGGGCCGATCGCAGCGCGCCGGACGGTCCGAACCACACCGCACGGCTGGCCTTGTCGTCGTGGACGAAGGACCAGACCGCGGCGGCGCTCGCGGCGGCCTGGGCCGCGGTGGTGCAGACGACCGCCGGTCCGTCGATCGCGGCGAGCGTCCGGTTGTAGCGGTGCAGCTGAAAGCCGTTGGTGTGCAGGGCATTCGACACCGCATTGGCCATGATTCCGGCACCGAGGACGGCGACCGCCGCCCGAAGACGCGGATGCAGTGTGGACACGACAGGCTCCTGTCGGGATGGCGTGCGTTGGGTGCCTGTCACGCTAGTTATAAACCCGATCGGTCGGACATGTTTGTAGTCCAAGTCACATCGGCCGGCGGTCAGAGCACGCGGTACCCGGCTCCGACTCCGCCCTGACGTGCGATATCGCGCAGGACGTCGCCGATCCGCAGCGCGACCATCGGCGCGTGGAAGGGACCGCCGGGGCCGAGGCAGTCGAATCCGTTCGACGTCCGGACCCTGTCCGCCAGCCATGTCGGCATCGCGTGAACCGGCGGCGATCCTCGACACACTCGCCTGACCTCCGCACCGGATCCAACGGCGGGCTCTCAGGTTGCGGCGCAGGAGGATCCGAGGTTGATTCCGGTGCCGACGTCGACCGGCTGCGCCGCCGCGGTCGTCGCGTTCGGTTGGAAGGCGTAGACGTACTTCACGTTCGTCGAGGACGGGGTCCAGGTGGCCGTGGCGATGCCGTTGGCGGGCTGTGCCTGAGCGAAACCGGTGGAGCCCTGGCCGCTTTCGTAGAAGTAGACCGTCTTGCTGTTGTCGTCCACCTGTGCGGTCACGGTGTAGGAGCAGGTCGTTCCGTAGGAGTGCGCGCCGAGGGAGAGTCCGGGCGCGATGGTGATGCTGGTCACGGTGGCCGAGGCCTGCGGTGCGGCCAGGGCGGTCACGCAGGCGGCGACCGCGAGCGCGGCCGTTCCCGTGGCGAGACGAATCGACCAGGGCGACTTGGTAGTTCGAGTCATGGTGTACGCATCTCCTCCGGTACGGCTCCGGAATCTCGTGTTCCGACAGCTGTTTCGAGCATCCCGAAGTGTATTGCACCGGCCACCTGCTGAGAGTTCCGGTAGTGCGGGGTGGATGGGCCCCTGGATTTCCGGGGCGGCACGGACAGCTGTGGTTCGCCCGGATCGCCGGTCACAGGGGCCGGAATCCGGCTCCTACCGCATCGAATTCGGTGATGGCGTCGATTTCGGCCAGGATGGTGGTGATCTGGTTGGACAGGGCGGGGCTGTGCAGGGGGATGGCGGGGTCGAGGCAGTTCAGGTGGCCGGAGGCGGCGTAGGCGGCGCCGTTGATCATTCCCACCAGGCGGTCGCCGAGGAGAACCGGGCCGCCGGAGTCGCCATGGGTGGCGCAGGCGTAGTTGACGAATTGCCTTGTATCGCTGTCCAGGACGATGCCGCAGGTGAATCCGGTGGTGCGGCCGTTCTTGCAGACCGTATCGCCGGGTGCGGGCACGGCGCCGATGCCGTTGATCTCCGTCTCCCCGACCCGGCGCACCGCGATCACCTGGGCGGGATCGAATTCGATTGTCTCCCAGTCATGCTGGCGATCGCGCACGGCGACATGGCCGATCACCCCGGTACCGCGGGAGTTCTCCGCCCAGACCTCGGCCCCGGTCTCGCCGCAGTGGCCCGCGGTGATGCCGACCAGCCGATTCGCGTGGTCGTATCCGATCGTGGTCAGCGTGCACAGCGCCCTTGTGGCCGGATCCGCGGTCGCCAGCGCGATTCCCGACCCACCGCCGACGACCGCGGGGGAGGCGGCATGCGCCTGCCCGGTGACCGCACCGGCTCCGCCCAGCAGTATCGAGGTGATGATGGCGGCCATTGCGCCGACTGCTCGCACCGTGCTCATGCGGACTACTTTCCCGAACGAAGAGGGGGTGGAGCGTCCATGAACAGTACAAACCGGTCGTTACTGTAACTGGCGCGTCGCTACCCCACGGGCTTCGTTATCGGACTGTTTCTCCGATTGCCCGCCGGTTCGTCGTCAGCCATCTGAAGCACCCGCCGGATGCGAGACCCAGACTCCGGTGTCGTCACTGCTGCCGAAGTAGCGCCGGGATCAGTCGGAATGGCCGAGTTGCAGGTCCAGGACGGGACTTCCGTTGCCGTTGAGGGTGATTCGGGTCGATACCGGCGGATATCCCGCCACCCGCATCAGGTACGCACCCGGCGTGAGGTCGGTGAGCGCGTAGGTGCCGTCCTCATCGGTGGTGGCCGCGGCGATCGTGACGCCGTCGTCGGTGAGCAGCGTGATCCGGGCGTCGGGGACGGGCCGATCGGTGCGATCGTGACGGATGGTGCCGACGATGGTGGCGGCCGGGGTCAGCAGCAGATCGCAGCGCGGATTCGCGGCACCGCCGAATTCGGCCGGGACGGCGGCCGGGAGATAGCCCAGCGCGCTGGCGGTGACCGTGAACGGTCCCGGGAACAGTCCGGGCATCGCATAGTCGCCGTCGGATCCGGTCACCGCCGCGGCGACGACCTCGCCGCGCGGATCGGTGACCACGACGGTGGCCTCGGCCACGGGAGCGCCGCTACGGTCGTGCACGGATCCGCCCAGGCCCGCGGTGCCCGACAGGACGAGGTCATGTGTCACAGCCGAATTGCCGACGTGTAGCCCGGCCGCATCGGGCTGATAGCCGTCGGCGGCCACGACCACGACGTAGTGGTCCGGAAACGGGGCGGGCATCGCATAGGCGCCGTCGGGGCCGGATCGGGCCCGGCCGCGCTGATGTCCCTCGTGATCGATGAGGGTGAGCGTCGCCCGCGCGATCGGGTGACCCGCGGGATCGCGGACCCGACCGCGTACCGCGGCAAGCGATTCGGTGGTCTCCGGGACCGGAATCTCGGAGACGGCCAACGCCGGATCGCCCGGGGCCGCGGCGGCGGCCGTCCGCACCACCGGGACCCGTCCGCGGATCAGCGAGGCGACCGCCGCGATCAACGACAGCGCGATCGCCATCGAGAACACCACGACCAGGCCGTCGTGGAACGGCTGCGAGATGAGATTCGGGAAGAATTGGCGCCCGGTGAGATTCGCGGCATTGGCGGGCGGTAGTCCACCGAGAATGGTCGGACCGAGCAGATGTTGGATGGGGTTGTAGCCCAGGAACGCGGCGAACAGCACACCCACCGGCGGCAGCGCGGAGACGGTCTGCGCGGCCTGCACGGGCACGCCCTGCGCGGTCAGACCGCTCAGCAGGGTATGCGGCATCGATCCCGACAGGCCGATGATCATGAGCGAGAAGAAGACTCCCAGCGACAGCACCATCCCGGCGTTCTGGAAGGTGGCTCGCATCCCGGAGGCGGCCCCGCGGTCGGCGGCGGGCACGCTCGACATGATGATCGAGGTGTTGGGGGCCGCGAACAGTCCGCCGCCGAGGCCGTTGACGAAGATCAGCAGCGCGAACACCCAGTACCCGAAGTTCGTCGGCAGCACCACCAGACCCGCGAACGAGGCGGCCATCACCACGAATCCGCTCGCGGCGAACAGTCTGGCCCCGAACCGATCCGACAGATAGCCGGCGATCGGTCCGGCGGTGAGGAAGCCGACCGTCAACGGCAGCAGGTAGATTCCCGCCCACAGCGGGGTGTCGGCATAGTCGTAGCCGTGCAGCGGCAGCCAGATCCCCTGCAGCCAGATGATCAACATGAACTGCAGACCGCCGCGGGCGATCGCGCCCAGTAGCGTGGCCACATTGCCCCCGGCGAAGACGGCATCGCGAAACAGTCGCAGCGGGAACATCGGTTCGGGGACGCGCATCTCGACCACGCAGAACGCGATCAGCAGCGCGATACCGCCGATCAGTCCGATCAGCACCCACGGATTGCTCCAGCCCATGACATGGCCGCCGTAGGGCTGAATGCCGTAGGTGATGGCGGCCAGCAGCGCGGTGAGCCCGACGGCGAAGGTGAGATTGCCCCACCAGTCCATCCGCCGGCTGGGCGCGCGCACCCCGGTCTCGTGCAGCGATCGGTAGGCCCACAGCGTGCCGAGCAGGCCGATCGGGACGTTCACCCAGAACACCGCCCGCCAATCCCAGGCCACCAGCGCGCCGCCCAGGATCAGGCCGACGAACGATCCCGCGATACCGGAAACCATGTTGACGCCCAACGCCATTCCGCGCTGCTGCTGCGGGAAGGCGTCGGTGAGGATGGCCGCCGAATTGGCCATCAGCATCGATCCGCCGACGGCCTGGGCGACGCGCCAGCCGATCAGCCACAGCGCCCCCGCGCCGCCGTGCAGCGGATCCAGCGACAGGATCACCGAGGTGATGGTGAAGATGAGGAATCCGGCGTTGTAGATGCGCACGCGCCCCCACATATCGCCGAGGCGGCCCAGGGCGACGACCAGCACGGCCGTCACCAGCATGTAGCCCATCAGCACCCAGAGCAGATAGCTGACATTGCCCGGCTGCAGCGGATCGAGTCGAATTCCGTTGAAGATGCCCGGAAGTGCGATCAGCACGATCGAGGCGTTGATGGTGGCGACCAGCATGCCGAGTGTGGTGTTGGTGAGCGCCACCCATTTGTAGTGCGGGTGATCGGCGCCGATCCAGGTCTTGCGGCGTTCCGAACGGGGGCTACCGGCCTGCGGTGTCAATTCTTCGATAGCCATCAGGTACTTCCTCGATCTGTCGGATCATGTCGCGGACGATCGGTGTGGCCACTCGCAGAGCCGAGCCGAGGTCCGCGCGTTGCGCGGCGGGCAGATTCGCCAGCAGCCCGGTGAGCCAGGCATCGCGGGTCCGCCGATGGTCGGCCAGTAGCCCTCGTCCCGCCTCGGTGACCGCGATCAGACAGGCCCGCCCGTCCTCGGGATCGCGGATCCGCTCGACCAGTCCCCGTAGTTCGAGCCGCTGCATCAGCTGGGTCATCGATGGCTGGGTGACACCTTCGGCCGCCGCCAACGCGGTCAACCGTGCCGGGCCCTCACGTTCCAGCCGACTCAGGGTCGCCATCGTGGTCAGGCTCATGCCTTGGCGTTGTGGCAGGTGACGCACCATGGCGGCGGCCACTTCCAGCAGCGCCGCCGCGACTTCGCCGAGGTCTTCCCCGGGAGCCGTTCCGCCCACACTGTCGGTTGTATCACATACCTATATAGGTTGCCTATGCATTCGACCGGCCGAGGAAGGGGATCAGGGCCGGGACCCGGTTCTGGAACTCGCGGTACTGATCGCCGAAGGCGATCGACAGCATGCGGTCCTCGACGCGGACGCGGCGCAGTAGCCAGGCCAGGACGAAGATCAGGGTGAGGGTGGTGGCGCCGAAGCCGGACATCAGGGTGAGGCCGACCATGACGCCGAGCAGGCCGGTGTAGATCGGATGACGCACCAGGCGGTAGGGGCCGCCGGTGCGCAGCTGATGGTCCTGCTGGAGCATCGGGCGGCCCGCCCACATATCACCCAATGCCAGCCGGGCCCAGATCATCAGCGCCACCGACGCCACGACCAGCACCGCGCCCACCGCCGTGAAGGCCGACCAGGTCCAGGTCACATGAGACCAGAACGTCTGCGGCACAAGGTGTGTCGCGACAGAGAGCACGATGATGCCGAGGATCATCCATGGTTCGGGCAGCAGCGTCGACAGGAAGTGCCAGATCTTCCCGCGTGGACCCGCGGGCCACCGCGCCGCGAACCAGATCGCGGTCAGCAGCCATACCAGGGCGAGAATCTGCAGACTCCACAGCGCCGCTGCGGCCAAGACGTCGATGACGGTCATATCGTCCAGCGTCGCGCCGACGGGCACGCGAGTACACCACCGCAGACATGAATGCCCTCCACCCAGGGGTGGAACCTATCGCGCGTGGACCGAGCTGTCGCGCATCGCCGCGTCGTTGAAGCGGAAGCCGATGCTGTGGATGGTCACGATCCAGTGCGGCGAGCCGAGCTTCTTGCGGACGCTGCTCAGATGCGTATCGATCGTCCGGCTCGCCAACGCGGCGATCTCGGCGTCCAGCTCGTCGTATCCCCACACCCGACGCAGCAGGTCGGTCCGGGAGAACACCCGATGCGGTTCGGCGGCGAGCAGGCGCAGCAGCTCGAACTCCTTGCGGGTCAACTCGATCGGGCGGCCGCCGACGCGGACCTCGCGTAACCCCGCATCGATCTCCAGGTCACCGGCGATGAGTATCTGCTGGGAGATCAGGCGGGCCCGGCGCAGCAATCCGCGCAGCCGCGCCATGAGTTCCCGGATGGGATACGGCTTGACGATGCAGTCGTCGCAGCCGGCCTCGAGCGCCAGGATCCGGTCGAGCTCGAAGGGTGGGGCGAAGGCGATGATCGGAATATCGCTGGCGCCGCGCATCTCCCGGCACAACGTGAGTCCGTCGAAGTCGCGGAAGTCGAGATCGATGAGCACCACGTCGAATTCGGCATAGCAGGCCATGGTCTCGGCTCCCGTCGAGGTCAACCGGGGTTCGAAGCCGTGCCGCCCGAGGTCTGCGATCGTCTCCTCGATACCTGGACAATCCGCCACGATCACTAGACGCGGATATCGCACTGCGCTCCTCCCTCCGACCGGCCCCGGGATCGGGCTGATACCACAGGGTTCCCGACGGCAGGGTGAGCAGGCATCGCACGAATGGTGTGATCCCCACGGCCGCGGCTGTGTCATGATTCAGCGTGTGCGACCAGGTTTCGACCTCATCGGCCTTGTTCCACGTCGAGGATTGTTCGAGCGGGTAGGAGACGCTCGGGTAACGGTGGTGTCGGCACCGGCGGGGAGCGGGAAAACTGTTCTGCTGCAGTCGTGGATCGACGCGGCGGGTCTGGCCGGGCGCACCGCCTGGGTGCCGGTCCATCGGCCCGCACACGATGCCCGGCGGTTCTGGCTGACGGTGGCCGATGCGCTGCACGGCACGACGGCCGGATCGGGGCTGGTGCAGGCGGTGTCGGCGGGTCCGGATCTGGACGAGTGGGCGCTGGTGGAGCGGCTGCTCGAGGATCTCGCGCCGCTGGCGGAGCGGCTGTGGCTGGTGATCGACGATGTGCACGACCTCGATACCGCGGAATCGTTGCGGCAGTTGGAGTTACTGATGTTGCGGGCCCCGGCCGCGCTGCGGTTCGTGCTGGCCACCCGCCACGAGGTGCCGCTGGGGCTGCACCGGTTGCGGCTGCAGGGACAGCTCGCCGAAGTCCGCGGTCCGGATCTGCGATTCAGCCTCGCCGAGACCCGAGAACTGTTCGCGGGGGCCGGAATCGAACTTCCCGACGCGGCGCTCGCCGCGCTGCACGAGCGAACCGAGGGATGGGCGGCGGGGGTGCGGCTGGCGGCGCTGTCGCTGGCCGGACATCCGGATCCGGTGCGATTCGCGGCCGAGTTCTCCGGTAGTGAGCGGACGGTCGCGGAGTATCTGGTGGCCGAGGTGCTCGAGCGGCAGAGCCCGCAGGTGCGGCGAATGTTGTTGCGCACCTCGGTATTGGAGCGGGTCAGCGGTGAGCTGGCCGATCTGCTGACCGGCGGCAGCGGGGGCGAGCGGATCCTGCACGAGCTCGAGCGGGCGAACGCGTTCGTCAGCTCCCTGGATCCGGCGCGGTCGTGGTTCCGCTATCACCAGATGTTCGCCGATCTGCTGCAGCTCGAGTTGCGGCGTACCGCGCCCGGCGAGATCGCGGGCCTGCACCGGATCGCCGCCGGATGGCTTGCCGCACACGGGTTTCCGGTGGAGGCGGTCCGGCACGCCCAGGCCGCCCAGGACTGGCCCACGGCCGCCCGGCTGCTCGCCGATCACTGGCCCAGTCTGCTGATGGACGGTGCGACGAACATCATCCACCAGTTGCTGACCGACTTCCCCGCCGCGGTGCTCGCCTCGGATGGTGAACTCGCGCTGATGGCCGCGGCCGATGATCTGCGACAGGCGCCCGCGAAGGCGCGGGACTACTACCTGACCCTCGCCGAACGCGCGGCGGCCAGGGTTCCGCCCGAGCGGCGGGCCCACGCGCAACTGGTGGTCCTGATCATCCGATTGCTGGCGGCCCGCCACGGCTGGAATCTGCTGGAGGCGACCGAGGCGGCGCGACAGCTGAAAACCGCCGAGATCCTGGACGGTTCGCTGCTGGGCCTGCGCCCGGATCTGCGCGCGCTGGCCGTGATGAGCGTCGGCGCCACCGAGTATTGGACGGCCCACTTCGAGGACGCGGTGCATCATCTGCAGCTGGGGGTGGAGCTGGCGCGCCGGGCCGGGCGGCCGTATCTCGAGTTCACCAGCCTGGCGTATCAGGCCTCGAGCACGTGGTTCTGCTCGTTCGCCTCGGCGGTCGAGCTCGGCGAGCAGGCGATGGAACTGGCCCGGCGGCACGGATGGGCCGACGAGCCGACGGCCGGACTCGCCTGCATGGTGCTCGCATTGGTGCGGGTGTGGCGCGGACAATCGGCGGAGGCGGAGTCCTGGCTGCTGCAGGCCGAGCGCACCCTGCGATCGGAGGCGCTACCCGCCACGGGGATGTCGATCCGCTTCGTCCGCGGGGATCTCGAACTGGCGCGGGGCTGCAACGCCGAGGCGCTGGCGGCCTACCAATCCGCCGAACGGTTCGCCAATCGGCTCGCCACGCCGAGCCCGCTCGTCACCGCGGCGCATTCGTTCCAAATGCACGCGCTGATTCGACTCGGCGAAAACGACCGTGCGGCAGCGGCATTCGCCGCGCTCGACGCGCACGAGCGCGACAGCGCGGAGGTGCGGCTCTCGCTGGCGGCGCTACAGCTGGCGCGGCACGAACCGCGCGACGCGGCGGCCACGGTGGCGCCGGTTCTCGACGGTTCGGTGCCGCTGGTCTGGCAGGGCATGCGGGCTCAGGGGTATCTGCTGGCGGCGATCGCGCACGAGGCGCTGGGCGAGACCGAGGCGGCGGAGGTGGCGGTGGAGTGCGCGCTCGACGTGGCCGAACCCGAGGGGGCCCTGCTGTGGTTTCTGCTGCATCCCGTGCCCGAGGTGCTCGAACGCCTGCTGCGGCAACACACCGGGCACGCCGCGCTGATCGCCCGGATCCAGAGTCTGCTCGCCGGAAGCGGATCCGATCGGGATGGACCGCGATTGCCGTCAGAGGCGTTGAGCGACAGTGAGATTCGGGTGCTGCGGTATCTGCCGACCCATCTGTCGGCGCCGGAGATCGCTCGGGAGTTGTCGGTATCCCCGAATACCGTCAAGACCCATCTGCGCAATCTCTACACCAAACTCGGCGTCCATCGCCGCACCGAGGCCGTCGGCCACGCGCGCGCCCTGGGCCTCCTCGCACCCATCCACCGCCGCTGATCCGCCGGGCTGGCAGAATGCATGTGTGACAAGCCATTTCACCATCGATGACGTATTCGCGGCGGCGCGGCGGCTCGACGGGGTCGCCCACCGGACGCCGGTGCTGACCTCCCGGGTGCTCAACGAGCGCGTCGGGGCCGAGGTATATCTCAAATGCGAGAACTTCCAGCGGGTGGGCGCGTTCAAGTTCCGCGGTGCCTACAACGCGATCTCCCAACTGAGCGCCGAACAGCTCGCGCGCGGCGTGCTGGCCTGGTCCTCCGGCAATCACGCGCAGGCGGTGGCGCTGTCCGCGCGGCTGCTGGGCGCCTCCGCGGTGGTCGTGATGCCCGCGGACGTCCCCGCGTCGAAGATGGCCGCCGCCAAGGACTATGGGGCCGAGATCATCACCTATGACCGCTACACCGAGGACCGGACCGCGCTCGGCCGGGCCCTGGCCGCCGAGCGCGGCCTGACCGTCGTTCCGCCCTATGACGATGTGCGGGTGATGGCCGGACAGGGCACCGCCGCACTCGAACTCGTCGAGGAGATCGGGCAGGTGAACGCCCTGCTGGCACCCGTCAGCGGCGGCGGACTGATGGCAGGCTGTGCGACCGTGGCGAGCGCGCTGTGCCCCGGCGTCCGCATCGTCGGGGTCGAACCGGTCGACGGCGACGACACCAAGCGCTCCCTCGAGGCCGGTCACCGCATTCGAATTCCGGTGCCCCACACCATCGCCGACTCCCAGGCCGCCGAGATCCCCGGTGAACTCACCTTCGCCGTCAACCGCCGGCTGGTCGACGAGATCGCCCTGGTCACCGACGACCAACTGGTGACGGCCATGTCCTTCCTGTTCGACACGATGAAGATCGTCGCCGAACCGACCGGCGTCGCCGGCCTGGCCGCCCTGCTCGCGGGCCAGGTCCGATTCCCCGGCGCGCGCATCGGCGTCATCATCTCCGGCGGCAACATCAGCGCCACCCGATTCGCCGCACTGATCGGCCGTGACGCTCAGGCCCTGGCCTAACCGTATGCATCAACGTGAATTCACCTCGCGATCACCACGACGGTGAATCCGACCGACGTTCAGGAGCGCTGCCGACACCGCTTTCGCCTCGTGGCCCCAGGGTGGGCCGCCCGCCGAGATGGACCGAACGACAGCGGGCGAGGGCGGGCACACACCCGCCCTCACCCGACTTTCACAACACGGCTGGATCGGCCGCCTTCATCGCATGCGCGCCGACCCACCATCGTGGCGATGGTCGCACGGCTCGAACGGGTTGGTGACCTCCATCCGTACCTGACCGACCAGCAAGCCGTCTCCCGTACCGCCGGGGAAGTACAGTCCCGTAATGCCGTGGAAGCCAAGCGTGGTCGGCGTGTACTGCAATGTCGCCACACCGTTGGCGACGGTGGCCTGGCCGATATCCGTGTTGAAGTTGTCCTTGAAGCGCACGATGGAATCAGCAGGCAGTGAGGCCGTGGAAGCGCTGAGCGTATAGGTGACGTTCGGGTGGTGCACCTGCTCGGAGAGCGTTACACGGCCGTCGTCTGTCAAGCTGCCACCGGAGGGTTCGCAGACGTCCGGGCCTGACGACTGCGGCAAGTGGTCCACCTGCACCGTCATCAGATATTTGTTGGTACCGCCGATGAGCTTGCCGGTCGGCGTCCGCTCCTCGGCGAAGATGTAGTGTGTCCCAGTGGTGGTGGGGTACCAGATCACCCGAGCGGTGTTGCCGTTCGAGTTCTGCGGACCGCCACCGATGACGACATCCGATGTCGGTGGCGCAGAGGTGTCACCAACCTGCTGGTCAAAGAAATAGACCTGCGCGTTCTGGTCTTCGGCTCCGCTGTCGCCCAAAGTGACCGCCACCGTGTACACCGACGGGTCGCCACCGACATTCGGTGTTGCGGTGCCGGTTTGGAGCGCCGCGGACGCGGCGGGTGCCGTTAGCGCGCTACCTACCACGACCAGAGCAAGTCCGATGGAAGCGACGCCCGCCGAGCCGGCACGACTCCTCGCCCACGTGGTGCGGCGTCGATCGACATCGGCCCGTCCGCATCCATGCGATAACTGTGATGTCCGTGCCGAAATCCGCGTTGTGGCATTGATCCCCGCCCGAGCAAACCATGTTCGTATCATGTTGTACCCCTTGCCGTTTCACCGGATCACTCCCTGATCCTGCCGAACAGTAGCATTCGAAATCGGGCTCCGGGACCCCGTTCGACAACCCCCCCGCCACCAATCATGCCGACTACTTGACGATCGAATAGCGGTGTTGTGTACGGGTTTACGCAGATGAGTGATCGGCAACCTCGGGCCCGCGCACTGAAGGGGCTCAGCCCTCACGCGGGATTCGACGCCAGATCGCCGGGCTGTGGCCGTGCAGGCGTTTGAAGGCGGTGCTGAAGGCGAAGGCATTGTCGTAGCCGACGTCGCGGGCGATGGCGGCGACGGCGGTGTCGGTGTCGCGCAACAGGTCTGCGGCGAGGGTCATGCGCCAGCCGGTGAGGTAGGAGATCGGCGGCTGGCCGACCAGGGCGGTGAAGCGGGCGGAGAATGCGGCGCGGGACATGCCGACCTCGGCGGCGAGCATTCCCGTCGTCCAGGTCCGCGCCGGGTCGGCGTGCAGGATCGTCAGGGCCTGACCGATGGCGGGATCGGCGATGGCCGCCAGCCAGGTCGGGACGTCCGATTCCGCGCCCGCGCCCCATGAGCGCAGGGCGATCACGAGGACGAGATCGAGCAGGCGCTCGACGACGGCATCCTGCCCGAGCTCATCGTGTTCGGCTTCGCTGGAGAGCAATTCGAGCGGCCCGTGGGTGCGTGGGCCCGCGGGGACGACCGTCACGTCCGGAAGGATGTCGAGCAGTCGCCGGCCCGCGCTGCCGTGCAGGTCGTAGATGCCGTGGAGCATGATGACGGCTCCGGGCTGCCGTCGACCGAAGGTCCGGGAGGCGATCGCGGGCGCGGCGGTGGCGCTCTCGTCGACGAAATGCTTGACCCCGTCACGGATTACGACCTGGATCGGCGTCGCCGGGCTGTCGGCGATCGTGTAGAAACCGCCCTTGATCAACGCGATATCACCCGCTCCCAGCGTATGCGTCGCCCGTGGCCGGGCCTCCGCATGCTCGAGCGAGATCGAGACGGTGCCCGCGAGCGTGGCGACGACCGAGAGCGGCTGCCGATCGCCGATCGTGAGCGACCACGGTGGGCGCTGGATCAGCTGTCGCACAACGGCATTGCGGGCGCGGGCCCGATGCAGGAGATCGCTGAGGACGTCCACCTCGGCCACGGTAGACGATCGCGAAGCAATCATCGACAGACAACCATGGCTCGTCCGGATTCGGCGCGGTTGGCTGAACGGCATGAACGACATACTGATTCTCGGCGGTACGGGCACCACCGGCCGCCGCATCGCCGCGCGGCTGCGGGACGGCGGCCATCGGGTGCGGATCGCGTCCAGGACACGCGGCGACGTGCGCGTCGACCTGGATGAGCCGTCGACCTGGCGATCCGCGGTGGACGGAGTCTCGGCGGCCTATCTGCTGGAGCCCACGATGCAGGGCACCGAGGAAGGGCGGCAACGCATTCCGCGATTCGTGGATGCGGCGGTGGCGGCCGGAGTTCGGGGCCTGGTGCTGCTGTCGGCGCCGGGAGCCGAAGACAACGAAACCCATCCCCTGTGGCGCGCGGAGGAAGCGCTGCGCAGCTGCGGCCTCGAGTGGACGATCGTGCGACCGACCTGGTTCGCACAGAACTTCAGCGAGGCGTTCTGGCTGCCCGGAATCCGGGCGGGGTCGCTGGTGTTGCCCACCGGCGACGGGGCCACGGCATTCGTCGACGCCGACGATATCGCCGATGTCGTCGTGGCGGCGCTCACCCGGGACGGCCACCACGGCGCCTCGTATGTGCTGACCGGACCGCGGGCGATCAGCTTCGCCGAGGCGGTCGATCTGATCGGCGCGGCCACCGGCCGGACGATCCGTCATGTGGATATCGATCCCGAGGCGTTCACCCGAATCCAGATCGCCGACGGCGTTCCCGCCCATGCGGCGCAGCAACTTACGCGTATCTACACCTCGATCCGGGAAGGGGAAGCCGGGGCTGTCCTCGACGGAGTGCGGCGTGCGCTGGGCCGCGAGCCTCGCGCCTTCATCGATTACGTGTCCGCGGCGGCCGCGGCCGGGGCCTGGAACTGAGGTGCTGATCGAGGGTCGCCAGGATGTCGTCGACGGGGCCGAAGGTGATCATGGCGGTGGTGCCGCCGGCGATCTCGCCGCGACAAGGGGACAGGGCGTCGTGCGCTCGGGTGGCGAGTGATTCGTCGTGCAGCTGGATCGCCGTGTGTGCGTTGACGGCCCACAGTGCGTCGTACAGGTGGTCGGCGGGCGGGGTGGGCAGGGTGGCGGCGGCGTGGCGGGCCGCCGCCAAGTTGCCGCGGGCGAGGTCCAGGAGGGGCTGGGCCCAGGGGCGGTAGGGGCCCAGTCGAGGACGGGGTCCGTCGGTGCGGGGCGGTGGTGGCGCATGCGCTGTGCGAGGAGTGCGAGGGGGAGGAATCCGGTTGCCACCCCGGGCATTCCGGCGCTGGTGAGGTCGGTGGCCACGGTGCGATAGGCGCGCGCGACCTCGGCGGGGTCGGTCGGTCGTTGTGCCAGGCGCATGGTTCGGTACGCGGCGGTCAGGACGGGAACGATCGGGGTCTCGTGGATGGTGGCGAGCCGCTCGGCCGCCGCGACGTGGCGTTGCGCGTTCTCGATGTCGCCGCGGGCCGCGCAGGTCTGGATCTTGATCAGGTGGCCGAGGATCTCGAAGATCGGAAGATCATGGCGCGTGGACAGATCGACGAGTTCGCCGGCGATGGCATCGCGTTCGCCGGTTCGTCCGGGGTGCTGGAACGACTGCACGAATCGGGCATTGAGGGCGAGTACCAGCGCGGTGGGGTCGGATAGGTCTCGGGCGAGTCGTTCGGCTTCGGCGGCCGCCTCGGCGGCCCAGCGGTCTCGGGTTCCGCGGTGCTCGAGCCCGATGGTGGCGAGCAGACGGGCGCGCAGCGCGGGCGGAGCCTCCGGTCCGAGTCGGTGCAGGGTGCGTCGAGTGATCGCGACCAGGGCCTCGGACCGTTCGGGATCGTCGGCGCGTGTCCAGATGGTGGGGACGTCGTAGGCCGCGATCACGCGGGCGGTGCGGATGGGGTCCCCGGCCCGCTCCGCTTCCACGGCCGCCGCGGCGCGTTGTTGTTGGGCGAGGACCAGATTGGTGCCGCCGGTGATCGCGGCGACCCTGGCCACGATGCTCATCGAGCGCAGCCGGGTGTAGGTCCCCGTCGCCTCGGTGCGTGTGAGCAGGCGCAGCCGGTCCTCGTCGCGGTGCGCGGGCGTGAGATGCGGTGCGCGGCGGAGGATATCGCGTTCGAGATGGTCGAGACTGTCCACCGATTCCAGTCCGAACTGATCCAGGAGCCTGGTTCGCGCGGCACGCAGCGAAGCCAACGCGTCGACCTGGCGGTCGGCTTGGTAGAGAGCATGCGACAGCAGGACCCAGCCCTGTTCCCGCCACGGATGTGCGGTGGCGAAGGCCTCCAGTTCCGGGACGAGGGGCGCACCGCGTCCCAGGTCGAGCACGGCCCGGGCGCGCAGCTCGACGGTGTGACGGTGCAGTTCTGCCAGGCGGGCGCGCTCGGGCGCCAGCCAGGGCGAGGCGTCGAGGTCCGCGTACGCCTCGCCCCGCCACCACGAGAGCGCCTCACTCAGCGCATCGGCGACCTGGTCGCCGGGTGCGTCGCATGCGGCTCGAAGGGTGTCCTCGAAACGGTGGACGTCGATGTGCGCGCGGGGAATCCGCAGGGCGTATCCGGTGCCGACGGTCTCGATCGTGTGCGACCGGGTGCGCGGGAGCCGATCCGGTTCGAGGGCGCGGCGCAGCTCCGCGACGAAGGTGCGGACCGTCCCGGCCGCGGTGGGCGGGGGCTCCTCCCAGAGATCATCGACCAGCGCCGCGAGCGGGACGGCCCGGCCGCCCGCCGCGACCAGCCGTCCCAACAACTCGCGGCGGCGTCGACTGCCGACCGCTATCGGGCGACCCTCGGTATCGCTGACCTCGATCGGCCCGAGCACCTTGACGAGGATCTCCATCCGCTGATTATCGTCGGTGCCGGGTCGCCGCTGATCCACTGCTGATCCGGCTCTCCGATCCTCTTCTCGTTCACACATTCGGATACGAGAAGTAGGAGACGACACCGATGGGCATCACCATTGCGGGATTCGAGACCAGGTCGATCGGCGTGGCCGACGGCGTCGAGCTGAACGCGGCGATCGGCGGACAAGGACCGGCCGTGATGCTGCTGCACGGCTTTCCCGAGACCCACCTGATGTGGCGGCATGTCGCTCCGATTCTGGCCGAGCGCCACACCGTGGTCTGCCCCGATCTTCGCGGCTACGGCGCCAGCGGTAAGCCGGAAGCGGTCGCCGCGGGGACTTACTCGAAGCGGACGATGGCCGCGGATATCGTCGCCCTGGCCGATGCGCTCGGATTCGACCGGTTCGTGCTGGTGGGGCATGACCGCGGCGGGCACGTCGCGTTCCGAGCCGGCCTGGATCACCCGGATCGGATCAGCCACCTGGGAATTCTGGATATCGTTCCCACACTGGACACCTGGAACGTCCTGCACGGGGTCGGCGCGGCGGTGGCCTTCCACCTGTATCTGATGGCCCAGCCGCCCGGTCTGCCCGAACAGATGATCGCCGACAGCGCCGAGGCGTTCTTCGGCCACTTCCTCGACGTCTGGTCCACCAGCCCCGCCGCGATCCCCGCGGACGTGCGCGCCGAATACCTGCGCGCCAGCCGGGATGCCGTCGCATCGATCGTCGCCGACTACCGCGCCACCGCGACCATCGACATCGACCATGACCAGGCCGACCTCGACGCCGGCAACCGACTCACCATGCCGGTGACGGTCGTCCAGCAGGACTGGGGCCGACAGCTGGGATTCGACGCCACCGCGATCTGGCGGCCATGGGCCCCCGACCTCGCGCACTTCACCACCGGGGCGGGCCATTTCATGGCCGAGGAGGCCCCGGAGGACATCGCCACGCTGATCCTGAATCTGATGAAACGGTGATCACCCGCTGGATATCCACCGGCACACCGGCATCGGCCGCGAGGCGTCCGATCAGCCGGGAAGGTGAGGGACCAAGGATCGAATGGTGAAGTCGGCGAACGCCAGGCAGCGGTCGGTGGGGTACTGGTCCGGATCGGTGAGGTGCAGGATGGTGAGTTGTTCGCCGACGGCCAGCAGGGCGTGCGAGGCGAGTTCGAGGTCGGTCTCGGCGAGGGTGGAACGTCGGTCATGGGCCCATTCCAGCAGTGCGCGCAGCTGGTGCCGGGCGAAGGCGCGGGTGGCGTCGGCGTGCTCCTGGACGTCCTGGGAGCTCTCCTCGGCCGGGAACAGCAACAGCCGCCACGAATCCGGGCGCTCATCGGCCGAACGCAGGAGATTGCCGAAGGCGGCGACCAGGATGTCCTCGGGTTCGCGATCGGCGTCGAACGACGGCATGGCCCCCGTGAGTGTGGCCAGCGTATGCGCGGCCTCGCGCTGCCACAGCGCCGACAACAGCGACTGCCGGTCCGAAAAGGCCGCGTAGACACGGGGTTTGGCCAGTGCGGCGGCGCGGGCGATCGCCTCCATGCTGGCGGCCGCATAGCCGCGATCGAGGATCAGTCGCAGCGCCGCGTCGAGGATCTCCTCGCGGCGCACCTCGATCGGCATACGGGGCTTGCGGCGCCGAGGTGTGCCCGCGAGGTCGGTATCCATGTACTCAGAAAATAGCCGACGCGCCCGGGCGCAGGGTCATCCGGCCCAGCAACGGCACCGCGCCCAGCCAGGCGCCCGCGAGCGGGAAGTGCGGTGCGGCCCGGCGGGCCAGCTCGCGTTTGATCCTGCTCCCCGGATCCTCCCCGCGCATGAGCCGCAGCGCGTCGGCCGCGGCGTCGCGGTTGAACAGTCCGGCCGCGCGTCGATCGGTGGCGCACGCGTCGATCGGAGCGGCTGCGGCGTCGGCGTTATCGGCCTCGAGGGCGGCGGCGATGGCCGCGGCCGCATCAGCGGCGTCGATGACGCCGGAGTTCAGCCCGCGCCCACCGCCGAAGGGTGCGAACAGGTGTGCCGCCTCGCCGGTCAGCAGGACGCGCCGGTGCGGATCGGTGTAGGTCTCGGCCACCACCTGGTGGAAACGGTAGGTGGACACCCACTGCACATGGTCGGCGTACCAGGGATCGACGATCTTGGGCATCCATGCCCGGATGCCCTCGGGGCTGGCCAGGTGGTCGACATCGTCGCCGCGCTTGCACTGCAGATCCACGCGCATGCCGCCACGGAACGGCATATGCATGACATTGCGCCCGTCCAATTCCGGTGTGTTGTAGTGGAAATACGCGAACATGTCGGGTGTGGAGCCGTCGGGGTGGTCGTCGACGTCGACGATGATGAACGGAAGGTCGTCGGTGTGCCCGGACATCTCGATGCCCAGACCCTTGCGCACCGCCGAGCGGGCGCCGTCGGCAGCGATCACGTACGCGGCCCGGATCTGTTCGCCCGACCCCAGCGTCAGGGTCGCGCCCTCGGCGTCGGTGACGATATCGGCAACCGGTGCGTCCCAATGGAAGTCGACCCCCAGTCGCACGCACTCGTCGTACCAGATCTGCTCGATCATCGTCTGCGGCAGGCTGGTACCGGTCAGCAGGGGCGGCAGCATCGGGATGCGGCCCTCGAATACCTGCTTGCCCTTGTAGCGGATGTCCCCGCCGGGAATGGAGATACCCGCTTCCCCCATCCGCTCGCCCAGTCCGGGCAGCAGCTGCTGCAGCCGCCCCAGGGTCCACGGCCACAGACCGATCGCGCGGCTGCCCGGTCGCGGGCGGCCCTCCGGTTCGGCCTCCACGACCAGGACGTCGAGACCCCGCATGCGCGCGGCGAGCGCGGCGATCAGTCCGACGGGACCTGCTCCGACCACGACGCAGGGGTGTTCGACGGGACGGGTGGGCTCGGCCATGGCATCTCCTTAGTTACGGTACCGTACTTACGGTAGCGTAGTGAGAAACGAGCTGCTGGGCAAGGATGCGCGCGGCGACATCGGAATGTGCGGAGATTCGCCGTACCAACCAGTAACTACGGATTAGTAGCTACGATTCCGTACCGAGCATTCAACGGCCTCGTGAAGGGAGTCGGCCGTGGCCGAATCTGCCGTGAAAACGGCGCCACCCCAGCCGGATTCGCCCCTCCCGCGGCTGGTGGAGGAGCTGGCGCACCGGGCAGATTCGGCGGTGCGATCGTTCGGGCGGATGGTGATCATGGCCGGGTCCGGGCTGCGCCATCTGGTGCTCGATATCGCGCGCGGCCGATTCCCGCTCTCGGAGATGCTCGCCCAGGCGTGGTTCGTCGTCTCGGTGGCCATCGTGCCCGCGATCCTCATCGCGATCCCCTTCGGCGCGACCGTCTCCATTCAGGTGGGCACGCTGATCCGGCAGGTCGGCGCGACCTCGGTCGCCGGGGCGGCCGCGGGACTCGGGATTCTGCGCCAGGGCGCGCCGCTGGTGACGGCGCTGCTGATGGGCGGTGCGGTCGCCTCGGCGATCGCGGCCGATCTGGGCTCGCGGTCGGTCCGCGAGGAGATCGATGCGCTGCGCGTGATCGGCGTCGATCCGGTGCAGCGGCTCGTCGCGCCGCGGATGGCCGCCGCGGTGCTGGTCGCGCCGCTGCTGTGCGTCTTCGTGGTCGTCACCGGCATAGTCACCGGATATCTGTTCAATGTCGTGCTCCAGGGTGGCGTGCCCGGTAGCTACTTCGACTCGTTCGCCAACTTCGTCACCCCCGTCGATCTGGCCATCGCGCTCATCAAATCGACGATATTCGGATTCCTCGTGATCGTGATCGGCTGCCATTGTGGTCTGGAGGCCCGGGGCGGATCCAAAGGCGTTGCGCTGGCGGTCAATTCGGCGGTGGTGATCGGCGTGCTGACCACGGTCGCGGTCAATGCCGTGATCACCGAGCTGGTCGCGCAGTTCGTGCCGCGGGTGGTGTAGGCGTGCTGCTGACCTCCGACCGAACGGTACGACTGGCGCGGATGCGACGGCGGTTGTGCACCGCGCCCGAGATCATCGGGCATCAGGCGACATTCGCGATCGCGGTCCTCGCGGCGGTGCCCTATGCGCTGCGGCATTACCGAATGACGATCGTCGATCTGATCACCGATATCGTCTGGGGTCGCTGGGCCACCGGCGGGACGCTGCTGGTGCTGCTGTTCCTGGGCGGCGCGGCCGGGGTCACGGTCGGGACCGAAGGATACGACGCGCTCGCGCTCGTCGGGCTGGGGCCGCTGACCGGATTCGTCTCCGCCTACGCCGTCACCCGCGAGCTCGCGCCGGTGCTGGTCGCGGTCGGATTCGCCGCGCAGGCGGGCTGCCGGATGACCGCGGAGATCGGCGCGATGCGCATCGGCGAGGAGATCGATGCGCTGGAATCGCTGGCGATTCGGGCGGTCCCGTTCGTTGTCGGCACCCGGCTGGTGGCGGGCCTGGTCGCGATCGTGCCGCTGTATCTGCCCGCCCTGCTGATCGGATTCTGGTCCACCGGGCTGGTGGTGCGCGTGCTGCACGGGCAATCGGCGGGGACCTACGACCATTACTTCACCACCTTCCTGCTGCCGCGCGATATCGCGTATTCGACGGTCAAGGCCGTGGTGTTCGTGGCGATCGTGATCCTGATCCACTGCTATCACGGCTTCTACGCACAGGGTGGACCGGAGGGGGTCGGCCGGGCGGCCGGGCGCGCCGTTCGCGCCGGACTGGTGGCCGTCGTGATCGCGAATCTCCTTCTCACCGTGGTGATCTGGGGCATCTCGCCGAATGTCGAGGTGGTGGGCTAGTGGCGCGGATCTTCGTCGATCCGTCCGGGCGCTTGGCGGGTGCCCGGACGCTGCGGCTGCGCGGGGTCGTCGTGCTCGCCGTGCTCGCCGCCGCGCTGCTCGGTGCCCGATGGGGCGCGCATCGCGATGCCGCGCACCAGTATTCGATCCGGATCGAGACGAATTCGGCGCCGATCGGCGTGGATTCGGGAACGCCGGTGCGGTATCGGGGCGTGCGGGTGGGGCGGGTCGAGACGATCGATCTGGCCCGCGCGGGGCAGGTGCGCCTGGCGGTGACGGTGGATCCGGCGCATGCGGCGACCATGCCCGCGGGGCTCGGCTTCCGATACGTTCCCTCGAATCTGTTCGGCCCCACCGAGATCGAGTTGGTCGGGCCGGATCGCCAGACCGGTCCGCTCGCGCGCGAGAGCCGCATCGTCGCGCCCGCGCCGCCGCGGTCGACGCAGCCGATGGCGGGCCTGTCGACGCTGGCGAGCCTGGTCTCGGCGCTGGATCCGCCCGCCGCCGCCGATTCGGTCGGGGTGCTGACCGGCAATGCCGAGACGATCGCGGCGACGCTGAACAACCTGCTCACCGCCGCGCAGGCCGTGCTCGACCAGCCGGGCACCGCGGCGAATGCCGGCACCGATCTGCGGGCGACCGCGCGCCTGATGACCACGCTGGCGCCCAATTCCGCCGCCTTGGCCGATCTCACGGCCCGGGTGCTCACCGAACTCGACGATCTCGCCGCGCGCGACGACCGGATCACCGCCGTGCTCGGTCAGGGCGTCACGCTGTCCGGACTTGTCGGACCGGCGTTGACCCGGCAGAGCGCCGCGCTCGGTCATCTGCTCGACGACGGCGCCGTCGTCGTACCCGGCATCACGCCGCTGTCCGAACCGCTCAACCGAGGACTTCGCTTGGCCCCCAACATCTTCGACGCACTGTTCCCGCTCATCGACGGGAAGCCCACGCTGTCCGCGGACGCCATGATCGATACCGCCCCGCCCCGCGTGTACGGGCCCGCGGATTGTCCGGTCATCGGCGGCCGGTCCGGTGACAACTGCCCGGCGGGACCGCGGCCGGAGCCCTATGTGCCGCCCATCGTGAGCGGACGGCCGGTGCGATGAGGGCGCAGGTATTCGGGCTCGCCCTGTTCGTGCTGGCCGCGGCGCTCGGCCTCGTCCTGGTGATCGCGACCATCACGACCCCGATCGGCGCCCGAACCACCGGGTACACGGCGATTTTCACTGATGTCTCGGGACTGCGCACCGGTGGTGATGTGCGCATGTCGGGCGTGCCGGTCGGCAAGGTCACCTCGATCATCCTCGACCAGGACAAGGCCCGCGTCGGGTTCACCGTGCGCTCGGATCAGCCGCTCTATGCCGATACCGGTCTGGCGGTGCGCTTCCGCGACTTCACCGGTCAGCGCTATCTGGCCCTCGAGCAGTCGCAGCCGCTGAGCGGCGTCCTGCCCGCGGGCGCGACGATTCCGGTGGAGCGGACCGCTGCGCCCTTCGACTTCTCGAAACTGTTCAATGCCCTGCGGCCGATCTTCACCACCGTCGATCCGGCCCAGGTGGATCTGTTCATGCGCACGGTGCTCGCGCTGGTACAGGGGCAGGATCCGACCGGCGACAAGATGCTGACCAGCGTCGCGACGATCACCGCGAATCTGGCCCAGCGGCAGGCGGTATTGCGGCTGCTGGTCGAACACCTGGCCGCCTTCGCCGCCGAGGCGGGCGGGCGCTCCCATGAATTCCTCTCCGTCGCAACTCAACTCGCTCAGGTAATCGCGACGTTGCGGGGTGATCTCGGCATGGTGAACGCGGCCGTCGACAGTTCGATGGCCGCCGTCGGCGCTCTCGCCGATATCGCCTCCGTCGCGGCGCCCGCGCTGGACGAATCCCTGCCCGCGGCAATGAAGCTCGCCAACGGCATCGCCGACCGGATGCCCGCCCTCGGCAGCGCCATGACCCGGTGGCCCCCGACGCTGGAGGCCTATCTGCGCACCGCCGATCAGGGGTCCTACTTCGCCGCGCAGGTCTGCCGGGTGCGCATCGACATCTGGCCGCTGCCGGTCGTCCGGCTGACGGGGCCGGAGCAGTCGGCGGTATGCCGATGAGGAGGATCGCCGTCCTGATCGGCGTCGTCATCGTTGCCGTAGCGGCGGGTGTTTACCTGTGGGCGCCCGGGAAGGCGCACTACACTGTCGAATTCGCCGAGGCGGCCGGGGTGAGCAGCGATACCGAGGTGCGGGTGGCCGGGATAACCGTCGGCGCGGTCACCGGCCTGCGGCTGGCCGGAACGCATGTCGATGTCGATATCGCCATCGACCGGGCGGTGCGGTTGGGGGCGGACAGCCGGGCCGAGCTGAGCCTGGCCACCGTGATCGGCGGGACCGTCGTACGGCTGACACCGGCCGGTCCCGGCAGTCTGCGTGGCGGTCGAATTCCCGTGCAACGCACCGGAACTCCCTATCAGCTGTCCGATCTGATCGGTGCCGTCGGCCCGGCGCTGGCGCCCGTGGACGGTCCCACGCTGCGGGCCACGCTCGACGAGGTCACCCGCTCGCTGTCGGACCAGCAAGCCCTGCCGCGACAGCTGATCGGCGATATGCACACCCTGGCAGGCGATCTGGCGGCCACCCATGACCAGGTCCAGCAGGTGCTCACCACCTCCGACGAATACCTCGCGGCCGCCGCCACCGAACGCGATACGCTCACCCGGCTGACCACGGATCTGAGCTCCGTGCTGACCGCGGTGAAAGTCCGCCGGGCGCAACTGGATACGACCCTGCACGGGGTGACCGATCTGCTCGGCACGCTGCAGCGGCAATACGTCGAGCAGCACGGCCGATTCGGGGACCTCATCGAACGGGCGAACACCGATATCGCGGCCCTGACCGCGAGCCGCGATGGACTCGATCGGGTGCTCACCCTGCTCGGCCCGCTCGTCCGGTCGCTGGGGGCCTCGTTCGGCAACGGGCCGTACTGGAGCGTCGATGTCCCGCAGGGGGCGTTCATGGACAGTCTGCTGTGCCAGACCGGGATCGAGGCCGGATGCAAGTGAATCGCATGCGCGCACTGTGGGTGGCGGTGCTCGTCGTGGCATTGATCACCGTGGCGGGGACCGTCTTTCATCTCGTCGAGCGGCGCACGGCGAATGTGTCGCTGTGCGCGGAGTTCGACGATACGGCCGGACTGTATGCGGGCAACGATGTGTCGGTGCTCGGGGTGACGGTCGGTACCGTGCGATCGATCGTCACGACCGCCGACCATGCCGAGGTCCGGTTCACCGTCGACGCCTCGGTGCGGCTGCCCGTGAATGTCGGTGCCGCGCTGGTGCCGGGATCGATCGTGACCGACCGACGGCTGGAACTCACCCCGGTCTATGCGTCCGGTCCCGAATACGTTCCGGCGCACTGTATTCCGCTCGATCGCACGCATGTGCCCGCAGGGCTCACCGAGGCGCTCGGCGCCTCGCGGTCGCTGGCGGACGCGCTGTCTCCGGAGGGCGGGGCCGATGCGCTCGGGCCCGCGATCCACGCCGCCGGGTCGGCGCTGCGGGACACCGGTCCCGCTGTCCGGCAGACCGCCGCCGATCTTGCTGCGGCACTGGGTGATCCGGCCACCAACGACGATCGCCTGAGTCGGCTGATCGACAATACCGATCAGCTGCTCGACGGCGCGCACCGCCAGCACGACACACTGGCCGCGTTGATCCCGGCCACCGCCGAACTCGCGCGTCTGCTCGCCGAGAGTGGTCCCGACGCGGTCACGGCGCTGCGGAATGCGAATGCGCTGCTGCCGCAACTGGCCGCCGCCGCGGACGCCCACGGCCCGGCGCTGTCGACGCTGCTGGATTCGGGAGCGACACTGGGTGAAACGGTTGTCCGGCATCCGGATTCGCTCTCCGAATTCCTCGAGACCACGCCCTTGGCCGTGCAGAACGTCCTCAACGTCTGGGATCCGGTGGCGGGCCGATTCCGGGTTCAGGTCGATCTGCCCACCACCCTGACCGCGCCCGCGGTCCTCGCGGAACTGTGCCGGCGAACGGTGCACGATCCGGTGCGATGCGCCGCTGAGAACGACTCCCACGGCCATATCGCCTACGGATTGACCCAGCTGCTGCTGTGGTCGCTGCTCGGGACCGATCGGAGTGCGGGATGACGTGGCGCACAACGGGGCTCGTGCTGATCACGGCTGCCGCGCTCGGCGGCTGCACGGTGCGTCCGGCCGACCTGCCGGTGCCGGGAGTCGCGCGGTCCGGTCCCACCTACCGCGTCGGCATCGAATTCACCGATGTGCTCAATCTGCCGCGTCGGGCGAGGGTCGTCGTGGACGGGGTGCCCGTCGGTACCGTCGAGGACATCTCGGCGCACCGATTCGTCGCCACCGTCACCGTCGCGCTGCGATCGCAGCTGCGGCTGCCGGCCGACACCCGCGCCGGACTGCAGCAGGACACCCTGCTCGGCGACGTCTACGTCGTGCTGACCCCGCCCGCGGACTCCTCGGGTCCCGCGCTGCGCGACGGTGGTGTCATCCCGCTGGCCCACACCTGGGCGGCGAACAGCCCCGAGGACATGCTCGCCGGGGCGTCCACGGTGCTGGGCGGCGGCGATCTGGGCGCGCTGCAGACCGTGATCACGAGCGTCGATCGCGCCTTCCCCGAGGGGCCGGAGCAGGCGCGGCGGTTCAGTGCCACCCTCACCGCCGCGCTCGGGCAGGTCGCGGACAACACCGCCGCGGTGAACGAGGCGATCGACGGATTGGGCATCGTGGCCCACACCGCCGCTGAGCGTAGGGAATTGGTCGAACAACTGCTGCGGGTGCTGCCGAACGCACTCACCCTGACCGCACAGAACCTCCCGATTCTGCTGGAGCTGACGCGAGGCACGGACGATATCGCGGAGGCGGCGGCTGGCGTGCTGATGCGGCGGATCGAGCGGGTGAAGTCGATCTTCGCGGCGCTGGCGCCGATCATGGCCGCCTCACCCGAACTGGATGTGTGGTTCGGGCATACGCTCGCCGCGGCCGACGGGCTGTTCGGGGCGCGGGGTGAAGCGATGTCGCGGGGATCGATGCTGTCGTTCCCGGTCAGCGTGCAGGGGCTGAGCGTCGACGATCCGGCGGGCGTGCCCGGCGCGGCCGGGCGGCTCGCGCCGGTCACCGCCGAGAAGCTGGCGGAGTTGCTGACCAATCTGGGGGTTCGATGATCCGGCGACTACTGATTCCGTTGGGCACGCTGGCGGTCCTGCTGATCGGGAGTCTCGGCTATCTGATGTTCGGGCTGCTGCCGACCGATCCGGTCGAGCGCGAGCTGCATATCGCCTTCGATCTGCCGCGCACCGGCGGACTGCACGAACGCTCGGCGATCACGGTGCGCGGCAACCCGATCGGCATGATCACCGGATTACGGGTGCGGGCCGACGGCGTCACCGCCGAGGCGACGATCAGTGCGGCGTACCGGATTCCGCGAGGGTCTCGGGTCGTGGTGGAGAGTCTGTCCGCGGCGGGGGAGGAGTATGTGGATCTGCGCCCGAGTTCGGCGGCCGGTCCGTACGTCGGTGACGGGACGACGTTCACGCGCGAATCGATTTCCGTCCCACCGGATCTGGGTGCGGTCGTCGGATCGGTCGACGGATTGCTGCGCGGTATCGATCCCGCCGATGTGGCCTCGCTGTCGAATGCGGTGAACACCTCGCTCGCGAGCCGCGGTGATCTGGATGTGTTGCTGCGCAACGGAGTTCTGATGTCCTCGACGCTGGCGCGCAATACCGATCGCCTGCGTGCCATCGTGCGCAACGGGCACGAATTGCTGGGGCTGGCCGACGACGTGAATCCCGATCTGCGCGCCCTCCTCGGCGCGGTCCCGGCCGTCACCGACTCCCTGGGCGATGCGCGAGAACCGTTGTCCGACGCGCTGTCCCGGGATCCGGCCGCGCTGGCCACCCTGTCGGGACTCCTCCCTCACATCCTCCCGCAGACCGAGCGGCTGCTACCCGACCTCACTGTGCTCAGCGGGACGACGGCCACGCATATGTACGACCTGAACGACCTGATACCCAATCTCGCCCCGCTCGGTGAGACCTTCGCGGCGATGGACGACCCACACGGCACCGCGCGCCTGCTGGTCACCCTCGACCCGGTGCCGGTCTGCACCTACGCGACCCCGCGGCTCACGATCTTCGACCCGCCCCAGCCACCCGCCCTGGACGGCCGCTGCACCGATCCCGATGTCAACCAGCGCGGCCCCCAGCACGTACCGACGCCGTGAGCCGATCCCCTTCGAAGGAGTCCGCCGTGACCACTACCGCCCTCACCGAGGAAGAGAACTCGGAGGACATATCGAAGCGCCGCACCACGAAATCCCGGACGGCCGAATTCGCGCGACGCCACTTCTCGGCCTTGTCGGTGCTGTTGTTGATCGCGGCGGTGGCGGTGGCCGCGGTCTTCGCGTATCTGTGGTCCGACGGCCGCGCCAGCGCCCGCGCGGCCGACGATCGCCGTGCCGCGGTGATCCAGGCCGGTCGCGAATTCGCCGCGGCGACGGTCAGCTACGACTACCGCAAGCTCGACGCCTTCTTCGAGGATCTGCAGGCGCGTTCGGGCGGCGGCGTCCGCAGCGACTACACCGCCTCGCGCCCGATGCTCACCCAGGCGCTGACCTCCCTGCAGACGATCTCGACCGGCACGGTCGAGACCGTCGCGATCACCGACGGCTCGGGTGATATCGCCGATCTCTACGTACAACTGAGCACCGGCATCAAGACCAAGGACCATCCGGATCCGATTCCCGGTCGCTCGGTCATCCATCTGGAATTGGTCCATCGCGACGGCAGATGGCTCGTGGATCAACTCGATACTTATCTGAGTCCCACCGCCCAACCCGCGAAGTAGATCGAGAGAGTAATCCAATTCTTTTCCGATTACATTCTCCTCGTGTCCGATCTGTTATCAAGGCTGTCATTGTTCCGGCGCGGACATTATGTGTACGAGTGATTCTCTCTTCGGGATAGAAGACGGCTGTCAAGATCTTCAGACGTAAAGACTCCGTAAGTATTATCCGCCGCGGACTACTGCGAACAGGCATGTTAGCTGCGAGGATGCTGGCGGAGACGCATTTGTTGATTGACGTGCCCTCTCGCATTTCGAAGTCTGGATGCATGAACAAGAACGCCTGTTTCGCAGCATTGGCTGCTCTCTGCGCAATGGTCGTCGTGTGGTCTCCATTCAGCACGACGGCGTCGGCCGTGCCGCCCACTCCGCCGCCGGACGGATGCAATTCCGATTACGCGGTGCCGAATCAGATCACTATCACCTGTGAGCCCGGAGCGGGCACCGGTCAGCATGCGTATATCCGGTGCCGCGATATCGGCGGAATTCTGCACACCCGCATCGGGACCACCATCGGCGCCACTGGCGGCTGGTCGCGCGCGGTCTGTGCGACGGGGGAGAGCGGGCCGGTCTAGGCCCGTATTCGCCGACGTCCGCGGCCCGCGTGAAGTCGGCATCCTCAGCCGGATCCGGCTGGCATTCGCAGTCCATCGTTCGATCGAGAGAGGTTCATCATGTCTGCAGCCCATGAGCGTTCCCGGGTGACCAAGGCCGCCGGTCGGCATCGGAAGGTCGCCAAACGCAACCGCAAGGGTCTCTACGCCGCGGCCGCTTTCGCCTCGCTGGCCACGGTCATGGTCGGAACCGGCCGGGCGGCGGCCGACGCGCCCGTATTCCCGCCGATCCCGGCGAGCCCGAGTGACATCCTGCCCACCCTGGACTCCGTCCTGCCCGGCGCGAGCGATACGGTCTCACAGATCAGCGGAGCGGTCACGGAGTTCGGTGGCAGCGTGCCGGATATCGGTGCGGCGGTCCCGGGCATCGGCCCGGACGTCGGGAACATGATCAACGAAGCCCTGCCCGGCCTGGACGACGTGACGAGGGAAACGCCGGCCGAGAACGTGGGCGGCGAGATCCGCACCATGATGGCGCCGCCGGAGGTCACCGATCTGGCCACGGTCACCGAGCAGCTCGCGAGTTCCGGTGTCGACCTGCGGCAGCTGGCCACCTGGGCCGATCAGACCTTCCCGGACGGTCCGCTGCGCCAGCCCGTCGACGATATGCTCGCCTTCGTCAATCAGGCGATCGAACAGTCCGGTGCCCGTCGCGATCTCGCGGGTACGCCGATCGACGATCTGATCGAGCAGGCCCGCACCGTGTTCGGCTTCCCCGAGGACGTCGCCGACCCCGCCGGGGCGCTGCGCGAACTGCTGACTCCCATCCTCGGCCCGACCGTGGGTGCGGGAGATCCCTTGCAGGTCATGGCCGAAGGGCTACGGCAACTCATCAACGATCCGGTCGGTGGGCTCGGCACCGCCCTCGCGCCGACGCTCGGCGAGGTTCGCGGGCTGCTGGAGAGCAACGGCCTGATCGGCACTCATCATGCGGCCCTTCCGCTGCTGGAGATGCCCCTCATCGCCACCCTGCTGGCGGCCGGAGCCATCGGAGCCGTGGTGGCGCTGCTGGCCGCGCCGGTCATCATCGGCGCCCTGCTGGTCGGTGGCATCGTGATCGCCGCGGTGGCGCTGCCCGTGCTGGCCGTGATCGCCGTGCTGGCCGTGCCCGCGCTGATCGTGCTGGCGGGCGGCGCGCTTGCCCTCGCCGCGGTGCCGGCGCTGATCGTGCTGGGCGCCATGGCGTTCGGGCTCGCCGGAACGATCACACTGTCGGCCCTGGCCCTGGCCGCTGTGGTGGTCACGGCCGTGGTGGCCTTCGCCTCGCTGGTCGTATTCCTGGTGCTCGGCTGGACGGGGGTGCCCGCGCTGATCGTGCTCGGTGCGCTCGCGCTCGTCGAGTTCGTCGCGATCGCGGCCCTGATCTTCGCCGCGGCGGTGTCGGTGACGGTGTTCGGGGTCGCGGAGTTCATCGCGATGGCCGCACTGACCGTCGCCGGGATTGTCGCGCTCACCGGGATCGCCTTCACCGCGCTCGCGACGATCGCCGCAGCCGCGCTGTCGACACTGATCACGCTCGGCGCGCTCGGGCTCGGCGCCGGCGTCATCCTCGGTGTGCTGGCCCTCGCCGCGCTGATCGTCTTCCTGGCGATCGGGTGGACGGGCATACCCGCGATGATCGTGATCGCGGCCATCGCCCTGGTCGCGGCCATCGTGATCGCCGCTGTCGCGGTGGTCGCGGTGATCGTGATCGCCGTATTCGGTGTCGCCGCAGCGATCATCCTGGCAGCGCTCGGCGTGGCCGCGGTAGTCGTCGTGGCCGCGCTGACCTTCGCCGCGCTCGTGATCACGGCGATTCTGGGCGGGCCCGCGCTGATCGGATACGCGATCCTCGCGGCCGTGATCGCCTCCGCCGCAGCGGTTCTGTCGGCGATCATCGTGAGCGGCGTCCTCGCCGCGGCGGCCACCATCGCCGCGCTGGGCCTGGCGGCCCTGGTTATTGCCGCTGTACTCGCCGCACTCGCTGCGCCGATTCTGCTTGCGGCTCTTGCGGTGCCGATCCTGTTGGCGATTCTCGCTGCGCCGATTCTGCTTGCGGCTCTTGCGGTGCCGATTCTGCTGGCGATTCTCGCTGCGCCGATTCTGCTTGCGGCTCTCGCGGTGCCGATTCTGCTGGCGATCCTTGCGGCACCCATTGTGCTTGCGGCCCTTGCTATTCCGATTCTGCTCGCGGTGCTCGCTGCGCCGATCGTGCTCGGTGTGCTTGCCGCGGTGGCCATTGCGCTGGCGCTGCCGGTGCTGCTCGCCGTCGGGGCCCTGGCCCTCGGTGCGGCGATTCTCGCTGCGGTGCTCGGTGCGCTCGCGCTCGCCGCCCTCGCATTGCCGGCGCTGATCCTGTTGGGCGCCACGATATTCGGTCTCGCCGGGACCGTCACGCTGGGCGTTCTGGCCCTGGCCGCGCTGGTGACGACGGCCGCGCTGGCCTTCGCCGCCCTCGTGGTCATCGCCGTACTGGGCTGGACCGGGCCGCTCGCCCTGCTCATCCTCGGGGCCCTCGGCCTCGTCGAGGCGATCACCCTGGCAGCGCTGGCCTTCGCGGCGGTGGTCGCGCTGACCGTCTACGGTGTCGTGGAGGCGATCGCGCTGGCCGCACTGCTGTTGGCCGCGGTGCTGACGGTGGGTGCGGCGACGATCGCCGCGCTGGCCGTGGCCCTCGGCATCGGCACGGCGGTGCTCGCCACCCTCGGCAGCCTGGCTCTCGGCACGGCCGTCACGCTCGGTGTGCTGGCCCTCGCCTCGGTCATCGTGCTGCTGACCATCGGTTGGACGGGAGTGCCCGCGGCGATCGTCCTCGGCGCCCTCGCCCTGATCGCCGGGATCGTGCTGGGCGCCTCCGCGCTCGTCGCGACGATCGTCCTCGCGGTGGCCGCGGTGGCCGCGATCGTGTCGGCCGCGGCCCTCACGACCGCTGTGCTCGTCATCCTGACCGCGCTGGCCTTCGCCGCAGTGGTCGTCACGGCGATTCTGGGCAGCCCCGCGCTGCTCGCCTTCGCCGTCACGGCCGCGGTGATCACCGCCGCGGTGCTGGCATTGTCCGCCCTGGTCACGCTGGCCACCCTGGCCACGCCGATCCTGCTGGCCACCCTGCTCGCACCGGTCATCCTGGGCGCGTTGGCAATTCCGCTCCTGCTCGCCACCGCCCTTGCCTCGATCGCGGCGACGATCATCGGGTTGGGCATCGCGGGCGTAATCGCCGCGGCGGTGCTGGGTGCGCTGATTGCCCCGCTTGTGCTGGGCGCGTTGGTGGCCCCGCTTGTGCTGGGTGCGCTGATCGCTCCGCTCGTGTTGGGCGCGTTGGTGGCCCCGCTGGTTCTGGGTGCGCTGATTGCCCCGCTCGTGTTGGGCGCGCTGATTGCTCCGCTGGTACTGGGTGCCTTGGTCGCTCCGTTGATGCTGGGCGCACTGGCGGCCCCGTTGGTGCTGGGCACGTTGATTGCCCCGCTGGTGTTGGGCGCGTTGGTGGCCCCGCTGGTGTTGGGCGCGTTGGTGGCCCCGCTTGTGCTGGGTGCGCTGATTGCTCCGCTGGTGTTGGGTGCACTGGTTCCGCTGGTTCTGGGTGCCTTGGTCGCGCCGCTCGTGTTGGGTGCATTGGTTGCTCCGTTGGTGCTGGGTGTACTGGTTCCGCTGGTGCTGGGCGCTTTGGCGGCTCCGCTCGTGCTCGGTGCGTTGGTGGTCCCGTTGGTTCTGGGTGCGCTGCTCGCTCCGCTCGTGCTGGGCGCGTTGGTTGCCCCGCTGGTTCTAGGTGCATTGGTTCCGTTGGTGCTCGGCGCGCTGAGTGCCCCGCTGATGCTGGGCGCCTTGGTCGCTCCGCTGGTGCTGGGCGCTCTGGCGGCCCCGCTCGTGCTCGGTGCGTTGGTGGTCCCGTTGGTTCTGGGTGCGCTGGTTGCCCCGCTGGTTCTGGGTGCACTGGCTCCGCTTGTACTCGGCGCGCTGATTGCCCCGCTTGTGCTGGGCGCGTTGATTGCTCCGCTGGTAGGAGCTCCTGCCCTCGGGCCGATCGGTGCTGTGGTCGGCGGGCCGGTTCTGTTCGGTCTGCTCGGGGTGCCGCTGGCGATTGCCGGGCTGGTGGCCCTCGCCGTGCTGTCGCTGCTGTTGGCGGCGGTGCTGCCGATCGTGATCGGTGCGGTGGCCTCGGCGGCGGAGTCGCTGCTGCTGACGGCGCTGATGCCGCCTCTGCTGCTGGCGGTGGTCGTGATCGCGATCGTGGTGGTGGGCTGTGGGGTGCCGATGGCGGCGCTGTCCAGCCCGGACGTCAAGTCCTACATCGTCTCGGTGATCCGGGCGTGGCGTGATCGCGGTACCCCCCGCGACTCCGGCGGCGGAATGGCGCCGACCGGAACCCAGTTCCTCGACGACATCCAGGACACGGCCGGACTCGACGAACTGATCGCCTCGCTGCAGAAGTCCCTGGCCCCCGCGGCCCGGCCCGTAGCCGATCCGATCCCGTTGGTCGGGACCGGCGCCGCGGACGGACTGAACGTCAACCCCGGCGAGCGGCGTCTCGTCACGGTCTCCCTGTGAATACGGCAACCGAAAACACCTGTCCCACAACGAAAGAACACAGACATAAGGAGAATGCCATGAACCCCGAAATGAGCAGCTTGCGTCCCGATTCCGCCGTCGCCTCGGAGTCGACCATGCACCTCGAATACCTCTACGGCCCGCAGTGGCGCGAGGTGATGGACATCGTCGAGCGGGCCGCCCAACTCAGCGTGGCCGAGCGCGAGAAGCTCGCCGACCATCCGGGCGCTTTGGCCCGCAGCGGTATGGGCGCCCTGTCCGCAGAGGGACTCGCCGGACTGCTGGGCGGCCCGAACGGGACGTCGAACAATATGCACGCCCTGCATACGGCCGCCGACACTGCCCGCGAATTCGGCCGCACCCGTCAGTTCCAGATCGCGACGGTGCTTGCCGGACAATCGGTTTCGTCGCCCTCCGTGGGCAGAACAGAGGGGCTGCAGGGCCTGCTGCAATCGCTCGGCTCGATCGACGCGGCCACCGTGGTGACCTATGCGGTCGCCGCCACCGTGCTCGGTGATCTCGTCGGCTGCGGCAAGTTCACCCGCGAGATCTACGACGAGCTGATGCGGCCCTGGCTCGAAACCATCGGTTGACCCGTCCGCCACGACCTGGATCAGGAGTCCGATCATGTTGGATACCAGATTCTCCGGCAGCGTCGTCGATCAGCTCGGCGGCCTGCTCGACACCAGTTCCGCTCAGGTGAGTTTCGGCTACTACGAGCAGAACGCGACCGATGTCGAAACCATGGTCCGATGCCACGACCGATCCCGCCCCGGACCGATCGGGTGGTGGAACCGGCACCGGTCCATCCGGCTCGGCGTCGGCATGACGCTGGTGCTGAACCTCGGCTTCCTGCCAGCAGTGCAGGATGCCATCATGTCGGGACTACCGCTGCTGCCGTAGCGAGGTCCCGACGCGACGCCCGCCGTGTTCGCACGGCGGGCGTCGCCCTGGCAACGGCCCTATACACTCGCTCTACCGCATCGCATATCGTCAGCTCGACCCCGCAAGCCCTGGAAGTATCCGGCAAGCCGAGGGAGAACATGCGAGAACCGCCGGCCACCGAGATTCGAGCCGAGGACCGCGGCGCCTTCGTCCTGCGGCTCGCCGAACTGTTCGCCGCGGCCGGATCACCGCCGGTCAAATCGGTTGTCCGCGCGGCCAACGACCGGCTCCGCGACGGCGGCACGCGCATCACCGCCCAGCGGATCAGCGACTGGCGGCGCGGCAACCGCACCCCCGCCACCTTCGTCTCGGTGCTGCCCGTCCTCGAGACCCTCATCGCCGCGGCCCGCCGCCGCGCGGCCGACGATCCGCGGATCGACACCTCCCTGTTCGATCTGCGCCGCTGGCACCGCGATTGGACGGCCGCGAAGACCGAGCCGGGTGTGCTCGACGCCCACCGCGAGCCCTACCGCGGGCTGTGGGCCTACGGTGTCGAGGACAGCGATCTGTTCTTCGGCCGGGCCGCCGCCAAACGCCGTTTGCTGGAACTGATTTCGGCCACCGAGTCCAGTGCCGCCCCCTCGCTGGTGCTGCTGCTCGGCGGCTCGGGCCTGGGTAAATCATCCCTGCTCGCGGCCGGGATGCAGGCCGATCCCGGCGCGCGGACGCCGATCGTGCTGACCCCCGGCGACGATCCGGTGGCCGCACTCGAATCCGCGCTGAGCGGCGCGCCGGAGGGCCGCCGTCTGCTCCTGGTCGATCAGGCCGAGGAACTGTTCGATCGATGTGCGAACGAGCCACTGCGGCAACGCTTTCTGGCCGAATTGGCCGGGCTCGCCGCGCCGGGCGCCACGACACCCACCACCGTCGTCCTCGCCTTCGACACCGCCCGCCTTCCCGAGCTGTTGCGATATCCGTTGCTGATGACCGCATTACGGGACCGGTCGATGTTGCTCGAACCGATGACCGACGAGGAGCTGCGCGAGGCGATCGTCAAACCCGCCGTGGCCACCGGGCTGCGGGTCGAGGACGGTCTGGTCGAGGTGCTGCTGCGGGATCTGGCCGCGGTGGATGCCCAGAGCGCCGTCCGGCTGCCGCTGCTGTCCTTCGCGCTCGCCGAGACCTGGGCGAATCGACGCGGCAAGACCCTGACCCCGGAGGCGTATCGCGCCGGCGGTGGGATGTCGGGTGCGAGCGCCCATGGGGGAGAGGTGTTCTGGGCCGGGCTGGACGACGATCAGCGCGAGGCCGCGCGGCATGTGCTGGTCGCGTTGACGATCACGGGCCCGACCACCGTGGTTCGCAACCGCATGCCGGTCGAACTGCTGGTGGAGGAATCCGCGGAGCCGGAGGTCACCCGGGGGGTGATCGCGCGGCTGACCGAGCTGCGAATGATCGTGCGGCACAACGACGGTATCGAATTGGTGCACGATCTGCTGCTGACCGGCTGGCCCCGGCTGGCGGGCTGGCTCGCCGAGGAGAAGGAATTCGCGCCGACCCGCCAGCGCATCGAGGCCGATGCGCGCGAATGGTCGCGTCAGGATCGGCCCGCGACCCTGCTTTACACCCGGACCAGACTCGAGGATGCCGCGGCGTGGCTGGGGCGCACCGGCTCGGCGAATCGGCTCTCCCGGGAGTTCGTCTCCGCGTCGTTGGTGCGGGAGCGCAAGCATGTGATCCGCAGGCGTACAACGCTTTCGGTGATCGCGGCGCTCATCGTGGTGGCGCTGGCACTGTCGGGGGTGGTGGTCGCGCAGCGATCCGCCGTCGCGCAGCAGCGTCGCGACGTGCAGCTCGGCCAACTCATCGCGGAATCCCAGCGCGTCGAGGATCTCGACCCGGATCTGTCGGTCCGGCTGGCCCTGGCCGCCTATCGGATGGATCCGGGCAACCCCACCGCGCGAGCCCGTCTGCTGGCGGCGCAGACGCTGCCGCTGGTGGTCGCCTCCCGGGGGGCGGCGCATACCGGGATGGTGCGCACGCTCGCGTTCAGCTCGCGACTGAACCTGTTGGCCAGTGCGGGAGACGACGGCCGCATCGGGCTGTGGAACATGTTCGATCCGCGCGCCATCACCCCGGTCGGACCACAGCTCGACGGCCATCGCGGCCGGGTCACGGCGCTCGCGTTCGCGCCCGACGGTACGACGCTGATCAGCGGCGGGGCCGACGGCACGGTCCGGCTGTGGGACATCCGCGACCCGCGCGCGGCGCACGAGGCCGGCATCCTCGACACCGGGACAGTCGTCACCGCGATGGTCTGTATGCCCGATGGCCGCACCGTGGTCGCGGCGGGCGCCGACGGAACGCTGTCATTCCTGAATATCGAAGTGCCACAGCATATCCAGCGGCGGGGAACGCCGATTGCCGCGCACGCCGGGGAGATTCGCGCATTGTCCCTGGCGCCCGATGCGCCGATGCTCGCCACCGCCGGAGACGATCGCGGCGTGCGGCTGTGGCGCGTGGACGATGTCGAGCACCCAGCGCCGGTAGGTGCGCCACTCGAAAGCCGGGGTGCCCCCACAGCAGTCGACCTCGGCAACGCCGGGCGGCTCGCCATCGGGACCGCGAGCGGCGAGCTACAGGTCTGGAATGTCGCCGGGGGCGAGCCGCCCCGGCTCATCGCCAGCCAAACGGTTCGCCGCGTGCCGATCGCGCGACTGCGGTTCTGGCAGGGTGGGCTGGTCCTGCTCGCGGCGGATACCGATGGGAGCGGCCGGATCTGGAATACCGCCAGCGGCGATCACATCTCCCGGACCGGATGGGAGATCCGTGTCAGTGACGGCGGCCGGATCGGGTCGTTCGTACTGATGGGGCCCGACAGGATGGCGGTCGCGGGCTACGGAGGACTGATCCGCGTGCTGACCTTCCCGTTGGCCTTCACCTCCGTCAATCTCAGCGATTCACTGAGTTCGATCGGATTCGATCGCGCGGGCCGGGTGCTGGCGACCGGAGGTCGCGGCGGACAGGTCGAGCTGTGGAACACCGGGATATCGAAGCTGAGTGTGCCGATGACCGAATTCGCCGCGGGCCCACCGGATCCGGACGGTGTGCTGATCGCGATGCGTCCGGATGGCAAGCTGCTCGCCACCGCCGACCACGGCGAGGTGCGGCTATGGAATCTCACCGATCCACGGCAACCGACGCCCGTGGCCGCCCTCCCCGCCACCGGACTCGGCAGCCCGATCGCCTTCTCCCCGAACGGAAATCAACTGATCACCGGCGCCGGGCCCGGCGCGCTTGTGCTCTGGGATGTCTCCGACCCCGCCACACCCCACGCGCAACGCCAATTGCGCACCGGCGACGACCGGCCGATCCGTGTCGTGACATTCCGCCCCGACAGCGCCCTGCTCGCCGCCGGTGGCGATACCTCCCGAATCCACCTGTGGGACATGTCCACTCGCGACGAGCAGCCGACCGCCACGATCGACCCCGGTGACTCGGATGTGCGGGCACTGCTGTTCGCACCGGACGGCACCCGGCTGTTCAGCGCCCACGGCAGTGGCATGCTCCGCTCCTGGAACGTCACCGACCCCGTCCACGCGCGCGCACTGGACGCGGTCCGCGCCCACTCCCTGCCGGTCAAGGCACTGGCCATCGCGGACTCCGGCCACCGCCTGGCCACCGGTGGCGACGGCGCGGTACGCCTGTGGGATATCACAGACCCCGCCGCCCTCCGCCCCATCGACGCACCGCTGGCCGCCCCGATCGGCTGGACCTGGTTCCTCCGCTTCGTCCCGAACGACGATTCGCGCCTGTTCGGCATCGGCGACCGGATCTCCGCCCTCTGGTACACCGACGCGGACGCCGTCGCGACCCACATCTGCGCCGCGATCCCGGTCGACAATGAACGAGCCTGGCCCCGACTGCTTCCCATCGCAACCGACCTGCGACCCTGTCGGTGAGGCGATTGCGATCCCGGATCGCCGGAACCTGACCGGTCCAAACGTGCACCGGCACGGCCGGTGTCGGGCACACTGATCAGCGAAGTCATCGGTGATGAGATGTGTTCTGTCGCAAGGAGAATCGTCTGTGGTGCGCAGGGTGAGGATTCCGGCAGGCCGGGGTAGGTCCGATACCGCTGTCGGGGAGTTCATTTCGGAGGAACTCGAGGATCGAGCGTCGGAGACCTACGACGCGGATCTGGGCTCGGTGCGTTTCGGCGCGGCGGCGCGGAAGTTACCCGGGCTGATCGGTCAGGTGGCACGGCTGTGCTGGCAGGCGAGCCGGAGGGACACCGCGGTGACCATCGTGCTCGATGTGGTCTCCGGCACGCTGTCCGCCTTCGGGTTGCTGGCGACCAATCGGGTGCTGAGCGCGCTGTTCCTGGACGGGCCGACTCCCTCGCGTCTGATGGCGGCCCTGCCGTCGCTGCTGCTGGTCGGCAGTCTCGCCGTGCTGCGGGTCGGGCTCGGGGTCGGGGCGAGCTGGACGCAGGCGCGACTCAAACCGCTGGTGGAGGACACCGTGGAGCGGCGGCTCTACGACGCCACCACCCGGGTCGAGCTGGCCGCCTTCGACGATCCGTGGTTCCATGCCACGCTGCATCGGGCCCGCGACCGGGGTCTGTCGGAGGCCTACCGGCTGGTCACCACCGTCACCTCGGTGCTCACCGGGCTCCTCGGATTCGCCTCGGCGGCAGTGGTTCTCGGCCTGCTGAATCCGATCCTGCTGCCGCTGCTACTGGTCGCGGCGATCCCCGACGGGCTGATCGCGCTGCGCATCGCCAAGACCAGATATCAAGTCAGCTACGAGCTTTCGGCGAGCCGGCGGCGCAAACGGATCCTGACCGATCTGATGGACGACCGGCGCTCGGCCGCGGAGATCCGCGCGTTCAACATGCGCGGATTCCTCCTGGAGTCCTACGACCGGCTCGCCGGCCACGCGCGCACTGTGCAGCTGCGGCTGGCCCGGCGACAGACGGTGATGACCGTGGGCGGTGATGTGGTCGGCGGCATCGGCCTCGGGCTGGTCTACCTGGCGCTCGCGCTGCTGCTGTACTACGGCCAGATGCCGCTGGCGGTGGCCGGTACGGCGATGCTGGCCGTGCGTTCGGGGCAGTCCGCGCTCTACAGCCTGCTGTACGCGGTCAATCAATGCTTCGAATCCGGGCTGTACTTCGGCGACTATCTGGACTTCTGCGCCGAGGCCGAGCGGCGAGTCCCGCCGCCTCGACCGCAGGTCGTGCCGCCGGATTTCGAGGCGATCACCGCCACCGATATCGAATTCACCTACCCCGGTTCGATGGTCCCGGCCCTGCGGTCGGTATCGGTGCAGCTGCGCCGCGGCGAGGTCGTGGCGCTGGTCGGCGAAAACGGTTCGGGGAAAACGACTCTCGCGAAGATCCTCGCGGGGCTCTACACCCCCGACGCGGGTACCGTGCGCTGGGACGATCTGCGGGTCGCCGATATCGACCCCGATTCGCTGCGGGAGCGGATCGCGGTGATCATGCAGGACTACACCCGATGGCCGATGAGCGCGCGGGACAACATCACGATGGGCCGGACGATCGACACCGACCGCCTCGCCGAGGCCGCGGAGGCGGCCGGTGTCGATCGCGTCGTCGACCGGCTCGGCAAAGGGTATGACACGCAACTGGATCGGCGCTTCCGCAACGGCGCCGAGCTGTCGGGCGGGCAGTGGCAGCGCATCGCGATCGCCCGCGGCATCTACCGGGACGCGCCGCTGCTGATCTGCGACGAGCCGACCTCCGCCCTGGATCCCCGCGCCGAACACGCCTTGTTCGAGACCGTGCGCACCCATTCCCTCGGGCGCACCGTGCTGTTGATCACCCACCGGCTGGCCAGCGTTCGCTACGCCGATCGCATCTACGTCATGGAGAAGGGAGAGGTGGTAGAGCACGGCGGCCATCAGGAACTGATGGCCGCCGGTGGCCTGTACGCCGAGCTCTACGACCTACAGGCCTCGGCCTACGAACAGCCGGGTACCACCTCGCCTCCCGCCGACGGAGAGGTGGCCGCGAGCCGCTGACGGGCGGGCACGCCCGGCACGGCCCCGTGCCGGGCGAGCATCGCCTGCACCGTCGCGAACTTCTCGTAGACCAGCAGCACCGGATCGTCGGGCGCCGCCATCGACAGCGCCGTCGTGAAGGCATCTTCCATGCCGTCGCAGGCCACCGTCCGCGCCTGCGAATCGGCCGCGTACAGCGCCGCGGTGATCAACTTGGTCATCTCGCCGGGCTCCCGGCCCCGCAGACTGCTGTCCTCGTAGACGGCGACCCGATCGGTCAGGCGGCCCACCGCATAGGCGGCATCGGATACCAGATCATCGGTGCGGTCGCCGGGCAGCGTGAGCGCCACGACCGGATTGCCGCCCCAGCGCTGCCGCAGCAGGTCGCCGACCGCGGTGAGCGCGGCCGTATTGTGCGCGTAGTCGACCACCACGGTCCGCTCACCGAGGTGATAGACGGCGCCGCGCCCGGTATTGTGCATGCCGCCGTCGAAGTCGGCGAGCGCGTCCCGCACGACCTCGCGCGGCACGTCGAGCGCCCGGGAAGCCGCCACGGCCGCAAGGGTATTGGCGATGTTGTAAGCCGCCAGCCCGTCGAAGGTCACCGCGACCTCGGCCACATCCAGCAGCGGTGTCCGGCGCGCGCCCTGGGCCTCGATCAGCAGGCCGTCGTCGACCAGATAGCCGGTGCCGCCCTGGCGCAGGTGGTGCAGCAGCGCCGGATTGGCCGGATCGAGGCTGTACAGCAGCACCACCGGATCGCGGTCGATGATCGCGGGCGAGTTGGCCAGCGCGAGACAGCGCGGATCGTCGGCGTTGAGCACCAGACGGCCGCGGTCCGCGATCTCCTCGGCCACCAACGCCTTCACCCTGACCAGATCGTCGAGATCCTCGACGCCGTCGGCGCCGAAATGGTCAGCGGTGATGTTGGTGACGACGGCGACGTCGGCGCGGTCGTAGCCCAGACCCCTACCGAGGATGCCGCCGCGTGCGGTCTCGAGCACGGCGGCCTGCACGGACGGATCGTCGAGCACCATCTCGGCGGACCGCGGCCCGGAGGAGTCCCCGGGATAGACCAGCCGGTCCTCGACGAACACCCCGTCGGTACTGGTCATGCCGACGCGTAAACCGGTGGCGCGCAACGCGTGTGCGATCATGCGCACGGTGGTGGTCTTGCCGTTCGTGCCGGTCACCGCGACGATCGGCACCCGGGCCGAGGTCCCCTGTGGATACATGTGGTCGACGATCGCGCCGGCCACATCCCGCCGCGCGCCCTCGCTGGGCGTCAGATGCATACGCAATCCCGGTGAGGCGTTGACCTCGAGGACGACCCCGCGGTCGTCGCGCGGCCGCCAGGGGCCGCCGATATCGATCAGCCGCAGGTCGATGCCGCAGATGTCGAGCCCCACCGTATCCGCGATCCGTCGGCACAGCCAGGCCACATCCGGATGCACCAGATCGGTCACATCGCGGCCGGTGCCGCCGGTGGACAGATTGGCGGTGCGCCGCAACGACACCGTCTCGCCCGCCGCCGGGCGGTCGCCCAGTCGCAGCCCCTGGGCGGCCAGATACGCGATGACGTTCTCGTCCACCGTGATTCGCGTCAACGGACGGTCGTGCCCCTCGCCGCGGCGAGGATCGGCGTTGACGCGTTCGATCAGGGTGGCGATATCGGATTCGCCGTCGCCGACCACATGCGCCGCGGTCAGTTGCGTCGCCGCGACCAATCGGCCGCCCACCATCAGCACCCGGTAGTCGGTGCCGGGCACATAGACCTCGACCAGGGCGCCGCCGCGGTGCCGCAGGTCGATCGCCCGATAGGCCGCCGCGACCGCGTCGGAGGTCCGCAACTCCAGATGGACGTCCTGACCGTGATTACCGGCCACCGGCTTGACCACGACCGGACCGCCCAGCTCGTCGAGCGCCTCGATGGCCTCCTGCTCGCTGTACACCGCGATCCCGTCGGCGACCGGAATTCCGGCGGTGGCCAAGAGCCCCTTGGTGATCGCCTTGTCACCGGCGACATCCACGCCGATCGCCGAGGTGTGCTCGTCCATCGCGGCCCATACCCTGCGTCGGCGACATCCGTGACCCAATTGCAGCAGCGCGGCGTCGGACAGTCGGCGGACCGGAATGTCGCGTGCGCGTGCGGCATCGGCCAGCGCCTGGCTGCTCACGCCCAGCCGCGAACGCTCGTAGTCGGCGCCGATTTCGGCCAGCTCGGCGGTGAACTCCGGCGTCCGCCCCGCGGCCTGTTCGGTCACCAAGCGGGCCGCCAGACGAAACAGCCGCTCCGGCACCGGATCTCGATCCCACTCGTCGACCGGGCATTCCATGATGACCCGATACAGTCCCGAGCGCCCGGCGTCGATCGTGCGGCCGAAGTGCACCTCCCGGCCGATGAGATGTGAGAGTTCCAATGCCACATGCTCGGCGACATGGCCGGCATAGGTGCCCCGCCGCATCTTGTCCACGAATCCGTTGGGTCGGCCTGCGCCGCAATGATGTTCGGCCAGCCCGGGCAGTGCCCGCAGCAGGCGGTCGGTGAAACCGGGCCATTCGCTGGTCTCCTGGCGGGTCAGTTCTTCCAGATCGACCAGCGCGACCGCGACCGGCCGCGACACGAAGAGGTTGGGGCCGCGTAGACGTCTGACGTGGATGATGCGCATGCTGTCCTCACTCGATGGTGGGCTCGAGGTAAAGCCCGGATGCGCGGTGCATCCGGGCCGTGTGGTATCGCGACGGGGTTGCCGGGGCGATGTCCAAATCGGTTATAACAGGGCGGATCTCACCACCGTTAGCATTCCGAATGGGTTGCCGCCGAATGAATTTCGGATCACAGGGGGTTGCGGTTCGCGCGGCTGTCATGCGTCCCTGGCGCGATGGTGTAATCCGTTGTGCCGCAGTGTGATCGCGGCGATGCGGCAGCGGCCGCTAGATCGAAATGATTGCGCCTGTTGGCCTTACAGGCGGCGCGGTGGGGATCAGTGCTTGTCGCGGTTCGGCTGATCGTCGAGGCGGGCGTGCAGACGATCCCGGACCTGATCCGGGGTGTAGGCGCGGCGTTTGCGCTCGGCCCGCACGATGACCACTCCGGTCGCCGCGACACCCGCGGCCCCGGCCAGACCCAATACCTTCCACCAGCGCATGGGCCTAGGCTAGTCGTCGTGCCACGCGAAGCGCCCTCGAGTATCGGTCTGGACGAAGCGGTAGAGCTCACGCGCACAGGCGATGTGTGGTTGTTCCGCGGACATTCCGGTGCCGACCGCGCGATCCGGGGTCTGACCAACAGCCCGGTCAACCATGTCGGGATGGCGCTGGTCGTCGACGACCTGCCGGCGCTGATGTGGCATGCCGAACTCGGCAAGACGTTGCCGGATATCTGGTCGGGCAACCATCATCGCGGGGCCCAGCTGCACGATCTGCGCTCCGCGGTGCTGCGCTGGACCGGGGAATACGGGCAACAGGCGTGGCTGCGCCAGCTGGATCGGCCGGTGACCCGCGAGATGGAGGATGCCGCGCTGCGGACGGTGGCGCGGCTCGACGGTGTGTCCTTTCCGTCCACCGGCGCGCTCGCGGGACGATGGCTGCTGGGCCGGGTGCCGAAGCCGTTGCGCAAGCGCGCATCCGAGAACGCGGGTCTCGAGAACGCGTACTGCGCGGAGATCGCGGCCATGACCTATCAGGCCATGGGCCTGTTGCCGGACCGAAGCCCGAATTGGTATGACCCGGGCCGCTTCTGGAGCGGCGACCATCTGCGCTTGGCCGACGGGTACCACCTGGGCGGGGAGATCGCGGTGAACGTGGCGGCGTGACGCCGAACAGCCGGGAGATACCGCCGCGGTATCGTCCCGGCCACAGGATCGGACAGGCTATGCGGTGGTCGTCGACGGCCCGTCACTGGTGCGCACGATCCATCCGAATGCCGTGGAGCCGCCCGCGAGAGTATTCCTCTCCGCGGTGAACTCCGCCGCGACGACCGCGGTGGACCCGTTGGCGCACAGCGGAGTTCGCAGCGTCTGGGTGAAGCCGCGGTCGGGGACACTCGAACCCCAGGTCACCGTGTCATCGTGGAGTTCGACCGCCATATCCCGGGCCTCCCAGCTGTGGGTGTCGGTCATGACGGTCACGGTGTCACCCGGAATCCGCACGGTCACCGAATGCAGCCCGCCGTCCTCTCCGGTGAGAATCCCGGTGTAGGTGGCGCCCTGCCAATCCGACAGACGGGTTCCGCAGCCGGCTGCGGCCTGGGCGTCCGCGGCGGGAACCAGCGCGAGTGTGGTAGTGAAAAGCAGTGCGGCACCGAGTAATTCGACTCTAGGCATGGCGATCCTTTCACTTGTTACCCTCGAGACGTGTCGAGGACACGCCTCCTTCGATTTCGGATGCTATTCGACCCGCCGCGTCCGCTCTGCCCGGAATCGAATCGGCCTAGGGGGACTTGCCAAATCCGGGCGCGGCGAGGAGCCGGTCGACGTAATCGGCGGTGAGAGTGCCCATTCCGAACAGGACCCGGAGGGGCGCCATCGGTATCACGGCGGCCCGACTCGGTCGACCCGCACACGAACGGATTCCGGCCTCCCGGGGCGCCGGAGAGGATAGAATACGAACATTCGGTAAGATAGATGTGTATGCGCCGGAGCCGCGGCGCCGTGTGAGACGGGTGGTTGGGATGACCGAGACCGATGGTCGGAAGTTGCGTGGTAACCGGACGCGGGCATCGGTGCTGGATGCCGCCGTGAAACTGGCGTCGGTCGAGGGACTGGAAGGGTTGACGCTCAGTCGCCTGGCCGCGCAGTTGGAGATCACCAAATCCGGTCTGTTCACCCACTGGCGCGGTAAGGAAGGCCTGCAGCTCGCGGCGATGGAGTACGCCTCCGAGCAGTGGGTCACCGAAATCGTCGCCCCGGCGCTCGCGCAGCCCACCCCGTTGCAGAGGCTGTGGGCGCTGCATGCCAACCGCCTGGATTTCTATGAGCGCGGGCAGCTGCCGGGCCGGTGCTTCTTCTCCATCGTCTTCCGCGAATTCGACGATCGGCCGGGCCCGATCCACGATCGGCTGGTCATACAGTCCGAGCAATGGCACGGCTTCCTCGTGTCCATGATCGAGGCGGCGGTCGCCGCGGGTCAGCTGCGTCCGGATATCGATGCGGATCTGCTCGCCTACGAGATCGACGTCCTGGGGGAGGGTGTGGTGTCGCGGGTGCGAATGTTGGATCCGAAGTTGGTCTTCGGCGCCGCCCGTGCCGCGGTTCTGCAGCGCCTGCGGGCCGCGAGTGTGGATCCCTCGGTGCTGCCCGACAGCTGACCCTCAGGCTTGCGTCGCCGCCAGCAGTCGCTGTCCCAGGGCGGCCGCGAGATCGGGCTCCCCGCCGGTCGGACTGTCGACCGTCAGATCGATGCTGAGCCTCCCGTCGAAGGTGCTGATCACGAACACCGGCGGAATGCCGTTCTGCGGCGCCCGGAGGTAATGGAACAGCGATGTGAAGTCGATCAACTCCGTATCGGAGGGATGACGCAGTGGCGGGATGCGTCCCCAGTTCGTCGAGAAGGCGCCCGCTGGCGCGAGCGTGAACGCCCGGGCCGAGTCCGCCTGGCTCTCCAGGAGATACAGCGCACCGTGATGTACGCGGCGATCGGCGAGATCCGATGCCAGCCCGGCCGCGACCGCGCGGGCCAGCGCATCGAGTTCGGTGAACTCCTCGTGGGCGCGGAACAGTGCGGTGCCCAGCATGTTGGTGACCTCGGTGTAGGTCACCGGCGGCGTGACCCGCTGGCGGAGATCGACCGCATAGGAATACAGCGTATCGGTGAGCGCGACACCTCTGGATTGCGACACGGTGAGCAGGATCGCGGCCGAGACGAGGCTGTTGAGCGTCGTATTCGTGCGGTGGCCGAGGTTCGAGTAGTCGGACTGATTGTTTAAGGGCGAAGGTCACAGTAGGAAGGGGACTGTGAAGAAGCCGACATTAACTATCTGAACGGTTGTGCATATTGTCGAGGTAACTGATGGTCGCTGTTCGGCGGGGGATGTGATGGGTAGTTCGGTATTTCTGGCCACCGTGGCCGCCTCGGGGACGGTCCTGCTCATCGTGGTCGTGGCGAGGCTGCTGCCCGCCAGTTCCGATCGGGTGGTGCGGCGGCGCGCGCAACGATCCGTCGAGGAGATCCGGCATCGGCTCGAGCGTGAGCGCGCGGTATCGCGCCCGGAGGAATACCCGGAAGACCGCGATCCCGACGGGGAATGACCACCCCTTGCAGTGCTGCTCGAATATGTTGCGGGGCAAGTAGTTTGGACATATCGGCGCATATGCCCTGCCGCGACGTCGTGGCATACAGTCTGCCGTGAATCACGTGGCTTCCCAGCGGGTTTCATTGCAGTGCGCCGATTTCCGTGCGACACATACCATGACCGGATGATGTAGGCGAAATCCATTGTGCGAGTAGGGGGTCGCCCTTGCGGTTCGACTGCCTAAAGTGAGATACGTCTGCGGCTGGAACACCGTGAGGAAATCATGTACACAAAGTTGGCTGCCCTCGGCGCTGCCCTGTTCGCCTTCGCCCTGCCGATATCGGGTGCCCCAGCTTCCGGTGCCCCGACACCGAATACACCCCCGCCCCCCGACAGGATCACCGTCGATGTCGTGACCGTCAATGGATCCGGATGCCCACAGGGCACCGCGGCCGTGGCGGTCGCCGACGACAATTCGGCCTTCACGGTGACCTACAGCCAATACACCGCCCAGGCCGGTGCCGGGGCCGGTCCGACCGACTTCCGGAAGAACTGCCAACTCGTGCTGAATGTGCATGTCCCCCAGGGCTTCACCTACGGGATCGCCTCGGCGGACTATCGCGGATACGCACATCTGGAGCCCGGTGCGACCGCGCTGGAAAGGGCGCGGTACTACTTCCAGGGCGATGCGGCGTCCAATTACGTCGACCACACGTTCAATGGCGCCTTCGACGACGACTGGCAGCAGACCGATTCGACCGATGTCGGATCGATCGTGTTCCAGCCCTGCGGCGAATCGCGCGATTTCAATATCAATACCCAGCTGCGGGTGAACAACGGTTCCTCGGATCCGAATGCGCCCACCAGTTTCATCACCATGGATTCCACCGACGGCAGCATCGTCACCACCTATCACTTCGCCTGGAAGAAGTGCTGAGCAGATAGATAGCCATGACAGGCCGCCGGGAGGGCCGTTCCCGGCGGCCGCTCGTCGCTGTCACGAAGCGCTGACAAGGCTTCGGGATATGTGCGAAATACGTTGTGCAAGTAGGGGTTTCACGTTTGTCAGCCGGTGCTTACAGTGAAGTTGTCTCAGTGCGGTAGATCTGCTACCAGAGCATCGTGAGGAAATCATGTACAAGAAGTTCGCCGCCGCCGGCGCTGCCCTGTTCGCGCTCGCTGTCCCGATGACGAGTTCACCGGCCTCCGGAGCCCCGGCCTGGGGCACTCCGCCGCCGGACAAGATCGTCATCGATGTCGTGACCGTCAATGGAACCGGATGTCCGCAGGGCACCGCGGCGGTCGCGGTCTCGCCGGACAATACGGCCTTCACGGTGACCTACAGCCAATACACCGCACAGGTGGGCGTGGGATCCACACCGACCGACTTCCGGAAGAACTGTCAGCTCGATCTGAGAGTCCATGTCCCCCAGGGCTTCACCTACGGGATCGCCCAGGCGGATTATCGCGGATTCGCACATCTGGAGGCGGGTGCGACCGCGCTGGAAACGGCGAGATACTACTTCCAGGGCGATTCGCCGACCGATTTCGTCAACCATCCCTACAACGGCCTCATGGACGACGACTGGCAGGCCACGGATACGACCGATGTCGGGTCGGTCGTCTACGAACCCTGCGGTGAGACACGCGATTTCGATATCAATACCGAGTTGCGGGTGAGCGCCGGGACGTCGGACCCGAAGAAGACCACCAGTTTCATCACGATGGATTCCACCGACGGCAGCATCCTCACCACCTATCACTTCGCCTGGAAGAAGTGCTGAGCGAGCGGGGGCAGTACCGAAACGGCGGGCTGGTCCTCAGGGTGTGCCCGCCGAATCGGTTGGATGGCAAGGTTATTAGGTAGCGGAATCGCCGATCGCGACGGCTGTATCGGCGGTGGCGCGTATTCCCGCGGCGTTGGGATGCGAGGTGGCGGCGGAGGATCCGGGCAGGAGCGGCGTCAGGGACCTTGCGCCCGCGGACCCGCGGAGTCCCGCGTACCGGTCGGATTGAACCCCATGACGGACTATCCTGAGCCGAGGCATCCCAGGACTACTCGTTCCACAACTCGAGGTGACCGATGACCACTGCCGTTGTGACGCCCGCTCGACTACAGGATGATCTGAGCACATACGCGAGTCTGGTGCATGCCCCGTTCGACCCATCGGTGGTGAGCGGGGTGCTGAACGCGCTGGCGGAGGTATGGCCGTCCTCCTGGCTGGCGGTGCGCACGACCACGCAGACCGATCGCGATGTGAGCATCCGGTTCATGAACCTGGCCGCGGCCGCCGACCCGGTCGGGCGATTGCGCCGTGCCGGACTGCTGCCGTTCACCGGACATCCGCGCGAGCGGCTGCTCGAGGCGGTGCTCGCCGCCGGGCCGGTGCTGTACGGGGTCGACGTCGCGGTGGGCGCCGGCGTGCAGAAGATCTGGTTGATGCTGCCGGATCTGATGAGCGTCGAACAGATGGTCGCGCTGCCGGGGATACCCGACGCGGTCCGCGACCACGCCGAGCATATGACGCGCTGGTCCAATGACCAGATCTGCATGATCGCAGTGGATTTCGTGAACGGCACGATGAACGCCTACGCGCAGGTGGTCCCGCCCGGGCAGCTCACGCCCGCGGATATCGCCACCGTGCTCGACGAGGTCGGTGCCGTGCCCGCCTACGATCAGGACCTGGCGGCGCTGGAGTCGGCGGCCTATACGATCTACTGGACCTTCGATTGGGATAAGCCCGGCGTGCAGCGGGTCTGTTTCCCGCGCCGCTTCGCCCGCGAGACCTTCCCGGTCCATCTGGATCCGCTACTGGCGCAATTCATCGCGGGCGCACCCCTGGCGGGGCCCGGGCCGCACGGTTTCACGCTCTACATCGCGTACGGCCCCACCGGCCGGTATTACAAGGTGCAGGCCGATTACCTCGCAATCGGCACGCAGATCCGATTGCCGGGCAACGCCGATGTGCCGATGACGCACTGACTCACGCGCCGTGAATGATGCTGATACGCAACGGCTTCTGCGTGTCGGCGGGGTGAGGTGACGGCCTAGGGTGTTCGCGTGCCCACCGCCGCCGAGCCCCGAGCGGCCGCTCGGCTGTCTCCCGACTTTCATCGGCTCTGGCTCGCCTCGGCGGCCGGGCAATTGGGGACCGCACTCGGCACCGGGGCGTTGCCGCTCGTCGCGATCCTGGTCGTCCATGCCTCGGATCTGCGAGTGTCGTTGATGGCGGCCCTGTCCGGAATCGCCAGTGCCGTCATCGCTTTGCCGCTGGGGCCGTTCATCGAATTCCATCGCAAGCGCGCGGTGATGGTGTGGACCGATCTGATCGCATGCGCCGCCCTGGCCAGCATCCCGGTGGCGGGGTGGCTGGGTGTGCTCACCTACACGCAGCTGTGCGTGGTGGCCACGCTGCGGACGCTGTGCGCGATCGCGTTCAACGCCGCCAACGGCGCCTATGTGAAATGGCTGGTGCCCGAACCGCTTCGGGTGCGCGCCAACAGTCGCCTGGAAACCATGTTCTGGACGGTGTCCACCGTCGGAGCGCCCGTGGGCGGTGCGCTCATCTCGATGTTCGGCGCCACGATCACCATCGTCATCGATGCGATCGGCTACCTGCTGTCCGCACTCGGCCTGCGCGGCATCCGCACCCCCGAGCCCCCGCCCGTCCGGGACCGATCCGACCGGCACCGGCTCGCCGATATCCGCAGCGGATGGACCTATATCTTCGCCCATCCGGCGCTGTGTCGATTGTTCTGGAACGCCGTGCTTTTCGGGGGCTCGCTGCTGCTCACCGGCCCGCTGGTCGCGCTGCTGATGTTGCGGGAACTCGGCTTCGCGCCATGGCAGTACGGCCTGGCCCTCGGCCTGCCCGCGGTGGGTGGCCTGCTCGGATCCCTCTGCGCACCACGACTTGTCGCCCGCCACGGCGCCCGCACGATCCTGCTGACCTTCGGCGCCCTGCGCACCTGCTGGCTCGGCCTGTTCCTGGCCGCGGGCCCCGGCACGCTCGGCATGATCACCATCACGACCGCCGACACCCTCCTGCTGTTCTGCGCCGGAGTCTTCAACCCCGTCTTCACCACCTTCCGCATGAACGCCACCCCCGACAACCACATGGCCCGCGTGGGCACCGCCTGGTCGATCAGCTCCAAATGCGCCCAACCCGCCTTCATTGCCCTCGGCGGCCTCCTCGCCACAACCACCACCCTCCACACCGCGATCGCCTGCGCGGCCCTCACCCTCTTGGCGAGCTCGCTGCTTCTCCCGTGGCGAGAGACTGTTGACGGGTGAAACCGGTGGCCCGGGAGAGGCGGGGATGGGTACGGTCGGCGCGTGATCGAGGTCCAGGTGTTGACGCCCGATGATTGGGGGCTGTGGCGTCGGTTGCGGCGGGTGGCGCTGGGGGAGTCGGCGGGGGCGTTCGGGGCTACGTTGGCTCAGTGGAGTGGGGCGGGGGATACCGAAGAGCGTTGGCGTGCGCGGCTTTCCGAGGTTCCGGTGAATCTGGTGCTTCGATGGGACGGGGTGGAGGCGGGGATGGTTTCGTCCTATCCGTGCGATGACGGTGCGGTCGAGCTCATCTCGATGTGGGTCGCACCGTTCGCGCGGGGGCATGGGGTCGGGGATGCGGCCGTGAATTTCATTGTGGCTCGGGCGCATCCGTGCGATGTGGTGCTGTCGGTCAAGTCCGGCAACGCACCGGCGATCGGGTTGTATCGACGCCACGGATTCCTCGACGCCGGGCCCTCGCCCGACGACCCCACCGAGCGGCTGATGCGATACCAGCCTGTGCGGGCTCAGGCGACCACGTGACGGGGCTCCGGGAAGTGGCAGGCTGCCTTGTGGCCGGAGGTGGAGCCGGAGAGTTGGATCAGGGGTGGTTCCTGTTCGGCGCAGATGGATTCGGCCTTCCAGCAGCGGGTGCGGAAGCGGCAGCCGGAGGGTGGGTTGATGGGGGAGGGGACGTCGCCGGTGAGGCGGATTCGGTCGCGTTGGCGGGCGCTGTCGGGGTCGGGTTCGGGGACCGAGGACAGCAGGGCCTGGGTGTAGGGGTGGTGGGGGCGGTCGTAGAGGTCTGTGCGGTCGGCGATTTCGACGATCTTGCCGAGGTACATGACCGCGATGCGCTCGCTGAAGTGGCGGACCACGGCCAGGTCGTGGGCGATGAAGACGAAGGCGATGCCCAATTCGCGCTGCAGCCGCTGCAGCAGGTTGACCACCTGCGCCTGGATGGAGACGTCCAGCGCGGACACCGGTTCGTCGGCCACGATCAGCTTGGGCTCCAACGCCAGAGCGCGGGCCACCCCGATGCGCTGGCGCTGCCCGCCGGAGAACTCGTGCGGATAGCGGTTGTAATGTTCGGGATTCAGCCCGACGGTCTCGAGCAGTTCCCGCACCCGCTGCCGTCGGCCGCCGGGCGGATTGATGCCGTTGATCTCCATCGGCCCGGCGATGATCGTGCCGACGGTCTGCCGCGGATTCAGCGAGGAGTACGGATCCTGGAAGATCATCTGGATCTCCGACCGGATCGGCGCCAGTTCGCGGCGGCTGCGGTGGGTGATGTCCTGGCCGTCGTAGGTGATCGTGCCCGCCGTGGGCTCGAGCAGCCGGGCCAGCATCCGCCCGGTGGTCGACTTACCACAGCCGGACTCGCCCACCAGGCCGAACGCCTGGCCCGCGTCGACGCTCAGATCGATGCCGTCCACCGCGCGCACCACACCGGTCTTACGTTTGAACAGCACCCCCGAGCGAATCGGGAAATGCATCTGCAGCCCGGTCGCCGTCAGGAGCGGCTGATCCCCGCTCGGTCGCGAAATCGGTTGGGACAGAGTCTGTTCGGTCATCATGCCTTCCCACCGCCCAGCCGCGGCCGGATCTCGTCGATGAAGATGCGCTCGGCGTCGCCGTCGGTCAGATGACAGGCCACCCCGCGCCCGGTCGCCGACCCGATCTGCGGTCGCTCACTCGCACAGTGCCCGCCGCCCACCCGGTCCACGAAATCGCATCGAGGATGGAACGGACATCCGGACGGCACGTCGATCAGGCTCGGCGGCGCGCCGCGCACCGGCGTCAGCGGCAGATCGACCTCCCCACCCAGCTGCGGAATCGACGACAGCAGGCCCCAACTGTAGGGATGGCGTGGCTGCTGGAGCACCTCGCGCACCGTACCCCGCTCCACGCAGCGGCCCGCGTACATCACCAGCACATCGTCGGCCATCTGCGCGACCACGCCCATATCGTGGGTGATCAGGATGATCGCGGTATCGAATTCGGTTTGCAGCTCCCGCAGCAGATCCAGAATCTGCGCCTGCACCGTCACATCCAGCGCGGTCGTCGGCTCGTCGGCGATGAGCAGATCCGGATCGCAGCACAGCGCGATCGCGATCATCGCCCGCTGCCGCATACCCCCGGAGAACTGATGCGGATACTCGTCCACCCGCCGTTCCGGTTGCGGGATACCGACTTTGGCGAGCATCTCGATCGCCCGTGCCCGGGCCCGCTTGCGATTGGCGCCGGTATGGCGCCGGTAGGTCTCCATGATCTGATCGCCGACCGTGTAGTACGGCGACAACGCGGTCAACGGGTCCTGGAAGATCATCGAGATCCGCTTGCCCCGGAACCGCTGCATGGTCGCCTCGTCCGCACCGGCCAGATCCGTTCCCTCGAACAGGATCTGCCCGCCGAGGGTGGTCCGCGCGCGGTTGTGCAGGCCGAGGACGGCCATGGTCGCCACGCTCTTGCCGGACCCGGATTCGCCGACAATACCCAGCGTCCTGCCTCGCACCAGATCGAACGACAGCCCGTCCACCGCCTTGACCACGCCGTCCTCGGTGTTGAAGTGCACCTTCAGATCTCGCATGGACAGGATGGCCTCGCGCTCGGATCCGGGTACCTCCAGATCGGATTCGGCCACCGTGATCATCCCAGCCTCACTCTCGGATCGATGAACGCGTACACCACGTCCACCACGATGTTGGCCACCACGACCGCGGTCGAGGCCAGCAGCACGACCGCCATCATCACGGGCAGATCGGAGTCCTGTACGGAGTTGGCCGCCAGCTGGCCGACGCCCGGGAGATTGAATACCGTCTCAGTGATGATGGCCCCGCCGATCAGCACGGCGATATCCAGGCCGAGCAGGGTGGCGATCGGGCTCATGGCGCCCCGGAAGGCATGTTTCACATAGACATTCGCGCGGCCCATGCCCTTGGCGCGCACGGTGCGGATGTAGTCCTCGCTCATGACCTCGACCATGGACGAGCGGGTGAGCCGCGCGTAGTACGCGGCAGTGATGACGGCCAGGCAGATCCATGGCAGCAGCAGTCCGGTCGCCCATTGCAGCGGATTGTCGAGGAACGAGGTGTAGGTGGGCACCTTCATGATTCGCGTCGAATACACGAACAGGAACAACAGGAACGGGCCCAGCACGAAGATCTGCTGCGCACCGCCCACCACAGCGAAGCCCATGGCGACCTTGTCGGCGAGCTTGCCCTTGCGCAGCGCAGCCAGCATGCCGAGGCTGACGCCGAGGAGCAGGAAGATCACCACCGCGCCGATGGTCAGTGACAGAGTGACCGGGAGCCGGTCGAGGATGGTGTCCAGCACCGGCTGGTGATTGTGGAATGAGTAGCCCAGGCACGGTGCGGGACAAGCGGAATCGCCGATGGTCCGGCCGGTGAAGATTCCGCCGAGGTACTCGACGAACTGTTTCCAGACGGGTTGGTCGGTGCCCAGCTGATGCGCGACGGCGGCCATGAGTTCGGGGGAACACACCTTTCCGCAGGCCAGCCGGGCGACGTTACTGCCCGGGGCCACGTAGAACAGCATGAACGTGACCGCGCAAATGACCAGCAGGATCACGAGGCCGCCGAGGATGCGGCGGGTGAGGAAGGCCAACATACGGACGTGTCTCTCTGGAGGGATGGCCGAGCCGGTCGGCGGAACAACCTGTCCGCCAACCGGACTCGACGCATCTGCGCGGCGTTACTTCATCAGGTAGGCGTTGAACAGATCGAGGCTGGAGGTGAGCACGTCCATCCGCGCCCCGCCGACCTTCGAACCGTGCATGATCTGTTTGCGCGTGTACACCAACGGAATCGACGCCGCGAACTGCTTCTGGATCATCTGGTCCAGCGGCATGTACTCCTTGCCCTGTTCCTGGATGTCCTGGATCGCCTGGACGCGATCGATCTCGGCGTCGACCTTAGGCTCCTTGAGGTGGGACCAGTTGGTGCCCTGCTCCATGACCGCTCCGCTGTCGTACAGGGCGCTGTACACGGTTCGGTTGGTCGGCCAGTCCGGGGCCCACTGGTACCAGATCACGTCGTACGGGTTGTCGAGATGCCCGCCGGTGTCGAAGAAGCCCTTGTCCGGCACCGGGTTCAGATTGACCTTGAAGCCGGCGGCCTCCAGTGCGCGCTTGATCGGGGCGCCTATCCGGTCGGCGGTCGGGGTGGTTTCCCAGGCCACGTTGACCACGGTGTTGAGTTTGCCCGCGTCGGTGAGGATCTGCTTGGCCTTCTGCGGGTCGCCGTTGTCACCGACGCCGTACGGATTGGGCTGCGGCGAGTAGCCCACCGAGCTGCGGGGGCTGAACGTGTTGGCGACGTTGCCGTAGAAGGGGCCGCCCTGAGTGGTGATGATGTCCTGCTTCGGCCATGCGGTGGCGATGGCCGTGCGCACCTTCACATCGGTTATCCGGGTGGTGTTGATCATGAACTGGACCACCCCGGTGGTCTCTTCGTCCACCACGCGCTTCTTCAGATTCGGATCCGCCATGATGGCCTGGACCTGGTCGGTGTCGACACCGCCGTAGAGACCGGCCGAGTACGGGTCGATATCGGCCTTCTGCTGATCGGTCTCCTGCTTGGCCTGGACGCCGAACTGGAAGTGGATCTGATCCGGATACTGGTGCCGGACCGGATCGGTGCTCGGATCCCAGTTCGGGTTCTTCACCAGGGCAAGGGTTTTGTCCACATCATGTGAGCCGATCTTGTACGGCCCGGTGGCCATATCGCCCAGCCCGTTGACGTCCAGGTCGTCGGGCCTGGCGTCCTTGTCCTTGCGGATCGGGACGGTCTGGGCCATCGAGGCGGCGAACGGGAAGTCCGACTGCGGCTGTGCCAGATGGAAGACGACGGTCTTGTCGTTCGGAGTGTCGATCTTGTCGGGGCCGAGATCCTTGCCGCTGGCGAAGGGGCCGGGGTAGTACGAGAGGTAGTCGTCCTTCCCTGCCAGCCACTGCTGGATCCACTTCGGCCCGGTGGCGAACTTCGCGTCGAAGGTGCGCTCGACGGCGTACTTGACGTCCTGGGACTTGATCGGGGTGCCGTCGGCGTACTTCACGCCGTCCTTGAGCGTGTACGTCCACGTCTTGCCGCCGTCGGAGGGCACGCCGGTGTTGGTGGCCAGGTCACCCACCAGCGCCATGGTGCCGTCGTCGTTCTGTTTCAGCACGGTGAGGCGGCGGTCCATGACCTTGAACGCCTCATCGTCCGGGGTCTGGTAGCACTTGGCCGGGTCGTAGTGCACGAAGTCGATACGCCAGGTCAGGTTGAGCGTGCCACCCTTCTGCGCCCCGGGCACCTCCGCAGCCGGACCGCTGGACTGCTTGCCGTCCTGGTCCAGAGTGAGCTTGTTCTGCACGGTTTTCGGTTGATCGCTACTACCGACATTGGTGCCGCCCGCCGAGCAGCCCGCCGCGGCCAGCACCGCGGTCGCGGCCACCGCGGCGGCCTGCGCGAGATACCTTCTCTTCATATGGTTCCTGCCTTCTCCTACCGCCGACAACCGGCGAAGCTAACGGTTATCGGCTCCCCTTCGGGTCGAGGGCGTCGCGTACCGAGTCCCCGAGCAGATTGAAGGCGAGCACGAAAAGGATCATCCCGATACCGGGGAAGACCAAATAGGTGATATCCGAGGAGATCAGGCCGGATCCGTTCTGGACCATGACTCCCCAGTCGGGCGTCGGCTGAGTGATGCCGACGCCGAGGAATGACAGCGCCGCCTCCGCGGTGACGTAGGTGGGCAGATCCAGTGTCGCGAGCACCAGGATCGGGGTCCACAGATTCGGCAGCAGTTCCCGGAAGATGATGCGCCGGGGTCCGGCCCCGGTCACCCGGGCCGCCTCGATGAACTCCCGCTCGCGCAGCGAGAACACTTGTCCGCGTAGCAGTCTGGCGTTTCGTGTCCAGCCGAACAGGGTCAGCAGTCCGATCATGCTGGCCGCCCGCACCCAGACCGGGATCTCCTGCCCGGTGGCCATATATCCGGCCCAGGCGACCGGCATGAAGGCGAGCATGAACAGCGTGGACGGCACGGACAGCAGCGTGTCGGTGATCCGGCTGATGATGTAATCGGTTCTGCCGCCGATATATCCGGCGGTGATGCCCAGGATGGTGCCGATGACGGTCGTCAGCAGCACCACGGCCACCGAGATCAGCAGCGAAGTGCGGATCGCGTACACCAGCACCATGAACACGTCGCGGCCGGTATGCGGTTCGATGCCGAACCAGAACTGGCTGTCGATGCCGCCATTGGGTTTGATCGGAAACCCTGTGTCGGTGAGCAATCCGTTACTCGGCGTGGCGTACTGCGTGTACGGATCCTTGCCGTAGGCCAGGGAGATCAGCGGTGCGCCGAGGCCGACGACGAAGAAGAACAGCACGACCACACCGGAGATGACCCCGGTCTTGTCCCGTCTGAATCGCAGCCAGGCGAGTCGGCTGGGGGAACGGCCTACCGGCCCCCGTGCCGGAACCGATACGGCGTCGGGTACTTGCTCATCCGTCAGCAGGGTGGCCACTTATCTATCCCCTTTGATCATTCCAAGGTCGTTGGAATGGGCGAACGGTACGACTCGTGGACCGTTGTCGTCAAGCCGAGCGGTCCGCTCCCCTATGTCAACCATATTGCGGTGCAACAGTTTTGTTAATCGGGGGTGACAGCGGTATTACCGGTGCTAGAGTGCGTCGCGACGACTGGCCTGGATGCCCACCATGGAGCGAATGATGGCGAAAGCCGCTCGGCGCACGGCAAACTCACGCAGATCCGAAGATGCGGCGAAGCGGTCGGCGGGCGGGTGTGTGTGGAAGTCGATGTGGAGGGTGAGATTACGCGTTTGACGCTGTCGCCCGACCTGTCCGGCACCGATCTGCCGGATTTGGCGGCCGCGATCACCCAGGCGCATAAGACCGCCCGAGCGCGGGCTCGCGCGGCGGCCACCGACATCTCTCGCGAGTTGCGCGAACCGTACATCGGCGGCTTTATCCACCAAATGACCACGGCCGGTGAACTATTCGGGTTTTCCGATCCCGCGCTACCGAATCCGGCACAACCCATCGGCGACGAGGACGGCCCGTCGCCGGTCGACGAATCTGGCTGGTGATCAGCGCGGCGGCGGTGTGGGCGCGGGGGCTGGAGGCGGTGCGGTGGTGGGCGTCGGCGCGGGTGGCGGAGGTGGTGAATAGGGCGCCACGACAACGGCTTTCGGTGGATCATCGACCGACCCGGCCTCGGTGGGATAGAAGTACGGCAGATGCAGCGGGCTGCCGTCGGTCGGCTGTGTGGGATAGGTGTCCATCGGGGTCCGATTGCTGGGTCCGGTGAGCGTGGCCACGGTATCGCGCCAGGTGCGGTCTGGAATGGATCGTCGACATCAGCTTCTGGGGTGTGGCGCACGGCACCAGCGCTTTCCTGCCGGTGTTGCGGCGCTCGGGCGGCGGCACCGTCGTCAATGTGTCGAGTGCGTCCGGACCGCTCGGCATGCCGAGTCAATTAGCCTATGCGGCAACGAAGTTCGCCGTGCGCGGCTTCACCGAATCGCTGCGGATGGAGCTGCTGATCGCCGGATGGCCGACGCGGGTGATGTGTGTGCACCCGGGAAGAATCCGGACGAGTCCGGATCGCGCGGCGCGGGCGATCGTCGACGGTGTCGCCCGGCACAAGATCCGATTGCTCGTCGGCGTCGACGCGGTAGTGATGGATGTGCTGCAGCGGGCGTTCCCGGTCGGCTATCAGCGGCTGGCCGGCTACGCCACCCGCCAAGCCCTGCGGTCGTATTCGTGAGGAACTAGGCGGGCTGCCACCGCCTGGCCAGCTCGTCGAGGCGATCGCGGATGTGGCGGATCCGATTGTCGGGTGCGGGTTTCGGCGTCCAGGCCGAGACCGACAGGGGAGTCGGCGGGATGAATGCGGGCGGCGGCATATCCGGCCGCCGCAGGATCGCGCCGAGTTCGGTGCCGTAGCCCAGATCGGTGGCGAGCTGATCGGCCCGATATTCGGCGCGGGCGGTGAGCGGCATCAGCGCCAGTGCCGCGAGTTCGGGCAGTACGCGCAGCAGCACCGCCGCGGGGCCGACGATCACCGTGGTGGCGGCCACGACAGGACAGGCCACGAGCACTCGCCCGAGGGTGTTCCAGCCGCCGGAGAACATCCGGGAGCCGGGCGCGGGCAGGCGGCGGGCGATCGCATCGCCGAAGACGGTGATGCTCGGCATGAGGGCTCGCTCGACCCAGACCACGGGCAGGTTGTGATGGCGAAAGACGAACCGCCAGAACGCCGTTCGGCCCTGCACGCGTTGCCCGAGCTGATGGGCGAGCACCGCCTCGAGCTCCCGCGGACTCGTGCGCCGCAGCGTATCGGCGGAGACCGTGATCATCGCGTCCGGCACCGCGAATGCCCGATCCGCCTCCGGTATCCACAGCGAATAGGCGGCGGCGGGCACACCGGCCTTACGCGCCACATTCTCCCAGGCCGTCACCAGCGTGAGCCGTTCCTCGTACATCGGTTGGCGCACACCGAACAACCGCAGCGCCCAGCGCTGCTGTCCGGACCGGAAACATAGCGCGCCCCACAGCGCGCACAGCAGAAACCAGCCCGTCGGCAGCGCCGCGGGAAATCCGATCCCGAGCATGAGCCCGAGTCCGAAGAGCAACACCGACATCAAAGCCGCGGACGGTACAGCAGACAACAGCATCACGATCCACGCCCGAACGCGATCCGCGGCCGATCGTCGGGCACATGCCAGTCCGCCGGGGTGGTTCGCGGTCGCGATCACTTCGGAGGTCATGCCCGTCGACGCTACAGCCCGACCCCGACACGCCGCTCAACACGAGGTGAGAGTGTTGCGAATCGCGCAATACGAGCAGCGGAACGAGGTGGTGTCTCGATGACGGCCTTGGTCACCCTCGTCGGGGGCCGAGCGCGGTGCGAGGTGGACGGCACGCGGTTCGACTGGGGCGTGGGATTGCGGCATCGGCGGCGACGGTCCGACATCGCGGCCGGATCGGGCCGCCGAATCCGCCTGTGGCCCCGGGTGAGCGGGGTTCGGTCAGCGAGCGGCCGGTTGGTCGGCGTATGCGGCGAGCCCCTCGGTCATGCGCTGCATGAAGCGGGTCAGATACCACTGCCACAACGGCCCCGACAGCGCCAGCTTCGGCTCGAAGGTCGCCGACCAGGTGATATCGGTCCCGCCCTCGGGCGTCTCGGCGAGTTCGACGGTTCCGCGATAGGAGCGGAACGGCCGAGTCCTGTTCTCGTAGCCGAACCGCCGGTCCTCGATCAGTTCGACAATGCTCTCCCGGGAAACCACACGGCCGGTGCGGAATACGCGCACGGCCCCCACCTGCTGCGCGGCATCGGGATCGTCGCCGCCGTCGAGTTCGACGGAATCGATCGGCGACCACGACGGCCATGTCCCCGCGCGGACGAGGGCCGAGAAGACCGCGGCAGGCTCGGCCTGCGAACGTGCGGTCACGACATAGGAGTAGAACACCGCTCAGACGATAGACCGCGAATCCGGAGCCGACAGCGTGCAACGCGCCCGGGCGGCAGGGTGCTGCCTCGGTTGTTCACCTTCGAGACATGAACCACGACACCGCATTCGACCACCGCTGCGGGGAACGATCCCGGACCGGACCGCCGGGCGGGGTCGTTTCTGGATCACCGACGAGCGAATCGCCTTGGGGAACAAGGCTATATCCCAACTGGACGGACGGCCCGGACGGGCGCCGGTCGGCGAGCGATGATCGACCTCCGCAGGGCTACTCGTGTAGCGACGCTTGGATTTCGGCGGCCAGGTGCACACTCCCCGCAGCAATGAACTTCTGCCTTCTGTTCATCGCGTCGTTGATGTCGGCAAATGTGCCCAGACCGAAGTTCAGCGATTAGGAATGCCCGGTCGTCGCCCTTGTCATCGAGGGCTGCGAGGTAGAGCTGACAGTAATGGAAGATGTCACCGACCACGGCGACGATCGGTCGTGCTCTCGCACACGAGTAGACCATGACATGGGTGTAACCGTTGAGGCCCCTGACGGCCAGCTCACTGGTGTCGAGTGGGTCCACTTGCGCTGGAAGGTGTGTGCCGCCCGCAATGCCCTGTATTGCCGCCGGTGCGAGTGTCCCACGCAGCGGGATCGACTGTGGCGCAGAACGTCCGGTATTGCCGAGTTGTGTGCATCACGATTGCGGGCAGTGTTCCGGTCGCGGCACGGCCGCTGCCTGCGCGCTCGGGCAGATCCGGCGCCATCCGCAGGTAGGGGGCGGCGCGCGCAGCGGTTACAGCGTCGCCTCGATCGTGCCCTCAGCAACCTTTCGACGCCGCTACCGGTCCTCGCCTGGCACCACGGATTCCACAACGATCCGCATCCGATTCTGCGACTATTTCTATGTGGACGATGCCAAGGCTACGGACGAGCCACTCACCGGATCCGGTCCCTGCCGTCTCGAGTTCCGCGAGGAATCGACCGTGGGCAACCCGCGTCAGCTGCGGTCGATCACCGGTGCGGCGTTGCTGACGAAGTTCGCAGTCAGCCGCGGTATGACAATGCCAGCCGTCCTGCAGCACACCGGCATCGCCGAGGGGCAGTTGCAGGATCCGAGTGCGGAGATCACGCTCGACCAAGAGATCACACTAATACGTAACATCGTCACCGAGACAGGCCACGAACCCGGATTGGGCCTGATGGCGGGACTGCTGTGCCACCCGCCGAGCCTCGGGGTGCTCGGCTTCGCGGTGATGAGCAGCTCGACGCTGCGCCACGCCCTCGAAATCGTTGTGCGCTATGCCGACCTGCTGTTCACCGCCACCCACTTCGCGTTGGAGGATCATGACGACGAGCTGTGGTTGGTGCGTGACCACGACGCGGTGCCGAACGATCTCAAACAGTTCCTCGCCGAACGCGACTTCGCGGCCCTGCCGACCATCCAGCACGATCTGTTCCCGGTGCGGGTGCCCACCCTGCGGTTCGAGATAGCCGGAAAACCGCACCCCGTCTACGAGATGTTCGGCGCCCTGTTCGGCACCGACAACATCATTTTCAACGCCCCGCAGTCGATTGTGGTCTGGCACTCGTCGGCTCTCGATGTCCCTTTGCCGCAAGCGAATCCGGCAACCGCACAGTTCTACGAGCAGCAGTGCGCCGAACTGATTCAGCGCCGACACAAGCGCAACGGGCTCAGCGGACGAGTGCGGGAACTGCTGATTCGCCACCGTGGGGTCACCGCTCAGACCCGAGTCGCCGCAGACCTGGGTGTCAGCGTCCGTACCCTGCGCCGCAGGCTCGCGGACGAGGGCATCACGTTCCGAGAACTGAACAATGAGACGATGGGGATGCTGGCCGAGGAGCTTCTGCTCGCCGGCCTGACCGTAGAACAGACGGCCGACCGGCTCGGCTACGGAAGTGCTTCGGCATTCACATCGGCATTTCGATCCTGGAAGGGCCAGTCACCGGGGCTTTTCGCGCGGGCGAACCGAGGACGCGCCGCGGAGTGGGCGTAGCCATAATCGCCCAGCCCTTGCCGCCGTAGTCACGGCCCTCGCAGACCCATTCCGCGGCACCGGCGTCACTGCCGTATGCGGCATCGAGTCCCGCGGCTTCCTTCTCGGTGCCGCCGTGACAGTCGAATTGGGCGTCGGATTTATTCCGATCAGCAAGGGAGAGGGCCTGTTTCCGGGTACGAAGCTCACTCGAAAGACGGCCCCTGACTATCGCGGCATCGCCCGCCCGGGGAGAGCACTCCGCCGGTCGTGTGCACCTTGAACTGGTCGGCTGGAATCCAGCAGGAAACCGCGCCGGGATTCACCAGTGAAGCCACCCGGCAGTTGGTCTCATGAAGGCGCGCTCATCTTTCTAGTGTCCGATCTCGTTGAATCCGAGGCAGTCTCGTTGAGTTGAGGCATTTTGGGATTTGTCTCATGCAAGCTCCGTTTCAGCCGCCCAGCTCGACCGCACGGCTTAGGTCGCCGGTGTAAGCCTCGGGCTGTTCCCAGGCTGCGAAGTGGCCGCCGGCAGGGTGTTCCACATAGTCGCAAATGTTCAGGAACGCTTCGGCGTAGCTTCGCGGCTCCGGTTTGATGTCGCGCGGGAACATCGACAGCACGGTCGGCGTGTCGATCCGGTCGGGGAGGGTGACCGGTTCGACATAGGTGGCGAAAGAGGTGCCGATCGTGCCGGTGACCCAATAGGCGGTGACCCAAGTGAGTAGCTCGTCCGGCGTGAAGGCCGACTCGTCGGACCAGGACTCCAGTTTCTCGACGATCCAGGTCGCGAGGCCGGCGGGTGAGTCGCCGAGGGCGACGGCGAGTGTGTTCGGCCGCGTCGACTGCTCCGCGATGTACCCGCCCTCGGTCCGGAACCACTGCGCCGACCGGTCGAGGTAGGCTGCCGCGTCGGGCGCGAGCGTGGCCGGGTCCACCGAGAACGCGTGTTGCGGGGCAACGTTCGTCAGGTGCAGCGCAGCCACCCGATCCGGATGCTGTCCCGCAAGGATTTCCGCGACGGTGCCACCCACGTCGCCGCCGGACACCGTGTACCGGGAGTAGCCGAGCTCATCGAGAGCGTCCGCGACGATCCCAGCGATCCGGTTGACCGACATGCCGGGAGCGGTGAGCGGGGGAGCGAACGGGAATCCCGGCAGTGCGGGAACCACCACGTGCATGTCCGCGAGCAAAGGCAGGACGCGCTCGAACCGCAACACCGAGTCGGGCCAGCCATGCAGCAGCACGACAACCGGGGCGCCGGGATCGATGGACCGCTGGTGGATTACACGCAGGTCGGTGTCGCCTGCGTGCACTGTCAGCCAAGGAAACTCGCCGATGCGGCGCTCGTGCATGCCCCAGTCGTACCCGTTCGCCCAGCGTTCGAGCAGTTCGTCGAGGTGGGTGTCGGTGATGCCGCGCGTCGCGTCCTGACTCCACGGGGTCGTGACACGCCGCGTCCGCTGGAGTCGTTCCCGTATCTCGTCGTTCATGTGTATCAGCGTACACATCATTGTGTATGCTCGTACACATGACCTTGCGTAATGCGGCCGCCACCAGACAGCGGATCCTCCAGCACGCGCAACGCCAATTCGCCCGGCACGGGTACGCGGCGATCACCGTCAAAGGCGTGGCCGACGCGGCCGGGGTGTCGCCCAACCTCATCACGCGCTATTTCGGTGGCAAGGATGGTCTTTTCCTGGCGGCGACCCGGGTGGAGATCCCGGTCTCGAACTCCTTCGACGGCGACCGTTCCACACTGGGCGCACGCCTCGCGGCAAGCATCGTCCAACGTTGGTTCAGCACTCCCGGCGAGGATCCGCTGCTCGTGCTGCAACGCGCGTCCGGCGAGCGCCCGGAGGCGGCGGAGGCGCTGGTCGCCTTCCTCGACACGAACTCGCTGGAACCGCTGCACCGCTACCTGCGCGACAGCGGCCTCGACGACGCGGACGCCCGCAGCCGAGCCGCAGCGATCGACGCCTTCGTGCTCGGCGTCTCGACCCGCCGCCGGGTCCTGTGTTCCGAACTCGGCGACCCCGCTGATCTCCAGGCTTGGCTGAGCGCCACCATCCAACGCCTCGCCGACGGGTGATGCACGACAGCGAGAAGTACTGAACTCCGCTTCCGGTCAGCACCCGCGGTCGGGACTGTGGATTTAACGGTGGTTCCGGCCTGATTCGCTGAGGCATTGGCCGAGACGGGCGTCGATGAGGTTGTGAATGCGACTGGCCCACCATGTATATCGGCGGCGAGTGATGTCGGACGTCCCGTTAGCCGATCAGGCGTCCGGATCCAGGGGCGCGAGGCGGTAGGCGCCCGCGTGACTGAGTACGCGTCCGGCGGTGGGTGGGGGGAAATGGGTGCCGAACAGGAGGGCGTTGGTGTCTGCGAGGGTGGATAGCAGTGTGCGGCGGGTGATTTCGGCCTGGGTGGGGTCGATGTCTACGCAGCTGCCGATTTCCGGGTGGGGGAGCTGGACCGGGTGGTGGATGCAGTCGCCGGTGATCACGGCGGTGTGGGCACCGCTGGTCAGTTGGACGGCGATCTGGCCGGGGGTGTGGCCGGGTGTGGGCAGCAGGCGTAGGCCAGGGGCGATGTCGAGGCCGTGGGTCGGGACGTCCAGCACATCGAGCAGGCCCGCCTGTTCGATCGGGTAGACCGAATCCTCGAACATCTGTCGGCGTGCGGGCTCCATGTCGTAGGCGGCCCAGAAATCCCATTCGGTGCGGGAGGTGAGGTAACGGGCGTTGGGGAAGGTGGGTGCCCAGATGCCCTCGGTGGCACGGGTATTCCAGCCGACGTGGTCGGTGTGCAGGTGGGTCATGATGACCATGTCCACCGATTCCGGGGTATATCCGGCCGCGATCAGGCGGTCGAGGTAGTCGGTGCGCAGGTCGTGCCAGGCCGGATTCTCGCGGGTCTTGCCGTTGCCGATGCCGGTGTCGACCAGGATGCGGCGATCGCCCAGGGTGAATGCGAAGGTGTGGCTGGAAAGGCTCAGTACGCCTTCATGATTCGCGAAGTCCGGGCGCAGCCAGTCGTGGCCCGCGACGATCTCGGGGGTGGCCGACGGCAGCAGCCACGGGCCGGTGGCGGGCGGCAGCAGCGTTTCGTCGATGCGGTGGACGGTGAGGTCGCCGACCGTCCACGACGGTGATGTCATCGCGTCGGATTGTGATGTCTGCACGCCATTCCCACTCTCAAAAGCAAACGATTTGCGTTAGCCTCACGATAGGCTCTGGCGCGACTTAACGCAATTCCGTTGCTTTAGCCCCGGTACTCCGGCGGCAGTGCGGGCGGGGCGAGCAGATCCTCGAGGGGTGTGGGCCCGGTGTAGCGGCGGCAGTTGCAGCGCACCCACTCCCGCAGGCCGACGCGGTCCTTGCGGACGATCTCGGCATGGCAGACGCCCTCGGCGCGGTCGTGCAGGGCCAGATCGTGGCCGCAGCCGCAGAGCGGCGGCTGCAGTTCGACCTGGGAGCGACGGGTGGTGCGGCGACCGAAGCGGCCGGAGGCCCACCCGATGCCGACCAGGCCTGCCCCGACGGCGAGGCTGATGGGATCGAACATGCACCTATTGTATGTATACGTATAACTTCGGCAAGGGGCTCAGGGCTTTTCGTGCTCAGGGCTTTTCGGCCTCGATGAGGGTGCGGGTGGCATAGGCGACGAACGGGCCGGTGCTGCCGATGTGGTCGTGCAGTTCGCGCAGGCGGTCGCGATAGGCGTCGACGGTGAAGCCCGGGATCATCCAGATGACCTTGCGCAGGAAGTACACGACCGCGCCGATGTCATTGAACTCCACGCGCAGTCGTTCGGCGCGCAGATCGGTGATCCGCAGGCCCGCGGCTTCGGCCGCGGCGGCCTCCGCCTCGGGTCGGCGTCCGCGCCGCGCCTCGGGCTGCGGGCCCAGGAAGTATTCGACCAATTCGAAGACGCTGGCCGGGCCGACGTGCTGGGCCAGATAGCTGCCGCCGGGCCGCAGCACCCGGGCGATCTCCTCCCACCAGATGCCCGCCGGATGCCTGCTGGTCACCAGGTCGAAGGCGGCGTCGGCGAACGGCAGCGGCGGCTCGTCCGGATCGGCGACGACGACCGCGCCCCGCGGATGCAGCAGTGCGGTGGCCGTGGCGATATTCGGTGGCCACGATTCGGTGGCGACCATGGTCGGCGGGAAGGTCTCAGCCTTGGCGAGGACCTCGCCGCCACCGGTCTGGATGTCGAGAGCGGCGGTCGCGGTGCGCAGCCGGGCGGCCATCAGCCGCGCATAACCCCAGGTCGGTCGCTGTTCGGTGGCCCGGCCGTCGAGCCAGGAGAAGTCCCAGCCCGTCATGGGCGCGGCCTCGGCCTCGTCCAGCAGATCCTCGAATGCCCGGTCCATGCGAGAACATTCTCCCCGGAGACGTGTCATCGGTACGATAAGGGTGGTAAACCGCTTGGTTTACCACGACTCGGTGGTCGACGACGACCCTCCCCGGGAGCAGATATGGACTCGCTGCAGCGCTTCGAATTCGAGGGCGTATCGATCGCCTACGCGCGGCGGGGGAGCGGTCCGCCGCTGGTCTTCCTGCACAATGCCGGTGCGGCCCACGGACTCTGGGCCGCGCAGCTGGCGGCGCTGGCGGGTGAGTACACCGTGTTCGCGCTGGATCTGACCGGTTACGGCGCATCCGACGCACCGGCCGATCCGGCCGCGTACATACTCGCGCGATACACCCGGACGGTGCGGGCGTTCCTGCTCGAGCAGAGCCTGGAAGGCGTTGCGCTGGTGGGCAATTGCCTCGGCGCGGCCATCGCCTTGAATCTGGCCCGGCAGTATCCGGGAATCGGCGCGGTCGTCGCGATCAACCCGCTCACCGAACGGACCGCGCTCGCGGGCGGGATCGGGCCGTTGGCTCGGCTGGCGCGGATCGCGCCCCCGGCCGTCCTGAATTCCGTGGGCCGGTGGCGGACGCCGCACTGGCTGGTGCGGGCGATGGTGCGGTTCTGGTTCGCCGACCGGGCGGCCTATCGGGCCAGCGCCCCGAGCGATCGGGTGGCCGCCGCGTTTCCCTTGCTCGCGCTCGCCGCGATGGGGCGCGATCTGCCATCGTTCCGGATCCTCGAACAGCGCTCGTCCGATCCGGCGCGGCCCCCGGTGTGCACGGTGTGGGGCGCGGCCAATCCGATCCTGTCCTCCTCGGAAGGTCAGCGGCTCAATACACTGCTGAACCCCGAGCGGCAGGTGATCCTGCCCGGCTGCGGGCACGCGCCGATGCTGGAGCGGCCCGAGCAGGTCACCGCGGTGATCGCCGAATTCCTTGCCGCGCACAGGCATTCGGCGACCATCGATTAGGCCCTAGCGGCCGAGGTCGGCCAGGATCTCCTGTGCGGCGCGGGCGCCGGTTTCCGCTCCGCCGTTCATATAGCCCTGCGATTCGGTGGAGGTGTGTTCGCCGGCGAGGTGAATGTTGCCCTGGCGCGTGCCTTCATAGCCCGCGAAGCGGTGACAGTAGCCGACCGGGTAGGCGCTGTAGGCGCCGTGGGAGTTCGGGTTCAGGTGCCAGGCCGACAGGGTGGCCTTCCCGTTCCACAGCCTGGTGATGCCGGGGACGACCCGCTCGAACTGGGGCATGACGATGCCGACCGCGAGCTGTGCGGCGGGATCGGTGGCGGTGACGAACGGTGCGGCCGCGAGGTACTTGAAGGTGTCCACGCCGCCGCCGTATTGGATGGCGATGCCGTGGTCGCCGCTCTGGCCCGCGGTCGCGTCCCAGATCTGCTGATAGCCGACATCGGTGAAGCTCATCCCGGTCGAGATGCCCGGCCACGGGCCGCGACCCACCCACGCGCGGGAGGTGAACTGCATGTTCAGCTTGGTGCAGCTGCCCATGGCCAGCGCCGAGATCGCCTGTGTCATCCGGGGATCGAATCCGGCGCCGCGGCAATCGAGATTCTCGAGCACCGCCAGCGGCACCGTCAGGATCGTATGGTCGGCCACGACGGTGCGCCGCGTGCCGCGCTCGTCGAAGGTCAGGGTCTGGGAACCGTCGGCGTTGCGGGAGACGGCCTCGAGCCGCCAGCCGTGCCGGATCGTCCCGTCCGGCAGTGTGGCGGCGATGGCCTCGGGCAGCCGCTGATTGCCGCCGGTGATCTCGTAGCGTTCGTCCGAGCCGCTCCACACCTTCGGATCGTTCGGATCGGCCTGGGGGCCCATGAGATAGACGAGGTTCAGTGCGGTCTGCACGGCGGTCGGCAGGCCGTATTCGACGACATAGGCGTCGTCGAGATAGCGGGCGATCCAGGAGGAGTAGCCGCCGGGCACCCGGGTCGAAATCCATTCGGCCAGAGTCATATTGCTCAGCGCGACCCCGCCGGGTGTGGACCGGTCCCAGGTCGGGGAGTCGGGTCCGGCGCCGGCCAGATCGTCGCGCAGCGCGCGGTACACCGGCTGGAAGTCGGTGACGAAGGCGTCCTCGGACAGATAGCGGCCCTCGAAGTAGAGGACATCGGTGCTGTCCGGCGGCGCGGCGGCCTTGGTATCGGTCAGCGGCAGCCCGAAGCGGGTGCACAGGTCGCGGATGGTGGTGTGCCCGGAATCTATTGCCTCGCCACCATATTCGCTCACCTGGCCGTCGTCCCAGTAGCCGCGCTCGGAGTACATCCGCCCGCCCACCCGGTCGCTCGCCTCGTAGACGGTGGCCCCGATCCCGGCGTCGGCGAGTGTCAATGTCGCTGTGAGACCGGCGATTCCGGCCCCGACGACGGCGATGCGAGGCGCGTCCGGCCCCTGGGCGGCCGCCCGGCGCTGATCCGGCAGACCCATCAGCAGGGCCGCGCCGCCGAGGACCGCGCCGAGCCGGAACAGATCGCGCCGGCTCAGCGCGGTGAGCGCACCCGCCGCGCGGGCCTGGCGGAATTCCAAGGGCGGCATGCCGAGCCGTTCGGCTCCGGCGTGATCGGCGACGGTCCGGCGGACCCGCCGGAACATGGGTGTCCGTGGCATGTTCGTATCCTCATTCTTGAATTCCGTTGGGGGACATGGTTTCACCATGGAAGAACCCCGGGGCGAAGCGGCGCATGACCAGCATCAGCACCGCGCCCAGCGCCAGCATCCCGAAGCCCATGAAGAACACCAGCCCGATCCCGCCGATCGACGAGCCCGAACCGTTCGCCGGATTCATGCTCTCGCGCACCGATACGACGAAGACCGCCATGAGCATCAGCCCGCCCAGTAGCGGGCAGACGAGGGTGAACACGACCTCGCGCAGGCTCGCGAACAGCCGCCGGCGGAAGTGCCAGACACAGGCGAAGGCGGTGATGCCGTAGTACCAGCAGATCATGATCCCCAGTGCCGCAACGGTATCCATCAGCGTGTGCTCCGACAGCAGGGTCACGATCGTATAGAACGCGCCGGTCACCACGCCCGCGATCACGGTGCTGAACGAGGGCACCTGATAGCGCGGATGCACCTGCGCGAACCGCTTCGGGAACGCCCCGTAGACGCCCATCGCGAGCATGGTGCGCGCGGCGGGCAGGAATGTCGTCTGCAGGCTGGCCACCGAGGAGGCCAGGATGGCCAGCAGCAGCAACGGCCCGCCCCAGCCGCCGAGCACCGGCTCGGCCAGCGCGCCGAAGACGTTGTCGGCGTTGGCCGCATTGCCTAAACCCACTCCGTCGTCACCGATTCCGGCATAGGCCATGACCGCGACCGCCAGCAGCACATAGGTCAGCAGGATCGACAGCACGCACAGCAGCCCCGCCCGGCCGGGCACCCGATGCGGATCCTTGGACTCCTCCCCGAGCGTCAGGCAGGTGTCCCAGCCCCAGAAGGCGAAGATCGATCCGGTGACGCCGACGGTGAACGCGCCCAGGGTCAGACCGGTGAACGGATTGAACCAGTCGGGGTCCACCCGCAGTCCCGCGGGTGCGCTGCCGGTGCCGACGTGTATCAGTGCGGTGATCGCGAAGACGGCCAGCACGATCATCTGAAATCCGACCAGCGCGAACTGAACTCGCTGACTGGTGGTGATCCCGCGACCGGCCACGGCCATGGCGACCGCCAGGAACGTCAGCGTCGAGACGATATCGACGGCCTTGTTGTGCGCGAGATCCATGAGCCCGGGTTGATCGAAGACCCGGGCCAGGAACAGATAGAAGAACCGAACCGCGATCGAGGCGATATTCGACAGCACCAGAATGCTGGCCATCACCATGCCCCATCCGCACATCCAGCCGACATAGGGCCCGAATGCCTTGGTGGACCAGGTGAACGAGGCGCCGCAGTCGGGCATGCGGGAGTTGAGTTCCCGGTAGGCGTAGGCGGTGAGGAACATCGGCACGAAGCCCGCGAGGAAGATCGCGGGCATCTTCAGCCCGACCGAGGCGACGATCAGGCCGATACTCGTGGTGAGCGTGTAACCCGGTGCGACACAGGAGATTCCGAGTATCGCACCGGCGAAGGTGCCGATCTTGCCGGTCGCCAGTCCCTTGTCGACGTACCCCGCCTCCGGCGGGGCCCCGAGTGGAGAAGAGGTGGGGGTGGTGGTCATGGCCGGTCCTAACCGTGGCTGCTCATCACGTGCTTGATGCGCGTGTATTCCTCCACGCTGTAGGCCGACAGATCCTTACCGTATCCGGAGTACTTGAAGCCGCCGTGCGGCATCTCCGCTACGAACGGGATATGGCAGTTGATCCAGACCGCGCCGAAATCCAGTGCGCGCGTGAATCGTTCGGCCCGGGCGTGGTCGCGGGTCCACACGCTCGCGGCCAGGCCGTAGCGCACGCCGTTGGCCAGGGCGATCGCCTCGGCCTCGTCGCGGAACGACTGCACCGTCAGCACCGGGCCGAAGGTCTCCTCCTGCACGATCGGATCGTCCTGGCGCACATCGGTGATGACGGTCGGGGCGAGGAAGAAACCCTTGTTCCCGAGGCGTTTTCCGCCGGTGAGGATCTTCGCGTGCGGTGCGAGGGCGGCGAGTTTGTCCAGCACCGCGGTGAAGTGGTTGATGTTGTTGAGCGGGCCGTAGAAGGTCTCCGGATCGTCGGGCAGACCCGTTTTCACCGTCTCGGCCTTGCGCACCAGCGCATCCACGAGATCGTCGTGGATCGACTCGTGCACCAGCACCCGGGTGGCGGCGGTGCAGTCCTGTCCGGCGTTGAAGTAGGCCGCCTCCGCGATACCGTTGGCGGCCGAGGCGATATCGACATCGTCGAACACCACCGCGGGCGCCTTGCCGCCGAGTTCGAGGTGGGTGCGCTTGAGCTGCTGGGCGGCGGCCCCGGCCACGGCGATACCGGCGCGCACCGAGCCGGTGACCGACACCAGGCCCGGCGTCGGATGGTTCACGAGGGCCGCGCCCGTGCTCGCATCGCCGAGTACGACGTTGAAAACCCCGTCCGGCAGAATGCCTTTCGTCAACCGCGCCAGCACCAGAGTGCTCTCGGGGGTGGTGTCGCTGGGCTTGAGCACGATCGTGTTACCGGCCGCGAGCGCGGGCCCGATCTTCCAGATCGCCATCATGAACGGGTAGTTCCACGGGGTCACCTGGCCCACGACACCGATCGGTTCGCGGCGCACGTAGGAGGTGTAGCCGGACATGTACTCCCCGGCCGGGCGGCCCTCGAGCATGCGGGCGGCGCCGGCGAAGAAGCGCACCTCGTCGGCGGCCACCGCGACCTCCTCGGCGGCGATGATCGCCTTGGGCTGACCGGTGTTGCGGCACTGGGCCTCGACGAGTTCGTCGCCGTGCGCCTCGATGGCGTCGGCGAGTTTGAGCATGGCCGCCTGCCGCGCGCCAGGCGTTGCGGCGCCCCAGGTTTCGAAGGCGCGCGCGGCCGCTGCCATCGCGGCATCGACATCGGCGGGAGTGGAGATCGGGGCCCGGCCGACCACGGTCTCGTCCACCGGATTCACCAGATCCAGCGTTGCGGTCGCGGACGACGTCACGAATTCGCCGTCGATGTAGTTCTGCAGCGTGGAATTCGGCACTGACTTCACCATCTCTCTTCCAGGACGTTGCTCGGCTGTTGATGTCCTGTCAGTCTCCGGTGCTGCATGCGGCGTTGTTCGGTGCCGAAATGTCTTGGGAATGACCGATTTGTCGACATTCTGTACACTTCGGGCGATGTCCGTTCCGGTTGGGTGGGTGTTGTCGCAGTCCGATCTGTCGATCCGATTACGCGGCGGCGGCACGGGATTGGGCCGCACGATCGATCTGGTGCTGACCACCGAATTGGAGAAGCCGTTCCGCTGGCTGTCGGGTGGGGAGCTCGTGCTCACCACGGGTATGCGGCTGCCGGCGACCGCGGCCGCGCGCGCCGGCTATCTGCGCGGATTCGCCGAAAGCGGGGTCGCCGCGGTCGGATTCGGCACCGGACTGTCCCATGCCGATGTGCCGGCGGATCTGGTGGCCGTGGCCGACGAGCTCGGGATCCCGCTGTTGGAGGTGCCGCTGGAGACGGCGTTCGCGGCCGTGGTCAAGCGGGTGACCGCACGCGTGGCGGAGCTGCAGTACGACACGGTGCTGCGGGCCTCGCGCGCCCAGCCGCGGATGACCCGGGCGCTGATCCGCGCCGGCGCTCCGGCCGTGGTGCGGGAGCTGGCGACCTCACTCGGGGCGATGGTGCTGGTCTTCGATCCGGCCGGGCGGCTGCTCGATTCGCATCCGGTAGCACCGGTGCGGGAGGTGCTCGATATCGTGCGCGGCACACTGGCCGCCGGGCCCGCCGCGGCCGCGGGCAGCGTGCATACCGCCACGACCGGGCATTCGATCACCTCGCAGCGGATCAGCGTCGGCAGCCGATGGTACGGCGATCTGGTCGTGGTGGGCGCGGCGCCGCTGGGCTCGGTCGATCAGATCCTGCTGGGACACGCCAATTCGCTGCTGGCCCTGGACTTCGAGAAGCCCGCGCGGCTGCGGGCCGATCAACATCGGCTCAACAGCACCGCGCTCGCGCTGTTGCTGCACACCGACGCCGATCCCGCGCCCGCGCGGGCGCTGCTGGCACAGGCCGCCGATGCGGACGGTCGCATCCGGGTGCTGGCCGTGGACTGCGATACCGCCGAGTCGGTCGTGCGGATGCGCGCGGCGGTCGAGGATATCGCGGCGGTGGCCGGACATCCGCCGTTCGTGCATGTGGTGGATCGGCGGCTGCTGACCGTGCTGCCCGGCGCCGCGGCGCTGCCGCTCGCGCATCGACTGCTGGCCGAGATCGATCCGGCCACTCGGAAATCGCTGCGCGCGGGCGTCTCCGACGACCACGGCCCGGCCGAGCTGACCGCGGCGGTGCGGGCGGCGGAGCTGGCGGCCTCGGCCGCCGAACGCGGCGGCGCCCCAGCGGAATTCGGCGTGCTGTCGGGCCGCTCGCTGCTGGCCTTCGAGACCACCCGCCGCGCGCTGGACGCCATGGGGGAGGCCGTGCTGAAACCGCTGATCGAATACGACCGGGCGCAGGGCAGCGAGCTGACGGCCGCACTGCACGCCTATCTCGAGGCCAACGGTCAGTGGGAGGCGGCGGCCGCGGCGCTCGGCGTGCATCGGCACACCCTGCGCAAGCGCATCGCCGCCTGTGCCGATCTGCTCGACTGCGATCTCGACAACGCGCGCATCCGGGCCGAATTGCTGCTGGCCCTGCTGGTGCGGCGGGGATAGGTCTGTCGAGAGGCTCTACGAAATCCATATGGAAATCCGTGAAAATCAACGGATTTCGTTGCCGGGGCCGCAAGGGGGCAGGATCTTCGGCATGAGTGACTCCGTATCGCCTCGGTCCGTACCGGTGCTCGACGATATCGCCCGGCAGATCATCGCCCAGCTGCAATCCGACGGGCGGCGGCCCTATGCCGCCATCGGCAAGGCCGTCGGACTGTCCGAGGCGGCCGTGCGACAGCGCGTACAACGACTGTCCGACGCCGGGGTGATCCAGATCGTCGCGGTCTCGGATCCGTTGCAGGTGGGGCTGTTTCGCCAGGCCATGATCGCGATCACCGTGGACGGTCCGCTGCGGCCGGTGTCCGATGCGCTCGCCGCGATGGATGAGATCACCTATGTCGTCGAATGCGCGGGACGCTACGACGTGCTGTGCGAGGCGGTCTGCCGCGACGATCACGCGCTGCTGGATCTGGTCTCCACGCGGCTGCGCACCCTGCCGGGCGTGGCGCGCGCGGAGATCATGATGTACCTCGAGCTGCGCAAGCAGACCTATCAGTGGGGCGCGCGATAGGCGACGACGAAATCCGAAGCCGGGGCGGCGAATAGCGCTTCTTTTCGCAGTCGGACTCCCATTCGAGCAACGGATTCTATTGCGCGCCCGGAACTTCGTATGGCATAACCGAGGCGTTCGTTCCGTCTCGAGGAGCCCACTGTGACCGCGATTGCCGATAGCCATACTCCGACCACCCAGGATTCCTCCCGGGTGGTCCGCGACAACCTGTTCCTGCACTTCACCTCCCATACCGGTATGACCGGCGACGACGTTCCGGTGATCGTGCGCGGTGAGGGCGCCTATATCTGGGATTCCCACGGAAGGCGCTATCTGGACGGTCTCGCAGGGCTTTTCGCGGTGCAGGTCGGCCACGGCCGCACCGAACTGGCCGACGCCGCGGCCCGGCAGATGCGCGATCTGGCCTACTTCCCGCTGTGGGGCTACGCGCATCCGACCGCGATCGAACTGGCCGACCGGCTGGCCACGGCCGCGCCGGGCGACCTGAATCGGGTGTTCTTCACCGTCAGCGGCGGCGAATCCGTCGAAACCGCGTGGAAACTGATCCGCCAGTACTTCAAGGCGACCGGAAAACCCACCAAGCACAAGGTGATCAGCCGCTCGATGGCCTATCACGGCACCTCGATGGGCGCGCTGTCGATCACCGGAATCCCGGGCGCCAAGGCCGATTTCGAGCCACTGGTGCCGAGCACCCAGCGCGTGCCGCATACCAACTTCTACCGCGCCACCGAACATGCCGAGGATTACGAGGCCTACGGCCGCTGGGCCGCCGACCGGATCGAGGAGGCGATCCTGTTCGAGGGCGCCGACACCGTCGCGGCGGTCTTCCTCGAACCGGTGCAGAACACCGGCGGCTGTTTCGTGCCCCCGCCGGGCTACTTCCAGCGGGTGCGCGAGATCTGCGACCGTCACGATGTGCTGCTGGTCTCCGACGAGGTGATCTGCGCATTCGGCAGGCTCGGTTATGAATTCGGGGCCGACCGGTTCGGCTACCAGCCCGATATCATCACCACCGCCAAGGGCCTGACCTCCGGATACGCCCCGCTGGGCGCGGTGCTGATCAGCGATCGCCTGATGGAACCGTTCCACAACGGGCAGACCTTCATGCACGGGTCGACCTATGGCGGGCATCCGGTGTCGTGCGCGGTGGCGCTGGCGAATCTGGAGATCGTGGAGCGGGAGGGAATCTACGATCATGTGCGCGCCAACGAGCAGGCCTTCCGCGCGACCCTCGAGAAGCTCTACGACCTGCCCATCGTCGGCGATGTGCGTGGCACCGGATACTTCTACGCGGTCGAGCTGGTCAAGGACAGGGCGACCAAGGAGAAGTTCACCGACGCCGATGCCACGCGCATCCTGAAAGGCCATGTCTCCCATGCCCTGTTCGATGCGGGTCTGCACTGCCGCGCCGACGATCGGGCCGAACCGGTGATTCAGCTGTCCCCGCCGCTGATCTGTGGCCAGACCCAGTTCGACGAGATGGAACAGGCGCTGCGGCATGCCCTGTCCACCGCGTGGGCGCTGATCTGAATCTCCTTGCGCCGCACTGCTCAGGCTAGCCTTACCGATTGTCGAGATCGGAAGGTGGGGAGTACATGAGCGCAGTGCACAGTCAGGGCGAGCCCGGGACATTCTCGACTCGCGATGGGAGGGAACTGTTCTATACGCATCGCGGCGGGGGCGTACCGGGCGCGCCGATCGTGGTGTTCGAGGGTGGGCTCGCGTGTAGCAGATCGTATTGGGCACCGGTTCAGGTCGCCCTCGGCGATCGGGTGGCGTCGGTGGCCTATGACCGCAGCGGCCTGGGACGCAGTGCGCCGGATCCGGATTCGCGCGGGTTGAGCCGGGTCGTGGCCGACCTCGGCGAGCTGCTCGACCATCTCGCTCGGCGGTATCGCCCGGCCGGATTCGTGCTGGTCGGGCACAGCTGGGGCGCAACGATCGCGCGGGTGGCCACGACCGGATCGGCGGCGGAACATATCGCGGGCGCGATCCTGGTCGATCCCACCGATGAGGACTGCGATGCGCTGTTCACTCCGGCGATGCGTCGCGCCGAACGGATCGGCCAGACCGGCAGCAGCCTGCTCGCGCGGGCGGGCCTGCTGCATCTGTGCTTCCGCGATCTGCTCGCGGTGCTGCCCGCAGATGCGCGCGCGGAGATGCGGGCCGAGGGTTTCACCGTGGCCGCCATGCGCACTCGCGCCGCGGAGATCGAGACCCTGATCGACGACCTGTCCGTCCTGCGCGCGGATCCGCCGCCCGCGGCCGATATTCCGGTCACGATCATCTCCGGGGCGCGCACGTCGGCGGGGATGGGCACGCGGGTGCGCGCGGCGGCCACCGCGAGCCACCGAGCCCGGGCGGGGCGCTATGCCCGCGGCCGGCATATGTTCGCGGCGAACTCCGGACATGCGGTGCCGGTGTCCGAGCCCGGCGTGGTGGCCGAGGAGATCGTGCGGACGGTCGGTGAGTTGCCGTGAATCAACGGTGACAGTGTGAGGAAGTCTGTGTAAGTGGCTTCCCGTTTTTAGCCGTGGTAAGAGAATTGTCATGTCATGGCCACCCATCGTTCCCCCGACGACGAGCCGGAAGACCGCGAACATGGTCAGCGGCCGGTGATGGGCGGGGTGGTGCGGTCCGCGGCCCCGGTCGTCCGGCCCGGCCGGGACACCGCGGGCTACCGGTCCGACCTGGATGGGCTGCGCGGGCTGGCGATCGGCCTGGTCGTGGTGTTCCACATCTGGTTCGGCCGGGTCTCGGGCGGGGTGGACGTCTTCCTGGTGCTGTCGGGCTTCTTCTTCACCGGGCTGCTGCTGCGCCGGGCCGATTCCGGATCGGTCGGCGTGGCCGCCACGCTGCGGCGCACCGCCCGGCGGTTGCTGCCCGCGCTGGTCGTGGTGCTCGCCGCGGTCGTGGCCGCGGCGCTGATCCTTCGGCCCTACACCCAGTGGTCGGAGATCGCGGGCCAGACGCTGGCATCGTTGTTCTACTACCAGAATTGGCGGCTGGGGCTGACCTGGTCGGATTATCTGGCCGCCGATCCGTCGGTGAGTCCGCTGCAGCATCTGTGGTCGATGTCGGTGCAGGGGCAGTTCTATCTGATCGCGCTGCTGGCGGTGACGGCGGTCGCCTGGCTGTGCCGGCGCATCGGGCGCCCGGACCGGGTGCGGCCGATGGTCGGTGCGATCGCGGTGGTCGCGGGCGTCGCCTCGTTCGCCTATGCCGCGCACGGGGTGGCCAATCATCAGGGGTGGAACTACTACGACACGTTCGCGCGCGGCTGGGAGCTGCTGGCGGGCGCGGCGCTCGCGGTGGCCGCGGCCGCGATCTCACCGTCGCGGGTGGTGCGAATCGTGCTGGCGTGGTTCGGACTCGCCGGGGTCGTGCTGTGTGGCTGGTTGATTCTGGACGGCGCCAACCGATTCCCGGGTCCGGCGGCGCTGCTGCCGGTCTGCGCGGGCGTGGCGGTGATCGTCTCGGGCAATCGGCTCGCCGCCGAGCGGCGACCGTGGCCCAATCGGATCCTGTCGAGCCGATCCGTGCGCTGGCTGGGCGATATCGCCTATCCCTTATATCTGTGGCATTGGCCGATCCTGATCTTCTACCTCGCCGAGCGCGGACATGCGCATGCCGGACTCGGCGACGGCGCGGCCGTCATCGCGATCTCGGTCGCGCTGGCGTGGGCGACCCATCGCTGGATCGAGGAACCGCTGCGCGGGCGGACCCCGGCGGGATCGAATTCCGGTGTGCCCCTGTGGTATTCCCGGGTGGCCGGATTCGCGGTCGCGGGTGTGGCCGTGGCCGTGGTCTGCACGACCGCGGTGTGGCAGCTCGCGGTCGTGCATCTGAATCCGGCGCAGGCGGTCGGCGCGCTCGATCCGGTGCTGTATCCGGGCGCCGAGGCGCTCGCGGCCGGTGCGCCCACGCCGCATATGCGGATGCGGCCGACCCTGCTCGAGGCCCCGGGGGCGCTGCCGCCGCCGACCGTCGACGGCTGCATCGCCGACTGGGATACTCGCGACGTGGTGACCTGCGATTACGGCGATCTGCACGCCACCCGCACACTCGCGGTGGTCGGCAGTTCCCATGCCGAACACTGGATTCCGGCGCTGCAGGTGCTCGCGGCGCAGCATTCGTTCCGGATCCGGGTGTATCTGAAGATGGGCTGCCCGCTCACCCTGTCCGACGATGTGTCCTATAAGGGTCAACCCAATCCCGACTGCCGCGACTGGTCGCGCGAGGTGATCGATCGGCTCGGGGACGATCGGCCCGACTGGGTGTTCACCACCGGCACCCGGCCGCGCGACGATTCCGGTGACGAGACGCCCGCCGAATACCTCGACGTCTGGTCGGCGCTGGCCCAGCACGGGCTGAATACGATCGTCATCCGAGACACCCCGTGGCTGCGGCGCGACAGTGTGCGCTACAAGGCCATCGACTGCCTGGCCGCGGGCGGCAACCGGATCAGCTGCGGTATGCCGCGCCCGGACGCGCTGGACCCGGTGAACCCCGAGATCGCCGCGGCCGCACGGTATCCCAGCGTATTCCCGATCGATCTCACCGACGCGGTCTGCGAGCCCGCGGTCTGTCCGGTGGTCGAGGGCAATGTCCTCGTCTATCACGACGAACACCACTTCACCCCCGCCTATTCGCATTCTCTGGCCGGTGCGCTCGGGCGCGCGCTGCAGCCGTTGCTGCACTGGTGGTGAGGTGTCGGGGCGCGTGTTGGTTTCGTCACGTGTTCATCGGCTGGACGATCGACGGTGCCCCGGCGACACCGCGGCGGAGTACGGTGTCGGCGACGTGACCACCGAAGAAGGAGATGTCCGCGGGTGTCGAGTAGAACCCGAGGCCGATTACGCGGCGCTGCTGTTGCCTTGGCGCTGGGGGCCGCCGTCGCCGTAGCCGGTTCCGTTGCGGTACAACCCGTGGCGCCCGCGATCGTCACCGTCGACGCCGTCTCCGTGCGCGTCGGGGAGCCGGTGCGCATCCACTATCGCGTGGCGGCGGAGACGTTCGGCGATCTGTATCTGCCGTCGCATGGTTCCGGCCCGTATCCGGTGGTCGTGCTGATCCACGGCGGCGGCTGGGCGCAGAGCCGGGATCTGACGCAATTCGATCGGCAGTCGAAAGTCCTTGCGGAGCAGGGTGTCGCGGTCTGGAATGTCGAATACCGGCGGGTGAACGGTGCGGGTGGGTGGCCGACCACGCTCACCGATGTCGACGATGCGGTCGGCGCGCTGGGCACCGTGGTGCAGTGGCGGTCGGGAAATCGGCTGGACCTGGGGCGAGTTCATCTGGCCGGACATTCCGCGGGCGGTCATCTCGCCGCGTGGGTGGCCGGACGTCCCGCACGGACCGACGGCATCCGGATCCGCAGCCTCACCGTGATGGCCGCCGTGCTGGATCCGCAACTCGCCGCGACCGCCGGACACGATGTATTCGTGCAGCGGCTGTTGGGCGGCACCCCGGCCGAGGTGCCCGACCGCTATCGGTTCGCCTCGCCCATCGACCATCTCCCGGCCGGGCTGACCATCACCGCGCTGCACGGCGATCGCGACCATGTCGTCGCCGTGGACCAGAGCCGTCGCTACATCGCCGCCGCGAGCGCATCCAACGCGACCGATCTGCGGATTCTGCCGGGCATCGGGCATGCGGAGTTCGTCGATCCGGCGTCGTCGGCCTGGGCCGCGACCGAGAGCGCCATCCTCGATCACGTCGCCCGACTGTCATGACCCCGGCGGCGTAGCGCCGTCGACGATCGCCCGCAACGCCGCGACATGTCCGGTGAAGGCGTCGCGCCCGGTATCGGTCAGCCGGGCGCGCACCTTGCGGCGACTGCCGTCGAGGCGGCGTTCGGTGGTGAGATATCCGGCCTCCTCGAGCGTCGCGAGCTGTTTGGACAGCGCCGAATCCGACAGGCCCAGCCGGTCCTTGAGATAGGCGAATTCGGCCCAGTCCGCGGCGGCGAGGGTCGCGACCAGCGAGAGTCGGGTGCTGGGATGGATCAGCTCGTCGAACCGCGCCATCGTCATGCCCGCACCCACCGACGCAACACACGCAGAATCTCCGGCCCGCCGAAACCGACGATCGCCGCGACGAGCACCGCCGCCCCGATACTGGGATGCGCCGCACCATCGGCCGCGAGCGCCAAGGCCGCCCCGACCGTGACGACCACGAGCGCGAGCAACATCGCGACCACGACCACCGGTGTCCGATGCCCCGCGACGGCCGCGCTCACCCGCAGCCGATCCGTGCGTCGCCGCCCATCGAGCAGCCGCGACGCGATCATCGAATGCCCGATCCCGAAGGCCAGGGTCGCGGCGATGATCAACCATTGCGGCCCGAGGTCCCCGATGACCCCGAGCACGAGCCACCCGGCCGCCATCGCCCACCAATAACCACGCGGCAACCCGACCTCCTCGGCCACCTGCCGCCGAGCGCGATCCACCGCGTCGAGCGCGGCACGAGCCTGCTCGGGAACCATATCGTCCATGACGATTCCTCACTTTCCTACCTGGAAAGTCAGGCTCCCACTTTCCCGATGGGAAAGTCAAGGGTTATCGATCACCGGCTGACGAGGCGGCGACGGTTGAGCATGCCGAGTACCGGTTCCACGACGCGGGCCGCGATCGGGCCGAGTACGGCCATCAGGAGTACGTATGTGGTTGCCAGCGCGGCGAATTCGGCGGGGACGGCACCGGCGGAGACGGCCAGTCCGGCGATGACGATGGAGAATTCGCCGTGGGCGACCAGTGCGGCGCCGGTGCGGGCGCGGCCGTAGCGGGAGGCGCCGGCGCGGCGGGCGGCCCACCAGCCGGTGGCCATCTTGGTGAGGGTGGTGATGACCGCCAGGGCGATCGCCCAGCCCAGCACCGGCGGGATGCTGCGGGGGTCGGTGCTCAGGCCGAACAGGACGAAGAACATCGCGGCGAACAGGTCGCGCAGGGGTTCGAGGAGTTTGGTGGCGTTGTGGGCGGTGGTGTCGGAGATCGCGATGCCGAGCAGGAATGCGCCGACCGCGGCCGAAACCTGCAGGGAGGAGGCGACTCCGGCGACCAGCAATGCCGCGCCGAGCAGTTTGAGCAGGAAGATCTCGCGGACATCGCTGTCGACGATCATCGAGACGAACCGGCCGTAGCGCAGCGCCACCACGAGCACGATCGTCACCGCAGCCAGTGCGATGCCGAGGGTCTGCAGTCCGGCCAGGAAGCCGACACCGGCGAGGACGGCGGTGAGTACGGGCAGGTAGGCGGCCATCACGAGATCCTCGAACACCAGGATCGACAGGATGGTCGGGGTCTCCCGGTTACCCAGCCGCCCCAGATCGCCGAGCACCTTCGCCACGATGCCGGAGGAGGAGATGTAGGTGACCCCGGCCATCGTCACCGCCCCGGTGACGCCCCAGCCCAGCCACAGCGCCACCAGTACGCCCGGCGTCGCGTTGAGCACCAGATCGAGCACGCCGGCCGCCCATGATTTGCGCATGCCGGTCACCAATTCGCTTGCGCTGTACTCCAATCCGAGCAGCAGCAGGAGCAGCACCACGCCGATCTCGCTGGCCAGATGGATGAATCCGTCGGCATAGCGAAGCTGCACCAGCCCGCCCTGCCCGAACACCAGCCCGCCGATCAAATACAAAGGGATGGGCGACATTCCGACCCGCTCGGCGACCCTACCCAGTAAACCCAGACCAAAGAACACCGCGCCCAGCTGAATCAGCGCGAGCGCGGTTTCGTGTGCCACCATCTACTTTCAGCCATCCGTCACAATTCTGGCGGCGGCCGCGAGGCCCTCCGCCGTGCCTACAACAACCAACACATCCCCCGCGATGCGGCCGACCATGCGCATCCGGATACCGGCGAGCGGGGGTGGGGTGCCGTGTTCCGAGCGCCCGGTGCGCCCGGTGCGCCCGGTGCGTATCGACCAGCCGGTCGTATCCGCTGCGACGGCGGGCCGCGGAGCGCGGCGCATGCGCGGGCCTGCCGACCGAAGCCGGTGTGGCGGAACGGAACTCGATTACACCCGGGGGGACCGAGGAGAGAGGTATGGCATTGTCGAATACGCGGAGTGCGTGAATGCCACGGGCGCCTCCTTTCGGTTCGATTCATCATGAATCGGGCTTCTCGTACCGTAATGATTCCGTAAAGATGCCGTTATGGCAAACCAACCCCCGCCGCTCAGGTGCCCGATGGACGGCGAACTCCGCTGTCGCCGAACCACTTCCGGCCCGCGCGCCGCCGCCCGATTCGTCCGTTGTGGGCGGATGGTTAGCCGAGATATTGCCAAATGGAAGTGATCCCCGTTACGCTCGGACTCCCGTCGCGGAGGTGATGTTCGATGAACGACGGCGGATTGATGGTTCGATCCTGGTGGCGGGATCGGATCGACTACGACTGGCTGGTCGATACGCTCCGGTCGCACCGGGCGCTCGGAACGCTGCAGGGCATGCTCGGCGGCGCGGGCGTGGTGATGCTCGTGATCACCGTGGTAGCCGCAATGTCGCCGTCGGGTCAGAACGGGGCCGTGGGCCTCGTTCAGGCGGGCATCGTGGCCGGCCTCGCCGTGCTGTGGTCGCTGCGCTGGTGGTTGTTGTCGTGGCCGCGCGAGGTCGAATCGCTGATCTGGGTGGCCGCCGCCGATCTCGCCATCACCGCCAACAACATACTGGTCCAGGATCGTCTCCTCGGAGCGATGGGTAGCGCGCTGCTGGTGACCACCGGGGGATATGTGACGATCTTCCACGGACCCCGATATCTGCTGCTCCACATCGGATGGTCGTTGCTGTCGATCCTGCTGCTGTCGGCCATGCTGGTCTGCGGAACCGGGCACGGTGCCGGCGATATCGGCCTGGGCGTCGTGGTGGTCCTCGTATCGTTCGTGGTCGACGGATTCATACTGCCGCTGGTCCAGTTCTGCTATTGGATCCTGCGCCGCGACGCACTGTCGGATCCGCTGACCGGACTGATGAATCGGCGCGGCATGGAGTACTACCTGCCCCGCTTCCCGCGCGACAAGGGCGGCGGAATGTATATCGCCACCGTCGACCTGGACCGGTTCAAGACGATCAACGACACCTACGGCCACTCGTTCGGCGACGAGGTTCTGATGCGCACCGCGCAGCGGCTGCGCGCGTCCGCCGATCCGGACGCCCTCGTCGTGCGCACCGGTGGGGAGGAATTCGTGATCGTCGGCCACCTGCGCGACGTCCGTGACGCGGTCGGGGAGCGGTTGCGCGGCGCGATCGAGACCATGCCCGATCTGCCCGTGCCGGTCACCGCGAGCGTCGGCATCGCGCTGTGGGCCGACACGGGCGGCGATCCGGCCTGCTGCAATCTGCTGCAGCTCTCCGATACCGCGATGTACGAGGCCAAACGCGGCGGCGGCAATGCCGTGGTCGTCGCGGGCGAGCGCGTACCGATCAGGCGTTGATCAGGGGTTCATTTCGTACTGGCCTGCCATTGCGCGGACCTGCCGCACCACCCGGTCGAACCGCGTCGCGTCGGCCACCGGGCGGCGCACCAGATCCAGCGCACGCCGCTGCTGGGTTCGGGTGGCGGCCGGTTTGCCATGCAATGTCGTTGCGTGGCCGGAGAATTCGCGCACGAACAGATCGAAGATCTGATCCAGCAGGAACTCCTCGGTGCCCTCGATCTCGCCCTGCTCGAGGATGAGCTGGGCATAGGGGATCAGGGTGAACAGCTCGCCGAGGGCGAACAGGAAATCGACGTCGCGCTGCTGCGCCGCGGTCGGCGGACCGGTCACCAGCAGCGTCTGCAGTGCGAGAATCTGTTCGGTGAACAGCGCCACGTTCGGAATGTGGGCGAACCGCTCGAACACCGGACGCCAGTCGGCGAACCGGATCCGGCCCAGGCCACTGGTCGGACCCTGCCGGAACAGGAAATCGTCATCGGCGACATCGCGCCGGATCGGCACGTAATCATAAGTGGCGCGGTCGAATTCGCCCCGCAGTGGTGGCACCGCGCGCAGCGCCGGACCCAGCGCCCGGCCACCGCGCCCGAGCCCTGCGGACACCGCGCGCACCACGCCCTGCGGCGCGATCCCCGCACCGGGCAGATAGCGCAGTGCCGCCAGGCCCGCGTCGGCCGGATGAAACAGGTAGCCCGCCATGAACTTCAGCGCCAGCGCCATGTTCACATGTACCGTGCCCTCCAGCCGGGGCAGGCCGAACAGGCCCATCAACGCCATCGGGAAGTACATATCGTTCTCGAAGCCGCGCGCGGCGATCACATCGGCCAGCGCCTCCACGATCCGCTGACCCTGGCGGGTGACGGTCATCTTCTCGATGGCGTTGAAAAGCAGGTAGCGCCGGTCGTTTTCGTGCGCCGACCGCATGTAGTCGATCGCACGCTCGCTGTAGAGGCGCATGGCGATCAACCGCGCGTAGGAGTCGGCGAGTAACGATCGCACCTGCGGGAATTCGGTGACGTTGTGGCCGAACAGGATTCGGCGCTCGGCATGGTTCACCGCCTCGTGGAAGATGTGCTCGCACGCGCCGACCGCACCGAAACCGAGGTTGAACTTACCGATGTTGACGGTGTTCATCGCGGCGTCGAAGGCGGCCCGGCCGGTGTGCAGGATGTCCTGTTCGGCGACCGGATAGTCCTCCAGATCGAAGGCGGCCACATACATCTGGGCATCGATCACATTCTTGCGCAGCCGGTAGTTCCGATGCCTGCTGTCGGCCGCGAAGAACAGATAACCGTCGAATTCGCTGTCGTCCATGCGGCGTTCGAAATCGGCGCTGTCGATGATCGGCCGATCACCACGGCGGCCGAATACCGAAACCATCGCCGCCTGATTGCCGTTGCCGATGTAGTACTTGCCGCCGGTGGCGGTGAACCCGCCGTCCGCGGCGGGCGTGAGGACCATATCGGTGGAGTAGATATCGGCGCCGTGCGCCTGCTCGGACAGCCCGAATGCGAAGATCTCGCCCGAATTCAGCAGCGCCGCAGCGTGTTTGCGGGCGACGGCATTGGAGCTCTGCCAGATCGGCCCCAGCCCGAGGATGGTGACCTGCCAGACGTACCAGTAGGACATGCCGTAGAAGCCGAGGATCTTGCTCATCATGGCGATGCGCGCTGTGTCCCAGCGCTTGTGCGGATCGCCGTCGGCCTCCGCCGCGGGGGTGAGGAAGGTGGCGAAGATCCGTTGCTGCGCAACGAATTCCAGGAACTCCGCGTACCACACCCGATCCCGGTCCTGCTGCTTGAGCCAGGCCTTGCCGCGGGATTCGAAGAACTCCACCGTGGCGCGCAGCAGGCGCCGGGTCTCGGGGTCGAATTCGGCGAACTCAGAGGTCTTCGGGTTGAACAGGCCGGTCACCAGCAGCTCCTCGATCGATGGCCGGGCACCCGCGCCGGGCCGATTCCTTCACCAACGTAGCATTGACATCCACGCACGAAGGAAGTGCGCGGCGGCGCTCAGTCGGGGATGCGGCAGATCCCGCCGAGCAGGATCAGTCCGGTGTCCGGGAGATCGTCGCCGAGCCACTGCTGGATCGGCACGATGCCGGGCTCGACGATATCGAAGCCCTCGAACATCGTCGCGATCTCGGCGACCGATCGGTACTGCACCTGGGCGGTGCTGCCGAGGGTGTCGTTGACGGACCGGTTGATGAAAACCTCGACGCTGTCGCTGGATCCGTGGGTGAAGGCCAGAGAGCTGCCGGGGGCCATGACATCACGGAATCGGGCGATGATGCGCTCGGGATATTCGTTGTCCATGATGTAATGCAGCACGCCGACGCACAGCACCGCGACGGGTTGGTCGAAATCGATCAGTCGGTCGGTGCGCATTCGGTGGATCAGGTCGACGGGATCGCGGACATCACCGATGAGGGACGTGACATTGGGCGTGCCGACCAGCATGGCATTGGCGTGCGCGTAGACGACGGGGTCGTAATCGATGGAGACGACCCGTGCCGCGGGATCGGTCTTGTGGGCGACCTCGTGTACGGCGGGGGAGGTGGGGATTCCGGCACCGAGATCGAGGAACTGCCGCACGCCCGCCTCGGCCGCCGTCGCGACGGCGTGGATGAGGAATTGGCGGCTGAACCAGGCCAGCATGCGGGTGTCCGGCGCGACGGCGAGCATGCGCTGCGCGACGAACCGATCGGCCTCGTAGTTGTCCTTGCCACCGAGCAGATAGTCGTAGATACGGGCCGCATTCGGCTTGGAGGGATCGACCCCCTCGGGCGCCTGCCTGTATGCCGTCATTGCACACCTCCGTCGACACCTGCAACGCTTCGTACGCGCGAGCTTGCCGCCGCCCCGACGCGCTGCTGCCCCTCTGCCGGTTTCGGTTCGGTTGCTACCCGACCAGCATGCCAGAGATCCGCGGATCGGGTCGGACGAATGTCCATCGGACAACGGGTAAACGAGGCGGACAAGACATTTCACTCCGGGGTGCGCGCCGATCGCTCGCCGAGTGCGGGCCGAAGTGTTACGCGATTGTGAACCGGCGGCCCGCCGTACTCGCTCGCATGTCAACGGGACGACCGGAACGCGCAGGATGTCGATTTCGCCGCACGAACTCTCCCGCATCCGATTCTCGCCGCGGACTTCGCTCGAATTCCGATAAGGGATTGCGCCACACCGAGTTTCGTCGCTGACCGACCTCTCCGGCTGGGTGAGGTTCCGGCAAAGCGCAATCCCTGGCCGAGATCCCACATCCGGCACTGGCCAAGGGCACCAACATCTCGCGCGGCCGGGCGCTGGCCGCGCGTTCGATTGGGACGCCGCCGCGGCGGCGCATCTGGAGTTCTACCGCACGCGGGCGGTCAGAACTCGTCGGGACATCCGCACGAGCCGCGCGCGGTGAGGCGGGCGGCCAGGCGGATGACCCCGGGTTGTGGTGTGCCACTGTCGATCTGGGCGAGCAGCAGCTCGACCGCCGCCTGTCCCATCCGCTGGGTGGGCTGGGTCATCGTGCTCAGGCCGGGACGGGTGTAGCGCGCGTATTCGATGCCGTCGAATGCCACGACGGCCAGATCCCCGGGCACACGCAGACCCGCGTCGTAGGCGGCGCGCAGCATCCCCATGGCCTGCAGATCGCTGGTGACGAATATCGCCGTCGGCGGATGTGGGTCGTCGAGGAGCCGCGACAGCGCCAGATAACCGGCCGCGCCCCCGAAATCGGTTCGCACGACGGGCCCTTCGGCGATCCCGGCCGCCGCCAGCGCCTCGCGATAGCCCCGGACCCGATCCTCGGCGGTGGAGACATGCGGCCCGCTCAGACACCCGATGCGGCGATGGCCGTGGCCGATCAGATGGTCGACGGCGATGCGTGCCCCGGCCACCGAATCGCACAGTACATGCGCGCAGCGCGCCGGATCGATGACGCGGTCGAGTGCGACCAGAACCATCTCCGCCTCCTCGCACGCCTCGGCGATCCCGGCGCCCCACGACGACGAGATCGCCAGCAGCCCTTCGACTCTGCGATCGATGAAGGTCTGGACATAGGCCCGCTCGCGGGCCTCGTCCCCGGCGGCATTGCCCACGAACAGCGGATAGCCCCGCTCGAATGCGGCGGCCTCGATCGCGGCGGACAGTTCGGCGAAGAACGGATTGGCCCCATCGGGTATCACCATGCCCAGCGCGTGCCCGCGATTCATCCGCAGGCTGCGCGCGGAAACGTTGGGGCGATAACCCAATTCGGCGATCGCGGCCTCGATGCGCGCCCGGGTGGCGGGCGCGACCCGGCGGGGCCCGTCGTTGAGCACATAGCTCACCAAAGCCGGTGAGGTGCCTGCCAATCGGGCCACATCGGCGCGTGTGACCGCCATCGAATCGCTCCTCATCTGACGCACGAGCCTCTTGACAGCCGGTGACCCCGGTCACACACTACCAATCAACTCGTGTTGATCAACACGAGTTGATTTCCGAAAGGTCTGTGACACCATGGATGTTCGATTCAGGCGCGCGCTGGTGCCGCTCGTCCTCGTCGGCGCGCTGGCCGCGGCCGCATGTGGTCGCGGCGGCACCGGGGACGCCGGGCAGTTCCGCATCGCGATCGTCACCCGCAACTTCACCAACCCGTACTGGGCCGCGCTGCGCGACGGCGCGCTCGCCGAGGGCGCCGCGCGCGGGGTGAAGGTGGTGGTGCAGGCCGGTCAGTCCGAAACCGACGCCGACGGCGAGAACGCGCAGATCTCCACCATGGCCGCACAGGGCTACGACTGCTTCGGGGTCGTCCCGGTCAACGCCACCAACGTCATCACGCCGCTGGCCGCGGTGGCGCGCAAGAACATTCCGATCCTGAACCTCGACACCCAGATCGATGCGAAGGCCTCCCAGCAGGCCGGTGTCTCCTATGCCAGCTTCATCGGCTCGGACAATCTGGAGGCCGGGCGCACCGCGGGCCGCACGATGCTCGAGGCGCTGGGCGGATCCGGCAAGGTGGTGGTGCTGGAGGGCATCGCGGGCGAGCAGAACGGCATCAATCGCAATCAGGGCTTCAGCGAGACCGTCGCGGGCAAGCTGGATATCGCGCAGCGCGCGCCCGCGGACTACGAGCAGGACAAGGGCCTGCAGGTGACCGAGGCGATCCTCGAGGCGCATCCGGATATCACCGGCATCTTCGCCGCCAACGACACCATGGGCCTGGGCGCCGCGCAGGCGATCAAGAACGCCGGGCGGACCGGGCAGATCAAGGTGATCTCCGTGGACGGTATCCGGGCGGCGCTCGACGCGGTCCAGGCCGGAACGCTCTACGGCACCGTCACCCAATACCCCTACGCCGAGGGCCAACTCGCGGTCCAGGGCTGTCTGGCGCTGCATCAGGGCAGGAAGCTGCCCGAGCGGGTCGTCGCGCCGATCGCGTTCATCGGCTCCGGCAATGTCGCGGCGCAGCTCTCGGCGTTCCCGCGCCCGATCGTCACCTTCGACAATCCCGTGGAAGGACTGCTGAACAAGTGACCGCCTCCGCAGAACTGGCGCAGCCGGTTCCCCGCGCCGGGCGCGGCGAGATCCTCGCCAAGGCGGCCGAATTCGCCGCGCCCCTCGCGCTGATCGTGCTGTGGGTGGCGTTCTTCATCGCCACCCCGAACTTCCTGACCCTGGACAACATCGGCGATCTGCTGGTCGCCTCGACCATCCTCACGGTGCTGGCGCTGGGCCAGCAGTTCGCGATCACCGTCGGTGGCATCGACCTGTCGGTCGGCGCGAATCTGCCCTGGGCGGCCGCGATTCTGGGATATCTGGCCACGCATGGGTATTCGACCGCGGTCGCGATCCTCGGCGCGATCTTGGGCGGGCTCGCGGTCGGTGTGATCAACGGCCTGCTCGTCGGGCGGCTGCATATGACCGACTTCGTGGTCACCCTCGGCATGCTCAGCGTCCTCAACGGCGCGACCCTGCTGCTGACCCACGGCAACACCCAGGCGGTGACCTCCAGCTTCCTGCAGCGGCTGGCCCTCGACGGCATCGGGCCCGTGCGCTGGTTCTGGCTGCTCGCCCTCCTCGCCGCACTCGTGGTGGCGGGCATCATCTTCCGCACCCGTGTCGGCACCCATCTGCTCGCCACCGGCGGGCGGCTCGAGGCCGCGCGCGACACCGGCATCGCGGTGAACCGGATCCGGCTGTTCGCCTACGCCATGTCCGGACTGCTGTGCGGGATCGCCGGGGTCATGCTGGTCGCCCGCAACGGCGGCGCGGATCCCTCGCTGCAGACCACCTATCTGCTCAGCTCGATCGCCGCGGTGGTGCTCGGCGGATCATCGCTGTCGGGCGGTAAGGCCTCGGTGCTCGGCACCGTCTGCGGTGCGGTGCTGTTCACCTCGCTGATCAACGGATTCACCATTCTCGGCATCTCGCAGTACTACCAGCCGGTCGCCGTCGGCGCGGTGCTGCTGCTGGCCGCCGGGATCGCCCGGTTCCGAAAGTAGGTCCAGGACATGACGATTCCCGTGCTCGAGGTCCGCGAGCTGACCAAATCCTTCGATTCGGTCCAGGCGCTGGCCGGGGTGACGATGACGATTGCCGAGGGCGAGGTCACCGCGCTGGTCGGCGATAACGGCGCCGGGAAATCCACGCTGGTGCGCTGCCTGACCGGGGTGCAGCCGCCGGATTCGGGCCGGATCCTGTTCCGCGGTGCGGACGCCCGGCTGCGCTCGCCCGAGGACGCGCGCCGGCTGGGCATCGAGACCGTCTATCAGGATCTCGCGCTGATCGACGATCTGACCGTATGGCAGAACCTGTTCCTGAATCGGGAGCTGGTGTATCCGTTCGGCATCGTGAACCGCCGGGCGATGATCGATCGCACCGGTGAGATCCTGCGCGACCTCGATGTGAACGTGCCGTCGGTGCGCACCACCGTGCGTCGGATGAGCGGCGGCCAGCGCCAGAGCATCGCGATCGCCCGGGCCGTGGCCTGGGGCAAGTCGATGGTGATCATGGACGAACCGACCGCGGCCCTGGGCGTGCGCGAGACCGCCGCGGTCGAGAGGCTGGTGCGCGGGCTGCGCGATCGCGGGATCACCGTGCTCATCATCAGCCACGACCTGGCCCAGGTCCTGCGCGTCTGCGATCACGTGGTGGTGCTGCGCCGGGGCAGATCGGTGGCGGCGCACCGGGTTTCGGAGGTGGACGGCGATCGGCTGGTCGCGCTGATCACCGGGGCCGCCGGGTAGCGGTCAGTCGTACCAGTGCTCCTCGAGCCTCGTCGCCGGATCGACCGGGCCCGAGGGGCAGTAGTCACTGGGCAGGCCGTCCGGGGTCGGGACCGGATGGCCCGCGCCGAGCATGTAGACCACCGTCTCGGTGAATCCGTCGATCTCCAACAGGGATTCGAGCTTCTCGTCGTGGAACCGCGCGCTCTGCCACGGACCCAGGCCCAGCGCCGTCGCGGTCAGGGCGAAGGTCTGTCCGATATGTCCGGCATTCAGCAGTACCGCGCGGTAGGAGCGGGAGTGGTGATCCTCCTCCGCGGTACGCGGGACGAGGGCGGTCACGAAGCAGGCGAAGGCCGAGTTCGGCCATTCCGGATCCCCCAGTGCCACCTCCTCCAACGTGTCGCGGTCGAAGTCGTCGGACAGCAATTCCAGCGCATGCGCCTCGCCGTTGTAGTGATAGAGGCCCGGATCGATGCCCAGCACGTCGAATATCGCGACATAAGCTTCCAAACGGTGACGGGTGCCGTCGGAGGGGCTGGTCTTCATGAGCCGGGTGCCCAGCGGCCCGCCGTCGCGGACCATCATCGGCCCGAAGGTCCGGTGCAATAACGACGACAGCACGCGATCGTCGACCGGGCGCGGCTCGAATCGCCGAATTGTGCGCCGCGCGAACAACACTCGATCATAGGAGGCGGTGATCGGCGCCAGATTGCGCGGCAGATAGACCCGCGGCGCGCGAGGGTAGACCTTGAACAGCGGCGGCGCGGCGCCGGCGTCCCGGGACGATCGCCGCTCGTCACCGTCGTGTTCGCCGCGCAGCAGGCCCGCGTCGACGAGTTCGGTGATGGTCGAGAACACCGATTCGGGGGAGTGATCCGGAAACGATGCCGCCACGTGTTTCGCCTCGGACCAGTCGTCGAAGCGGTCGAGCACCTCGACGTCGAGCGGGGCCAATGCGACGGCCGCATCCGGTTCGGGCGGGGGTGATTGTCGCTGCAGATAATTCTCGGCGGTCAATTCGTTGTCATGCCAGTAGAACACCAATGTGCGGGAGCGCCGGTAACGCATGGCGGTCGCATCTCATTTCTCGTCGGTTCTCGAAACGTGGGGCGTCGAGAATGTATCTGGACCAGACGATTATGGACACAGCGCCGCTGCTTCGGCCATCCTTTCGGTGTCAGTAGAAACGTTGCAGCTATTACGTCGTAATCCGGTGGGGTCCACTATAATTCGACCCCGGTTGCGGTCGTTCCGACAGCGTATGGGACACGCGGGCGGGCAGGCAGCCCCGAGAAGCGGGGACTTGAACTGGCGCGGGCCGGGGGAGTGGCTGTGCCGCAAGGATCTCGTAAAGACGAGGATTCTCGGGCGTGTCGGTGGGTACACCGTATTGCGTGCCGCTGCCAGGCAAGGAAGGCACGTGGGTGGCCTCGTCATCACGGAGCATGAGTATGAGCATGGATGTGGTGGAAGCCGGGCAGTTCACGGTGGGTGAGCGTATGGAGATGCGCCGCCGGCGTCGCGGCCTGTCCCGCAAGGTCGTCGCGGAGCGGGTGGGGCGCAGCGAGGAGTGGTTGCGTGCGGTGGAGACCGGGCGGCGCAGGCTCGACAGCGTTGAGGTCATCATGCGATTGGCCGATGTGCTCGATATCGCCGATCCCGGCGAACTCGTCGATCGGCCCGCGCAACCGGTGGGCAAGGGCCGCGACAGCACCGGTGAACTGGCCGCGCTGGGCCGGGCGGTGATCGACCACCCCGCGCTGCGGATCTACGAGGGCCACCGGGACATCGAGCAGATCGATGCGGCGTCGATCGCGGTGGCGCTGCGTCGATGCAGCCGGGTCTGGACCGGTTCGCCGCGCCGGTACTCGATTCTGGCGCAGCGTCTTCCGCGGGTGTTGACCGCGAGTCGCCTGATCCGCTGGCAGCGCCGCGACGACGAGACGGCCGAATTGCTGATCTGGGCTTATCATCTCGCGCGCCGGCTGGCCACGGCCTGCGGCGAACACGACCTGGCCGCGGTGGTCGCCGATCGCGCGATGGGCACGGCGGCGCAGCTGCATCGCCGGTCGCTGGTGGCGGCCAGCGCCTGGCATGTCGGCCATGCGCTGGTGCACCGCGGCCAGTTCCGGGAGGGTCACGATTACGCGCTGTCGGCCGCGCGCCGCCTGGGGGCCGATCCGCCCGCGGACGGCCGCGAGCTGACGTTGTGGGGCGCACTGCATCTGGTTGCCGCGTGCGCCGCCATCGGGGCGCGGGATCTGGCCGAATCGTCGCGGCTGGTCTGGATCGCCGAGCGCGCGGCGGCCGAATCACACTCGGACGCCATCGTTTTCGGCGTACCGTTCGGTCCCGTCCACCTCGGCATCACGCGGGTCGAGATCGCGCTCGCCCGCCGCGATCCGACCGAGGCGCTGCGGCTGGCCGCGGAGGTCGATGTGCCGCAGGATTATCCGATCGGTGATCGCGCCCGGCATCACATCCGCCTGGCTCGCGCCTATTCCGAGCACGGCGATGAGGTGGCCGCCGCGTTTGCGCTGAACAAGGCGGTGGCCATCTCGCCGGAGGACGTATGCCACGACGCCGCGGCGCGCCAATGCGTGGAATACCTACTGGCCGGCCACAATCCACTCATCCGACACGAGGTGACGAGGCTGTCGGCCCTGATGTCCGGAGCGTGAACTCCTGGTGATCCGACAGACGCGGTTCGTGGTGCCGCGCGCCGTCGTGTCGGTGATCGGGCGTGCCGATCATCGGACCGTTTTTGTCTTGTCGGCACCGCCGGGACGCAACCCCAACATCCAGCTGACGAGCCGCTCCCAACCCGCGTATCAGGGAGCGCACACCATTTCTGTTGGATCCGGTATGCATCGAGGTTTCTACACTGAGTTAATTCCTCTGCATCTCGGCGCAATTGGTGTTCGCGCCTCGGACATCCATCGACAGGAGAAGGCTGACGTGTTTGCTACGACCGATAATCGTGCTGTTTTTCTATTTCCGGGTCTCGGCGCATATGCGCCTGCGGCCCTGCGACAGGCCCGCGTGGAATACCCCCAGGCAATTGAAATCGTGAAGGAGATCGATGAGGCGGCGGCCGACCACGGGATACCGGCCGTCGCTCCGGTACTGCTCGGCGACGAGGAGCTGTCGATCGAGGAGATGCTCAGCCGACCGGCTGTGCAGCTCCAGGTGGCGATCTTCGCGATATCGATTGCGACGCATCGGATCCTGATGGACGAGGGAGCGCATCCCTACGCGCTGGTGGGGCACAGCTTCGGCGAGATCGCCGCACTGGTGGCCGGAGGCGCTTTCACGCTCGCCGACGGTGTACATCTCGTCTCTGCCCGGGCGAAGGCGCTCGAGGCTCTGGAGGGACGAGGGGCGATGGCCGCGATCAGCGTGAACGCTGAGATGGCCGGACATCTCATCAGCGTCCTCGACGAGCCGGACTTGGTGGTCGCCTGTTTCAACGCGCCACGACAAACCGTCCTCAGCGGCCCTGTCGCCGCGATCGAGCGCGCCCGAGGGGTGGCCGAAGCGCTCGGGGCCTTCTTCACCGTCCTGTACCTGCCGTATGCCTCCCACCATCCGTCGATGCGGCCTGCAGTGGCCACCTTCGCGGAGTCGACCCGCACGATCGTTCAACAACCTCTCGAGCTTCCGGTCATCTCCCCTATCCATGGGCGCCGCTACACCGATGACGACGACCTCACCGCGATGCTCGGGCAGTGCCTCGTGCTTCCGGTCCGCTTCACGGATACGATCCGCGACCTGCACTCGATGGGAGTGTCGTCGTTCATCGAGGTGGGTGCGCTCAAGGCGCTGACCCGATGTGCCGAGTTGACCGTGCCCGCCATTCGTACGGTCGCCCCGCTGCTCGATCCGGCGCAGGCAGGCTCCGCTCTGCGAGACGCCGCGCGCGCCGGCGGCCTCCCTGCCGCATCCGCCCCGGTCCAGCAGGTGAAGTCGCGCCGGCCGATGGAGTCGGCCCCGAAGGCTCTGCCGGTGCTGGCCACGGAGGCCTCGCCGGTGGAGGCTCCGGTATCGGCCGCGCCGCCGCCGACCCCGGTACCGGAGGCGTTGCCCCGACCCGACGTGCTCGAGCAGTTGCGCACGCTGTACGCCGACTTGCTGGAATACCCACCCGACCTGCTGACCGACGAGGCTTTGCTCGAGGCGGACCTCGGCGTGGACTCCCTGAAACAGACCGCCCTGCTCACCAAGGTCATCGACCATTTCGAGCTGACCAGGCCCGATGGTGGCGTCCAGGTGCCGAGTTATCCGTCGCTCGGGCATATCGCCGACTTCGTACTGGAAAGGCTGGCGGTCCGGTGAGCGACTTCAACGGCCGTATTGTCCTCGTCACCGGCGGTGGCAAGGGCGTGGGCGGCGCGATCAGCAAGGCCTTCGCGGCGCATGGCGCGCACGTGATCGTCAACTACTTCCATTCCCGCAAGGAGGCCGAGGCACTGGTCGCCGCGCTGCGCGCCGACGGTGGCTCGGTGGAACTCCTGCGCGGTTCGGTGACCGATCTCGACCAGGTGCGGGCGATGTTCGCCACGATCGCCGAGCGGCACGGCGGCCTGGACGTTCTGGTGAACAATGCCGGGGCGGGCGCGATGGGCCCGATCGACACGATCCTCGACCATCACTGGCAGCAGGCCTGGAATACCGGTCTGCGCGGCAGTCTGTGGTGCGCGCGAGAGGCCGCGCCGTTGATGGAGCGACGCGGTGGCGGGGCGATCGTGAGCCTGTCCTCCCTCGGCGGCGGCCAATTGGTGATGCGCGGATTCGGGGCCTGCGGTGCGACCAAAGCTGCCATGGAATCGCTGACCCGCTATCTGGCGGTGGAATACGCGCCGCGCGGAATCCGGGTCAACACAGCGGCTTTCGGCGTGCTGGAGAGCCCGGCCGTGGAGCTGTTCCCCGATGCCGAACCGTTCATGAAGCAGGTCGCCGCGTCCACTCCGCTCGGTCGCCGGCTCGGCCGATTGGACGAGTGCGCCGAGCTCGTCGTCTTCCTCGCCTCCCCGGCCGCGTCCTGGATCACCGGGCAGTGCGTGCTCGCGGACGGCGGCCTGGCGCTCGGCTCGATGATGCTCTCCCCGCTCATGTCTCCCGAACCCGTACCGGATCCGCCGCGAGAACAGCCGGTCGGCGGTGCGGCGAGCTCCCTCCGCGAGGAGCCGGATGTGCCTGTACCGGAACCGGATTCGCCGGACCCCGACGGTGGCGCGGTGATCGCGGTGGTCGGGATGGGCGTGGTGACGCCCGGCGCCAACGACCCGGACGAGCTGTGGGAGGTGCTCAGCGGGGAGAAGAACGTCTTCGGTGAGCCGAGTCGATTCGATGCCGAGTCGTTCTACTCCGCCGATCCGCAAGCACCCGACCGGTCCTACACCAAGGAGTCCGGCTTCATCACCGACTTCCGGCCCGGCCCGGAACTGCGTGCCGAGTGGGACACATTGCCCAGTCGGGAGGCGACCACGCTGTGGCTGCGTCACGCGTTGCGCACGGCGCTGGCTTCGGTCACCCGGCGTGAGCGCGACCGCTTCTTCGCCGCGTTCGGCTTCACCGCGGACGGTAGCCAGGAGCTCGAGGAACAGCTGGTGCTGTCGGGATACCTGCGGCGCGCCGGCTCCGCACTCTCCTCGGCTGCGCGAGAGCGCCTGCGCGGGCACTACACCCACAGCGATACGCCGCCGTCGGAGTTTCTGCCCCATCGGATCGGCCGCAACGCGATCGCCGGGCTGCTGCCCGAGCGGACGGAGCTGGTCATGGTGGATGCCGCGTGCTCCTCCTCACTCTACGGCTTGGACCTGGCCGTCAAGGCATTGCGCGAGGGCGAGGCGACGATCGCGGTGTGCGGCGGGGCGTTCGGCTACTCGGCACGCAATGTCGTGTTGTTCTCCAAGCTCAGTGGGCTGTCGAAGACCGGACAGGTGCGCTGCTTCGATCGGGATGCCAGCGGCGTGCTGTTCTCCGACGGTGCGGGTGTGCTGATCTTGAAGCGGCTGAAACAGGCCAGGGCGGACGGCGACCGCGTGCTCGGCGTCATCGACGGGATAGGGCTCGCCTGCGATGGCAAAGGGAAGGCGATCTACGCGCCGAACCACGTCGGCCAGGAGCTTGCGCTGCGCCGGGCCTACGCCGACGGCAACGTGGATCCGGCCTCGGTGTCCTGGGTGATCGCTCACGCCACCGGCACCCAGGCCGGCGACAGCACCGAACTCTCCTCGCTGAGCGAGGTGCTCGGTACCGGCGCGCCCACCGCGCTGTCATCGAACAAGGCCATCGTCGGGCACAGCGGCTGGGCGGCCGGGACGGTCTCCATGGTGCAGGCGCTGTCCGGACTGGAACGCAATGCCGTTCCGGCGCAACGCTATCTGGACCATCCGATGCCGCAGCTGGTGGGCAGCCGGTTCGCCCCGCCGACCGAACACACTGCCCTCGTGGGTGATCGGCCCCGGCGAGTCGGCGTCAACGCGTTCGGCTTCGGCGGCACCGACGCTCATGTGATCGTCGGTGACCACCTGCCCGAGACCCCGGAACGCCGGCCCCGCAACGGAATCGACGGCGACGACATCGTGGTGGTGGGATGGGCCTGCGACCTGCCGGGTAATCCGGACGGCGAGCGAGTGCGGGCATGGCTGCGCACCGGCGAGCGAGCACCCGAGGCCGGATTCGGCCTCGACTACCCGTTGCCCGGTTTCGAGGTCGCGCCGATGCCTCCCGCCACGCTGCGCGGCATGGATCGCACCCAGATCATGATGCTCAATGTCGCCGCACGCCTGCCGGAACCGATCCGGGACGCGTGCGCTCGCCTGCGTGCCACCACCGGTGTGGTGGTCGGTCATATGGGGCCCACCCTCCGAGGCGTCCACTACGGACTGCGCTGCTATCTCGGCGATCTGGAACAGACTCTGAGGGAGCCGGTGCCCGAGCAATTGACCGAGCAGGTCCGCGACTTGGTGCCGTCCAGCACCGAGGACTCCTACCCCGGGCTCATGCCGAACATCATCGCCGCCCGGCTGGCCTCGCTCTGGGATGTACATGGTCTGAACCTGACCGTGGATACCGGTCCGGACGCCGCGCTCGACGCGCTGCGTACCGCCGAACGCCATCTGCGACACGGAACACTCGATCTGGCGTTGGTCGGCGCGGTCAACGGCAACGGCTCCCCGGAGCTGGCGGACATCCTGGCCAGCGGTGACGAATATCGCGGCCTCGCCGAGGGCGCGTTCCTGGTCGCGCTGACCCGCAAGTCCACCGCTCGCGCCGAGGGGCTGCCGGTGCTGGCGACGATCAGCACCGAGCTCGCAGTGAGCGACCCTGCCAGCCGACCCGACACGGTGGCGCCGCTGCGCGGCTCGCAGCGCACCTACCTCGCCGGAGACGCCATGCTGGCGCTGCTCGCTCACCTGACTCGAGGTTCGCGCACGGCCCGGGTGGGCAGTACCACGAATTGGGGTGTCCAGCTGAAGGTTTCGATGCCCGTCGGCGCGGAGGACGAGGACGACACCCCGGTGCGGCGGGTAGTCCGTGAACTGGTCGAGTCCGCCCCCCGGCGCGCGCGGGCGGCGTTGCCCGCGGTTCCGTCGGGATCCGTGCTGCTGGTCTCCGACCGCGCGTTGCTGGCGAATCTCCCTGGTGGGCAGGTCGATTCGCTGGTCGCGCCGCCCTCGCCTGCCGGCCCGCTGCCGGACCCGGCGGAGCTGACGGCGCTGCTGCCGGACAGCGAGCCCGTGCATATCCGGATCATCGCCGACCTGGCCGCCTCCCGGACCGCCGTCGACGACCTCGCCGCAGTGCACCGCCTCCGGGTCCTGCACGACCTGACTTTCCTCGCCGCACAGCGATGGCAGCCGGAATCGGGCGGTTCCTTCGGAGTGTTATTGCTCGACGCGGTGCGCGACGGTGTCGTCCACCCGGCGGCCGCGCCGTTCACCGGTCTGGTGAAATGCCTTGCCCGCGAGGCACCTATCGCGGTCTGCTTCGCCGTGCTGACCGAGTCCGGTGACCTCGGAGAGGGACTCGGCCTGCTGGCCGCCGAATCCGGCCGGCACCAGGATCTCGCCGTGAGCGTCCACTCGCACGGGCGTCGTTTCAGCTATCGGCTGACCGATCAGCCGCCCACCCGGACCGCGGACGAGCCGCTGGGCCCGGCCGATGTGGTCGTCGCCACCGGTGGGGCCAGGGGCATCACGGCGGAGATCCTGGCGGCGCTCGCCGAATCGGCGGCCCCGACCGTCTACCTGCTGAGCACGACATCACCGGCATCGGACCCGCGGCTGGAATCCAAGGCCGCGTTCCTCGCCGCGCAGCACGCCGACCGCCCGACCGCGAGCATGGGTGAGCTGGCGGCAGACTACGCGCGGCACAGGGCAGCGGTGGAGACTCGGGCGACCATGGACCGGCTCCAAACGACTTGCGGCGCAGGGAAAGTCCATCACCTGGTCTGCGATGTCACCGACGCCGCCGCCGTTCAGGCCGCGATGGATCGCGTGCACGCCCGCCACGACCGCGTCGACCTGCTGGTGAACGCGGCGGGCACACACCACGGAGCGACGGTGCGTGCCACCACGCTGGAGCAGGTCCGGCGGGTGCGCGATACGAAGCTGCTCGGCTATCTCAACCTGCGCCGGTCGTTCGCCGGCCGCCCCCCGCGGCGCTGGCGCAATATCGGCTCCCTGCTCGCGGTCATCGGGTGGGCGGGCGAGGTCGACTACTGTTCGGGCAACGAACTGCTCAACACCACCGCGCAGTGGACTGCTAGGTTCGGCCCCACTGCCGAGACGACGCTGGCCATGCCGCTGTGGGCGGAAACCGGCTTCGCCGCGGAACGTGTCACGCGCGAGCTGCTGCGTCGCCAAGCCGCGCTGACTCCAGTGTCCAACAGGCAGGGCCGTGCGCTGTTCCTCGCCGATCTCGGCTCCACCGCCCATCGCGAAATCACCTATCTGGGCTCGGCGGAGCGAGAGTTGCTAGCGCGCGACGCCGCGGGTGCCACTACCGCCGCTGCGGCTGGTCCGCTCCCGGCAGACCATTGGCTGCTGGAGCCCGACGGTGCTCGCGCATTCCGATTTCAGCCCGATCTACTGGGCCGCGACAGCCACTTACGGCACCACTTGCTCTTCGGACGACCCGTGGTCCCGGCGGCCATGATCGGGGCATTGGTCGTGGAGGCGATCGCGCGACATGCGCCCGTCCACCCCGGGTCGGCGTGGATATTGACGCAGCTGACCATCCATCGGCCGGTCCACGCCGAACACCGCGACGCCTACCGAGTGGTCGTCGACGTCGACGACACCGGGTCGACGGTCCGAGTCCGCATCGTGAGCGAGCTGCCACCGGATGCGCGTGGCCGTTCGCACCGGGAACTGCTCCACGCCGAGGCCACCATCGGTACCCAGCCGTTATCGGCGGCCGAGATCCGGCCGAACGGCCGAGGCCGCGCCAGTCGGGAGACGCGGCATCCTGGTCGCAGATATGTGCGGCCGCCGTGGTACCAACCGGGCGGACCGCTGACGCTCAGCGGGCCCTATATGTCCCTGGCCGAGGTGTCCCTCGCTGATGGCGCGGCCACGGCCACCTTCGCACCCGGCGATGACCCTGGACCGCACTGGCCGATCCTGCTGGCCGACGCGCTGATCCAACTGCAGGTCATCGCCCTGCACGGGGCAGAACAGATCCGTGCGGTGCCGGAAGGGATCGCTCGATTGGAGCCCGTGTCCCTGCTGGGCTCGCCGCGGGGCGCCGCGATCTCGGCCCGAGTACTGGTGGCCGACCGCACCGGGGCGGAAGCCTATGACCCGGACGGCCGCCCGCTGTTGCGGCTGACGGGGCTGTCGACTCACCCACTGCGAACAGGCCCCCTTCCTGATCGAATCGCAGCAGCGGCTGTTCTCGCGGGCGAGCTGCCCTGATCGCACCGGACAAATCTGTGGACCGGTCCACTGATGTGGACCGGTCCACTATTGCCTTGCATTTGCCGCCATTCTCGAGAATGAGATGTTCCCATTCGTCACCGATAGAGATCGGGAAACTCGATGGCCGCTACCAGATTCGGCAGTTGGGGCAGCAATTCATCGCACAGAATGCGGCGGTGCCGGTAGATGTGGTTGAACACGTCCGGTGGGGTCAGAAGCTGATCGGCAAGCATTCCGGCGCGCCGTTCGATCCATGACAGCAGATACAGCCTCAGCAGCGCGCGCACCGGCGGCGTGGCGGTCGCATGCTCGCGAACCAGTAGTTCGACGACCAGACGATCCAGGTGTGCGGTCGCCGCGGCCTGAGCGAGTGCGAGATTGTCGTTCCAGGCCGTGAATTCGTCCGCACCGGAGCGTGCGGCCTCGGCCAGGCTCCCCACCAATCGCCGGTGCAGACAGTGTTCGGAGGCCTGCGACAGGCGCGAACAGGCCTCGGGGACAACGAGTTCCGCCGCCGTCACCGGATCTGGATCTGGATTCGGCGGGCGATAGGTCGTGGGGTCGGCCATGGTGTGGGCGGTGTCGAGCAGGATCAGGCCGTTCTCGCCGCCGGCGCTGAAGTAGGAGTGTACGAATCCGTGGTAGGCGTTGAGCCGGTTGGTGGTGATGAAACCGTTGGCGCCGCAGTGTTCTCGGCACTGGCCGATGGTGTCCAGGGCGCAACGGGTGGCCATCGCCTTGAACAGCGCCAGCTCGTTGTCGACCGCCGACCACGGCGCCCAGGTGGCCTCGCCCGAGCGCGTGGACGCCGAGCGGTCACCCTTCGAGGAGTGGCGGGCGACGGCCGTGAGAACGTGCGCCGAGGCGAGCGCATCGAGCATCGCCTCCTGCTGGCTGCGATAGCGCAGCAGCGGCAGTTCGGGCGCGAGCCGGCTCATCGTGAGGCGAGACGCGTTGCGCTGATACAGGATCTGCGCCGAGGCGCGCGCAGTAGAGGCCGACGCGGCGATGACCCCGCGCCATACCTGCGGCGCGACGCCGCCCATCGTGCGCGTGAGTCGCTCCCCGGTCGAGGCAGCGGGATCGTGCAGCCTGCCCGCCTCATCGATCGACGCACCGTCGGCGAGCCAGGAGTCCAGTGGAATCCGCTTGCCTCGGAATCGAACCGACGCGAAATCACATGGCAGGGCGAAGGTGTCGGGCGCCGGGGTGATCTCGACACCCGCCGTGGGTGAGCCGTCCGGGCCGCGAACGGGAACGACGAAAACGAAGGTGCCGCATTCGGTTCCGCTGACGATCAGCTGTGCGTAGACCGCCGCGGTCTTGGGGATGTCGGGATGTCCGGTGCTGTTGGGGAACTTCACCGCATCGGTGTCGGGTGTGTGCAGGACGAATTCCCGTGTGGCGGGATCGAATCGGGCCTGCGTGCGCGGATGCAGATGGCTGTTGCTGCGCTCGCCCTCGGTCATCAGGGCCGAGCCGAAACACGACATCGACTCGAGCTCGCGCCGCCGCTCGGTGAGCCAAGGGCCGCGCTCGCCGGCCGCCACGATCGGCGCCAGCACCAGGGTGTAATGCACCAGCAGGATGTGGAACAGATCCGGATCGGCGACCGCGGCCCGGCCCAGCAGCGCCGACAGCGCCGGCGGGTCGGCGAGCAGATCCGCCGCATCGGGCGCCGCGCGACCCGCCGCGCGAGCTCGGGCGTAGACCAGGCTCAGGCGCTCGTGACGATCGAGACCGTCAGGCCAGTAGAGGAATTCATCGGGAATCGCGCGGTGCAGCCAGCCGGGTTCGGGCGATTCGTAATCGGCCACAGGCCAGGCCGCGATCGGTTCGGTGGTCTCCGGCCCACCCCCGTCGCCGCGGTCATGATGCCTGTCGGCCAGGACGGATCCCGATCCGGCGGTGCCGGGGTCGTGGCCTGTGGCAGGGTCGAACGGGAGCGGCGGACCCTGTTTCCGCTGCCGGGTTCGACGGAGCGTATCGGCCGCTGCGGCCATCCGGAGCAGGGCATCGACGGCGTCCAATGGCATGGCGACCTCCTGATATGTGCGGATGGTTCGACCGTAAGGGTGGTTTCCGGTGAATTGCACACGTCGGCAAGGGATCTGGTTCTCGGGGCGAGTTGGACACCGGACGGCTCGCGAACGGGGCCTCGTCCGCGAGGCTGTCGCGCGGCCCAACTCGGGTGCGACGATACGGGCCCCACACGGTTTGGATTCGCGGCCTCGGACCGACTCTCCCGTCGAAGTCAGGCGAAGACGGCGAAGGAGCGCTCAATGACCAGGGCAGACCAATTCCGCACCGGCATACTGGATCTCGGGCTGCATTCCCGAATCACACCGGATCCGACGCTGCGTACCCACCGCTGGCTCGCCACTGCCGCGGGCGCGGATTCGCTGTTCGTGCCGGATCATCTGATCGGCCTGTTGCCCGGATCGCCGAATGGCGCGACCACGGTCTGCGCTATGCGGTGCTGGTCAACGTGAGTTCGTTCCATCCGGCCACCGCACCCGGCCTGCTGGCGAATCTGCCCTTCCTGCGGACGCTTCGGAAGTTACGCGCGCTGTGAATCAGGTCAGCTCGGCCAGCTGCACGAGCCGTGACACCTCCGTGCGGATCACGTGATTGTCGCGCCGGATCAGCCGCTGCAGGGTGCGATGGGCATCCCAGTCGTGGCGCAGATCCTCCGGGGAGCCGTCGGCGGCCTTGATGAGGGCGTAGGCCGCGGCGACATCGTCGCCACGGGCCGCGTAGGCGGAGGCGAGGCCGATGTAGTGCTTGGTCCGGCGTTCGAGCAGATAGTCGTCGGGCAGGTCGACCTGCGCGGCCAGCCGGATCGCGTTCTCGGCGTCGTTCTCGGCGAGTGCGATCTGCACGCCCGCGATCCCGATCTCGGTGGGGCCGAACGGAATTCCGTCCACGTCATGATCGGAGCCCAGCTTGTCCGCGGCGGCCGCGGCGTCGTCGAGCAGGGTGGCGGCCTCGACGTGATCGAGCCGGTCGGTGGCCCCGCGCGCGGCGAGCAGCAGCAGCGCGCCCCAGACGGTCAGCTCCTCGGGCTCCGAGGGCATGCGCTCGGACAGACGCTGGCGCGCCGCGAGCGCGTAATCGCGGGATTCGCTGCCGTATTCGAGATGCAGCAGGGCCGTGCCGACATGCCAGGCGCTGGTCGCCACCAGCAGCGGCTGATGGGTCTGGGCGGCGGTGCCCATGGCACGGTCGGCGACCGTGCCGGCCAGGCCGTGCGCGCCGAAGCCGGTGAGCAGTTGGCGGGTGAGGTGATAGGTCCGCACCAGCAGTTCGCCGCTCTCCTCGGTCTGGGCCTTCCAGCGTTGAATACGGATGGCGCGCAACACCTCCGGGAGCCGGCGCGACAGCAGCGAATACCGCCGCGCCGAACCGTTCCAGACGCTGCGGCAGTCGGCGAGAGTGCGGGCGAGCGTGTCCGGATCGGATCCGTCGGCGCCGCAGATATCGGCATAGGTGCCGACCGCCGGATGGTCGATGATGACCTCGCGCAGCGCGCGCAGATTCTCGTCGTGCAGCTGATCCCGCGACCAGGTGTCGGAGTTCGACCACCCGGTGAGTTCGGTCAGATCCTCCACGCGCAGGACGTCGGCGAGTCGGCCGATCGCCTCGACGCTGTCGAGCTTTCGCTGCCCGGTTTCCACCAGGCGCAGCCATTCCTCGCTGCGTCCCACCAGATTCGCGACGACCTTTCGGGACAGGCCGCGCTGGCGGCGTCGCATTTCGATCCGTTCGCCTATCGACAGTTGCATGGACGGACGCACGATATTTCCTCCCCCATCCAGTGGATACGGTCCGGCGTGTCGCTGGACGGCGGATGTGCAGCCGTTCCTTGTATGATCATGATATGACATCGAAAACCGGGTTCGAAATCCACGAATTGCGTGACTCGGCCGAGATAGCCAAGGGCATCGCCCTTTATCGGCAGGTTTTCGGTATACCTTCCCAGCAATGTTCCGTCGCCCCGCGATTGCTTACCGGGTTGAGTCGGCACGGTGGTTTCGTGCTGGGCGCCTGGGCCGAGGATTCGCTGGTCGCCGTGTCCTACGGTTTCGTCGGTTTCCCTGCGGGAGAATTGCCCTATCTTTATCTGCAGCTGATTGCCGTCCACGCCGAACATCAGGGCCGCGGGATCGGGCGGGCGATGATGCACCGGGTCGCGCAGGTGGCTCGGCAGCGCGGTCTGCGGCGGCTGCGCTGGGCGTTCGATCCGCTGCAGACGCGCAACGCCTACTTCTACCTCGACGTGATCGGCGCCAGGGCAAGGGCTTTCGTCGCCGATATGTACGGCGTCGAGGCCGCCGGGCGCGATCGCCGGATGTCGACCCATCGTGTCATCGCGGAATGGGATCTGCGCCCCCCGGTCTCGGCGTGGCGCCCGCCCAGTGCGCCACCACCGGTGGGTACGCCATTGCCGGACGGGCAGTCGCTGTTGCTCACCGTGGGAACGACCGGCGGGTCCGAATTCGAGCCGGACGCGGAGGCGGAAGCGTATCGGCAACTGTCCCGTCTCATGGATCGGGGTTACTGTCTGGTTTCCTGTCGCACCGTGGATTCCCATGTGGTTGCGCGCTTGTGTCCGGATCGGATATCCGAATGCCTTCGGGCGTGACGATGCCCGGTCTGTAAAACGCGGCATAGCCGACCCTATCGTCGGAAAAACCCACTGACTGGAGTAGGAAAACTATACCAACGCGGACGCCGATGCGAAAGTATTCATGCAAATGCAAGAAGGCGACGACCCGTTCGCTCGAATGAGTTTGCCGATGCAATCTCCGAACGGAGATTGTCGCGGCCGACCGGTACGGACCGTATTTGCGGATTGTTCGCGAATACGTGACCCGTAATTCCGATCGTCACGCCGGGATCCGGTGCGCGGCCACCGCGGATGCCGTGCGTTCAGCAGTCGAGCAGATCGGCGAGCGCGCCGAAATCCGCCGCGGCGAGATCGCTGACGGTGTCCTCGGCACGATCGGCCGAATGCCGCGGCCCCTTCTCCCGTGGTCGTTCGACGAATGCGGTGCGCAGTCCCGCGGCGCGGGCACCGTCGAGATCCCACCGGTGACAGGCGACCATCAGCATCTGCCCGGGTTCGACATCCAGCAACCGCGCGGCGGTCCGATACACCTGGGCCGCGGGCTTGTACGCGCGCGCCAGCTCCGCGGACAGGATGCAATCGACGGGCAACTCCGCGGCCTTCACCAACCGCGTCAGCAACGCGAACCCACCATTGGACAGCGCCGCAACGGTATAGCATCGCCGCAGCCGCGCCAGCCCCGCCACCGCATCGGGCCACGCGGGCAACGTATGCCACGCCCGGACCAGCCGAGCCCGCGCCGCCTCGTCGAACGCCCCGGCGACCCCGTGCTCGTCCAACAGCGAATCCAACGACTCCCGATGCAGCGTATCGAGATAGGCCCACTCCCGCTCGCCGTCTCGAACCCGTTGCATCGCAGGCAGATACATATCCCGCCACTCGTTCGTGAACACCCCGGCGTCGAGCCCGACCCCGGCCTCCCGGAACACCTCGCCCGCCTGCGCGGCCACCCCGCCGTACCAGTCCACGGTGGTCCCGAAGATATCGACGGCGATCACTCGCACCGCAGCACGCTCGAACCCGGACATCCGGCCTCCTCCTGCCGACAACCCCGGGTCCACAGTACCCAGGTGTGCGCGACCCTCGGTGGTAGACGATGGCCCATGATGGGGAGGTGAATCCGATCGCGGAGTGGATGCTGCCGTCGCGGTGGGGGCTGCGGATCCGGTCGGCGGTGGCCTGCGCGCTCGTGGTCGGCGTCATCTCGGCGGCCGCGGCCGGGGCCATGCTGTGGTTCCTGCGCGAATCGCTGATCCGTGAACTCGACACCACCGCCGACGCGCGGGCCGGTGCGGTCGCCGCCGAACTTGTGCGGACCTCGGCGCCGCGACCACCCGAGGAGCTGTTGTCGACCGAGGGACGGATCGCGGCGATCCAGGTGCTCGATCCGGACGGGCGGGTGCTCGCCGCCTCCGGCCCGAAGTTCACCACCCCGTTGCTCGCCGATCCGAAGGCGGTGGGGGATCGCGGAATCGGCCTACGGGCGGCCCGGGGATACGACGACGATTGGCGGATCGCGGCCCGCGCCGCGGCGACGACCGCGGGCCGATATCTGGTGCTGGTCGCCGCCGACAGCGAATCGGCCGAGCATGCGGTCACCGAGGTGGCGGTGCTGCTCGCGATCGGCGGGCCGATCGTGGTGGCGGCGGCCGCGGCGGCCACCTATCTCCTGGTGGGACGTTCGCTGCGATCGGTGGAGGACATCCGCGCGCGGGTCGCGGGCATCGGGACCGCGGATCTGTCCGAACGGGTTCCGGTTCCGCTCGCGCGCGACGAGATCGCCCGGCTCGCCGAGACGATGAACGATATGCTCGCGCGCGTACAGTCCGGTCACGACGCGCAGCGCCGCTTCGTCGGCGATGCCTCCCACGAGTTGCGCAGTCCGCTGGCCACTCTCACCGCGGCCCTCGAGCTCGCCCGGGACCGGCCACAGATTCTCGATGGCGACCTCATCGGCGCGACGCTGCTGCCCGAGGCCGAGCGGATGAAACATCTCGTCGACGATCTGCTCACCCTGGCGGCGGCCGATGAGGGCGGCCTCGAATTGCGCAGGGGCGAGGTGGATCTCGACGATATTGCCGAGAGCGAGGCCGCGGCGCTGCGGATGCGCGCGACGGTGACCGTGCGGACCGCGATCGCGCCGGTCCGGGTGATCGGTGACCGCGCGCGCCTGGCCCGGGCGGTGCGCAATATCGTCGACAATGCCGCGGCACATGCCCGTTCGCGGATCGCGCTCGTGGTGGAGCGGACCGATGGGCGGGCCCGCATCATCGTCGTCGACGACGGCCCGGGGATCGCGCCGCGCGACCGGGCGCGGGTGTTCGACAGGTTCGTGCGGCTGCAGGCCGACCGGTCTCGCGGCACCGGCGGTTCGGGGCTCGGGCTGGCCATCGTGGCCGAAATCGTTGCCGCCCACGGGGGTACGGTCGAGGCGACGCAATCACCGTGGGGCGGCGCCAGATTCGTCATCGAGCTCCCCGTCGGGGTCGAGGAGGCGGTATCCGACTCCGCGTAGCGTCTCGATGCTGGTGCGGCCGAACGGTGTATCGATCTTCCGGCGTAGATAGCCGACGTAGACCTCCACGACGTTCTCCGGCCCGTCGTAATGGTTATCCCATACATTGCGCAGGATCTCGGCCTTGGTGAAGGCGGTTCCCTTGTGCCGCAACAGGAATTCGAGCAGGCTGAATTCGCGTGGCGTCAGCGTGATCTCGGTGTCGCCGCGTCGTACGAGTCGCCGTGCGGGATCCAGGCTCAGGTCACCGGCCGTCATCCGGGCCGGGCGCTGCGGGGCGCGCCGACGGGTCAGGGCCCGCAGGCGCGCGATGAGCACCACGAAGGAGAACGGTTTGGTCAGATAGTCGTCCGCGCCCAGATCGAGGGCGTCGGCCTGTTCGTAGTCGCCGTCCTTGGCCGTGAGCATCAACACCGGTGTCGTCACGTCGTGGGCGCGCAGCCGCCGCAGCACCTCGTATCCGCTCAACCCGGGCAGCATGATGTCGAGCACGATCACATCGAACTCGTCCTCGGTCGCCCACCGCAGCCCGTCGGTCCCGGTGTGCGCGAGCTGCACCACGAGCCCTTCCAGCTCGAGTCCGCGGCGCACCGTATCCGCCAGCCGCGGCTCGTCCTCCACCACCAGCACCCGCACCGCCTCAGCTTGCCGCATCGCGGCCGATCGGCTGGACACCGGCCCGTTCTCAACGTTCTCTCAGCGGCCGTATGCCAGCGTCGGGGTCATGATGTCCGATCCCGTGGCCGCAGTGCGGCAACCGAGCAGTCCGGCCCGCTTCGGTCCGCCGTTGGCGATGGGTGCGGTCGCGATCGTGTCGGCCGTTCTCACCGGATTCGTCGCGCATGCGCACGGGCCGACCCGGGCCGACGCCGACGGACTGCGCTGGATGGTCGACCACCGCAACGGTGCGCTGACCATCGCGGCGAAGCTGGCGAGCATCGCCGGCGATACGGTCACCCTCGCGCTGATCGCCGCTCTCGCCTGCGCGGTCCTGGCCTGGCGACACCGGTGGCGGCAGGCGGCGCTCGTCGCGGCCACTACCGGGGGCGCGGCCGTCTCGGTCGTCGCCGGTAAGCATCTGATCGGCCGGGCCCGCCCGCCGATGGTCTATCACCTTGTCGCCGAGACCAATCAGTCCTATCCCTCCGGCCACAGTCTCGGATCGACCGCGGTATTCGGTGTTCTCGCCGCGGTAGTACTGGTCGATGTGCACCGCCGCGCGCTGCGGTGGTGGGTCGTCGGCGCGGCCGTCTGCGCGGTGGCGGCGATCGGCGTGTCCCGGCTGTATCTGGGTGTGCACTGGCCGACCGACATCGTGGCCGGATGGCTGTTCGGCGGCCTGTGGCTGATGGTGTGCCTGTTCGCCTATCACGCACTGACACAACGATATTCGCGCGAGTTCAGCCCTGGTCTTCGCGCACGGTGATCGACAGCCTGGGTTTGCCGCGATCGCCGGGCCCGGCGACGCGTTCCCAGACCGCATCGATCATCGGCGCGAGCAGCAGCTCGCCGAACTGCCGCACCAGCACCTCCACGATCTGGGTGGATTCGCGGCGCGAGGTCGAGGCCAGGCCGGTGTCGCGCAGGGTGGTGACCTCTCGCCGGGTCAGCGCGATCAGCGATTCGAGCAGGCGCAGCCGGGTTTCCGCGGGTTCGAGCACGGCGCGGCGAACGTAGTTCACCACGGCCGGATTCGCGCTCAACATGGCGCGCACGGCCTCGTTCCGGGCGGCGGCGACCTCGCCGGGGGTGCCGGTCGGCGGCACCGAGGAGACCGCGGCGTCGAAGTAGTCGACGACCAGTTGATCGACGGCCTCGATCAGGCCCGCCTTGGTCTTGAAGTGATGTTGCACCAGACCGAGCGTGACCCCGGCCTCGGCGGCGACCGCGCGCAGCGACACCCGCGACTCGCCGTATTGGGCGAACAGGTCCATGGCGGCGTTGCGAATACGTGCCTTGGCGGTCAGATCGTCATTGCTCGCCCGTGGATTCAGCATCGCCCCTCGACTCGTCGGATGTGGTCGGGTCAGTTTACGCCGCGTAGTAATAGCTGGTCGCACGCTCAGCGATCACTACCGTTGACCTATTGACTATACAAACGTATCGTCATTTCATGACGGTTTCCACCAACGCCGGAAAGTAGACACCGATGTCCGCACTGTTCCCCGACTACCGTCCCCTCTGGGAGACCGATCAGCATCGCGAGCTGCGCCGCCATGCCGCCGAATTCTTCCGCAAGGAGATCGCGCCGAACCGCGAGCGCTGGTCCGCGCAGCATATGGTCGACCGCGAGTTCTGGAACAAGGCCGGCGACGCGGGCCTGCTCGGGCTGGATCTGCCCGAGGAATTCGGCGGCGCCGCGGGCGATTTCGGCCTGCAGGCGGTCGTGCAGGAGGAACTGGTCTACGCGCACGACAACGGCTTCGGCTTCTCGGTGCATTCGCCGATCGTGTCGCATTACGTCTGGAAGTACGGTAACGACGAGCAGCGCGCGAAGTGGCTGCCGGGCATCATCAGCGGTGAGCTGGTGCTGGCCATCGCCATGACCGAACCGGGCACGGGTTCGGATCTGCAGTCGGTGCGCACCACCGCGATCCGCGAGGGCGACCATTACGTCGTCAACGGCTCGAAGACGTTCATCTCCAACGGAACCCACTGCGATCTGCTGGTGCTCGTCGCCAAGACCGATCCGAGCCAGGGCGCGGCCGGGGTCTCGCTCATCGTGGCCGAGACCAAGGATCTGCCGGGCTTCGAGCGCGGCCGGGTGCTCGAGAAGATGGGCCAGCACGCGCAGGACACCCGCGAGTTGTTCTTCTCCGATATGCGGGTGCCGGTCGCGAATCTGCTGGGCGCACAGGAGGGTTTGGGCTTCTATCAGCTCATGGAGCAGCTGGCCCGGGAGCGGCTGATCATCGCGAGCCTGTGCTCGGCGCTGGCCGAGGCCGCGGTGCTCGAGGCGCTGCGCTACTCCAAGGAACGCGAGGCGTTCGGCCGCCCGATCGGTAAGTTCCAGTACAACGCGTTCACCCTGGCCGAGGTCAAGACCGAGGCGCTCGCGATCAAAACCATGGTCGATTACGCCATCGCGCAGTACATCGACGGTAAGAACGATCCGGCCACGGCCTCGATGGCCAAGCTGTTCGCCGCCGAGACCGCCGATAAGGTCGTGGACCGCTGCCTGCAGCTGTTCGGCGGCTACGGCTACATGATGGAGTATCCGATCGCGAACATGTATACCGGTTCTCGCGTGAATCGCATCTACGGCGGCACCAGCGAGATCATGAAGGAGATCATTTCTCGCTCGCTGTGATCTGCCCGTGGTGGCTCAGACGACCTTGCGCAGCATCGCCTTCATGACGGTGTGGTCACCGATGGTCAGTTCTTTCGTCGTTCGGAAGCCAAGGTGTTCGCCGAGGGCAGCGCTCTTGGGATTCGTAGCGACCAGGAAGACATCGACGTCGCTGGTTTCTATGCGTGATGTGACCAGTTCGGATATCAGGCCCTTTCCGTGTGCGCGGGGCAAGGTTCCGCCGGCAGCTATATAAAGGTGGGGAGTCCGCGGCCGGAGACTCTCGATCTGGCGCGAGGCGGCCAGGGCACGGGGGAGCGCTGTGCCGAGGGCGCGAAACAGACTGAAAGGCTTGGCTATCGGAGTGGTGACTCCTGCCCGCTCCCATAGGACGACGCTCACGAGCCCGTCGTTGTCGGATGTTGTATCGACGATTCCGTAACGTCGTCTCGACTCGACGCGGGAGTGCCAAAAATGAGGGAGGGCGCGCTGACGCCGCTCCGGCCGCGGCCAGAAATAGGTCATGAGCGGATCGTCCATAAATGCCTCGGCGAGGATTCGGGCTTCCGGTGTCATGCGGTCGAGATTAATGGAGTGCACACACGGGAAGCGCATTTCTCGCCGCAATCGGTACCCCTGGCCACGGCTCTCAGTGGACCCGATCGGGCTCGATGACCGGTGGCCGGGAACCGTATCTGTCCCACTGACCGAACCAGTCGAAATGCAACAACAACAATCGAACGGTTGAGGGTCGCCGAAACCGGCGACTGGTATGATCGGCTACCTCCTGGTACGGCCCGTTACACCTGCATCGCCCACTCGGTACGAACGCACGCTCCGCACTCGACATCTCGGTGGAAGATATGCGGTTGTCTTTGTTCGACAGTTTTCGCGGGGTTCGCAGTGACGCCCCCGCCGACTGCGGTGCGGCGTCAGGGCGGTGTCGCCGGTGAATATGAGTACGAGCCAGCGTCCGTCTGGATCAGGCGATCGGACCGATGGCCGTAGTGTCTTCGCGGTCCGTTTGGCGGCGCTGTTCGCGGCTGCGGGGAATCCACCGGTGAAGTCGGTGGTCCGCGCGGCCAATGCGCGCCTGCGCGAGGGGATCAGCCCTATTACCGCCCAGCGGATCAGCGACTGGCGCCGCGGCAACCGCGCACCGGCCACCTTCAAATCGGTGCTACCGGTCTTGGAGGTCCTCATCGCGGATGCACGCCGCCGCGCCGCCTCCGACCCGCGGATCGATATCTCCCTGTTCGATCCGGCCCGGTGGTATGCGGCCTGGAAGGCGGCACGGGTCGAGCCGGCGGTCGATATCGATCGGGAGCCCTACCGCGGCCTGTCGGCGTACCGGGCTGCGGACGCGGATCTGTTCTTCGGTCGTGATAGCGCGAAATATGAGCTGCACCAGCTTATTTCCGCCGCCGAGGAGAGTGGCTCCGCGGCCCTCGTGCTGCTGGTGGGCGCACGCGGTGTCGGCAAGTCCTCGCTGCTGGCCGCCGGACTGCAAGCCGTCCCCGGACCGCGGGCGCCGATCCGCGTGACCCCCGGCGCCGATCCGGTGTCCGCACTGCACACCGTGTTGGCGGAGGTACCGCCCGGTCGCCGCCTGCTGCTGGTGGATCAGGGCGAGCAGCTCTATACCCGATGCACGGATGAGGCTCTGCGGCAACGGTTCCTCGCCGAGCTGGCGGCGCTCGCCGCGCCGGATGCGGATCCGCCCACTACTGTCGTCTGCGCTGTCGACACCACCTACCTCCCCGATCTGTCGCGACATCCGGTCCTGATGGCGGCCCTGCAGCACCGGTCGATGATGCTCGATCCGATGTCGGATGAGGAGTTGCGGGAGGCGATCGTTCGACCCGCTGCGACGACAGGCCTGCGCATCGAGGACCGTCTGGTCGAGGTGTTGCTGCAGGATCTGGCCGCCTTCGACCCTCAGAATGTGATTCGGCTGGCGACGCTGTCCTACGTCCTGGCCGTGACCTGGGAGAACCGGCGGGGTCGGACGCTGACGCTGGCCGCTTACCGCGAAGCCGGCGGCGTGAGTGGCATGTTCGCCGAACGTGCCGAACAGATCTGGTCCCGGCTGAGCGACTCCGAACGCGAGGCGACCCGGCATGTGCTGGTGGCATTGACGGTCACCGGACCGCTCTCGACCCTGCGCAACCGCGTGCAGATGGACCTGTTGATCGCCGAGGCCGCGGACTCGGAATGTACCAAGGCGGTGATCGCGCGGCTGATCAAGGACCGAGCGGTGGTGCTGCACGACGGTCATCTCGAGCTGGTGCACGATCTGATGCTGACTCAGTGGCCCCGCATGGTCGAATGGCTGGCCGAGGAAGGGGAATTCGCGCCCGCCCGCCAGCGCATCGAGGCAGACGCCCGGGACTGGGCGAGCCAGGGTCGCCCGCCCGCTCAGCTGTATTCCAGGATCCGACTCCAGGACGCCGCGACGTTGATGCGGCGTACGGAGTCGCCCAATCGGCTCGCCCGCGAATTCGTGGCCGAATCGCTGGCCCGGCACCGTGCGCAGACCCGACTGCGCAGGGGGATTCTGGCCGCGGCCGCCGTACTCGCCGTGCTCGCGCTGGCGTTGTCGGGGTTGGCGATCGCCCAGCGGGCCGCGGTCGCACAGGAACGCAAGGACGTCTGGCTCGGCAATATCCTCGCGGAATCCCAACGCCTCGAGGACAGTAGCCCCGGACTGTCGACCCAGCTCGCGTTGGCAGCCTATCGGCTGAATCCGCACAACCCCAGTGTTCGCGCCCAGATAGTGATGTCGCAAGGCCTGCCGCTGGAGATCGCTTCACCGGCCGAACAGGCCGCACCCATCCAAGATCTGACCGCGAGCCCCAACCTCGAGCTGCTCGCCAGCGCGGGCGACGACGGCCGGATTCGGTTGTGGGACATATCGAATCCGCGGGTAGTCGCTCCGGTCGGGGCCGGCCTGAATGGTCACCGGGGGCGCGTCGGATCGGTCGCATTCGGACCCGACGGAACCGTATTGGCCAGCGCGGGCGACGACGGGACCGTTCGACTGTGGGACGTTCATGACCCACGTAGCACTCGCGAGCTGGGTAGGTTCGACAACGGCACGCCCACCACCGCGATCGCCTTCCTGCCCGATGGGCATCACCTGGCCGCGGCCGGTGCCGACGGCACCCTGGGCATCCTGAATATTGATGCGCCGCAATCTATTCGGCGAACGCAATCGGCACTTTCGGCGCACCCCAGGGCAATCAGGGCCATTGCGCTCGATCCCGATGCTCCCGTATTGGCCAGTGCCGGCGATGACGGCACCGTGCGGTTGTGGGCAGTCGACGATGCCGAGCATCCGACATCGATCGGCGCACCACTGGACGGTCCAGGGGCGGTGCAGGCCATGGCATTCGGGCCCGGGGGCATCCTCGCCACCGGCACTGCCGATGGGGTGCTTCGGATTTGGGACGTACGCAATCCGGCCCTGCCGCGGCTGGTCGATGACGAGCACTCGCGAGCTGTGCCGATCTCGGGGCTGGCGTTCGGTCTCGGCAGACGATTACTCGCCGTGGCCGGTATCGACGGCACTATTCGGTTCTGGAATACCAGCCGCGTCGACCGGGTGACGCCGCTCAGCTTGGAATTCCACGGCAGCAGTGGTTCGATCCGATCCGAACGTGTCGTCGGGGCCTTCCAGTTCATGACGGCCGGATCCGATGGGCGGATTCACTCCTGGAGACCGCCGCTGACGATCCTGCCGATCCTGCCCGGCGGCCCGATCGCGGGAGTCGGCTTCGACCGAGACAATCGGGTGCTGGCCATCGGACGGCGTGACGGGCAGGTCGAAATCTGGGATACCTCGGTGCCGCAACTCGCCCGCGCGGCGAGTGAATTCGCGGCGGGACCGTCCGATCCGCTCGGGGTGCAGGTCGCGTTGCGCCCCGACGGTCGGCTACTTGCCACAACGACCGGTACCGATGTGCGGCTGTGGGATCTCACCGATCCCGCCCGGCCCATCCCGATAGGCGCACTGCCCGGGGCCGGAACCGGCGCGCCGATCGCCTTCGCACCGGACGGCAAGCGCCTGCTCACCGGCATGGGTGGCCACGCCCTGCAGATCTGGGACGTGTCGCTGCCATCGAATGCGCGGGCGCTGGGACCATTGCTCGACAGTCCGGACCACGCGATTCGGACAGTGGTATTCGGGCCGAGCGGCTCGCTTGTCGCGGCTGCCGACGACGGTGCCCGAATCCATGTGTGGGACACCTCCGATCAGCACAGCCCGTCGGCCGCGACGCTGGACGCACACGGATCGAATGTGCGGGCACTGCTTTTCGCCCCGGACGGTCGGCATCTGTTCAGCGCCGATACGGCTGGTGTCATCCGTTCGTGGGACGTCACGAACCCCGCGCACATTACGGAGCTGGATTCGGTCCACGCCCATACCGCCGAGGTGCGGTCGCTGGCAATCGACCGATCCGGTCATCGGCTGGGCTCGGCCGGCGACGATCGAACCGGCCAACTATGGAACGTCACCGACCCGTCCCACATCACACAGGCGGATCCCCCGATCGTCGCCCCGAGCGGAGCGTGGTATTTGCGGTTCGATCCTCATGACGACTCCCGCGGATTCGGTATCGGTGATCAGGGAGCATTCATGGGGTACGTGACAGCGGATTCGGTCGCGGCGAACCTGTGCGCCTCGTCCACGGCACGTATCGACGAGCGGACATGGCACGAGCTGCTCCCGTCCGTGCCGTACACCCGCCCCTGCCCTTGACAATTCACGACGCGAGAGACCTGCAGCCGGCTTTACTTTCAGTAAACGCCTGGAGGCATTACACACTTACTCGTCGCAACAATCTCGTCTGCGCCTGTCAATCTCGTCCGAATCCATCGGTCGAACCAGTCTTGTCGATCCACACGGCCTTTTCCGGTGGCCGAGGTGGAGTCAGCGGCGTGCTGTAGCGGATCAGGCGGGAATCAGGCGACCCATCGAGTGGATCTCGTTCACATCCTGACCGGTGATGAACGACCAAGGGGCGGTGAAGAATCCGCTGCGGCCCCAATTCGAGCCCCAGGAATTCTCGACCGTGACACCCTTCGCGTCATAGGCGACGATGGTGACCTCGTGCCCGCCGAGGATCTTCTCGGTGGGCGAGGGGTCGTAGTTGTAGTTGGCGCCGTCGAGTTTCTCGAAGCTCTCTCGGACATCGAATCCGAACGGTACGGGCAGGCCCGCGGCGATCGCCTTCTTGATGTTGGTGACGATATCGCCCTTGCTGAGATCCAGTGCGCCGGAGAGTTTGTAGTGCGACGCATTGGCGCGCTCGTTGGCGTCGGGCTGGGTCGTATAGTCGAAATCGCCCTGCCAGTAATCGGATTTGGTGTCGATGCCCTGCGTCTGTTCCAGCGGCAGCGCGATGCCGGCGTAGGTGCCCTGGTCGTTACCCTGCGCGATCTGGGAGTAGATGTACATCGGCGCCTGCGGCCCGCCGCCGATCTGCTGCTCGTTCATCAGCACGCCGTATCCGGTGTAGCCGGTCGCCCAGGTGACGCACGATCCGACCGGACCCTGATCGCCCGGCGCCAGGGTGTACTGCTGCAACGAATACGACGCGGGCGGTGCGCCGACCGCGCCGACCTGCACCGGCAGCGTCGTGCCGACGCTGGTGTCGCGGGCGAGGCTGTCGCGGGCGGCCCCGCGATCGAGCCCGAGCGCGTGATGTTTCACCTCGGGCGCCGGTGCGGCGTAGGCGGTGCCGGAGGCGAGCAGGCCGAGCCCGGTGACGAGGGCGAATACGGCGGACAATCGCGAATACTGCACGGGTTCCTCCTGGCAATGAAATGCATTGCGGGGCATCGCCCCCGACGGCGATGGTTCCGAATGGAATGATCCGAGAGTGTTCCATATACCGGATTCCGGGTCAATGGATAAGTCACCGTGTGATATTCGCCGTTCGAGTTGCGGGCATACGGATTCGGTGTATAGCTTCCGAGAACATCTCGGCCGGAAGGATCGCCGCGTGAGGTTGAAACGGAAACTCCTGTGCTGTGTGGCCGCGCTGTGCGTGGCCGCCGCACCGGGTGGGGTGGCCACCGCCGATCCGGGCCCGTCCGGCCTCCCGCACGGATTGCTCGTCACCCCGAATCTGCCGGGCGTGCCCGCACCGCGCGCGGCCGTATTCGGCGCGCAGACCCTGCCGTATCTGCAGCAGGTGCAGACGGCCGATCAATGGTGCTGGGCGGCGGACGGTTCGTCGATCGCCACCTATCTGCATCGGCCGATCACCCAGAACGACTACTGCAAACTCGTCCACGGTGTCGGCGCGGACGGTATCTGTCCCGACGATTCGGCCTCACTCGAACAAATCGCCTCGGCCTTTCGGGCCATCGGTGTCGACGCCGCGGTGGGTGCGCCGCTGTCGATGAGCAAGGTGGTGGACGAGGTGTCGGCGAATCGGCCGATCCTCACCGGTATCGCGTGGTCGGCGGGCGGCGGTCACGCACAGGTCGTCTACGGCTTCGACGTGGACGCGGGCACCATCACCTACGGCGATCCCTGGCCCGGGTCGCGTCGCAGCGTCACGCAGACGATCGACTCCTATACCCGCAATTCGAATTGGGTATGGTTCGGCGAGGATTACGGTATCGCCGCTCGGTGAGGAGAATGCGCCCGATGGCCCTGCGCGGGATTCTGCTGATTCTCGGCTGCGCGTTCGTCCCGATGATGGACACCTTCCTCGCGGGCGTGGCGCTGCCCGGGATCCGGCGCGATTTCGGCATCGCGGAGGGTTCGGCGCTGCTGAGCCTGGTGCTGGTCGGATATCTGGCCGGATTCGGCTCGCTGCTGATCGTCGGGGGTCGGGTGGGTGATCGGCTCGGACGGCGAAAGACGTTGTCGGCGGCCGTATTCGGATTCCTGGTGGCCTCGGCGGCCTGCGGGCTCGCGCCGGGACTGTGGCCGCTGATCGCCGCGCGGATCGCGCAGGGCGCGCCCGCGGCCTTCGTACTGCCGCAGATCCTGGGACTGATCACCGCGCAGGCGGGCCCACGCCGGGAACGCGCGATCAGCTGGTACTCCTCGATGAGCGGGGTATCCGCGCTCGTCGGACTCATCGGCGGCGGCGTGCTGCTGGATATGATCGGCGGCGGTGCGGCGTGGCGGTGGCTGTTCCTGATGAACATCCCCCTCGGTGTCGTCGCCCTGGCGTTGCTGCCGCGATGGGTCACGGAGACGCCGCCGAATATCGACCGGCGGATCGACGGTCGCGGCGCGGCGCTGCTGTCGCTGACGGTGCTCGCCTTCCTGCTGACCGCGTCGATGCCGACGATTCTGGGCCCGGCCACCGTCGTTCTCGCACTGGTCACCCTCGTCCTGGGCCGCGCGTGGCTGATCCAGCAACGCCGCAGCGTGGCCGCCCTCGTGCCGGAGGGCATATTCGGCAATCCGCGGCTGCGGTGGTCATTGGCGCTCATGCTGCCGTTCTTCGCCGGGGCGGGCGGATTCCTCTACGCCCTGCCGCAGACGCTGCAGGAGGGTCTGGGGCACGCGCCGCTGGCCGCGGGCGTGCTCACCGCGCCGATGGCAGTCGGATTCCTGGTGTCCTCGTTCACGGTTCCGCGACTGCGGGAGCGCCTGGGCGTGCGGACCATCGCGCTGGGCGCCTCGATCCAGGCGGCCGGGCTGGCCGCCCTGGCCGTCGCGGTGCCGACGACCACGACACCGCTGATCGGCCTGGGGCTGTTACTGATCGGGACCGGTCAAGGCATCGCCCTGGGCGCGATGAACGCGCATATGCTCGCACTGGTGCCCGCCGAACTGGCCGGATTGGGCGGCGGGGTGCTGCTCACCGCGCAACAGGTATCGATCGCCACCGGCGCGGCCGTACTCGGCGCGGTCTTCGGGATCGTTGTGCAGTCCTCGGGTCACCGGGCGGGGATGGTGACGGTGGTGTGCGTGCAGATCGTGTTGGCGGCCATCGTGATTGCCGCGAGCGTGCGCTCAGCGGCGGTCGTCCGCCGGTTGTAGCGCCGAGATATCGGCCAGGGGGTAACCCATCTCCTCGTGCAGGAAGCGGACCATCGTCCACCACCGAGCGCCCTCGGCATCGAAATCGCCGAATCGGCCGCAGTACAACGGAATCCACCGCAGCGATTGCTCGAGCATGGCTTCGCGCGACTGCGCCTCGCCGTAATCGCCGTAGGAGATCGACCGGTGCTCGATGAGATGCCCACCGGGAAGCCGGGTTTCGCACAGGTCGCGGTATTCGCGGGTCTGCAGGATCAGATAGTGCCACACCTCGTCGATCTGCTGCTCGACCGGCAGGAACAGCCCGCCCAGCTCACCGGGATGGGCCGAGACCAGCGTCAGATAACGTACCGCCTCGCGGACCTGCGCGCGGGCGGTGGCCTCGTCGATCTCGTTGTGGCGCTGGGTATACCGCACCGTCTCCTCGTACAGCTCGCCGAGTAGATCTCGTTCGTACATCCGCGTGCTCCTTCAGCGAACGAGCCAGGCGTATTTGCCCGACGGCCCGATGGGGATATGGGATTCGTGGATGGCGGTGACGCCCAGTCTCGTCAGATCCGAGGCCGCGGTCGCGAGTGCCTTGGTCGCGGCGCGGTCCAGCGGCGCGCCGTCGAAGGTGGTGTAGCCGAGCAGTGCCTCGGATCCGTGAACACGCAACTGGTAGACGAAGATTCGCGGATCGGTCGCGTTCACCACATCGTCGAGTTCGGCCTGGGAGGTGATGGCGCCGTCGGAGACGAGCAGTTCCTTCTCCCGGCCGCAGAACCGCGCGATCCGGTTCGGATCGGCCGATCCGTCGTGGGTGTGCACGCAATCGCCGGTGTTGTAGCGCAGCAGCGGCATATACGGATTGCGGATACTCGACACGACCAGGCTGTGGATGCCGCGGCTGCCGGGAATCGGCTGGAGTTCCACCTGCATCTCGCGCAGATGCGGATAGTAGCGGCCGTCGGTATCGCCGTAATACAGATAGCCCAGCTCGGTGCTGCCGAACAGTTCCACGACCGGACAGCCGAGCCGTTCGACGAGGAACCGCCGGACATTGCGTGGGGTGAACTCGTAGCCGTGAATCGCGCTGGCCGGGCGGGGAACTCGCTCGCCCCCGGCGAGGAGCAGATGGGCCGCGTGATAGGACGAGCAGTCGAGATGGTAACGGCCATCGCCGGTTTCGTGGCGGACCAGATCGATCTCCGCGAGCATCCGATCGACCGCCTCGGCGGACCAGTGGGCCGGATCGAGATCCTGATTGACGTAGAAGGTGCGCTCGTCGAGCCAGCGCCGGACCGGGTCGGCGGGTTCGCCGCCCGCGAACTCGTTGACCCGGGCCACATGATCGGTGGCCAGTCGGGTGGTCACCGAGACGCGCGGCACGCCCGCGGCGAAGGTGTCGCCGATCTGCGGATGGTCCCGCCAGACGGCGTAGTAGGTCTTCAGCAGGAACAGCGGCGGCCGGATCAACTGCATCCGGGCATGATTGGTGCCGGTCGACCAGACATATTGCGCAGCACCGGAATCCAGTGCCTGCCGCACATCCGGTGTCAGGAACGATTCGGGAAAGGTATGCGCCAGATCGGCTTTGGTGATGATCGGGAACGAATTCGCCGCTGCCTGATCACGGTAGAAGGGGATATCGCGGGTCGCGTCGACGAAGGCGTCCGGAAGCGGGCGCACGGCGGGAAGTGTGTCCATGGGGAATCCGCGATCGGGGCCGGACCGACGCGGCGGTCCGGCCCACGTGTCGCACTAGGAGATGCAACCGGCCTTGGAGATGCAGCCCGACTTGGAGATGCAGCCGTCCTTGGCCGCCGACGAGGAGTTCGCCGCCACCCACTTGTCCCAGTTCGAATCCTGCGCGAGAACCTTGATCACGTCGTTCATGGAGCACCCTCCGATCGAAGCGGACCTACGCGTTCGAGGGTAAAGGATGGGTAAAGTGCTCGCTTCGGATATGACGCAGCTCACTGCCCGCGCTCAGCCGATGGATCCGGAGTTGGCGGCGAGCACGCCCGTGGCGACCAGGGCGATCAGCACCGCGCCGACAATGAGCCGGTAGTAGACGAAGGGCGCGAATCCGCGCGTGGACACGTACCGCAGGAACCATGCGATGACCCCGTAGCCGACCGCGAACGCGATGACGGTCGCCAGAATCGTCGGTCCCCACGCCGGGGCGTGGCCCGCATCGCCGATCTTGGTCAGTTCCAGCAGTCCCGAGGCGAGCACGGCCGGGATGGCCAGCAGGAACGAGTAGCGCGCGGCGGCCTCGCGGGTATAGCCCAGTGCGAGACCGGCACTGATGGTTCCGCCGGAGCGCGACACTCCGGGGATGAGCGCCAGGGCCTGGGCGAAGCCGTAGACCAGGGCGTCGCGCAGATTCAGCTCGGCGATCGGTTTGCTGTTGCGGGCGGTGCGGTCGGCCAGACCCAGCACCAGGCCGAACACGATCAGGGTCGCGCCGATCAGCCGCAGATCCCGGAACGCGGTCTCGATGGTGTCCTGCAATGCCAGGCCGAGCAGCGCGATGGGCACGGTGCCCGCGATGACGAACCAGCCCAGCCGGGCCTGTGGATCCTTGCGCAGTTCGGGTCGCACCAGCGACCGCGTCCAGGTCCGCACGATCGCGGCGATATCGGCGCGGAAGTAGATCAGCACCGCGGTCTCGGTGCCCAGCTGGGTGACCGCGGTGAAGGCCGCACCCGGATCGGGCCACCCCAGCGCCGCGGAGGTCAACCGCAGATGGGCGCTCGACGAGATCGGCAGGAATTCCGTCAATCCCTGCACCAACCCCAGCACCAGGGCATGCCACCAACCGATCACTCCACAACCTCTCGCTCTGCCAACCGATTCCGACCGCGAATGCTATCGGCACGAGCGCGGTGCGGGCCCCCGGGCCGCTACAGTGGACGAGATCCCAACTGCCGCAGGCGATCACCGTGCACGAGCAACACGCGCAGGGCCGCCTCGTCGATGCCGTGGACCGCGGTCAGATCGAGCAGAACGATATCGGCGGGCCGCAGGGTGACGACCATGGTGAGCGCGTCGTGCAGCCGAAAGGCGTTGGTGGAGTCCAGAATTCCGGTGACCGCGATCGTGGGCGCCCCGCCGAGCGGAAGGTCGGTGACGATGGTGACGGCGGTGTGCACATCGGGATGGTATCCGGCGTGGCGCTGTTGTGTCGCTCCTCACCTCGGCTTGGATTTGCTGTGAAGTAGCTTAATCTGTGAACAACTGACGTTTGAGATTGCTGGAGAGAGTTTTGATGCGGGTTTTGCGTGGCGGTATCGGTTACTTCGCGGTGCTCGCCGCGATGGTCGGCGTCCTCCCTGTGGTGCAGTCCGGGGCGGCCGCCGCGGAAACTGCCGGGATGCTGATTTCGGAGTCGGCGCGGCCGGACGGCTTCCACGGTCAGCCCGGCGGCTCGGTGATCAGCTATTGGACCATCGACTCGAGCGGGACGTCCCGCCCGGCCAGCGGCGCGCTGTTCGTGCCCGCGGGCGAGGCTCCGGCGGGCGGCTGGCCGATCGTCGCCTTCGATCACGGCACCACCGGACTGGGCAAGGGCTGCGGCGGCAAATCCGATCCGGCGACCGGACCGCATACGGTCTACATCGACGAGGAAGATGCGCTGATGCGGCATCTGGTCTCGCTCGGCTTCGCCGTCGCCGCACCCGATTACCTCGGCCTCGGCCTGTACGACACCGGCCCGCATCCCTATCTGGGCCTGGACACCGAGGCCGCCGCGACCATCGATATGGTCCGCGCCGCGCGCTCGGCCCGCCCGGAACTCTCGCGCACCTGGACCGTGCTGGGTCTGTCCCAGGGCGGCCAGGCCGCGCTCGGCACCGGCTGGCATCAGTCCCGCGTGGCCCCCGACCTCGATTTCCGCGGCACCATCGCGGTCGATCCGGAATCGGATATCGAAAAGGCCCTGCCCCTGGCCGGACCCGGCTTCCCCGCGATCCCCGGCGCCGAAAACCTCACCGGCTACTTCGCCGACATCCTGGCGGGCCTGCGCGCCGCGCGCCCCGATCTCGACGTCGACGGCTACCTGACCCCGCGCGGCAAGGCCCTGCTCGACGAGGTGTCCACCCTGTGCCAGCCCGCGATCGATGCCCGCGTGCAGGGCGTCGGTATCGGCGACTTGCTGTCGAAGCCGCTGTCCGACACCACCATTCGCGCAGCACTGGAGTCCTATATGACGATCCCCGCGACCGGCTACAACGCCCCGATCCTGTTGCTGCTCAACACCACCGACACCGAGGTACCCGCCCCATTGCACGGCGCACTCGTCTCCCGCTTCGCCGCGAACGGCGTTGATTTCCAGGTGGTTTCGGGCACGGGCCGCCACGTCCAACTGAATCCGCAGATGTGGTCGGCACTGGACGCCTTCCTGAACGGCATCCGCTAGTCGTTCTCGAGTGCACGGAAGCGGCGGCCGACTCGGCGGCAACGATCGCGGCCAGCCACCGCACACACCTATTGCCTATAAGTTGCCAGATTGCTGATGTGCGGTAGGTTTCTGTGCAGTTCGGTATCTCGACAGTGTGGAATGTCCATGGCCCATGTGCTTCCGGAGGACCCAGTCGATGCGGATCTGCCCGATCGTTGTCCCACGCCCTGAGTTTCCCGTCGCTTCCGGAGCCGTGTCGTGAGTCCGCGCAGTGGTCACGAGCCGAGTCGCCGTCGATTCCTGGGCGGTGTTGCCGCGGCCGCGGGGCTTGCCGCATTGTTGCCACCGGGGTCGGCCGAGGCGGTGCCGCCGTCGTCGGGGCGCGGGAAGCTCGACGATCTCGAGCATGTGGTGATCCTGATGCAGGAGAACCGTTCCTTCGATCACTACTACGGCACGATGGCCGGGGTGCGTGGTTTCGGCGATAAGACCGCGCTGCGGGAGCGTTACGGCGACAACGTCTTTCATCAGCCCGACCCGCTGCGCGTCGACGGGCAGCGGCTGCTGCCGTTCCGCGTCGACACCACCAAGGTCGACGGCCAGGATCTGGCCGATCTGCTGCACGACTGGGATACCACGCACGTCGCGATCGACAGCGGCTGGAACGACCTGTGGATTCCGGTCAAGTCCGAGATGACGATGGCCTACTTCGACGAGGGGGATATTCCGTTCCATCGCGCCCTCGCCCGGGCGTTCACGATCTGTGATCAGTACTTCTGTTCGATCCAGGGCCAGACGACGCCCAACCGGCTCTACCACTGGACCGGCACCATCGATCCGCGCGGTGTGGCGGGCGGACCCGTGACCTACAACCCGACGGATTACCAGCCGATCCTGCACTGGACGACCTACCCGGAGAGGCTGCAGGCCGCGGGGATCTCCTGGCAGGTCTATGCGAACGACGAAGTGGGCGACCAGGAATCGAGCCCGTTCGTCGGCGACTACGGGGACAATCCGCTCTGGCTGTTCCAGGCGTATCACGACGCCCTCGCCTCCCCGGATCCGGCGGTGCGTCAGCTCGCCGAGCGCGGCGGTCTGCACGACGGCTGGAAGCCCGACTCCGGTCGGGGCAAGGATGTCGATCACGTGATCGCTCGATTCAAATCCGACTGTGCCGCAGGGACATTGCCCGCGGTATCGTGGGTCGTCGCGCCGTTCGGCTACACCGAACATCCGGCCATGCGCCCGGTCGACGGCCAGGCCTACGTGCAGGGCGTGCTCAACGCACTGTGGGCCGATCCGGAATTGTGGTCGAAGACAGCGGTATTCATCAACTATGACGAGAACGACGGATTCTTCGATCACGTCATCCCACCGATGCCGCCGCCGGGCACCGCGGATGAGTACCTGCCCGCGAGCCAGCCGTTGGCCAGGGATCTGGCCTCGGCATTGGATCAGCTGGCCGCGGCGACCGGACTGCCGGTGACCTCCGACGCTCTGTCCACCGAATCCAGTTCCGGGTCGGCGGCTTCGGGCCCGCTGCCGCCGGCGGCCGGCCCGCCGGTCCCGATCGGACTCGGCCCGCGGGTACCGATGGTGGTGGTGTCGCCGTGGAGTCGGGGCGGATGGGTGAATTCCGAGGTCTTCGACCACACCTCGGTACTGCGGTTCCTGGAGCGGTGGACCGGTGTCGCGGAGCCGAACATCTCGCCATGGCGGCGCAGCGTCTGCGGGGATCTGTTGTCCTGCTTCGATTTCGGCAGCCGGGTGACAACCATCCCGCTGCTGCCCGACACCGCCGCGATGCGGGCCGAGGCCGACGCCCTGAAATCCGGGCTGGGCACGCCCGTCCCGCCCGCGCCGTTCCAGCAGGTGCCGCCGTCGCAGCCACCGGATCGCAGGCCCGCCCGCCCGTTGCCCTATCAGCCGCTGGCGAATGTGACCGCGGGCGCGACGTCGATATCGTTGGCGCTGAACAACTTCGGTACCAGGGCGGTCAACCTGTCCGTCTACGCCTATCGCGATCCGAGTCGCGTCCAGCGTTTCGACGTCCCCCCGGCGGCCACGGTATCCGGATCGATCCCGGTGACCGACTGCTACGACATCGCGATCCACGGTCCCAACGGATTCCTGGTCGAGGCCGCGGGCAATCCCGGCACGATCGGCCTCGAGGCGACGCTGGCGCTGTCGGGTTCGAAACTCGAACTGACCCTGCACAACAGGTTGCCCGCCGGACCGCCGGTGCGGATGACGATCACCGACCACAACTCGATCGAGATCGGACCCGGCGAAACCACAACGGTCGGCTACGACCCGCTGAGCACCGCACACGGTTGGTATGACATTACGGCGACCGTTGCGTCCGAACCGGAAGTGGCCCGGCTGCCCCTGCCGTCGGGCTCGGGCGGAACCGGTTCAGGTGTGCCCGAACAGCGCGCCCCGTGGCTGCGACGTTTCGCCGGCCATCTCGAGAATGGTAAGCCGAGTCTGACCGGTTAGTACCGCGCGATTCCATCCAGACGATTACTGCCGTGCCCGCGAGCATGATCGGGTAGATGAAGTACCCGAATCTCGAGGTGGGTGCGAGCAGAAACAGCGCGGACAGCCCGGCGGCCGCGAATGCGCTGGCCGTAACGAAGGAATTCGGAGGTCTGCGGATCAGAAGGATTGCCGCCGATGCCGCGGCCGTGCAGAGCAGTGCGCTGGCGATGGTCGCACCGTGGGGGACCGCCGCGGTGAGAGCTCCACCGATCAACGACTCGCCTGCGGGAGTGAGTATTCGGGTGCGGCCCAAGGGGAATGCGATGGTGTGATGGACGAAGACCGGCAGATCCCACAGGGCGGGGACGTAGAGCAATGACGCGATCGCCAGCCAGCACAGGCTCATTCGAGCGGCGGCCCGGTGTCCGTACTGTGAGCCGATCAGGAACAGGGCTACCACCAGGATCGGCACCGCGAGAGGTTTGAGAGCGCAGGCGAATGCGAAAGCGAACGCGCTCACCACATATCGGCCCCGGGCGGCCGCCGCGAGTCCCACCAGGGCCGCACCGATCACCGGCAGATCCACGCCACCGACTGCGGCGGACAACGCCACGACGGGTGATGCGATCAGCATCAGAATTCGAATGCGGGCCCGAGGCGTGGGATTCGACTGGAGAATCGCCCGCACCGACCACGACACACAGACAACGAAGAACACCAAGAACCAGATCCGCGGATCCGACAACCGGCTCGCCGGAAGCATCTGCGCGGGCAATCCGAACAACGCCATCGCCGGTCCGTACGCGTTGTACTGTCCCACCTCGGTCGGCATCGGCACATAAGGGCTGCCGGTCGCGAGCAGATCACCGGCGGATCTGATCACGACCGCCACCTCGAGCTGCCCGGCCCCGGCGGCAATCAAGACAACGGCCGGTATCAGGATTGCCCCACCGGCCGCCGCAACGGCCGCCGTTCCATCATGACCATGCGCTACCAGCAGGGCGGCAACCGAGTACGCGACAACCGCGAGACATGCCCACGTCCGATGTGTTTCGAGGTCTGTGACAGTTGCGAAAACCGCTGAAGCCATCGCCATGCCCAGATATACAAGAAAACGCTCGGCACCCGATTTCACCATCGGCGAATTCGCTGCCGCGACCACTACACCCACACCCATCCCTTTCCCGCACAAGCCGATGAGTGGACGTTATGGGAAACGTCCGATCCATCGCTTCCAGGAAAGCCCTTGAACTCGCCCTTACCCGTGCACGAATTCTCCTTACCACCAACGGGGTACGGGGAGTCCGCGTCGATCGCTGACCTGCACCGGCAACGAGCAGCGAGTCGATCCAGGTAGCTACGATTCCGTAGTTACGATTCAGTAGCTACTGGTATACAGTCACAGCTGGGCGTTTTCGCCTCCGCCAGTGGGCATGTGGACAAAGTCGTCACCAGGAAGGAACTGATCATATGGAGCTGCACGGAGCGCGGGTGCTCATCACCGGCGGCGGACGGGGGATAGGCGGCTGACACTTTCACAACCGGATCAATTCACCTCCGAACGCTACGAACGTTTCGCCCGCGGCCTGCTCAGCACAATGTCGTCCCCGCGCAGTCCTTCGATCAGGCGGTCGGGCCGCGTGTGAGACCCTCTCCGGCGCAAGGCTGTCGCGGCTACGCGGCATGCACGGGCAGCACTCACGCCGCGATCGACGCCGTCCGCAATGCCCTACTCGACGTGCACTGACCGGGCGTCACCCCGACTGTCGGGATCGATCATCTGGATGACCGCCACACGCAGATTCTGTTGCGGCCCACCGGCGTACAGTTCGACCAGCGCGATCTCGGCGACCATCGCGACGACCAGGTGCGCGACAGCGGCCGGGTCCGGCCAGCCGACGGCGCCCAGATCCGGTTCGATGAACGCTGCCACCGACCGGTTGCGCGCATGCACCTCGTCGAGCAGGTCGGTATCGGTCCGTGACTGGGCGAGAAAGGCTTTCGTGCCGCGGGTGTGCAGGCACGCGTCGAGGTAGGCGGCGATGCCCGCACGGAGGCGATTCATGCCCGGGGCAGGGTCGCCGATGTCGGCGAGGATGGCCGCGGTCAGGGCATCGTGGTAACGGCGATGCAGTGCGATCACGTAGCTGCGTCGATCCGAGAAATGGTGGTAGAAGCTGCCTTTCGCCATCCCTGCGGTGGCGACCACCGCGTTGATCGACAATCCGCGAAGTCCCTCGCGCTCGGCCACCACGGCACCGGCGTCCAATAGGGCGCTACGACCGGGTTCAGCGGGTCGGGGCATGACCACAATCCTCTCATTTCCACTACCGCAAGCGTATTCGACACGTTACGCTATGACCGGCCGGTCGGTCATAGCTCTCGCGGAGGGGCGAGGGGAGGCCGACCGGTCGCGAAACAAGGGGTGCGACAATGCGATTGGCGTTATGCGGTGCAGTGTTGGCGGCGATGCTCATGACGACGACCGGCCCGGTCCGGGCGGATGATCCCGGCCCTTCCTACAGCTATCTCGCTGGTTTACAGGCCGAGCTGACCGCGCCCGGGCAACCGCCACCGGGCGCCGACGACTGGTCCTGTCGCCCGAGCGTCGCGCATCCGAATCCCGTTGTGCTGCTGCATGGTTTGTCCAATGACACCATCACCTGGCAGACGCTGTCGCCGATCCTGGCGCGGACCGGCTATTGCGTGTTCACCACGACCTACGGAACCGGCGCGCTGGGTCCGATCGGTGCGATCGCTCGCGTGGAGGACAGCGCCGCACAGATCGCAGGCTTCGTCGACCGAGTCATGGCCGCCACCGGAGCGAGCAAGGTCGACGTGGTGAGCCATTCGATAGGCGGGGCGGTGGCGTTCTACTACCTCAGCCGGGTCGGCGGTGTCTCGAGGATCGGCCACTTCGTGGCTCTGGCCGCACCTTTGCACGGCTCGACGATCAGTGGTCTCGCCGCCCTGCAGCCACTGGTGGCATCCACCGGCAGCGGTGCGGCGGCGGTGCGGCAATGCGGACCGTGTCAGCTGTCGCCGGGCTCACCGTTCCTGCAGGTCCTCGATCCGGACCCCGGTATCGCACCCGATATTGCGTTCACCCTGATCGTCACCCGGTACGACGAGATCTCCACCCCCTACACCACGGGCCTGCTCGACGGTCCCAACGTGCACGACATCGTGCTGCAGGATCAGTGCCCGACCGATTTCACCGAACACAATGAGCTGCCCTCGGACCCGGTGGCAGTGCACGAGGTACTCAACGCCCTCGATCCCGCGCACGCCACTCCATCGACATGCACAGTGGTCCTACCTGTCCTCGGACCTCCACCTATCCAGACGCACTAACCGTGCCCGCCGACCGCGATCCCCGGACCGGAGGGGCTCCGGCAGACCGGGCCACCCCAACGCCCGGAACTGGTTGTCGGGGCTCGTTCCCGGCCAGGATCGGGTCCGGGTGCCCGGTGGGAGGCTCTCGAATCGGCTGCCCCCGTCGGTGTTCGGCGTGCCTCTCACGGCCACTACAGTCGGTCCATGGCGACCGTATACGACACCACCATGAGTCCCGGCAAAGTCGAACTGCTGACTCGGTGGTTGCCGCGGCAACCCTGGTATCTGGGCACCGGCACCCCGCGGTTGCAGCGGGTGGGCGGCTTCCGTCTCGACGATCCCGCCGGAGCGGTGGGGATCGAATTCTATTTGGCCACAGATGATTCCGGGCCGGATCCGGTGGTCTACCACGTCCCGATGACCTACCGCGGCGCCGCACTGTCCGGCGCCGAGAACGCGCTCATCGGCACCAGCGAACACGGCGTGCTGGGTATGCGCTGGATCTACGACGGGGAACACGATCCCGTGCTGCTACACACCGCGGCAGCCCTGCTCGCAGGCACGACGGTGGCACAACACCAGGTGTCGAGCGATACCGTCGACCCGACGGTCCGGGTCGGACAGCCCCGAACCACCGACCCGATCCGAGTTCGTATCCTCCGAATTCCGCAACCGGCAACCGATCCCGGCCCCGGACAGGTGATCGTTCCGTGGGCGCAGTCCGGCAGCGGCGTGGTCCTCGAGGCGGCCTGAGGCCGCCTCGGTCGTCAAAGCGAAGCCCTCAGCGATGCTGAGGGCCTCGGTGGTGTCCGAAAGTGGTTCAGGGGCGGTCGAATTCGCCGTTCTGGAGGTCGGCGGTGAAGGCGTCCCACTCGCCGGGGGCGAAGACGAGGGCGGGTCCGCTCGTGTTCTTGCTGTCACGGACCCCGACGCCGCCATCGTCCAGATGCGCTACCTCGACACAATCCCCGCCGGATTGGCTGTAGCTACTCTTGTGCCAAATCGTGCAGGACAAGTCCCTGGTCACGCGGCGTACTCCTCTGCGATCTCCTGCACCAGTCGCCTACTGGCGTCCGCCGCCAACTCTACCGAACGGATGTCCTCCAAGGCTTTTCGATGACGCTGGATCACATCGTCGTTCTCGCTGTCCTCTTCCAGGAACAACGCGCCGGTGAAGCCTTCCACGAACACCACTGGCGGCTCCGGCAAACGACTCGTGTGCAGTGGCGGGAACTCGAACAGAGTGAACGATTGGACCACAAGCCCAGGATGCGGACCGGCGCCGAACGGGATCACCTGAATCGTCACATTGGGCAGATCGCCGACGACGAGGAGGTGCCTGGCCTGCTCGGCCATGACATCAGGCCCGCCGGTCTGGTGCCTCAGCGCCGCCTCCGACAGCAATACCTGCAGGGAGAAGTCCGGATCTTCGGTGAGTCTCTGTTGCCGACGTGCGAGCAATTCCAGCTGGCGTTCAGCGTCAACCGCGGACATCAGCGGATCGGTGGTCTTCATGATCCATCGTCGATAGGCCGGAGTTTGCAGCAGGCCCGGGAGCAATGTCAGCTGGAACGTGGTCATCCGGCTCGCGGCCTGTTCGAGGCTCATGAAGTGATCGAAATGCGGGTTGACCACATCGGCGTACGCACGCCACCAAACCCCTGAGGAATGGCCCTTGGAGGCCTTGACCTCCTGCAGTAGGCCCAAGACCTCGGCCCTGGCCTCCTCGTCGGCCGCATAGAAGTCGAGTAGGTCTCGGTACTGCGAGGTGCTGATCCTGACCACCTGACCATCTTCCATGCGCCCGATCCCCTGCTTGGACACCTCGATGGCCAGGCCCGCCGCGAGCTGGCTCTTCTTGGCCTTCAGTCGCAGTTCGCGGAGGCGCCGACCGAGCGCACGCCTGGGGAGGGTGGAACCACTCGCCATTGCTTTGCCTCACTATCGGTTGCGGCCCATGCCGGACCTTCGTTGCTGAACCCACTACTGCTGGACCGGTTCTCATTGGACCATCTCACACTGGACTACTCAGCGGTTTCGCTGGAATGGCCGTAATGGACGGTCCAGCAGAGCATTTCGGTGTCTACTCGGACGTAACCCGGGTTGCCGGGGTTCCTCGAAATCACCGATCGGAGGCGATGGACATGTCCGGGCTCTACGACCTCACCGTGGCAGAGGCTCGTGCCCTGCGGGCCCTGAATTGCGGTGGGATGCTGACCGAAAGGCAGATCAAGAACTCGGCGAATCTCGACCAGTGGACGGCGCGGCGGACGGTGGCGAACCTGGCAAGCCGCGGCCTGATCGTCACGGGAGCCCGACCTGGCCGATTCGAGATCACCATATTGGGTCGAAACACGCTGGCGGCCAAGTCATCCGACTACGGCAGATCGGCAGGCCGATGAACGGCGTGCACACAACCGAGATCGACGGCCTGAAGGCGACCTGGCGGCTCGATCACCATCCGGTGCGGATCGGGATCATGGCCGTGTACAACACCGCCGAGAACCTTCCGCTCACCGAATTCGATCACCGATATCCGGATCTCACGGACGCCCGCGAGCAGCTACCGGAGCTGTGGCGTCTCTGGGATGCCGTCTGTCATGACATGTGGGTCGAATTGATGTCACCACGTTTCCCTTGAGCCGACCGATCGCTCAGGAAATCACGGCGGGCACGTCACGCTGTTTTTGTATGTCACGCACATGACGGTCGGCCCGCCGTCCATCTTGACCCGTCGATACTCCGGCTCGGCCCATGGCTGCCAGCAGAGCAGCCCCAGAACCACTAGGGCGGCCGCGATGAGCTGCGCCCCATACCAGATCGCTTTGGAACGCTCCTCGGTCCAAGACTCGGCGTCGTTCGCGCGACCCATAGCTCTCCTTTCCCTGATGCCGCTCTTCCCTGACGGGATAAAACATGGTTTTCGGTCCGCTCGTCGGACTGCTAGGTCTCATCGACAGCTGCGTGTGCTCTGTTACCTAGGCACACATAATCTTTCGATCATTTCGCCGCTCACGATCATGAAACGACCGATCGGCCCGCACTGCTCGGCCTCACAATGCTGCACACGAGGGAAGCGTGGGCATGCTCCAAACTGCGGGTGTACAAATGAACGGCAGAACTGACGAACGTGGCCGCGGTCGCAGAGTTCCGGGACAACATGCGCCGACTGGTCAACGTTGCGGTGTAGGGGAGCTGAGAATGCGGATCGGTGTCACCGGACACATGAACATCACGGCGGACACGGTGCCGCTCGTGTACGACGAGATCATCCGTCACCTGACGAAGACCGTAGACTCTGCAGATCTGGTTGGGGTGAGCTGTATTGCTCGCGGTGCCGATTCGGTGTTCGCTCAGGCCGTTCTCGATACGGGTGGTCGGCTTGAAGTGGTGTTGCCGTCGCGGAACTATCGTGCGCGCCAGGTGAAGCCCGACCATGCTGAGCAGTTCGACGAGTTCCTTCAGCGGGCCGAGTCTGTGCAGGTGATGGACTTCGCCGATGCGGACACCGACGCCTATGAAGCGGCAAACGAGGCGATGCTCGGCTCCTGTGACCGACTGATCGCGGTGTGGGACGGGCAGGCGGGCGAGCGCAGCGGTACCGGCAGCGTGGTCGCATTCGCGCATGAGAAGGGCTTACCAGTCGACATCGTTTGGCCGACGGGAGCGACGCGAGGTTGACCCGCCGGAAGTCGGTTCAGCTCCGGGGCCTCGTGGGGCGATGGTGTGATCGGGGCAAATCGGATAGCAGCGCCCCTCGTGACCGAATCTCAGTGTGCTACGGGAGTGACTCTGATCGGCGGGATGTCGTCGAGGCAGGAGGGCGGTTCGGTGCCTCCCGTCCGGACGAAGCGCGACACGATGCCAGCCACGCAGCCGGTGGGTTCCTCGTCGGGCGTGTGGCCGGTGTTGGGGACGGAGACGAAGGTGGCGTGCGGGAACGGGGTCGCGGCGAGTCTGCCGTTGGTGTCCGGGGTGATCGCGTCGAGGTCGCCGGACAGTACGAGCACCGGAACGTCGGGCAGTTTATCGGCGTTCGGCTGTACATGGTCCACCGATGGCCAGCGGATGCAGATATCCCCGCCGTCGCGTTGTCCGGCGTCGAATCCCTCGGCGCTGAAGGCGCCCAGTTCGATTCCCGCGATCGCCTGCCGATATTGCTGTTCTCGTTGTGGCACCGCGGCATTCGATGACCACAGCGTCGGATAGTCGTTGCACACCACCGTGATGAACAGGTCGATGTTCTCGTCGTCGGGCTCGGCGAGTGCGAGCTCGGCGAATTCCCGTAGTGGCCCGTCGTTTCCCAGGGCGGCCTCATGCAGCGCCGCCGGAAGCGTGCCCAGCGGCACGAGCGCGTTCGGGTCTGCTCCCACATCGCTGGTGGCGGTCTCGAAGACCAGATTGGCGAATTCACCTTCGGTAAGCAGCGCGGGCTGTGGGTCGCCCACGGTGATCGGCTGGGTGCGTAACCGGGCAGCCAGCACGCGCAGGTCGGCCACCGCGGTATTGCCGTCGCAGGCGTGGCTTCGCTCGCAGATCCGTTGCAGGGTCAGCGATACCGCCTCCGCATTGGGCCGCTGCAGCAGATCGAAGTCGAGCGGATAGGCGCCGGCCAGCACGATCGACCGAACCCGATCCGGATGGCGCTGGGCGTAGATCGGCATCAGATATGTGCCGTAGGAGCTCCCATACAGCACCAGTTTGTCCACTCCCAGGCGCTCACGCACCGCATCGAAATCGTCGACGGTCGCTGCCGAGGTGTAACCCGCCGCTCGTGGACCGAGTGTGTCCGCACAGCGTGCGACCGCATCCTTCTGTTGTTCCCGGGTGCCGTGGTTGAATTCGGCGGTAGACACGCCGCAGTTCACGGCAGCGGATACTCCGGTGCCGCGCGGGTCGATCAGCAACAGGTCGTAATCGTCGAGCAGGCCCGCGACCTGCTTGACCGCGCTGGCGGGGTTGGTGATCATCGGTACGCCCGGCCCACCCGGATTCGGTGCGATCGTTCCCGCGGCGGCGACATCGGTTCGGCTGTGCCGCACGACCGCATAGCCGACATCGGTCGTGCCCAGCTCCGGCCTGTTCACGACCAGGGCCCGCGACACCACATCACAGTCGACCCGGTGCCCCGGCACCACCGGACACCAGGGCAGCGCCGACCCCCGATCCCCGCACGCCGTGAGCCATGCGGCCATCATCATCGCTGCCACAAGGATTCCCAAGGGCCGTACCCTGCTTCGCATCCGGACTCCTTCCAGACCGTGACGCGGCCATGGCAAAGGCATAGGACGAACTCTCCATTGGAAGTATCCGGAGAACGCTCGGTGTCCGATGCGCGGTTCGTCGAAACCCCTACCGCGCCTCCGGCGAGGCCGAGGCCCGTCCCTCGACCAGTGCCCATGGAAGCCTGCCTCGACCAGGCCCGGATGTGATCGGCAGCGTGGCGTGGGGTGAGCAGGGGCACCAACCTTGACGACAATCCCTACACCGTCGCCTGTTTGAAGATCTCGTAGATCGCGAAGTAATTCTCTTCGCCACGCCCTGCCGCGATCGCCCGATCAGCGAGATCGCGATTGAAAGTCGGCTGTTCCGAATGGATTCCCTGTTCGATGCTTGTTCGGGCGATGTGGTCCAAGGCGTTTCGATTCATGAGCATGGTGCCGACGTCGCCGGGGTAGGAGCCGCTGCGCAGGTTCGGTACCTGCTGGAAGACCATCGGTGCGACGACGTCGGTCAGGAACCAGTTCACGGCGAGATCGGCGAATTCGGCAGGGTCGGCGTGCGCCGTCCCGACGAGCGCGCTGGCATGCAGAAAGCCGTTCATGGTGGTGTACATGAGGCCGAGCAACGCGGTGTTGTAGAGCACCGCGAGGCTCGGATCCGCACCAAGGTAGCGCGGATCACCCAAGTCGGCGAGGGTCACCCGGTGGGCATCGAAGACCTCACGCGAACCGCTGTAAAGGAACACCGATTCCGGATCGCCGACCATCGTCGGCGCACCATGATCGCGCCGTCGAGGTAGCCCGCGCCGCGCGCGGTCACCCAATCCTGCACCGCACGAGCCTCATTCGGTGTCCCGGAGGTGAGATTCACCAGAGCACGACCGGATACGGCGGCACCGGCCGGTTCGAGCACCTGCCACACGGCGTCGTAATCGCTGAGACATACGATGCTGATCGGGCTCGCCGCGATCGCCACTGCGCTGGATTCCGCAGGGCGCGCACCCTTTTCGACAAGAGCATCCGCCCTACCCGGGGTGCGGTTCCAGACAGTCACCGAATGGTTATGGGCCAATAGCGTTTCGGCGAGCGCGGTACCCATCGGGCCGAGACCGATGATGCTGATCGGGGAAATGTGCTGATTCGTCATACGAATTAGACTGCAGTCTCACATCAATGTGAGAGTCAACTGAGGTGGTGGTCGTCACATGCGGATGGGTGAGTTCTCCCGGCGGACCGGGGTCAGCCAGAGGTTGCTGCGCTACTACGAGGAGCAGGGCCTCCTGTCGCCGAACCGAATGTCGAGCGGGTATCGCGACTACTCCGACGGCGATATCGCCACGGTCCGGGCAATCCGGCAACTGCTCGCCGCCGGCTTGAACACCGCGACCATCGCCGAACTACTGCCGTGCATGGTGGTCGACGGACAACTACTCGATCCCGCCTGCCCGGGCATACTGCCCGACCTGCACAAGGAACGCGAACGCCTCGACAACGCCATCAGCGATCTGCTCGCGGCGCGCGCCGCGCTGGACACGATCGCGAACGCCGCGGCCGCCGACCTCGAAAACATGGATGCCTGCCTGACCATGTTGAGCGGCCGGGCCGAAATCGAGAATCCTGCGGACCGCCCCACCACGGTGGCTCAGTAGTGCAACGGCACTCGCTGGTCAGGTGAGTGGGTGAAGGAGTTGGTCGTACGCCCCGCTGAGGTAATTGGCGACGCGGGGGCCTCCTCGGCCGATATCAGTGATTTCGAGGCGAAGGTCATCCGAGGTGTGGTGATAGCAGATCGTCGCGAAGCAAATGCATTGATACCCAACGCTCTTCCAGCCGAAGCTCGGAGTGCCCGCTCATCAGCTACGAGACTGCGTTGGAACAGACGCTGAGACTGTGTCTCACACTCCTCAGCGAGGCTCGAGGATCACGATCGGGATTGTGCGGCCTTGTGCGTTGCGCTGGAAGAAGTCGTACCCGGGATAGAACGCGACGAACTCGGGCCACAGCTGATCTCGTTCCGCGTCTGTTGCGACGCGTGCCCGGACAGGGCGTGTTTGTGAGCCGATCCGAATCGTGGTGTCCGGGTTGGCCTTCAGATTGTGGAACCAGGCCGGGTGCGTCGGCTGACCACCCTTCGAGGCCACTACCGCGACGAACTTATCGTCGGCGTGGTACATCAGCGGCGAGGTGCGCCGATTCCCGCTTTTGGCTCCGACATGATCCAGCAGCAGGATTTCGGCCGTTGGCCATCCGGGGAGGTGGCCGCCGATTCTGCCGTTGGAGCGCCGATAGAGGGCCACATGCACTTTCGTCGAACGTCGACCCAGATAGATCCCGTGTCTGTTGGCGAACTGCGAGGCCGATGTGATCATTCGCGTCGCCAAGGGCATGCTGTCGCCCCGCTCGGGTTCGGCCTCGTTCGCACCCGCACTGTCCCTCATAGGTCCCCCCCTGCCCTTGGTCTACTACAGCCAATAGTAGACAGTGTTCCTCCGGCCCGCAATGCGCCGCTTTCCGTTGGCCCGAGGTCGTTCGATCCTCACGAAGTCCGCCGAGCGAATCCTGCCATCGTGGAGCGATGAGCCGCTCGCCGGACCGAGTCGAATAGTGTGCGGTACAACAGATTTACTGGTGCGGTCGGTCCGGGACTGATAGCCTGTCGGTCTGAGCTTCTGGGGGTTGAGAATGGCCGACACCACCTACGAATTCGAGATGGAGCAGGGGCGGGCCACCCTGGCCGCCCGCGACTTCTCCGCTGCCTACCAGCACTTCGGGCGGGCGCACGGCATCGGGCACGATGTCTTGTCCCAGCATCTGGCGGCCCATCGCGGCCTGCTGGTCACCGCATGGAGACAGCGACGACCCGACCGGATCCTCACCCAGATCGTTTTCCTGAGCGCTGCAGCGCTTTTCGACCGAAGTCAGCAGAAATAGCTGCCTATCGACCGCGAATAACGCAACCAGCTGGACCGTGATCTCATATTTGTCCGGCTCCTGGAGCGTCCTCGTCGGAAACCCATGCCTTGGAACCGATTTCGTGGCCTGTGACAGGAAATGCACAAGCCATTCCTTACTTGGCGTCCCAGTAGCTCTCCACCACCGCCGTGGTGAACGGGAATCGCACCGGTGTCGGGCCGAAGGTGATTCGGCCCGCGGTGTCGGCGGCGTCGGTGATCGCCGCGGCGACCGTCGCGGCCTCCTCGGCGGGGCAGTGCACGATGACCTCGTCGTGTTGGAAGAAGACCAGTTCGGCGCGGAGTGCCTTGTGGGCCAGGGTGTTTCGTAGCGTGGCCAGGACCAGGAGGGTCCAGTCGGCGGCGCTGCCCTGGACCACGAAGTTGCGAGTGAAGCGGCCGCGGGCTCGGGCGGCGGAGGTGTTGCCGTAGCCGGCGGGAATCTCGCTGTCCTGGGGCAGATCCGCCGGGTCGGCCGACAGCGGCGGGCAGGTGCGGCCCAGCCAGGTGCGGACCAATCGGCCCTCCTCGCCCGCGCGGGCCGCCTCGTCGACATAGGCCATCGCGGCCGGATAGCGGCGGCGGAGTTCGGCCACGTGGGTGAGGGCGTCGCCGGAGGTCTGGCCGTAGATCGCGCCCAGCAGGGCGAGTTTGGCCTGGTCGCGGTCGCCGCCGAAGGCGCGGGCGGCCAGATCCGCATACAGATCCTCGCCGCGACCGGCCACCTCCATCAGCCCCGGATCGCGCGAGATCGCGGCGAGCACACGCGGTTCCATCTGATCGGCGTCGGCGACCACCAGCCGCCATCCCGGATCCGCGCGGACCGCCTGCCGGATCACCTTCGGAATCTGCAGGGCACCACCACCATTGGTGGTCCAGCGGCCGGAAACCGTTCCGCCGGGCAGGTATTCAGGGCGGAAGCGGCCGTCGTGCACCCACTGCTCGAGCCAGGACCAGCCGTGGGCGGTATGCAGCCGGTAGAGCGATTTGTAGGCCAGCAGCGGCGCTATCGCGGGATGATCGATCCGCTGCAGCTCCCATTTCCTGGTGGAGGACAACAGGATTCCCGCGCGGGCGAAGGCCTTGATGATGTCCTGGGGCAGATCGGGGCGCACGCGCACGCCCTCCCCGAACGCCCGCGAGACCTCCTCGGCCAGCTCCACCAACCGGCGCGGTTCGCCCCCGCCCGCGAAGCGCTCGCCCAGCAGCCCGTCGAGCACCTCGCGGTGCACGTCCGCGCGCCAGGGCATCCCGATGCGCGACATCTCTGCGGCGACCAGCATGCCCGCCGATTCGGCGGCCAGCAGTAGCCGCATCCGGTCGGGATACTCGGCCTTCGCCGTGCGGGTCAGCTGTCCCGCGTAGACCTCGAGCAGGGCGGTGAATTCGTCGGTGCCGGGCGGCAGCGGTACCGGGCCCGATTCGAACAGCGACGGTTGCGTCTCGGCGGCCCTGGTCGGCGCGTCCGGCGGGACGGGCAGATGATGTAGCCGCGCCCACGCGGCCGCCAGCGAACGAGCCTGTCCCGCCTGGCCTTGTTCATGGCCGATCAGCAGAGATTCGGCGACCTCCACGTCATAGCAGCGCTCGACCCGGACACCGTCGGCGAGCAGGCGGCGGTAGATCTCGGCCGTGGATCGCCACACCCACCGCTCGACCTCGGGGCGTGCCCGCACCGCCTCGGCGAGCGAGGGCTCGCGCAACACCGGTCCCGCGGGGCGGCCGTCCCGGTCGAGCGGACACAGGCGGGCGCCACCGTCGTCCGTCGCCGCCACCGCCCATCGCATGTCGATGAGTCTCGCATCGGGCACCGACAATCCCGGACAGCACGGGCGAAAGGCTGTGCAGCGTGGTGACGACAGGTTCATCTGCCATGTGCCGGGGCGATTCGAGGCGGTGCGCCTGCCCGGAAATCAATGTCCGATGGCTATTATCCGGCCATGCGGATTGCTCGAGCTGGCTCTGCGTTCGTTGTGGTGATGGTGTTTTCAGTGTGGCTGGCCGGGCCGGCGGTGGCGCATGAACACTCCCAACCGCAGGTGAACGGCGTCGGCTACTGCGATGGCGAGGCACGGGACGCCTCGTTGCGCCAGGACGAGGCGCGGCTGATGGCGCGGCTCGGCCGCCTCACCACGCTCCGCGGGCCCGATGACCTCGCCGCGTTGGCGGCTCTCGGGTACGCCATCCCGCTGCATATGCTGGCCAGCTTCGAGGACATCGGCACGTCCTTCGCTCGCCCGGACGCGATCATCGACCAACAGGTCCGCTCCGGAAACCCCGGCGTACTGATGTACCGCCCCGACCCCGGCCTGCCATACGACGGCGACCCTTATCGACCCCAGTTCCCCTACCAGCTGATCGGTTGGGGCCACGGCATCATGTACACCCCGGGCGCCGTCCCGCCATCCGCCGATCTCTGTGTGGCGCAGGAGGATTGGTTCGTCCACGAGCAGGGTGTGCACTCACTCCTCGACTGGGACTTCATCCCGCAACCCCCACCCGAGCGCTACCATGGCGAAGTCGCCGGCGATATGCTGCCGCTCCCTATGGTCGCCCCCGGAGCCACCCACGGCCGCTACTGGGACATCCACGTCTGGCACAACCCCACCGGCGGCACCCCCGCTCTCTCCGTGTTGTCCCCCTACGAACACATTCCCGGCCTCCCGGCAAAACTCGCGGACTTCTTCCACCCCGAACTCCCCACCCACCAGTAACACCCAGCACCCCAACCGAACCCGCCGAACGGGGCATCACCGAGCACAGGGAGAACGGTATGTCTGCTGAGACGCGACTGTCGCGGGGGCGCCGAATCGGTATCGCCGCGGCGGCCCTCGTCCTGGCATTGACCGCTCCAGCGTTGCTGTCACCGGGCGTCGCGGGCGCGGCGCCACAGGCCCCGCAGGTCGACCCCTTCTATCAGCCGCCAGCGGATTTCGCGGCCGCGGCACCGGGCACGGTCCTGCGGTCACGGCCGGTGCGGGTGGGCTTGCCGGTGGCGGCCCAGGCATGGCAGCTGCTCTACCGCAGCACCGATCTGTTCGACAATCCCGACGTCACCGTCACCACTGTGATTCTCCCCGATGCCGCACGATTGAACCCGCCGCTGCTGTCCTACCAAATCTACGAGGACGCCTCCGGCCCGGCCTGCGTGCCGTCGTACACGTTGCAGGCGGGCTCCCCATTCGATCTGGCCACAACCGCTCAGGTGCTACCTCTTCTGCAGCAGCTGAGCGAAGGCTGGGTCGTGTCCGTGCCGGACTTCGAGGGCCGATTCGGCCATTTCGCCGTCGCCAAGGAACCCGGCTACATGAGCTTGGACGGCATTCGTGCGGCCGAACAATTCGCTCCGCTCGGTCTCGGGCCGCACACCCGGGTCGGTCTGTTCGGATACTCCGGCGGTGGCCTGGCTACCGCATGGGCGGCCCAGATGCAGCCCGGCTACGCACCCGAACTCGATATCGCTGGCATCGCGTTGAGCGCTCCGGGAGCCGACCTCGGCGCGGCAGTACGGGCAACGAACGGCGGGCCGTTATCCGGCCTCATCGGGAGCGGTCTCGCCTCTCTGTACGGCGCCTACCCCGATTTCAAGGCGGCACTCCGCCCCCACCTGACCCCTGCGGGGGACACTGTGCTGCACCAGATCCGGTCGCAATGCGTGTTCGGCGTCTTGATCTCGAACCTGTTCAGAAACTGGCGGGAATATCTGGACCTGCCTGTTGATCAATTGCTGGCGCTGCCGCCGATCAGGGCGACTCTCGATCGGATCGCACTGGGCGCACCCGCCCCTACCGCACCGCTGTTCGTTTACCAGGGCCTGGTCGACGAGGTGACTCCTGCGGTCACCACCGATCGGATCGTCGAAAAATACTGCGCCGCAGGAACTTCGGTCACCTATATCTATGACCGGACAGCCGAGCACCTCATCACGATAGAGACAGGCTGGGTCCCTGCGTTCCACTGGCTGCGACAACGCCTCGATACCCGCACGCCGACACCAACCGGGTGCAACAACCAGACGGTACTGTCCGGGCTCGGTGGTCCCCATTAGCGCGCGCGGCAATCATGCCGACGGACTCCTGGATACCGCCGAGCTATTCCCCTCGGCATAAGCGCCCCTGCGGTATTCGCTACCGCGCCGTGGTAGTCGCGGATGTCGGGATGCTACGGTTCACGCCGGAAATATCGGACGATAGCCCCTGGGTACCACGCGTTCAGCCTCGGCTCTATCGACAACGAAGGGAATCATCATGGCGCGCAAGGTCGTTGTGGAACTCGTCGATGATTTCGACGGCAAATCCCCCGCCGAGGAGACGGTGACGTTCGCCCTCGACGGGGTCGAGTACGAAATCGATCTGTCGCTGCTCAACGCGGGGCGGCTGCGGGAGATGTTCGAACCGTGGACCGGGCACGGCCGCAAGGTGGGTCGCGGTCCTCGCACCTCGGGTCCGGCCCGCCCGGCCGCCGCCCGTGAGCAGACCGCCGCCATTCGTGCGTGGGCGCGCAAGAACGGCTTCGACGTCTCCGATCGCGGTCGCATCCAGGCCAATGTCGTGGCGGCGTACGAGAAGGCCAGCGCCTGATCGCAGAGTGACATGTCGCGGAACCTGATCGGTTTCGCGGCATTTCTTTTCCATCGACGCCCTCAGGCACGGCCGAGTCCGGCGTCGACCGCATCGCACAGCCGGGTGAACAGCGGCAATGGCGGTGCGGGGCGTTGTCCCTCGATGGATCCGCGTGGCGGAACGAAGGTTTCGACCAATTCGATGGCCGCCGCGATCCGCCGGGCGTCCAGGGTCGAGGCGCCGTGCCGCAGGATCGTCAACTCCTGCACCTCCTCGGAGGCCAGATGCATTGCGACCATATCCGCGAATGCCTCGAATCTGCGCCCGAATTCCGAATGGGCGACGCCGAGCTCGTAGAGTTCGGCCAGCGTATCCAGCAGCTGCCGCTCCTCGCGTAGCCGCGCCTCGGTGCTCTCGACACCGGAACGGTCCGCGGCCGAATGCACCAGCGACTCCTCGACGCTCTCGTGCGCGGCGATCAACCGAACCAGTTCGGTGAAGGACGCCTCCGGCTGACCCCCCGCTCTGACCTCGGCGATCAACCCCTCGATCCGTCGATGTTGCCGCTCGAGCAAATCCGCGGCATTATCTGCGACCCGGGCCACGATCACCACCCCTTTCCGCATGAAGATCGATCAGCTCGTTCACTGGTTACCCGACCAGTCGGCCCGGCAATCGCCCGCCGCCGGAGAATCCGTCAACACCCGTTATTGGGGGCACGCCGCCGATAACCGATCCGTGTGGCGTCGACCACATTACGATCACGATCATGATGTCCAGGCTGGGGGCGACGGGGGTGCTGGCGGCGATCGTGATCGCCGGTCCCGCGGCGGTCGCGTCCGCGACACCCTCCAGCGGTATCACCGGCGTGACGCTGGCGCAGTACACGGTCGGCGGCACGGACTACATCCTGCGCGAACTCACCATCGCACCGGGCGGAACCACCGGCTGGCACTTCCACGACGGCACCCTCTACGCCGCGGTCCGCAGCGGCCGGCTGTCGCACTACACCGCGACCTGCACCCCCGACGGCGATCACCCCACCGGCAACCTGTTCACCGAACAACCCGGCGGTGACCATGTCCACATCGGCCGCAACGAGGGCACCGAACCCCTGGTCCTCGAGGTCCTCTACGTCCTGCCCACCGGCAGCCCCCTGGCCGAGGACGCCCCGGCCCCGGGCTGCTGCCTGCCGGACGCGATCACGACAGCGGCGTCATGAACGACCACAGCCGCCGCTCAGGATCGCGGGCGCTGTAATCGCGGTAGCCGTAGGGCTGATCGGTCGGTGCGTAGACGATCTCGGCCCCCGCCTGTTCGGCGCGGCGATGATGGGCGTCGACATCGTCGACGACGATCGACATGCCCTCGGTGCATACGCCCGCCATGGCGGGGGAGACCAGGCCGAACTGCTCGGAAACCTGATGCAGCCAGAGCACGCCGTCGCCCGCGGTGACCTCGCCGTGCACGACGGTGCCGTCCTCGGCGCGTTCCAGTCGGCCCGGCTCGAACCCGAATGCGGCACAGAGGAATTCGTGAGCGGCCGCGATATCACGGTAGATCAGGATCGGGATGCGGCGCCGAATCGTGGTGTCGGACATGACCATATCCTCCAGAGCGTCGAGTGGTTCGCGGACCTCGAGTCCGCGCTGTGTCGGATCCTGCGTTCGAGGACTCTAGACGGGACCCCTGACAGGTTGCGCGGTACGCGGATTCGGGATCGCGTGCGGAACTCGCTGCCGGGCCAATTCGATCATGCGCGGACTGTGATCGAGGCCGACGACCTCGGCGCCGCGGGCGAGTAGTTCCTCGGCGTACAGGCCGGGGCCGCAGGCCGCGTCGAGGATTCTGCGCCCGCCGACCTCGCCGAGCAGGTCGAGGCAGGCCGGGCGGTCGTGGTGGGCGTTGTAGAAGCCGTCGCGCGCATGTTCGAGGAACTCGTCGGCGAAGACGTCGTACTGCGGTCGCGATCCCACGTGGTCGGTCACCCGTGCCAGTCTGCCTCCGCGTGGATGTCGGTGGGTAGCGGTACGTTATGCGGCATGTCCGCTTTGTCCCGTCGTCGAGTAGCGGCCGCACTGGCCGCGATCGGTCTGTGTCTCTGCCTCACCGCGCCGTCGGCGGCGGCGCAGGGTTCGCTGACCGGTGTCGAGCCGATCGATCCGGCCCGCGCCTTCGCGGCGTCCGCACTGTCGATCGAAATCGGTTACACCACAACCGATCAGCGCGGCGCACCCGCCCAGGCCTCGGGCGCGCTGTATCTGCCGCGCGGGCTGCCGCCCGCCGGTGGCTGGCCGCTGGTGGTGTGGGCGCACGGGACGGTCGGTATCGGGGATTCCTGCGCGCCGTCGCGCCGCCCCCAATCCGACCGCAACAGCACGTATTTCAATCGCATCCTCGACAGCGGCTATGCCGTGCTGGCCCCGGACTATCAGGGCCTGGGCGCCCCCGGGCAGTTCAGCTACTACAACACCGCCGTCGAGGGCGCCTCGATCCTGGACGCGGTCGCGGCCGTTCGCACGGCGCCGGTCCCACTGTCGAGCGCTTGGGCGGTGATCGGCCAGTCCGAGGGCGCGCACGCGGCGATGAGCGCGGCGTCGTTGTACGCCGAGAGCGGCGGCCGTGCGGCGGCCGGACTGCGCGGTGTGATCGCGACCGGTCTGCGCACCGATCCGCCGCGGAGCCTGCGCGAGATGTTCCGCCGCGATTCGACCGGCTCGGCGAACCAGGTCGCCTACGCCGCCTACTTCCTGGCCGCCCTGCGGGAACTCCACCCCGAGCGGGTGGCCCCCTATCTCTCCGATTTCGGCCGCGATTACGTGGAAAGCGCCACCACCCGATGCCTTTCGGAGCTGGTGTCCGCCGCCGGCGGCCTCCGCCCGGAGGCCCTGGTCGCCGATCCCGACAACCCCACGCCCACCTTCGAATCCGATATCGCCGAACTGACCGGCTATCGGGACGACAACCTGCCCACCGACATCTCCCTCGGCTACGGCACCGCCGACATCGATGTCCCCCCGACGACCACCGACTCCTACGCCACCACCCTGCAGGACCTCAACCCCCGCATCCACGTCACCCTCGACCGATACCCGGGCCAGGACCACAGCGGCGCATTCATCGCCTCGCTGCCCAACGCCCTAGCATTCCTGCGGACCCATCTGCGCTAGCGCCGACTCGGCGCGCGCCGGTGTCGTGCCGGGTCGATGAGGTCGGGCTGCGAGATGGCGGGTCATCCCAGCCGGTACACGTGGAAGTCCATACTCACCCGATGTCCATGATCGAGAAGTTGTGCCGAGTGTGGTCGAACACCAGCGGGTCGGGCTCTGAGGCATGCACGGGGATGCCGAGCCGGTCGCAATATCTCCAATCTCGCCCGGTAAAACCGAAAGACCGGTAAGTATGTGATTTTGAGGTTGATTTCGCGCGCACTCCACACAACAGGAAGGGTTCATCGATGAACTCGCTCGTGAGGAAACGGATGTTGGTGGCGCTCTGCATGGGCGCACTGCTCGTTGCGGCCTGTAGTAGCAAGGACGACAAGAACAATGCAGCCGAGAAGCCCTCAGCTTCCTCATTGACGATCGGCGTCAAGGCCGATCAGCCGGGTATCGGTATGCGAAACGCGAACGGGACGTACCACGGGTTCGATATCGACGTCGCCAAGTATGTGGCGAAGAAGCTCGGTGTCGCCGAGAGCGGTATCACCTGGAAGACCGTCCAATCCGATAATCGCCAGGACATGATCAACAACGGTACGGTCGATCTGGTGGTCGCCTCGTACTCGATGAACAAGCAACGCAGCGAACAGGTTTCCTTCGCCGGGCCGTATTTCATCGCGGGGCAGTCGCTGCTGGTTCGGGCGGATAATCCCGATATCGCGGGTCCGGAGGGTCTCAACGGCAAGAAGACCTGCTCCGCCGCCGGATCGACGGCGGCCGCCAAGATCAAGGACGATTTCTCCTCGCAGGCGCAGTTGATGGAGCGTCCGACCTACTCCGATTGTGTCGCGGGTCTGCGCGACCGTTCGGTCGATGCCGTGACCACCGATGACGTGATCCTCGCCGGATACGCCGCGCAGAGCCCGGGCGAATTCAAGCTGGTCGGTAAGCCGTTCACCCGGGAGTACTACGGTATCGGCCTGAAGAAGGGTGATACGAACCGGCAGCAGCAGCTCACCACGGCAGTCTCGGATATGATCGCCGACGGCAGCTGGAAGACCGCCTTCGACAACAACATCGGCGGGTCCGGATACCCGATGCCGAATCCGCCCGCGGTATTCGGCCGCACGGCCGCCGCCTCCGGAGGCACCGGCGCCGTCGACGCGGGTTTGACGTCCGCGGTCAATAACGCGGTGAACGCCATTGTCTCCAAGAACCCCGATCAACTGGTCCAGATGGCATGTGCCGCTTCCAAGCCCGACGCCGACAAGCTGATCGCCCAGATGATCCCCTATCGGGATGCGGCGCTGGCGGATGAACTCAAGGATGTGCAGCCGCATATCGACATCGTCGGCGTGACGCAGAACGGTGCGGATAAGGGGCAGTCCACCACTCATCTGTGGTTCAGCAACGTTCCCGACCGGTACAAGCAGTATGTGAACACCGAGGATGTCGCCGTGAATTGGCAGAAGAACAACGGCCAGTGGCAATGGTGCGGTCTGGCAACGGATTTCAGCCAGGAACAGTAAGCGAGCACCGGATTCGACCCGATCGGCCGGACCGCATGCGGCCCGGCCGATCGGGCGTCGGGGGCGAGCTCACCTTGTTCACGCTGGCAGCGGGCACCGCGTCAACGCCACGGATGTTCCAGCACCGCACGCCAAATCAACGGCCACGGGAACAGGTGGCGGTGTCCGCCGGTCCCGGGCTCGGGCTGCGGATAGACATCCTCCCCGAGGATCGTCACACCCCACTCGGCGAGATTGCGCATCCCGCTCTGAATGGCCGGAAAGCTGATCTGCGCGCGATTGGACGCCGGTACGGCGACGATCGGCAACCTCTTGCCGACCCCCTCGACTACCAGACCGAGCGGCAACGTATCGGAGATCCCGGCGGCCCATTTCGCCAACGAGTTACATGTCAGTGGCGCAACCGCAATGGCATCGGCCTCCGGGAGTACATCCGGGGTTCCCGGATCTTTGTACTCGCTCCGCACCGGATGCCCGGTCTTCGCCTCGAGCGCATCGACATCGATGAACCTGCGCCCGTACGGCGAAGCGACCACGCACACGTCCCACCCGTCGGCCTGTGCGAGATCCACGAGTGTGCCGACATCCCCCGCAATCGGTGAACCGGTCACGATGGCATACAGAACGGGCTCGCCCTGATCATTCATAGGGCCATCGTGTCATCCGTTGTTACACCATGGCACCGAGCCAGGAGGCGAACCCGAGCAGGCTGCCGGTCTGTCGGCGTTGGGCTGCGGCGATGCCGTAGACGGTTTCCCGTACCGAGGGGTGCAGCCGGGTCTGTTGGGGTGCTGCGGCGCGGGCCTTGTCGAGTGCGGTGAGTGCGCGATCGGGTTTGCCGGACATCAGCCAGGCGCGTGCGTTGTCCTGCCAATGGTGGCCTATGCGCGGTGCGGCCATACCGGGCGGCAGGTGCAGCGCCGCGCCCTCGCGTGCGGCCTTGCCGGGATCGCCCGCTTCCAATTCCACCGCACAAGCGTGGATTTCGACATTGCCAGGTCCGAAATCCGTTGTGTAGAGATTGCTTTCGCAAGTCATGGGCCGGGCAATCGCCCGAGCCTCGTCGATATGCGAACGCGCCAGCTCCAACCGGCGGCCACGCGCGGCAACGATCGCCCCGCGAAGATGCCCGTACCCGCGCAGAACCCTCTCGCCTTCACTCTCTCCCGGAAGTATCTCGAATCCGCGCCCCACCAACGCCAAAGCGACATCCGTTGCCCCGTGCGACATCAGCAACCGAGACCGCTTCATGAGACTCCGCACCGCATAACCCGGATCCTCGACATGAGAAGCGGCCCAGTCCAACCGGTCGAGCACCAAGGCGGTGAGCGACGAGTAACCAAGCCGATAGCACGCGCACTCCGCGGCAATGTATGCAGCACAAAGCATCTCATACACCTGAGCGCATTCGTCTCCGGTCCTCGCATCGCGAAGCGCACCGTGCAACCTCCGAATCAGACCGGGCAGCATCGCCAACGCCCGCCGCGTCCGATCCCCGCGCAAAGCCACCTCCACCGCTGCCGATTCAGCTGCCAACGCCACGAGGCCGAGCGATTCGTCCGCCTTCACATACGCACCCTCGACAAGAATCGTGCGGAGATCCATCAGCCCCACCAGCGGCCCATCATCCTCGAGCGAGCCCTCATAGGGCACCCCTTGCAACCGCTCGACGTCGACACCGAGCGCGCCCGCGACCGCCACGATGAAACCGGGGCTCGCCACTTCGCGGCCTTGTTCGACGGCCTTGACCATGCTGAGGCTGTATTGGGCACGACCAGCCATTTACCGCTGGCTCAACCCGGCAATCTTGCGCTGGGCGGCGATTGCCCGTCCGATGTGCCTACCCACGAATCCGAGGGTAGATCGATGTCTCCGGTCTCGCTGCGCAGTTGTCCCTTTGCTGGCCCTCCGAATCCCTGCCCGGCGCGACGCTCTTCATGCCGCTCATCATGGTCGGTGCCCGGCCACTCGCGACCGATTGCGCTCGAGGGGATCGGAAAAGGGTTCGGGGTATGTAACGCAACTGTGGGGCAAGCACGACTTGTTCGGTAGCGGTATGTTCGCGATGCGGTATATCCGCTGTCCTTATCTAGTCGCGTCAGGATGTTTAGCGGTGAAGAGCGTTTTCATCGGGCTGTTCGGGCGGTGCCGTCGGCGCCGGTCATCCTCGTGGCTTCCAGCAGGCCTTCGAGTATCGAATTCAGTGCCCCACAAGGGAATAACGGTGCGAACGTGCCGTGTCCGACATCTCTCCGAGCCGGAGGTGTAGCACTCGGCGATCCTCGGTTGACGCACATCACGCACGAACAGTTTGTGCGCTAACTGTTGGCGCGTTAAGCTCATGCCGTGGAGATCGAAGATCCGTTGCGGCTGGACCGGCAGGTGTGTTTCGCGCTAGCGGTCGCCAATCGTTCGGTGCTCGCGGTGTATCGGCCGTTGCTGGAACCGCTCGGCCTGACCCATCCGCAGTATCTGGTGATGCTCGCGCTGTGGGGCGAGGCGCCGATGTCGGTGAAGGCGATCGCCGAGGCGATCCAGCTGGATTCGCCGACGCTGTCGCCGCTGCTCAAGCGGCTCGAGGCCGCGGGGGTGATCACCCGCCGCCGCCACGAGCACGATGAGCGCACGCTGCTGATCGACCTCACCGAGGCCGGGTGGGCGCTGCGTCGCGAGGCGGAGAAGATACCGCCCGCGGTGGTGCGGCGGCTCGGGGTGAGCCTGGCGGATCTCGAGGAATTGCGCGCGGTGCTGACCCGCGTCAACGAGGCGGCCCGGCGGGCGCCGGTAGGTAGGGAGAACTGATGGAGCGACAGACCCCCAATCTCGTTCAGCGCGTGCGCTACATCGGCGGGGCGACGCTGCCGCCGTCGATGCGCGAGTGGGTACTCGAGGATCTGACCGGACCGGGCGCCGGGCGCCGCTATCTGCTGCGGTTCCTCATTCCGATGATTCCGGTGCTGTGTCTGTTTCTGCTGGTTCCGGGGCCGCTGTGGGTCGGCCTGTCGATGATGGCGTTGCTGTACATCCCGCTGATCTACTTCACCATCGCGCTGATGTACGTCTACCGCCGCCACCGCCTGGTTCGGCACGATCTGGATCCCGCGCTCGCCGATGTCACCGAGCGCCGCCGCGCCGCGGCCGAGCGCGAGGCCTACGAACTGCGCCACGGTCGCGGCTGAAAACCCTTGACGCTCACCGTGATTCGGTGCCGTGCGCGAAGCCGCCGGATTCCGGTCCACGCACCGGGCGATCTTGTGCCCGCAGCCGTGGGATCGCGCGTTCGAAGGCATCGAGCAGCAGATCGGCCAGATCGTGGCTGAAGCCGGTGCGCACCACGATGCGCAGCACCGCCAGATCCTCGCGCTCGGCGGGGAAGGTGTAGGCGGGCACCAGCCAGCCCTGTTCGCGCAGCGCGGCCGAGACGTCGAAGACCGAATAGCCGGTCTCGGTATCGGCCAGCGTGAAGGCGAACACCGGTAGCTCGCGCCCATCGGTGAGCAACCGGAACGGGCCCAGCTTCGCGATCCGGTCGGCCAGATTCGAGGCGACCTCGCGGCAGTAGCCCTGAATGCGTTCGAATCCCTTGTGGCCGAAGCGAAGAAACGTGTAGTACTGCGCGATCACCTGCGCGCCCGGCCGGGAGAAGTTCAGCGCGAAGGTGGGCATCTCTCCGCCGAGGTAGTTCACCCGGAAGATCAGATCCTCGGGCAGGGCGGCGCGGTCGCGCCACACCACCCAGCCGACACCGGGATACACCAGCCCGTACTTATGCCCCGAGGTGTTGATCGAGGCGACGCGCGCGAGCCGGAAGTCCCACTCCAGCTCCGGATCGCAGAACGGTGCGATCATCGCCCCGGACGCGCCGTCGACATGGACCGGGATATCCCAATCATGTTGCCGCCGCAGCTCATCGAGCGCGGCGCAGATCTGCGCGACCGGTTCGTAGCTGCCGTCGAAGGTCGAGCCCAGGATCGCGACCACGCCGATGGTGTTCTCGTCGCAGTACTTCACCGCTTCCTCCGCGGTGAGGTGAAAACGGTTGCCGGACAGCGGAACCAGCCGCGCCTCGACCTCCCAGTAGTTGGCGAACTTCTCCCAGCACACCTGAACGTTGATGCCCATCACCAGATTCGGCCGATCGGTGGACAGGCCCGCGGCGCGGCGGCGGTGCTGCCAGCGACGTTTGAGCGCCAGCCCCGCCAGCATGCACGCCTCGCTGGAACCGGTCGTCGAACAGCCGATGGCGCGGTCGGGATCCTCGGCGTGCCACAGATCGGCGAGGATGCGCACGCAGCGGTGCTCGAGCTCCGCGGTGCGCGGATACTCGTCCTTATCGATCATGTTCTTGTCGAAGCATTCGCTCATCAGTTCGCGGGCCTTCGGCTCCATCCACGTAGTCACGAAGGTGGCGAGATTGAGCCGTGCGTTCCCGTCGAGCAGTAGTTCGTCGTGCACTATCTGATAGGCGGTGTCGGGATCGAGATCCCCGGCCGGCATCCGGTTGCGCGGGATGGACATCGGCTCCCGGGTGAAGACCGGATTCACCGCGACCTGTTCGGAGGCGCGAGCACGCGGACCGGACGGATGCGACAGCGGCATGGACAACCTCCAGGGACGAGGACGAGTCGGTTCCGAGTCGATCCTGCCCGCCCGGGCCCGATCGCGCCGCCCCGGCACACCGACGGATCACCCGGTGAGTCCGGCGGCGTGGCGCATGGCGCGACGGCCGCGCGCGGCGGCGGACCGGTCGTCGAGCAGTTGGATGCCCTGATTGACGGCCATGGAGATGCCGACGAGGGTGGTGGCGATCTCCTCGGCGAAGCGATCCGAGACGGTCGAATCCTGCTGTGCCGCGGCGATTTCGGCGGTCAACAGGGTGTGCCAGTCGATGACCGCCGCGCGCACCCGGTCACGCAGTGGGCCGGGACGGCCGTCGAGTTCGGCCGAGACCGAGGTGACGAAACATCCACCGGGAAAAGGACAGTCGGCGAGATAGTCGATCCAGGCGTCGATCAGCCGCGCGAGCCGATCCGGTCCCGGCGGCACTCCGGCGAGGGGGTCGACGACCGCGGTACGGAAGATCAGGCTCGCCCGCTCGAGGACCTCACCCTGCAGGATGTCGCGGGTGCCGAAGGGGCCGATCACACCCGCCTTGCTCATGCCGAGGCGATCGGCCAGCGCGCCGATCGTCAAGCCCTCCAAGCCGATTCGGGACGCCTCGTCGACGGCGGTGCGCACGATCCGTTCGCGGGTGCGGGCCGCGTCGGCGAGGGAACTGCGGGGAGACATGTCCCCGATCTTAACGTACGATCGTTCGCTATAGATATGGCGAATGACCGTACGTTATCGAAGGTGAACCATGAGTGATCTGCTGCGACTGGATGCGACCGCCCTGGCACTGCTCGGCCACGACGTGGCCACCGTGTCCGAATCCGAACTCGGCGCGCCGACGCCCTGCACCGGCTGGACCGTCCGGGATCTGATCGAGCATATGAATTCCCAGCACGAGTCCGTGAATTCGGCGGCGCTCGGTCCGCTCGACGACCACGCCGACGATCCTCGCGACGACTTCGCCCGGATCACCGGGCGGTGGCTGGCGGCCGCGGAGAACAGCGGCGGGCAGATGCGACTGCGGCTGCTCGGCCGCGCGACCACCGAGCGTGTCCTGGGAATCCACTTCGTGGACATGCTGGTGCATCGCTGGGATCTGGCGCGGGCGGTGGGCCGGGAATGCCCGGTGCCGGATCGGTTGCTCGCGGCCGCACTGCCGCTCGCGCGGGCCAATACCGCACCGGGGAGCGTTCTCAACGGGCCGGGCGGGATGTATCTGCCGTCGCTGAGCGAGGATTCGGCATCGACGCCGATGGATGCGATCGTGGCGCTGCTCGGCCGCGATCCGATGTGGCAGCGGCCCTGACCCTGGTGATCACGGCCGTGCCGGGCGCATGGTCTAGGGATGACGACCGAGTTGATGTGGCTGCTGCACAGGATGATCATCAATCTGCAGGAGTGGGGGATCCTGGCCCCGATCCCGACGCTGCGAGGGTAATCGCCCGCGCCGCTAGCTCGTCCGGCGCAGGCGGTTCGCCTCGGCGTCCAATGCGGCGGCGCGCAGGTAGGTTTCGGTGGATTCGGCCGAGCGGCTGTGCCAGAGGGTCACCTGTTCGGCGCAGCGGGCCACGTGGATCGCGGCGTCCTCGCCGGGGGCGCGCTCGATCTGCTGTTCGGCCTCGGTGAGGCGGCGCTGCGCCTCGAACAGCTTGCGGCGGCAGTGATCCGGATCGACAACGCTCTCGCGCAGATTCTCCGCCTCGCGTTCGAGGTCGTCGATGCGCTGCCGATCCGGATCGGGCGGGTCGGGTGGATCCAGCGGTGGAAGGGGTTGCTCCGCCGCGTAATTCATCATCAGCAGGGAGGTGGGCGGCTGCTCGGGGTGCTGCAGCCGCGCGAGGGCCAGCCGGCGATCCTCCTCCTCGCTCGCGCGCAGCATGGCGATCTGTTCGTCGACGTACTCGTCGGTGATCGGCAGGTGGATCAGCCGGGCGGTCATCGAGATCAGTTCGCCGCCCTCGGCGTCGCGCAGGATCACCGCGAGCCGGCCGATCGGGGCAGGATCGGGACGGCCGTCCATGCGGGCATCGACGACGGCGTCGCGGCAATCCTCCAGCGCGGTGGAGCACGCCAGATCGAACAGCTCGCTGCCCATCTCGTACGGGCTCGCCGCGGCCTTGCCCGTCCAGGGATGTGCGTCGTCCCAGGACAGGGCGCCGTATTCGACCACCCGGTCGTCGTGGCGCAACTCCCAGGAGTAGTCGGCGTCGGCTCGGTCTATCGGCACACGTCGATTGTGGCCCCGTGGGCGCGGGTGTGCGAGCGGATCATCGGATGTTCACTGTCGCGCGTTCAGGATCCGATGACCGCGTTCATGATCGTGCCCGCACTGGTGGCGACGATGCCCCCGATCATGGCCCCCGCCACCATCCGCGGCGCCTGCGAGCCGCCGCCGGTCCACTTGTCCCAGGCGAATCGGCCACCGGCATAGGTGATCCCGAGCACGCCGGACAACAGCACGAACCAGGTGAAGTACCGGACGAGCCGCATCAGCTTATCCGCGACGGGCGGTGTCTCGGGAGTCGGATTACCGAGCTGAGCGAGAACGGTGTCGTGCAGGGCCGCAAGTATCATGATGAGGCTCTTTCGCTGTCGTGAACTGCTCGGTACATGAAAATGCTAGAGCGCGAGCCGGTTTCGGCGCCAATCTTCCAGAAAGGAAGTGGGAGTGCGGCTGCGGACAGTCGAGCAGTGCCTGCGGCGAGTTACTAGATGATGACCTGGGTCGTTTGCCGGACTGCGGTCTGATTCACCGCGTCGGTGGAGGTGTTGTCCGGCAACGAATCAGCGGGAGCGGGATCCGGCGCGACATCGGCGGGCGCCTCGGAGGGAGGAGCGGCCGGGACGGGGATGAGGGTCACGGGGGCGTCGGCCTGCGGCGGGAGCGTATCGAGTTCGGTACGCAGCTGGGCGATTTCGGTGGCCAGGTCGGCGCGGAGTTGTTCGCGTTCCAGGAGGCTGGCGCGCAGGCTCTCGATGGTGTCGTCCATGGCGACGAGGCGGCGGTCGGCGCCCTCGAGCCGCCAGGCGATCACCGCGCCGCGATCGACATGGGTGCTGGCGTTCTCGAGCCAGCTGACGACGTATTCGATCCAGTCGGGCTGTTTGGGCATCGGTTCGGTGTCGGTCCAGCCGCGGCGCAGCGCGGGCTTGGAAGCGAGCACCAATTCGCTGTCCGGATCGGCCAGCTGGACCAGGTTGAGCTTGCCCGCGCTGGTCACCACCGCGGTGATCCGGTACTGCCCGGCGAGATGCATCCGCAGTTCCGCGGTGCCGCGCCCGTCGGCGTCCATGGCGCCCAGCCAGGGCCCGTAGGCGGCATCGATGAGCGCCTCCAGCAGCCCGAGCTGGCCGACCCCTCGCCGCAGCCGCGTGGCCCGCTTGCGTAGGTCATCGGGCGTGGCGTTCATCTGGTCCCAGTGCATCGCATCCGCTTTCCTCGACTCATCGATATAACGATCTCTCCGAATCTATCGGCATCGTCCCGACGGTCGTGGTAGTGGAGGCGGCGTGCCGAGACGGTCGTCACAGCCGGTCGGTGGGCGCCTGCCCGCGTCGGCGTCGACGTAGAGCGAACCCCAGCGGCGCGAGGCGGCCGCGTCGGCGCGCGGTCTCGGCCGCCGGGGCGGCGAGTGGGTCGAGAACGCAGACGCACTGGCAGATGAGCGCGCCGCGAAAGCGCACCGCGAAAGCGTAGCCCTGCCGGCGGCGCTCGCCGGTGGACCGCGTGATCAGCTCGCCGCGGGCGAAGACCAGCCAGGTATCGGCGTCCAGCAGCGGTTCGGCGGCGGCCAGATGGGTGATGTCGATATCGTGGTCGGTCAATCGCGCTACGGCCCGGCGCACCTCGTCATGCCCGGTCAACCGGGTCGGCAATTCCGGTGGCATCCCGCGCAGTTCGATCACAGCGTCCTCGGTCAGCAGCGGCAGATAGCGGTCCAGCACCTCCGAGATCTGCCCGGTGACCGGTGGTCCGGCCACCGTGAAATCGGCACGGTCGCGCGCGCTACGGTCAGTCGTCTCGGACCTCGATGTGCTCATCACGCATCTCCTCGGGCTACTGCGGTTACCACCTCGCTACTCGTGCATTACCGACCACAGTAGACCGGCTAGTAGGGTTCGACGCTGTGACAAACAGCTACCTGAGATGCGGGGGGACAGGGTGGCGGGCGTCTTCGATCAGGACGGATATCGGATCCGGCTCGAGTGGGGACGGGAGGGCTTGGCCGCGCTCGCGCCGCACTGCGGGGCCGTGATCATCGTCGACGTCCTCTCCTTCTCGACCTCGGTGGATATCGCGACCGGTCGCGGCGGCCGGGTGCTACCGCTGCCGTGGCGCCGAACCGATCCGCGCGTGGCCCGGGCGGCCGAGCGGGCGGGTGCGATACCGGCGGTGGCGAAGGGCGAGGAAGGCTGGTCGCTGCGCCCCGCCTCGCTGCTGGATCTGCCCGCGGGAACACTGCTGGCACTGCCCTCACCGAACGGCGCGACCCTCTCGGCCCGGGCCGCCGATCTCGGTGCGGCCGTCTTCGCCGGATCGCTGCGCAATGCGGCCGCGGTGGCGAGGGCGGCGGCCGAGGCGGCGGGGGATCGTCCGATCGGGATCATCGCCGCGGGCGAACGGTGGGCCGTCACCGAGGGACCCATGCGTCCCGGCATCGAGGACTATCTGGGCGCCGGGGCGATCGCGGCCGCACTCTGGGATCGGCAGGACAGCGGGTCGCCCGAAACGCGGGTGGCCGCCTTGGCCTTTCGCGCCGCGGCCGACGATATCGCGGGCCTGCTCGCCGAGGCGGTGTCGGGGCGGGAGCTGATCGGCATCGAGATGGGCGCCGATGTGGCCCTCGCCGCCGAGGTGGATGTCAGTGCGGCCGTGCCGCGACTGATCGACGGGATCTACGCCGACCGGCCGAACAGTTGACCGGCCAGTCGTAGCGACTGGTCGACGGTATCGAAACCCCGTGGCAGCATGATGGTTTCGTAGGCGGCGACGGCATCGGTGCGGGAGCGCTCGCTCGACAGCAGCTGTTCGGCGAGGGTCGCCGCGTCGCGCAGCGCGGTGTTGGCGCCGACGCCGCCGGTCGGGGGCATGGTGTGGATCGCGTCGCCGAGCAGGGTGACCGGGCCCGGCTGCCAGGGGTCGACGCGGCGGGCGTAGCGGATGGTGATGGGGAAGAATGCGTCGGTATCGGCTCGGGCGAACAGTTCACGCAGGGTCGGATGCCAGTCGGCGGTGGCCTCGACGGCGAGTTGCCACAGTTGTTTCGGGGTGCGGCGATAGAGCTCCTCATCGGTGACGCCCAGCCGCTCGTTCGTGGCGGCGAGGGTGGTCATCAGATAGTCCGAGGCACCCTCGGGGCGGGTGCGGAAGCGCACACCCGCGAATCCCGCGCCGCAGCCGGATTCGTCGGCGGCCCAGCAGAATCCGCGGTAGAAGTCGTCGGGGATCAGTGCCGCGGTGGCCTCGGTGATCGTCATGCGGCCGTAGAGACAGCGGATGCCCAGATCGGCGATCTCGGCGTGCGGGAGCAGGCGGCGGCGCACGGCGGAGCCGACCCCGTCCGCGCCGACGAGCAGATCGCCCTCGTCGGTGCCGCCCTCGGCGAATTCCACTCGTACTCGGCCGGATTCGGTGATCCGGTAGTCGGCCACCGTGCGGCCGAAGTGGACGATATCGGTGAGGCCGGTGAGCAGGCCCGCGCGAAATGCGTTGCGGTCCACGTGCGTGATCTCGTCCGCGGGGACGTTGGGGAAGGTCTGCGCCATGACCTGCTCCAGGCGATGGGTGTAGCCGGCGACGAGATCGCCGCTGACGCCGCTGGTTTCGCGAATTCGGTCGAGCGCGGCGCGCGGCAGGCAGGCCCGCAGCGCGGCATTCCCGTCGGGGTCGATGTGAATTCGGTAGCCCTGGTTGCGGATTCGCGGTGTGGGGTCCTGTTCGTAGACGGCGACGTCGAGTCCGCCGTGGTGCAGCACCTGTGCGAGCGCGAGCCCGCCGACGCCGCCGCCGGCGATGAGGATTCGAGGGTGAGTCGACATGGTCCGGTCCTTCTGAGTGTGTGACCGCTGCTGTCGCGGCGTCCTCCCATCGTCAAACGAACCGACACCTTTGTCAACCAGATGGTTGATTAACTCACGGCGACGCTTGAAACTGCCAAGTGAGGTTATGATCATGAGGTGCCGACGTCGAAACCTCGCAGGTCACCCAAGCCGCAGGAGCGGCAGCGCGATTCCGAACGCACCCGCCGACTGATCCTGGAGGCGGCGGCGACCGAATTCGGGGCGCACGGTTATGCGGGCGCGCGGATCAGCGCGATCGCCACCCGCGCGGGGGTCAATCAGCAGCTGATCTCGTACTACTTCGACGGCAAAGAGGGCCTGTACCAAGCGATGTCGGGCCTGTGGCGGGAGCGGCAGGACGAACTGGTCCCGCCCGGGACGCCCATGCCCGAACAGCTGCGCCGTTATGCGCTGGAGGCGCTGCACAACCCGCAGGGCGCGCGGCTGCTGGCGTGGGCCGGACTGCAGTACACCGGGCCGGATGAGAATCCGGGCGCGGCGACGGTCAACGAGGGGATCCTCGCCGGCGTCGAGCAGCTACGGGCGCTGCACTCCGACGGTCGGTTACCGGCCGAGGTGGATCCGGGCTGTCTGCTGATCATGCTGATGGCCGCGTCGATGGCGCCCGTCACCCTGCCGCAGATCGTCGAGGGCGTCTGCGGCGTGGACCCGGGCTCGCCGGAGTTCCTCACCCACTTCGCCGATCAGGTCGCGCTGCTGGGGCGGTTGATCGGGTTGGCGTGACGGGCGGCCGATCAGCCGTCGCGCGAAGGGGATTCGCCGTGGGCATCGGGGGCCGTGCCACTGCTCGGGCGGTGACTGTGCCTGCCGCCCTTGGCTTTCGCCTCGGTCGGCTGCGCCTTGGCACCCTTGCGGCCGGCCGCGCGCGGGTCGGCGGAATTGGCGCCGCCGAAACTGCCACTGCTGGCCAGACCGCCCTTGCGGGCCTGCTCCACGGTGTCCGCACGGTTGCCGAACTGCCCAGGATTCTTCGGATCAGCCATCTCGGCCCTCTCCTTCGTCGATGGTCGACAACGCGGCCGCTGAACGCCGGTATGGTGGCTTTACCCGCAGGCAGGCGCCGTAATCCTGGTCCCCGAGTAGGGAATCCGGAACAAACGGACGGCTGATATGACCGAACTCTGACATTTCGCGGCATCGGCCGTGTCCCGGTTCCCTCCTCGGCCCTCGGGCGACCAGAATGCTGTGCGTCCGTGCGTGGATCTCCTACGAAAGGTCGAATGATGCGGGTGTTGCTCACGGGGGCGGCCGGATTCATCGGGTCCCATATCCGCCGCGCCCTGGAGGCCCGCGAGTATGAGGTGGTGGCGATCGATCTCATGCTCGCCGCCGCGCACGGGCCGCACGCCGCGCCGCCGCCGGAGGTCGAGCGCGTGGATGTCCGCGATCCCGAGGCGCTGGACCGGTGTCTGCGCGGGGTGGATGCGGTATGTCATCAGGCGGCCGTGGTGGGTGCGGGGGTGAGCGCGCAGGATGCGCCCGCCTATGCCAGTCACAACGATCTCGGCACCGCGGTGCTGCTGGCGGCCATGGATCGGGCTCGCTGCGGGCATCTGGTGCTGGCATCGTCGATGGTGGTGTACGGCGAGGGTCGCTATGTCGATGGGCAGGGTGCGGCGGTCGAACCGGAGCCGCGCCGACGAGAGGATTTGGACCGCGGCGTATTCGATCATCGGTCGCCCTCGGATGCGGTCCTGGACTGGGCGCTGGTCGACGAGTCCGCGCCGCTGCGGCCGCGCAGCCTCTACGCGGCAAGCAAACTGGCGCAGGAGCATTACGCCGCCTCCTGGGCGACCATCACCGGCTCGACGGTGACGGCGCTGCGCTACCACAACGTCTATGGCGACGGAATGCCCAGGGATACACCGTATTCCGGCGTCGCGGCCATCTTCCGCTCCGCACTGGAACGGGGTGAGGCGCCGCGAGTGTTCGAAGATGGTTGCCAGGCACGGGACTTCGTGCACGTGCGCGATATCGCCGCGGCGAATGTGGCTGCCCTGGACCGGCCGCTGTCGAGGTTCACCCCGCTCAATATCGCCTCGGGACAACCGATCACGATCGCCGAGGTCGCCACGGTGCTGGCCGCGGCCAGCGACGGCAAGCAGCCGGTGGTCACGGGGGAGTACCGCGCGGGCGATGTGCGCCACATCGTCGCCTCACCGGAGCGTGCCCGCCGGGAACTGGGCTTCACCGCGGCGGTCACCCCCGAACGCGGCCTGATCGAATTCGCCCACGCCCCTTTGCGTCCGGCCTCCGGAACCGGCGCTCCCCAGTGGCGTCAGGACACCAGCGGCAGCCGCACCTCGAAATGAGCACCCAGTCCCTCGGCGGGCGGCCCTCCCGAGTTTCCCGTATGCAGCCGCCCTGAGTTCTCGGCATGCGTCCGTACTGAGTTCCCGGCGTGCTCTTCGCCGGGAGTCGCCCGGATCGAACCCCCATGTGCCTGCACCAGACCCGCCGCGATCGCCAACCCCATGCCGCTACTGCTGCCGAGGGCGTCCGCGGCCGGGGTGCGGGCGGTGCTGCCGCGGTAGCCGACCTCGAAGATGCGGGGCAGATCGGCCGCGGTGATGCCGGGGCCGGTGTCGTCGACGCGTACCCATGCCTGGCGGCCGTCGGTGCCGACGGTGACGTCGATGCGGCCCCCGGCGGGGGTGTGCGCGATGGCGTTGGCGATCAGGTTGGTGAACACCCGGCTCAACGCCCGGTCGCTGCCCGCGACCGGCACCCGATGGGCGGGTTGGGTTGCGGTGAGTGCGATGTCGGCGCGTGCCGCGGTCGGGGTGTTGGCGGCGAGCACCTCGTCGACGACCTCCCGCAGATCCAGCGGTTCCAGCGACAGGCGCAGCGCCCCGGCGTTGATCTTGGACATCTCGAACAGATCGTCGACCATGGCGGTGAGCCGATGGGTCTCGCGGACGATGGTGCACCCGTAGCGTTCCACGTCCCCGGCCTGGTCGACCACGCCGTCGGCCAGCGCCTCGCCCATGGCACGGATGCCCGCCAGCGGGGTGCGCAGATCATGGCTGACCCAGGCGATCAGTTCGCGCCGCGAGCGTTCAGCCGCGCGTTCCTGTTCGAGCATCTGCTTCTCCCACACCATGTTCCGGGCCTGGGCGCGGCCGAGCAGTACGGCCGCCGGGACGGTCACCGCGGTGACCACGCCGAGTACGACGGCCGTGCGCTCGAGCTCGTCGGTGAACATCAGCCCGCTGACCGCGATCACTCCGGCCAGGGTGGCCAGCGCCGGAATCAGCACCAGCACAGCGGTACTCGTGATGAGCGAACGATTGCGGGTCCAGCGCAGCAGGAGCGCGCCGATGCCGACCACGGGCAGTGAACCCGCCAGCGCGTAGGCGATCAGGCCGAGGATATCATTGGGCATCGTCGGAATCGATTCTGCCCCAGGCGTATCCGCGGCCCCATACGGTGTCGATGCGGTGCGCGTCGCCGAGTTTGGCGCGGAGGCGTTTGATATGGACGGTGACGGTGGACAGGTCGCCGAAGCTCCAGCCCCACACCTGCGCGAGCAGCTCCTGACGGCTGAACACGCGCTGCTGATGGCCGAGCAGGAAGGCGAGCAGATCGAATTCGCGGGCGGTGAGATCCACCGGCACGCCGTCGATCTGGACGGTGCGTGAGGAGCGGCGCAATTCGATGACGCCGCTGCGCAACATCTCGTCGCCGCCCGGCGCGGGATGGGCGCGGCGCAGCACCGAGGCCACCCGCAGCGCCAGCTCGCGCGGGCTGAACGGTTTGGTGACGTAGTCGTCCGCGCCCGCCTGCAGGCCGATGATCCGATCGTCCTCCTCGCCGAGAGCGGTGAGCAGGATGATCGGCATCTGCGGATGTGGGCCCGATCGGACCGCGCGGCACAGCTCGATCCCGTCCGGGGCGGGCATCATCACATCGAGGATCGCGAGGTCGATCTCGTTGCGCGCCAAGACCTCCGCCGTCGCGGGGCCGTCGGCGGTCTCGATCACGGTGAGCCCGTCGCGTTCCAGATAGCGCCGCACCACCTCCCGGACCACCGGATCGTCGTCGGCTACCAGAATGCGCATCATGTCACCAGTTCGTCAGGACCAGATGGTTCAACAGCAGGGCGGTCGCGGCCTGGATCACGAGCCAGAACCTGGCGCCGCGGGCGGGTAGCAGCGCCGTGCCGGCGAGCACCCACATATCGAACGGTAACCAGATCCGTTCGGTCTCGGCCTTGCTCAGCCCGCTCAGATCCGCCGCCAGGATCGCCGCGAGTCCGGCGGCCGCCAGCACGGCGGCAGGTTCCACGCTCGCCAGGCGGGCGCGCCGAGTGGGCTGGAGCCCAGCATATTCGGTCGAGAACGGGCGCAGCAGTTCGCGTGCGAGGCGGTGCAGCGCCGCCGCGGCAGCGGGCCCGAGCGCGCAGGCCGCGGCCGCGAGATCGGCCCACACCCAATACGAATAGGGACGCTCGGTGGCGATGCCCTGGTAATAGCGTTGCACCACAAGGTGATAGCCGTCGAACCACCAGAAGCCCGCGGTGGTGAACATCCCGGCCACCAGCAGCGCACCGACCGCGGCCACGAGCGCCGGGCGAATCGCGGGCAGCTCCGCCCGGCGCAGCAGTCCCAGCGCGATCACCGCGGCGGCCGGAATCGCCATCAGCACGAGGCCGTAACTGAGGTAGACGCCGAATCCGAACAACACGCCGGAGCCGAAAGCGGCGGCGAGCCAACGCCTTTCCTGGCGCATCGCCACGGCCAGCAGCGCCACCGCCCAGGCCATGACCCCGGCGAACAGGGCGTCGCCGGAGACCGCGATCCAGATGGCAGCTGGGGCGAGGGCGAGGTACGGCGTTGCGGCGCGGGCCCTTTCCTCCGATCCCAGGGCGCGCAGCGCGACCGCCACCGCGGCCGCGGCGCCGCAGCCGACCAGCGTGCACAGCCACGCCGCCCAAGCGCCGCCGCCGAGGCCGACGCGGTCGAGCAGGACGAAGGTCAGCAGCGCGCCCGGCGGGTGGCCGGCGACGTGGGTGGTCCAGGAGCCGGGCTGGAAATCCAGGATGCGGGCGGAGAATCCGCGCAGCATGGCCGCGATATCGGTGACGCCGCCGACCTCGTGCAGATACTCGTCGCGGGTGGTGAGCCGGCCCGCGAAACCGCGCTGCCAGCCGTCGATCATGGCCAGGGCGAAGGCCCAGCACACGGCCGTCAGCCAGGTGAGCGCCAGCAGCCGACGCCAGGGCAGCCGCCGAGACAGGCTCGGGCCGTAGGCGATGACCAGTGCGGCGATCGCGATCGCGGGTGCCGTGCCCCAGCCGATATGGGTCATCCACTGGCCGAACAGCGGCGCCGCGCCCGCGTACAGATGCTTGCTCCACTGTTCGCCACGAATTAGCGGGACGGCGATGGCGAGGGCGACGAGGGCCACCGCGGCGCCGGCGCAGGCGAGGTCGGCCCGGCTCGCGAGGCCGGGTCGCGCGGTGGTGACGGAGGTGGTCGGCACGGGTACACCCTAGAGCCGTGACCGGCCCGAGACCGTCAGGATGAGTGTTCGTCCAGGTCTCGTCATACTTTTGTCACCGATTCGCTGACCCTCTTCGGGCCGTCGTGGCTCTACGGTCATCGGTGTGACCGAATCACACGAGGAGCCGGGTGTCACCGTGGTGATCCCGTGCCGGGACGAGGCGGGTGCGTTGCCGGGTGTGCTCTCGGCCGTTCCGTCAGGGTATCGAGTGATCGTGGTGGATAACGGTTCCACCGATGCGACCGCGGCTGTGGCCCGATCGGCGGGTGCGACCGTGGTCGTGGAGCCGACCCCCGGATACGGCAGCGCGGTGCGTGCGGGCATCGATGCCGCGCGGACCGAGGTGGTGGCCGTGCTCGACGGCGATGGGTCGATGGATCCCGCCGAATTGCCGCGACTGGTGGCCGAACTGGGCCCCACGGTGGATATGGTGGTGGGCCGCCGCCGACCCGCCGCGCGGGGTGCGTGGCCGTGGCATGCGCGGCTGGGCAATGTGCTGGTGGCCCATCGGCTGCGCCGGCGCTACGGGCTGCCGGTGCACGATGTGGCGGCCGTGCGGGTGACCCGCCGCGCCCGGCTGCGTGCGCTCGGCCCGCTGCATCCGCGGTCGGGCTATCCGCTGGAGTTACTGGTGCGGGCGGCGCTGGCCGGGTGGCGGATCGTCGAGCGCGATATCAGTTATCGCCCGAGAAGCCATGGGGTATCGAAGGTTTCGGGTTCGGTGCGGGGCACCGTCCGCGCGGTACGCGACTTCTGGAGTGTGCGATGAGTGGATTCGATATCGCCGCAACGCTTCTCGTGGTGGCCAAGGCGCCCATCGCGGGATTCGCCAAGACCCGGCTGACCCCGCCGTTGTCGCCTGCCGAGGCGGCAAGTCTCGCCGCGGACGCGCTGCTGGATACGCTCGCCGCGGTGCGGCTCAGCGGGGTGCGGTACGCCGTGGTGGCCTGGACCGGTGACCTCGATCGCGCCGAACAGGCCGAGGATCTCGCCGTGGCGCTGCGTGACTTCGCCGTGATTCCGCAGCGCGGCAACGACTTCGGGCAGCGGCTGGCCAATGCGCACGCCGATGCGGCCCGATTCGGCCTGCCGGTGCTGCAGATCGGCATGGACACCCCGCAGGCCGGACCCGAACTGCTGGGGGCGGCCGCGCGGCTGCTGGTCGACACCGGCGACAGCGTGCTCGGTTTCGCCGCCGACGGCGGCTGGTGGGCGCTCGGCCTGCCCGATCCGCGACCGGCCCGCCTGCTCACCGAGGTCCCGATGTCGACCGACCGCACCGGCGAGCACACCCGAAATATGCTGCACCGCTGCGAATATCGTGTCCGCGAGCTCCCGATCCTCACCGACGTCGACTATTACCACGACGCCCTCGCCGTCGCCGCCGAATGCACGGGCCGCTTCGCCCGCACCGTCGGTGACCTGGAGCGTGTATCGCAATGATCCCGACGGCCATCGAGAACCGGATCTCACCCGCCCGCGATACCCGGGTCACGGCGCGGGTCGGCATCGCCCTGGGCGCGACGATCACCCTCTGCTTCCTCACCGGCCTGATCAGCCATTGGATCCAACATCCGCCCACCTGGTTCGTCTGGCCCACCCACCCGGTATGGCTCTACCGCGTAACCCAAGGCGCCCATGTCATCTCGGGCACCATGACCATCCCCCTGCTCCTGGTCAAACTCTGGTCCGTCTATCCCCGCCTGTTCGCCCGCCCGCGCCTGGGCGACCCCCTCCAGCTCCTGGAACGCGCTTCCATAGCAATCTTGGTGGGCGCCACCATCTTCCAACTGACCACCGGCCTCCTGAACACCGCCAAGTACTACCCCTGGAAGTTCTTCTTCACCACAACCCACTACGCCATGGCCTACGTAGCCATAGGCGCCCTGGCAGTCCATTTGGCCGTCAAGCTCCCCATCGTCCGCACCGCCCTGTCCACCCCCCTGGACGACCCGACCCCTGCCCCGGCCGCCGGGGCGGCCGGGGCAGGGGACATGGTGGCGGCTGGCGCCGGGGAGTCGAGTGGGGACGACGCTGGTGAGCCGAAAGGTGTTGACGCTGCTGGCGAGAGGGATACCAGCGCCAAGGTTGAGAGGGGCACCGGCGCCAAGGTTGAGAGGGGTGCCGGCTCCGAGGTCGAGGGAGGTATCAGCCCCGAGGTCGGAAGGGGCACCAGCCCCGAGGTCGAAATGGGTGCCAGCGCCGGGATCGATACGGGTACCAGCGCTGGTACCTCGAGGGGCACTGATGCTCACATCAAGACGGTCGCTAATGCTGCGGGCGAGAGGGATGGTGGCGCTGAGGGCGAGACGGGCTCTGGCGCTGGGGAATTGAAGACGGTCGGTGCCGGTGGGCTGAAACGTGTTGGCGCTGAGGGATCGAAGGGCCAGGGCACAGCCCTCGGTGCGCCCATCTCGGCTGCGGGCTCGTCTCCGGAGTCGCCTGCTCTGGCGGCGGGTCCGTCCCCAGAGTCCCCTGCTCCGGCCGCCCCAGCGGCCGGGGCAGGGGTGTCGCGGCGGGCGGTGTTGGTGGGGGCCGGGTTGGGGGCTGTGGTGGCAGGGTTGGCGGTGGCGGGGCAGACGGTTCCTTATCTGCGGTGGTTGGCGGTGTTGGCGCCGCGGAGTGGGGAAGGGCCGCAAGGGCTTCCGGTCAATCGGACCGCGGGGGAGGCGGGGGTGGGGGAGATGGCCTTGGCCGAGGGGTATCGGTTGATGGTGAGCTGTGGTGGGGGGAAGCGGGGGTTTTCGCGGGGGGAGTTGGCGGGGTTGCCGCAGTATGAGGTGGAGTTGCCGATTGCTTGTGTGGAGGGGTGGAGTGCGTCGGCGCGGTGGGCGGGGGTGCGGTTGCGGGATCTGCTGGGGGCGGTGGGTGAATATCGGGGTGGGGATGTCGGTTTCGTGTCGTTGGAGACCGGGGGGATCTACGGGCGGTCGGTGTTGCCGCGGCGGCATGCGGTGGACGATTCGACGTTGGTCGCATTGCGGCTCAACGGGGCGGAGCTGAGTCTGGATCATGGTTATCCGTGCCGGCTCATCGCGCCGAATCGTCCGGGCGTGCTGCAGACCAAATGGCTGTCCTCGATCGAGGTGCTGTCGTGATCGCCGTGCGAATCATCCTGCTGGCCCTGGGAATCGGAGCGGCCGGCTACGGCATCCGGATGTTGCTGGAACAGAATCCGGACGATCTGCGATCGGTGGTGATCTGGTTCGCGGGCGGAATCATCCTGCACGACTTCGTCTTCGCGCCGATCTGCGCGGCCGTCGGGGTCGGCGCGCGGCGGCTGGTGCCCGCAGCGTGGTGGGCCTCGGTGGTCTACGGTGGCATCTGTTCGATCGCGCTGATCGCGGTCGCGCTGCCGGTCGTGGACCGCGAACACGCGCTCGCCACCAACTCGACCGTGCTCGACCGGCCGTACGGAATCGGCCTGCTCCTCGCCCTGGCCGTGGTGTGGCTGCTGGTGGCGCTGCATCTGATCGTTCGGGCCTCGGCGCGCCGGCGGCGGCTCTACCATTGATCTCGGTCGGGCTCTCCAGGTTTCGAGGTGAGGTATGGAGCCGAGACCGTCATGAAGACCGCGCACAAGGTGACGCTCGCGGTCGCGGGCATCACGACGGCCGGGGTCATCGCCGGGGCGGCCATCAACTCGGTGCCATCGGTGAAGGCGTGGTTCGACGGATTGCTGGGCCGGGGCACCGGCTCGATCTACATCTCCACCTTTCGGTATGAGGGCGGACTCGCGGGTCCGAACGCCTTCGCCGCCGATCTCGAGGTCTCCGGCGAGAAGGGCCAGCGGTGCACCTATGCCGCGCAATCGATGTACGTGAACGGCGCCAAGGGCAACACCGGATTCAGCTCCGGATTGCCGAAGATACCGTCCGACACCTGGGATACGACCCTGTCCTTCTCGGTGGCGCCGCCCAATAACGCCGTCGGCTCGTTCTACATCCAACTGACCGTGACCTGCCCCGACGGCGCCATGAATTCCAATAGAACCATCCTGTACCAAGGTTGAGGGTTCCATCACGACACCGACTCGCTCGCGCGTCGGAGTTGCGCACCGGAATACACTCGGCAGTTAATTGGTGGCAAACGTGCATTACCCACGTGAGCGGTAACCAGGGGGTCGGATGAGTAGTCGGCAGTTGGTTCGGTCCTGGTGGAAACAGAACGGGCACTATCGCTGGCTGGTGCAGACGATCGCCTCGCGCTCGGCGCTGGTGTGGATGAAAGTGGTCGTCGGCTCCGGCGGGCTGGCCTCCGCGGTCGTCCTTGTCCTGGCGGCGTATTCGATGCCGGAGCGGCAGCATTCCGGTCGCGTGACCCTGTTCGTCTGCGCGGCGGTGGCCGCGCTGTTCGCCCTGCGCTGGTGGCTGCGGCCGGTTCCGGCCGTGCTCGCCTCGATCCTGCTGATGGGCGGCGCGGATATCTTCGTGACCGCGGTCGCCCTCCTCGCGGGCGACCATATCGGCAACGCCTCGGCACTCGTCCTGCTGGTCGCCATCGGGCTCTACTTCACCTTCTTCCACACACCCCGCATGGTGGTCGCACATGCCGCGTGGTCGGTGCTGTCCACCGTGGTGCTGTCGATTCCGGCGCTGCGCGGGGAGCATCCGCTCGCGGGCGTCGCGATGATCACGGCCATGGTGATCGTCTGCGGCGTGGTGCTGCCCGGGCTGCAGTTCGGGTGCTGGCTGCTGTGGACCGATATCCTGTCCGACTCCCTCACCGGGGTGTCGAGCCGACGCGGACTGGAATACTATGCGGCACAGACGATCTACCGCTCGTCACTCGCGCACGTCTGCGTGATCGCGGTCGATCTCGACCGATTCAAGGCGATCAACGACACCTTCGGACATCGCATCGGCGATCGGGTGCTGACGGATACCGCGCACCGGCTGCGCGCCGCCGCTCCCGACGGGGCGGTCGTCGCCCGCACGGGCGGCGAGGAGTTCGCGGTGCTGGCCCTGCTGCCCCCGCCCGAGGCCCGGGTGCTCGCCGAGCGGCTACGCCGGGCCGTGGCCGAGGCGGCCGAACCGGTGCGGATCACCGCCAGCTTCGGCATGGCGACCCTGCCGCCCGGCCGCCCTCGCGACGGTGGGGCCGCGCGGATACTCGCCGAACTGCTGCACCGCGCCGACGCCGCCATGTATCGCGCGAAACAGCAGGGCGGTAATGCGATCGCGGTCGACGAGCCGTGGCTGGCGCCCGCCTCGCCCTGGTCGCTACCCAAGGCCACGTCGGATGCGGAGCCTACGGGCGCCTGAATAGGTGTTATCAAATGTGCCATTGACAGATGGCGCATAGGCCGGTGATTCTTATGACATGTCGAGTACATGGTCGACGATGACCACCGGCCCGGCCTCGGTTCCCGAGGTGGCCGCCCTGCGCACCCGGCTCGCGGCCTCGGCCTCGGTGCTGGGATTGCGGCAGGTCCACGCGGTATTGCCGCCCAATCGGCTCGGGATCGGCATCGGCCGCGCGATCATCGCGGGCGTCATGGCGACCTTCGGTCCCGTGCTGCCGGGCACCCGGGTCACGCCGGTGCGCTCGGGCGGCGTGCGCGGCGAATGGGTGCGCGCGGCGGGCGTCGAACACGGTTCCCGGGCGATCTATTACATCCATGGCAGCGGGTATGTGGTGTGCTCGGCGCGCACCCATCGCGGGCTGGCCTCGCGGCTGTCGAGGCTGACCGGGCTGCCGGTCTTCCTCGTCGACTACCGGCTCGCGCCCGAACATCGCTTCCCGGCCGCCGCGCGCGATGTCGAGGCGGGCTATCGCTGGCTGCTCGCGCACGGCTATCGCGCGCGGGATCTGGTGATCGGTGGTGATTCCGCGGGCGGACATCTCGCGCTGGATCTGCTGCTCGAGAATCTGCGTGGCGGAACCTCCCAGCCCGCCGGGGTATTCGTGTTCTCGCCGCTGCTGGATGTGACGCTCGGGCTCGCCGAGCGGCAGGACCGGCTCAGCCGCGACCCGATGGCCCCGGCGCGGGTGGGTCGTCGCCTGCTCGAGCTGTATACCGTTGGGCAGCCGCCGGATTCGCCGCGGCTGCGATTGGTGGCGCCGCCCGGCGCCGCGCTGCCGCCGATGCTGGTACAGGCCAGCGCGGGGGAGATGCTGTCGGCGGACGCCCGCGCCTGGCACGCGATGATCCTCGCCGCGGGCGGACGCTGCGAACTCGAGCTGTGGCCCGGGCGCATCCATGTGTTCCAGGCGCTGCCGCTGCTGGTCCCCGAGGCCGTCCCCGCCCTGCGCCGCGCGGCCGGGTTCGTGAAAGACGCTCTGGCGCGGGCAGATACGACAGTTCGAACAAAGGTGAGTTGAGATGGGCCTGCTCGATTTCGACCTCGGCATTCCCGGAATCCCGGTGCGGGCGCGGCGCACCCGCGCCGCCAAGGCCGTCGTGACCGGGGCCGGTAGCGGCATCGGCCGTGCCTTCGCCCTCGAATTGGCCGCGCGCGGTGGGGAAGTGCTGTGCGCGGACGTGGATATCGAACGCGCCGCGCAGACCGCACGGATGATCGACACCAGCTACGGCCGCCCCGCCCACTCCTACCTCTGCGATGTCGCCAGGCGCGACGATATGGAGAGCCTGGCCCTGCATGCCGAGCTGATCTTCGGCGCGGCGCCCACTCTGGTGATCAACAACGCCGGTGTCGGCATCGGCGGAAAACCGGTGGGCGAGATCGGATTGGACGATTGGCAGTGGGCGCTGGGCATCAACCTGTGGGGTGTGGTGCACGGCTGCGAGATCTTCGCGCCGCGGCTGCGCGCGGCCGGTCGCGGCGGCATCATCAACGTCGCCTCCGCGGCGGGTTTCGCGGCCGCGCCCGGTATGGCCGCCTACAACGTGTCCAAGGCCGGGGTGATCTCGTTGTCGGAGACCCTCGCCGCGGAGTTGTCCGGTAGCGGGGTCGCGGTCACCGTGCTGTGCCCGACCTTCGTGAAAACCAATGTGGTGCGCGACGGCCGGATCGCCGCCGGATCGTCACGACTGGCCGCCGAACTCATGCGCCGGATCGGCTTCTCACCCGAGCGCGTGGCGCGCACCGCGCTCGACGCGAGCGATCACGGCCGCCTCTATGTGCTGCCGCAGCTGGACGCCCGGGCCGTGTGGCTGCTCAAGCGGCAGTTCCCGAGTCTGTACACCCACGCCCTCGGCGTGCTCAATCGCGTTCTGCCGCAGGAGGAGTCGTCCTCCCCGGTGGCCGACGCAGCGAAGACAGGAGTGTGACATGGCCTTCGACTTCGATGCCATGCTGGTCAAGATCAAGTCCCGCCAGTGGGCCCTGGCCGATATCGATTGGGAGGCACCGGGCGTCGAGCTGATCTCGCCGGAGCTGCATACCAAGCTGAAGCCGTTCCTGGCCGATCTGATGTGGATCGAGAACGTCGGCGCCCGTGGGTTCGCGGCGATGGCCAAGAAGGCGCCGACCCAGACCCTGCGCGAGATCTATCGCTACTTCCACGCCGAGGAGCAGCGCCACGCCAATGCCGAACTGGCGTTGATGCGGCGGTGGGACATGCTCGACGGCGACGAGATCCCGGAACCGAATATCAACGTCAAGCTGGTGATCGACTTCCTGGACAAGTACGCCGACGGTATGTCGCTGTCGTTCCTGGGCACGGTGATCCCGATGCTCGAGGTGGCGCTGGACGGCGCGCTGATCAAGTTCATCACCGATGAGATCTCCGATCCGGTCGCGCAGGAGGTGTTCAAGAAGATCAATTCCGACGAATCCCGGCATCTGGCCACCGATTACGCGGTGATGGAGCTGCTCGGCCACGCGCACGCGCGCAAGCTGTTCATCGATCTGGTGGGCGGCTGGATCAAGCCCAGCCTGCTGATCGGGGTGCTGAGTTATATTCCGCTGCTGAACAAGATGCGCGACAACATCGTCGAGATGGGCGTGGACGAGGAGAAGCTGTACGCGGCGCTGCGCAAGTACCGCGCGGTCGGGGAGCGCATGCCGCTGGCCAATCGCGTGCCCATGTACCGGATCGTGAAGATGCACGGCAACTGGGTGATCGACCGCCATCATCCCTATCACCTGTTCGCGGACGCGCTGGTGAAGCTGACCGCCCGCATACCCGATCGTTTCCTGCCGGCCCAGCCCACCTGGTCCAAGGAACTGACCTACGAGCCCGTCGCATGAGCGGGCCGCTGGACGTCGCGATCATCGGCGCCGGATTCGCCGGAATCGGGACCGCGATCCGGTTGCGGCAGAAGGGCATCGGCGACTTCGCGATCTTCGAGCGGGGCGATCGGGTCGGCGGCACCTGGCGCGACAACACCTATCCCGGGGCGGCCTGCGATATCCCCTCGCGGCTGTACTCCTACCGCTTCGCGCCGAATCCGGAATGGTCGCAAACCTATTCGGGCAGCGCGGAGATCCTGCGCTATATCGACACGATGGTCGGGGAATTCGGGCTGCGGCCCTCGATCCGGTTCGGCCACACCGTCACCGGCCTCGTATTCGACGAAACCACTGGGCTGTGGGACATCTCGTTCACCGAGAAGCCGAATGTCAAGGCGCGCAGCGTCGTCATGGCCTCGGGGCCATTGGCCAATCCGGGCTTCCCGGCGATCTCGGGTCTCGACGACTTCGGGGGCCACCGAATCCACAGCGCCCGATGGGATCACGACTACGACTTCACCGGCAAAACGGTGGCGGTGATCGGCACCGGCGCGAGCGCCGTGCAGATCATCCCCGAACTGGCGCGAAAGGCGCGGTCGGTCAAGGTCTTCCAGCGCACGCCCGGCTGGGTGCTGCCGCGGGTGAACCGGGACACCCACCCGCTGACCCGACGGATGTATCGCACCGTGCCGCTGACCCAGGACCTGGTCCGTGAGGCCTGGTTCTGGGGACATGAATCGGTGGCGCTGGGCGTGGTGTGGAATTCGCCCCTGACCCGGGTCGTGGAATCGGTGGCGCTGCTGCATCTGCGTGCGCAGGTGCGCGATCCGTGGCTGCGCCGCCAGCTCACCCCCGACTTCCGCGCGGGCTGTAAGCGGTTGCTGTTGAGCAACGACTACTACCCGGCGCTGCAGCGCGACAACTGCACACTCGTCACCTGGCCGATCGCGCGGATCGTCCCGCGCGGCATCCGCACCGCCGAGGGCATCGAGCATCGGGCCGACTGCCTCGTGTTCGCCACCGGATTCGATGTGTCCAAACAGGGCACGCCGTTCCCGATCACCGGTCGCGACGGGCGGGTGTTGGCGCAGGAGTGGCAGCGCGGGGCCTATGCCTACAAGAGTGTGGCGGTCTCGGGCTATCCGAATCTGTTCTTCACCTTCGGACCCAACTCCGGGCCGGGACACAATTCGGCGCTGGTGTACATGGAGGCGCAGATCGACTACCTCACCGACGCCATCGGACTGCTGCTGGACCGCGATCTGCGGATGCTCGAGGTGAGCCGGGACCGTCAGGACCGCTACAACGCCGTGCTGCAGCGGCGGCTCGCGTCGACCACCTGGAATTCCGGTTGCCGCAGTTGGTATCTCACCGAGGACGGCTTCAACGCCACCATGTATCCGGGCTTCGGCACCCAGTTCACCCGGCAGCTGGCGGCGGTCGATCCGAGCGATTACCTCGCCACGCCGCGCGCGGGTGTGGACGTCGATCGGCGGGTCGGGGCCAGGCTGGGCTAATGTCGAGGGCGGTTCGGTGAACGGTCGGTCGAGCAGGAGGAGCGAGACGCGGATGGCGGAATACCGCATCGACGATCTCGCTCGCGCCGCCGGCACGACGACCCGCAATGTGCGCAACTATCAGGAGCGCGGATTGCTGCCTGCGCCCGCGCGGCGCAGCGGCCGGGCCCTGATCTACGACGACTCCCATCTGGCCCGGTTGCGGATCATCGACGCGCTGCTGCAGCGCGGCTTCACGACCGCCCATATCGCCGACTTCATCACCAGCTGGGAGACGGGGAAGGATCTCAGCGAGATCCTCGGGCTGCAGCAGGCCGTCACCGCGACCTGGGGTTCGCCCGAGGAGCCGATGTCGGTGCCGCGCGAGCTGGTCGACACCTTTCTCGGCGACGGTCCCGACGGCCCGGTCGGTCAGGACGATATCGCCCGGCTCGCGGAGCTGGGGCTGGTCCGAGTGCACGGGGAGATCATCGAATTCACCCAGCCCGAACTGCTGGAGACCTTCGGGGCGCTGCACGGCTACGGATTCGGGCTGCCCGGGCTGATCGAGGTGTACGGCGCGGTGACCGGGCGGGTGAACGATATCGCCGACACCATGGTGGCCGCGGCCAAGGACCATATCGTCGACGAGCACGGGCCCGGGTGGTTGCCCGACAGCGACGAGGAGATCGCCGAGACCACCAAGATGCTCAATCATCTGCGTGAGCTCGGCGTGGCGGCGGTGCACAACACGCTGAACCAGGCGCTGGACCATACGTTGCAGCGGGAGTTGAGCGCGTATCTGGCTACCGCGGCCGAGCGTCATGACAACGGGAGGTCCCGGCCCACCGCGGGCCGGGACCATTAGAAGGAGTCGACGCCGGGATCGTTAGGCGTCAGCAGGGTCAGTGGCGGAAGGCATCCTTGACCTTCTCGCCGACATCCTTGACCTTCTCGCCCGCGTCCTTGAGGTTCGCCTTGACCTGGTCGGCCTTGCCCTCGTTCTTCTTGTCCTGATCCCCGGTGGCCTCGCCGACCTTCTCCTTGGCCTGGCCGGTCAGGTCGTCGAGCTTGTTCTTCGCCTTGTCGGTGGCGCTCATGGCGTCCCCTTTCCGATGTGGTGTGCCGGCCCGCTCGGCTGGAGCCCGCAATCCGGCTATAGCCCGTCACCGCGTTCGTAAACGGGCGATGGTCAGTTGATGCCGTCGGCCAGCCGCACGCCGGTGAGGAAATGGCCCTGGGCGTTATGTCCCTCGAGGGTCGGGTGGAAGGGGAAGAAGGGTTCGCCGGGGTCCATCAGGCCGGTCCAGTGCGTCGCGGGGGAGCACAGGTCATGGCCGATGCCGACCGGGCGCAGTGACCAGAAGCCCACGCCGATCCGGTCGGCGGCACCGTGGATCGCGTACTCGATGTTGTCGGTCATCAGATGGGCATAGGCCGTGCGGTACTGCGGCCACGGAATGTGCAGGCCGAATACCGAGAAGCAGACGAAGGGGACGCCGGGCGGCGGGAGTGGATCTTCATAGCCGACGAGGCGGATCTCGGCGTTCGGCGCGGCGGATCGGATGGAGCCGATCATGTCGCCGCGAATGCCGCGGGTCATGCGAAAGGCCAGATCGGCGCCGGTCATCGCGTCGGCGTCGGTATAGAGGTTCGGATCGGTGCGATAGTCGCAGCCACGAATGATATCGGTCAGGCACATCGCGAGCGTGTAGGCGTAGTTGGAGACCTGGCCGGGGAACCAGATATCGTTCGCGGAGATCTGAATGGTGACCAATCGTGTTGCGGCGCCGAGCATTCCGTCGGTGATGGACTGATCGATCTGAGTACGCAGATTGTTGACCGGTTCACTGTCGGTGGTGGCGGACTGGCAGGCGTAGTCGGCCCAGTCGCCGGTCTGCGGTTGGCCCAATCCCCAGTCCGCGGCCATGATCGACGGCCAGCCGAAGTTGCTGCGGGCGCAGTCCATCGGATTCGGCGGCGGAACGGTCTTGGGCTGCTGCTGGAAGGTGGGCAGGCCGAGCACGCCGCCGCCTCCGCCGAAGGGCGCCACGGTCATGCTGTCGCCGAAGGCGACGTACCGCACGCCGGGTTCGGCGGCAGACGCGGCCGGCACGGCCACGGCGGTGGCCGCCAGGACCGAAGCCGTTGCGACACCGAGACATACGCGGGTGATCTTCATCGGGCAGTCCTTTCGTTCAGCAACCTTGGTCGTCGGCGCCCGGGCCCGGCAGCACGGTGAGTGCGATATCGCCGTTCTCGGTGCAGGAGGCGATGCGCAGTTGGGGCGCACCGGGTTCGGATACCGCCCGCCCGCCGCGCAGGCGCAGATGGTATCCATCGCGATACTGGCGTTGAGGCAGCGCCACCACTGTCCGACTGCCGATCGGGAACGCCCCGTCGCCGGTGGCCCGCGCGGGGGTGTAGCTGTAGTCGAATTGCCGTGTGCCGGGATCGAATCGCCACGGCCCGGGGATTCCGGCGGTCAGCTGCGGATAGGGCCGGGCCAAGGCGTCGAGATTGGCCTCGTTGATATTGCCGTCGGTGCGCGGGCGACGCGGATCGATCACGATCGCCTGGGCGTCGGGATCGCGCGCCACCGTGGCCGGATCGCCGCCGAAGTAGGTCCAGTGGAACCAGCCGTCCTGGTGATCATCGAAGATCGCGGCATTGGCGCGCAGGGCGTCGGCCGCGCCGGTGGCGCCGAATTCCGTTGCCATGGCGGGGATTCGCTGCTCGCCGGAGTAGCGGGCGGCCTCGACGGCGCCGGCCTGCCACTGCGGTTCACAGCCCGCGCCGCCGCCGCCCTGCAGCGCGGCGACCACACAGTAGGAGTTGTAGCCGTACACCACATTCGCATCGGGCACCTGCCCCAGATCCGAGCGGGAGCCGTAGTTGGAGGTGATCAGCGGTGCCAGCCACACCGGAGTCGCACCGTCGCCCTGCCGAATCGCCTGTGTCACATCGCGACTCAGCGCGCGCAGCTGATCCGCCAGCGGCGGCGGGCAGAAATCGGCGAGGCATGGCAGGAACGCGGCTCCGGTGGGCGGCTGGTTGAGCGGCCCGTAGCCGATCAAACCGGGTGTGCCCGACAGGGTTTCGGCGACATGTCGCCACATGGCGAGGAAGCGGTCGCGGATGCCGATCCCGTCGGCGGCGGGCCGATTGGCGTAGAAGTTGTCGGTGGCGCGCCAGTAGGCGGGATTGGCCAGATTGGCCCCGATCAGATCGTGCGGACCGTCGGGGATGCCGTCGTCGATCGTGGCCCAGTCGGGCGCGCCGTCGCCCCCGTACCGGGTCGACCAGATGTCCTGATGGGCCTCGACGAGCGTGGCGATGCCGTGGCGCTCGAGCATGGCCACGGTCTGGCGGATATCGGCCAGATAGTCGTCGTCGTAGACACCGGGCCGCGGCTCGACCGCCGCCCAGAACACCGCCAGCCGGACCGCGTCGAAACCCTCGCGGGTCAGCAGGTCGGCATCCTCGTCGCCGAAGCCGAGCCGGGACGGAAGATAGGGGACATGCTTCGCGGCGACATTCTCGCCATGTGGGACAAACACTCGGCCCGACTGGTCAACCAGCCATTTGCCAGAAGCGAATACGGGAGTTCTTATAGTTTCGTACTTCAGGTCTGATTCGTCCCCCGATGCGATGGCCTGCGGCGCGATCGTAGCCATCAGTGTGGCCGCAGAGACGCAGATTGCCCGAAGAGCCCAGGTCATTCGCTCCGCTTTCATGGCGGATAACGTATCACCAACAATCCTTTCATCAGCGATAGCCAGAAGTTAGCCTAAGTCATGGCTAAGATTCTCGCGTTCACTTCTCCCGCCAAGGGCCACCTCTATCCGATTACCCCTGTACTCGCCGAACTGGTCGAACGCGGCCATCGGGTCACCGTGGTCACGCTGCCGGATTCGGGTCGCTCACTGGCCCCCCTGGGCATCGGCGTGCGGGCGCTGCCGCCGGAGCTGGCCGAGGACACCCTCAACGATTGGGGGGCCGGATCGCGGATCGCGGCCCTGCGGTCGCTCGCGCGCTCGCTGGTCGATCGGATGCCCGTCGAGGCCGAGTCGCTGCGCCTGGCGATCGCGGCCGAGACCCCGGATGCGCTGCTGATCGATATCACGACCCCGGGCGCGCAATTCCGGGCGGCGGCGAGCGGCCTGCCGTGGGCGTCGTGGGCGCCGTTGCTGCTGCCGATCCCGTCGCGCGGTGTGCCGCCGTTCGGTCCGGGACTGCGCCCGAAATCCGGTGTGGCGGGCCGCATTCGAGACGGCGTCGTGCAGCGGGTGCTCGATCACTACTTCGACGAGGTGCTGCCGGAGATGAACCGGGCGCGGGCCGGGTTCGGGCTCGAGCCCCTGGCCCATTCCAGGGACTTCTTCTTGCAGCCACCGCTGCTGCTGAACTTCACCGCGCCGCCGTTCGATGATGTGCACCGCGACTGGCCCACCTCGATCCATCAGATCGGCCCCGGCCTGTGGGCCCCGCCGGGACGGGCTCCCGAATGGCTCGATTCGATCGATCGCCCGCTGGCCCTGGTCACCTGCTCCACGGAGTTCCAGGACGACGGCCATCTGGCGCAGGTCGCGATGGACGCGCTGGCCGATACCGACTTCTATACGGTCGTGACGGCCGGGGCCATCGACCCGGCCTCGTTCTCGGTGCCGCCCAATGCGCGCGTGGAATCGTTCCTCCCGCATCATCTGGTGCTGGACCGCACCGATGTCGTCGTGTCCCACGGCGGCATGGGGATCACGCAGAAGGCACTGGCGGCCGGTGTGCCGGTCTGTGTGGTGCCGTTCGGCCGCGATCAGGCCGAGGTCGCCCGGCGCGTGGTCACCAATGAGGCGGGCACGTCGGTCCAGCCGAAGAAGTTGTCCCCCGGTAGATTACGGGCGGGGATCGAGGCGGCCAGGGGCTGCCGCGAGGGCGCGGCGCGGGTGGCGACGGGATTCGCCGTGGCCGGTGGCATCCAGCGCGGCGCGGATCTGCTGGAACGCCATCTGACCGGATCGGCGGCGCGCACGGCCCGCGACACCGCGGGCGTCGGTGGCCGGCAGGCCCCGATCCCGATGATCACTCGCGAGGAGGAGTTGCTGTCCGAGCGGCACTCCGAGAGCCCTCGGAGCGGCCGGTGATGTGTCGTGGGCTGTTCGGCCCGCCTGATAGGCAGCGAATGTCCTCGCACCCGAACGGATTTCGTCCGCGAGGGGATGGCGGGGCCGCCTCATCGATATCGGGTGCGCGTCGGTCGAGATGGATCGGGGCCCCGGCGGTCGCGATGATCTCGGTGCTGTCGGCCGGGAGTTGGGCGACCGTCTCGGCGGCACCGCCGAGCGTGGGAAAGTATGTGGCGCTGGGTGATTCGTATGCGGCCGTGGGGACGCTGACCACCATCGACCCCCGCGTACCGGGATGCGCCCGGGCCGCCGACAACTATCCCGGTGATCTGGCCCGGCTGCTCGGTGCCGGGCAGTTCGTCGATGTCACCTGTGGTCAGGCGGTCACCGCGGATATGTTCGCGCCGCAGGTGACGCCCGTGGGAGTGAATCCGCCGCAGCTCGACGCGCTGACCGAGGATACGGATCTGGTGACGATCACCGTGGGCGGCAACGATTTCGGTGTCGGGGACCTGTTCGCCCGCTGCGGCGCACTGGCAGTGACCGATCCGACGGGCGCGCCCTGCCGGGATTCTCTCGGACTCGGCGGTGATCAGCTGGCCGCCCGGGCCGCCTACGCGACGGCGAATATGCGGCGCGTCTTCGACGAGATCCACAGGCGCGCACCGCATGCCACCGTCGTCTCCGTCGACTATCTGCGGCCGCTGCCGCCGACCGGCACCTGCCGCTGGCAGCTGCCGGTCGCCGACGGCGACGCGGTCTTCTTCAACGAGATGTGGGATCGCTATCGCGTCGTGGCGAGTGCGGAGATGGCCGAGCGCGGTGCGCTGTTCGCCGATGTGGGGGCCGAACTCGGCCACGACGCCTGTCAGCCGCCGGGCGTTCGCTGGGTCGAACCGCCCATCCCGGCGGCGCCCTACGTGGCCGGCCACCCCAACGCCGCCGGGCAGGCCTACGTTGCCGCGTACATCGCGGATCTGCTGCGCCGCTGATCGGCGAATCCCGCTCGGGTGTCGTGGCGATCACGAAATGTGCCGGATCGGAGGCTGTTCGGTCACAAGCGCGCGCGAACCGGGATTCGGCCTCTGACCAGGCATAAGCTTGGGTATGAGCTCGCCGGAGTCCGAAGTGCAGCGGGTGGAGGTTGCCGCGCTGACGAGTCTGTACGACGCGGAGCGGGCCGATCAGCAGACGCATATGAATGTGGCGTTGGCGTTGATCGCCGGGGCGGTCACCTATCTGGGCGTGGTGGTGGGTCAGTTCCATGATCTGCGGCAGTCCTATCTGTTCGCCGTGCTCATCCCGTTCCCGCTGTGGATGGTGGCCGCGTTCCATGTGCTGTTGATCGCGACCATCGTGACCCGCAACAAGTCCATCCGGATTCTGGAGCTGCGGTTGTTCGCCGCCACTCGACTGGCCGCGGCGGGCGTGACGGTCGACGAGATCGGCCGTGAGCGAGCGCGCAAGGTCACCGATTTCCGAGTTCAGCCGTGGCAGTTGAAGTTTCAGACCCTGATGACCTACGGCGGTATCGGGCTGACGCTGGTGTGCTTCACCTCCTACTGCCTGTGGAACGCCCAGAACGCCCGCGGCTGGACCGTGCCCGTGATCGTGAGTGTGCCCTGCTATCTCGTGCTCACCGCCCTGCTGGCGCTGGCCTGGTGCACGGCCGTGACCGGGAAGTCGTAGCGGGTCCCCCTACTCGTTACCCCGATCGCAGGCTGATCGGTCGATTTTCGGGCCGCCGCACCGGTTCTGGTGTCTCATTGACTGACGGAGATCGTGATCACACGCGAGTATCCGTGTCCCGCAGTTGATTACAGATTCGATAGAGCGTTCGTCAGTTGGCCCTGGGTGCGCTCTGGCCGGATCGCGTTCCAAAGGCGTTGATCACCATGCGAATTCACTATTCGAGATACCCCATCGCGCTATCGGCCTGCGCCGTGGCGCTTTCGCTGCTGTCCGTCACGCCGGTGTCGGCCGCGCCGGAGGGTGCGCCGCCGGGCGTGCCGCACCACCCGGGTGCGCGGATCGCCACACCCGGTTCGGACGGTCTGGGCGATCCCTACTACCCCAAGGACGGCAACGGCGGCTACGACGTCAAGAACTACGACGTCGCCATCGATTACGACCCGGCCAGCCGCAACCTGTCCGGTAAGGCCACCATCTCGGCCAGCGCCACCCAGAGCATGACCTCCTTCGATCTCGACTATGCGGGACCGCCGGTGAAATCGGTGACCGTGAACAGTCAGAAGGCTCAGTTCACGCGGACCGGCGAACACGAACTGGTGATCACTCCCCCCATCCAGCTGACCTACGGTCTGCCGTTCCAGGTCGTCGTGGAATACGCCGGGACCATGTCCGATACCGCCGGCAACGGCTGGACGCTCTCGCCGAGCGGCGGCGCCTTCGCCGCGGGCGAACCGCATTCGGCGACAACGTGGTACCCGCTCAACGACACGCCGCTGAACAAGGCGACCTTCAGCCTGCACGCGACCGTGCCCGACGGCTGGGACGTCGCCTCGAACGGCGTGCGCACCTCCGATAGGCCCGCGGCCGAGGGTAAGCACACCGTGACGTGGGAGGAGAAGACCCCGATCATCGGCTATCTCACCACCGTCGCCATCGATAAGTTCACCCGGCTCGAGCAGAAGCGTTCGGACGGAACCACTTTGGAGAGCTTCTTCGCCCCGGGTGCGGCCGGGCAGAAGCAGTCGCTCGAGAAGAATCTGCCGCAGGTGCTCGATTTCGAGGAGCAGCTGTACGGGCCGTATCCGCTCGATGCGGGCGGCGGCATCTACGTCGATACCAATCTGCAGTTCTCGCTCGAGACCCAGACCCGGCCGATCTACGCGCCGTGGACCGATCTGAACACCCTGGTGCACGAGAACGCCCATCAGTGGTGGGGCGATGCGATGTCGGTGAAGCAGTGGAAGGACGTGTGCCTGAACGAATGCTTCGCCAGCTACACCGCCGACATCCTGTACCCGGAGCGGGTCCAGCACGCCGATCCGGATCAGATCTATCTGAACGCGCTGGGCACCGCCGATCAGCGCGGCATCTGGTCGACACCGCTCTACGATCCGGGCGTAGGCAAGGAGTTCACCACCGTCTACACCCGTGGTCCGCTGTTCCTGCACGCCCTGCGCCGCACCATCGGTGACGACGTATTCTTCACCGCCGTCAAGGATTTCGTGCAGGGCCACCGCAACGGCAATGCCTCGATTCCGGAATTCCGCGACTTCATCCAGTCCCGCACCGAGACGGATCTGACCGGATTCTTCGACGCCTGGCTCAACGGTACGACCCGCCCGGCCGATGAGTACCTCTACCCGGGTTCGCTGAACCAGCACCCGGGCCTGACCGCACCCCAGCAGCGTGGCGCCCAGCCCGACTGGCCGTTCGGCCGGGGTGATCGGAAGAAGTAGTCACTCCCAGAGCGGCTCCGGGGCCGGCGAGTTCGACTCGCCGGCCCCGGCTTCGTCATGCCCACCGACCCCCAATACCGCAACGACACTTGTGTGAGTTGACGCTGGTAGATCTGTTGTGTGGCGTCGCGATGAGTTTTGTCCTCCGGTGCAGTCTGATCTGCATGGGCAAACTCATCTATGGCTTCAACGTGTCGGTGGACGGGTACATCGCCGACGCGCAAGGCAACATCGACTGGTCCGATCCGAGCGAAGAGCTCCATCAGTACTGGAACGACTTCGAGCGGGAGACCGCCCTGTCGTTCTACGGGCGGCGGCTCTACGAACTGATGTCCGCGTACTGGCCGACCGCTGACAAGGCTCCGGACGCCACCCCTCTGATCGTCGACTTCGCGCACATCTGGCGCGACATGCCCAAGGTCGTGTTCTCGCGCACCCTGGAGTCGGTCGACTGGAACTCCCGCCTGGAACGCGGCGACCCGGTCGAGGTGGTGACGAGACTGAAAGCCGAAACCGACGGCAGGCTGGAGGTGGCCGGCGCGACGCTGGCCGCACCGATCGTGCGGGCCGGACTGGTGGATGAGTACCGGATCGTGGTCGCGCCCACCGCCGTGGGCGGGGGCACCCCGTTCTTCCCGACACTGCCGTCATGGATCTCGCTGCGACTGTTGGAGAACCGCACCTTCCCGGGCGGCACGGTCCTGCTGCGCTACGAGGCGAAACACGACTGATCGGACATGCACAGCCAGGGTGCGTTGCGGGTCCACCGCCAGAACCGGTTGTAGACCGTCTTCCACGGTCCGTACCGTTCGGGCAGGTCTCGCCACGCGACCCCGGTTTTGGCTTTGTACAGCATCGCGTTGATCACCCGGCGATCGTCCACTCGTGGACGGCCCTTCGCTCCCGATACCGGCAGCAACGGCTCGACCACCCGCCACTGCTCCTCGGTCAACTCGTGTTCACGCACCGCAACCGACGATCAAAGCACATCAGCCACAACCACTTTGAGGACACGACATAGGTCGATTCCGGTGTGAGTGGGTTCTCCGCAGGTCCGAAGGTTCCCGATCCATGGCGATAGCCCGGCGTGATGCTGCGTCGTTCCGGTGGCCGCCGGAACAGCGGGGAAAGCCCACGTGTCGGGGACGGCCGATATGCGAGACTGACGCTGTGCAGCCCAAGCGCAGGATTCACTTCGTGGGCAGCTTGCCCGCAGAGTTGGACAGTCCAGAGAAGGCGATGGCGTTCGCCGTCGACACAGCCGGTGAATTCCTGGACGGCATGGTTCCGGGTGGTGAAGCGGATCCATATCGGGCCCAATGGTACGTCAGACCCATCATCGACCGGCTCGGCAAGGTCCCGGCGCTGGCGCCTGTGCGCCACGGTGATTGGTCGACACTGTTTTCCCGTGACACCTTTCGGCTTCGGGCCGGCCGATCGCTGGCCGAGGCCGATATCGACGCCGCGCTCGGCTATGCGGAGGAGGCCCGGCGTGCTGGGGACGCGTTGGTCGACATACGCCGAACCGATCCCGGACTTCGCTTGCAGGTAGGCATACCGACGCCCTTCGTCATCGGTTTCATCGCTTTCGAGGCGCGGATGCTCATGTGGCGTCGAGGCTCGGCCGGCCGTGGTGACCGAGGCTTCCCCTATTACCGCCCGATTGTCGACGCCACTGTCAGGGAGATCGTCCGTATCCATGAGGCGTTGGGAGACAACGTCGTATTCCAACTCGAACTGGCAGCGGAGACGCTCCTCTGCGCGGGGACACCTGCGGGCGTGCGGCAGGGCCCGGCCACCGTGGCGGGTCGAGCAATCGCACGCCTCGTCGCACGGGCGCCTCATGATTCCCGTTTCGGTGTGCACTTGTGCTACGGGAGCCTCGACGACAAGCCGGTCGTGGCGCCGAGATCGACGGCCCCGGTCGTCGCGCTGGCCAACGCGATAGCGCGATACTGGCCTGCGGGGAGGCATCTCGATTTCGTCCACCTCCCCATCGGCGACGGCAAACAGGCGCCGGTTCGGCCGCGGTACTACGCGCCCCTGGCGCGCCTCGAATTGCCTGCCACTACACGTGTTATCGCCGGGCTGGCGCATTCGACACAGCCGCTCGCGCAAGCACGACAGGGGCTGGCTGCGGCGGAATCGGCCTACGGCGGCCTGTTGGACGTCGCGGCCCCATGCGGTCTGGGCCGCTATGCGACCGTCGACCGGGCGCGGTCCGCGGTAGCACACGCAGTCGCCCTGGCTGAAACAGATCCAAGCCCGACCAGCGATGGCAGCCGGAAGTAAGTACCGGTCGATTTGTCGTGGAGTGTTGGATTGTGTTGTGTCGGAGTATGGTTCGCCGACGGCTCGATCGGGGGCCGGTTCGGTCGGGCGGAGCAGCGCCTCGTTCGGGCAACGCATACTTCCACCACATCCGGGCGACGACAGATCTCTGGAGTAGCGGACACCTGAGGTGGCGGTCGGCTACGGTTACACCTGTGGTCGAAGGAATTGAAGGACCTGTGTCGGAGAGCACACGGATGCCGAACCCGTTCGACCCCGGTGAGCTGACCTCCGCCCGGGTGTACGACTACCTGTTGGGCGGAAGGGACAATTACGAGATCGACCGAGACATGGCCTCTCAAATGCTCTCTCGCGCACCCGAGCTCAAGGTCTTGGTCTGGTTCACCCGGAGTTTCATGCTCAAAGCGGTCGAGATGGCCGCTGCTGCCGGTATCCGTCAGTTCCTCGATCTCGGCTCGGGTATGCCGATCTCGCCCAACGTGCACGAGGTGGCTCAGCGGATCGAGCCGTCGGCGCGGGTGGTGTATGTCGACTACGACCCGGTCGTGCACGCTCATTGCGAAGCGCTGCTGGCCGGACCACCCGGTGTCGCAGCACTGCTGGGCGACGTTCGTCGTCCCCGCGACATCCTCGATCAGCTGAGAGACCGCGCCCTGATCGACTTCAACGAGCCAGTAGCTATCTCGCTCGTCGGTGTGCTGCATTACCTGATGGACGACGATCACCCCGCCGAGATCATCGCCGCCTTCCGCGATCAGTTGGCACCGGGCAGTTACCTGGCGATCACTCATGGCTCCAGTGATTCCGACCCAGAGATACTCGAGGTGCTCGCCGGCACCAACAATACTTCGGCCCAGGTCACCTTTCGGTCCACAGCGCAGACGGAGGCATTCCTCGCCGGCTTCGAGTTGTTCGAACCTGGTGTAGTGCCGGTGCAGGAGTGGCTCGGCCCCGACTTGCCGGACACTCGGATGGTCATGATAGGGGCTATAGGCCGCAAACCCTGAGGATCCGACACGAACAGGAGTATTCTCGAATGCGCCAATTTGCTGTTGGCCGCCTGCATATTTGAGCATGCATCAGGTGTTGTCCCAGTCGATCAGAGGATGAAGTCATGAAGACCCTCAAAATTGTCGCTGGTGTCGTGTCGACGATCGCAACGGTCACCATGGTCACGACCGGTGCCTCGGTTGCCAATGCCCCTGCCGCCTCCGCCGCTTCCGGCGACTTCCTCATCACCCGAGACGTCCCCACCCTCGACGATCTCCACAACCAGGTCGCGTTCCTGATCGAAACACCCGGCGTCTCCGACGAGGCCAAGGCCGCCAATATGGAGGGCGGTATGAGGGCGGTCGTGGTTGCGGACACCCTCTACAACTCCGGCCTGTTCCGAGCCCCGATCGGGTCGAATGAGATCACCGGTCCCGAAACCCAGGACGGCGACGTGCACACGGCTATGCTGCGCAGCAAGTCAGCGGGACGGCCGGATTTGGTTGCGCGCGTGGTCTGGAAGCGTATCGATGGTGTCTGGAAGCTGTCCAACAGCTCCGTGTGCGAGGGCGTCAAGGCCGTGGGACTTCCGCTTGCCTGCGACTTCTGACCAGCTGCGAGCGCCGTGATCGACATTCGTGACCTCACCCTGAGCTACCCGGGCGTGACCGTCCTCGAAGTCCCCGAACTGACCGTGGCAGACGGGGCACTCACCTACCTGATCGGTCTCAACGGCACCGGCAAAACCACGCTACTGCGGTGTATCTGCGGCATCATGGCGCCTGCCATCGGCACCGTCCGGGTCGACGGCACCCTCATCCGGGCCCATCACACCACACCGGCAACTCTCGGAATGCACCTCAACTACCGAGCTTTCGACCCACGCCACACCGCACGTCGGCACCTACGCTGGATCGCCCGCGCCCGTGGACTACCCACCGGCCGGGTCGGCGACGTCCTCGAGATCGTCGACCTCGTCCGGGTCGCCGATCGTCGGCTGGGGCACTTTTCGCTCGGCATGCTCCAACGTGTCGGCATCGCCGCCGCATTGCTCTCCGAGCCTCGGACCCTGCTGCTCGACGAACCTCTCAACGGCCTCGACATCGCGGGCATCCGCTGGATGCGCGAACTGCTGCGCCAGCTCGCTGATGCCGGGACTTGTGTGCTGGTTGCCACGCATCTGCTCGATGAGGTCGAACGCAACGCCGACCACATCGTCATCCTCGGAAACCGGCGCATCCTGTCCGACCAGCCGTTCGCCCACCTCATGGACACCCTGGGCCCTGGCGAGACCAGCCTCGAAGACGCCTATCTGCGAATCGCCGGCCTGCCTACCCACCTCGCGTTCGGCGTGGCCCCATGAACAGCCTCGGTCCGGCCACCCTGATCCGCCGCGGCGTCGCCGCCGAATGGACCCGCACCACCGGGCGCAGCTTCCTGTGGACCGTCGCCGTCCCCCTCACCTTCGTGCTGCCGCTGGTCGTCACCTTCGGAATCGCCGCCGTGGCAGAACGACTCGCCACCCTCCCCGGAGTGAGTTACGTGGCCGCGGTCTCCACCACCAATTCCGTGTACTGGGTGATCACCTTGTCCGTGTCGGTCATGATGGTCACCGCCGCCTACGCCCATGCCACCCAATGGCGCGGTCAGACAAGCGATCTCAATGCCTTCCTGTTTCCCCGGTCCTGGACGGTCGCATTGGCCCGGTGGATCTACTACGGCACCATCACGGCAATCTCGACAGTTGTTCTGCTCGTCGTCGTCATGGTCACGCTGCCACACCTGTTCCCCCGAATCTATGGGGCTGTGGACATCACCGACTCCGCCGGTATCCGGTTCCTCTGGACCGTCCCGATCTACGCGTTCGCCGCATGCGGGGTAGGTATCGCGGTCGGGTCACTGATTCGCACTCCGTCCGCCGCCGTCGCCGTCCTTCTGTTCTGGGTCTATGCGGGCGAGAACTACATCAATCTGCTACCTCATGGGTACACGCTGCAGGCCTACGCCCCGTTCCTCAACGCTGTCGCCGCAACCGGCCAGCAAGTCGCCTTCCTCCCTCGCTTCGGCCGCACCGGATCTCTGCTGTACTTCATCCTCGTCGCCGCCACCCTCTTCATCACCACAGCCGTCCTACCCATCCTCGTTCGCCGGTTGTCCGGACGCCGCAGAGCGACGCTCGCCAAATCAGGCACAACCTGAGCCAAGTCCCACGAGCCCGATGGCTACGGTGTGATTACACGGAGACTGGACGAACCTCGAGCGGAAGCCTTCTCAGCCCGGGGATCGGACCCATGGCTCGCGGGAGCTTCTTGGTTGTGACCGGCTGGAACTCCCACTTCGACAGCAGGCTGTGGAGAGTCGTCTGCAGTGCCACCCAGGCAAAATTGCTACCGATACACATCTGATTGCCCATGCTGAACGGAACGAAGCTTCTGCATTTCGCCCCAGAGTTCGAGGGCGGCCACCGATCGGGGTCGAAAGTGTTCGGCTCGGCGAAAACATCCGGGTTGCGGTGAATAGCTGCAATGCTGTATCCGATATCGGTCCCAGCGGGAAATGTGAAACCGTCGAGTTCGACCGTGGTGACACTGCGTCTGGTCTGCAGTAGTGGCGAATGGATCCGCGTGACCTCGTTCAGGAACCGGTTCAGGTAGTCGAGCTTGTCGAGGCTTCGGGGATTGAGATCTCCTGCGGCGGAGATCTCGTGCTTCAGTTTCGAAGCCACCTCCGGACGCTGGGACAACTCGTAGAGAGCCCAGGTCAGCGTGGCGGTCAAGGCATCGAGCCCGCCGAAGAGAATGGTCACGGCCTGCTCTGCCAGGAACTCGTCACTACGGTGTTCCTCACTCGACGATTCCAGCAGGATGCCGATCAGGTCGCTCCGGCGGTCACCGCTGACCCGGCGCGCGACGAGCAGGTCCCGGCAGTAGTCTCGCAGTTTCGTTCCAGCCGACAGGAATTTGCGATTCACCGGCAATGGCAGGCTTGCCAGCATCTTGGGCAGCACACTGCCCACTATGGCGCCTCCACCTATGTCCTCGATCAGACCCGAGATGAGTTGCAGCTCCTCGGTATCGGGTTCGTGCGAGAACATGGACGCAAGCAGGTCGACGATCACCACCTCCGACAGTGCGGAACGGACCTCGACAATCTGGCCTGGCCGCCACGAACTCGCCAACGCATCCGCATTATGCTTGATGATGGGCGCGTAGCCGTCCAACTCTGTCCGATGGAACGCTGGTTGCAACAGCCGACGAAGATCCCTGTGTCGCTGACCATCCGCGACGATCAGCGATTCTCCGAATATGAGACGGATGCGTTCGAAGAGGAGCCCTCGCTCGTAGGCATCGGAGTTCTCTACCAACACCCTGTGGAGTAGTTCGAAATCCGTAATGACATAGACAACGCGATTGCCGATATCGACGCGTGCTACTTTCCCGACGCTGACCAGATCCACCATGAACTGGACTGGATCACGCCACAATCTCCAACCGTGGCCGAGAACCGGCAAACGTCCGGGCCCGCACGGAACGTCACGAACATCCACTGCAAGTTGCCTTCTTTCGGCAGGCTCGAGGCCAGAGACTTCGGCCGATCGGATCACAACCCCGACAGCAGCGATCCACTCCTTCCATGATGCCCGTCGGTGAGGTCGCTCAACAACCCGTCCACGCCGTCGGCTGTGGTGGGGTCGGCTCGTGCCGAAAAGCATGTTCTTCACCGCCCCGTCGAGCGGCAGGACGCCGGCCGATGACGCTGGACGCCCCGGCTACGAGAAGCGGTCCTTCCGACTAGGTCAGTCATAGCCAACTCCTGGATCGGCGTGTCGGGCAACGATCTCCTCGCAACTCTCGACAGACCTGCCTCGGTCCCAGACTTCTCCGATCGTCCACACAGGACTCCTGCAGGAGTGGGTGACAACCGAGCTGGATCACTGAGGGCCTGTTGTCCGTCAACACGTCACAATAGCCGGGATCTCGAACCGACCACGCCTTTTCTGCCGAAACGCCAACGACCCGAGCGTCATTCACAGCAGAGGCCACCTTTTCCTGGGCACTGGCCTAATACTGCGGCGACGCTCAGGTGAGTGAGTGGCCGCGGCGCCGTGATTCGCCACCCGAACTACTTACCCAAGGCTGCTTTACGAGGCACCGCCGTCGGCGGGCCCGAGTTCCGCGTCCAGCCGAGCGGGCCAGTCCTCGTGGGCGAGACCGGCGGCAACCAGCAGATCGCGCCAGTCGGTCTCGGCGAGGTCTACCGCGCTGCGAAACTTGGTCAGACTGCCATTGGCGAGCATGATGATGCCGGCCTTGACCCGCTCCGATGTGAAGTAGTCCTCGTCATAGCCCGCGTCCTCGACCATGCGATCCAGCGCGACAAGGATTTCCCGAGTCGAGCCGGGCTCGGGAAAGTCCCGCATGATACGTCGTTCCAAGCGTGAGGTCTGTGGCATGCGTTTCCTCGGGCGATCGAACGGCACCGGTGGAGTCGCGTATCCTCTGCCCGGCGGACGAAACCCTTTCCGCGCTACAAGATTCGGATATCAGGCGGGTGGCCCTCGGGCATGACCGCCGAGCGGGGCGGTAATCCCTTGCGCGGCGATGTCTTCGCCGCGGGGTGCTTCAAAGGCGTTGGCGCCGGTGGGAATTCGCGGATCTCAGCGAGGGGACATCCGGGCGGCCCTCCGCTCCCGGGGCGCGAGTACGACCAGCAGCGCGACGATCGTGGCGCCGCCGAACAGATACAGGCCCCAGACGCCGGTGAGCAGCTGGCGGTAGTCGGTGCGCAGCTGATGATCGAACCGCTCGTCCAACCGCCAGGCCAGCACCGCCAGCGCGGCGATGGCGGCCAGGACGGCGAGCCGGCCGAGGATGCGCGAGCCGAACAGCGCGGCCAGCAGCACGACCGCGGCGATGCCCAGCAGGACCACCGCGAGGGAGGTCTGCAACGAGATCGATTGGGCTGAGATCTGATCGAGCGATCGACCCGTCGCGAAACCGTCGCGCAGATCGTCGAGTCGTACGTCTCGGGCCTCGAGCGAGCCGATCAGCGGCCCGAACGCGCCGACGGCCATGACGATGGCGCAGGCGAACAGCACCAGGTGTACGGAAGTGCGCATATACCCACCGTATTCGTATTGCGCACTCCGCGCGATGCCACAGTTTCGTGAGGGCTCCGGCCGGTGAAATCTGGGCAATCATCCGGCTGGGCGGCGCATTGACTACAGTTGATGTAGTGATGTTCGACGGGATTCCCGCGCGGCCCGAGCCCGCGGTCGATCCGGTGGCGGCGACCTTCGATCTGCTCGGCGATCGCCTGACGCTGACCATCCTGCGCCTGGCCTTCACTCATCGCGCGCGCCGGTTCACGCAGTGGAGCGAGCTGACCGGCGCGCCCCCGGCCGTGCTGAGCGCGCGCCTGACCGCCCTGGTGGACGCCGGAGTCCTCACGCGCGCAACGGGATCCGCGCGGGAGTACCGGCTCACCGCATTGGGCCTGGACACCTGGGAGATTCTGGTGTGTGTCTGGTCCTGGCAGCGGGAATGGACCCGCGAGGGCGCGGTGCTGCCCGAAATGGTCCACCTCGACTGCGGCCACCGCGGCCCGCCGGTGCCGATGTGCCGCGCCTGCGGGTGCGCCGTGACCGCCCGCGACACCGGCGTCGAGCTGGCGTCCGACGCGCTGTGGCGGCTCACCTCCGGGCGGCGGCGCTCGGCGCGATCGATCGAGCCGGGTCCGGGTGATGCGCGATTCGACGAGATCATGGAGGCAATCGGCGACCGCTGGAGTGCGGTGGTCACCGGGCTGGCGCTGGCGGGGGTGCGCCGATTCGGGGAATTCGGTGCGGTGCTGAACATTTCGCCGACCACCCTCACCGAACGGCTGGCGCGGCTGTGCGCGGCGGGCATCCTGCGCCGGCCCGGCGACGGCGCGGGCGCGGCGCGGGAGTATCGGCTCACCCCGCGCGGGCGCGCGTTGTTCGGCGTATTCGTCTTCCTGCTGGCCTGGGCCCAGCGGGCGCATCCGGATGGGCCGGATTCCGGTCCGCGCATCCACCACCGGGCGTGTGGGCAGCCGCTGGTCCCCGCGCTGCGCTGCCGCGGCTGCGGGATGTGCTTGGCGCGCACCGATATTCGGTTCGAACCGGTACCGGCGGCGACGCGACCGTCCCTTGACAGCGTCGGATGAGGCGCGTACCACTTCATTAAATGTAGTTGTCGGGGAGGCGCGGTCATGACGCTGAAGGAAGAACTCATCGCACCGGCGGCCGAGGCGCTGACCAATCCGTATCTGGAGGGTCCGTACGCGCCGCAGTCCGAGGAGATCACCGCCACCGACCTTCCGGTGCTCGCGGGTGAGCTGCCCGCCGATCTCGACGGGGTCTACGTGCGCAACGGGCCCAATCCGCAGTTCGCGCCGCTGGGCCGCTACCACTGGTTCGACGGCGACGGCATGTTGCATGCGGTGCATTTCGAGAACGGCCGGGCCACCTATCGCAATCGCTTTGTGCGAACTCGCGAATTCGAGGCCGAGCGCGCCGCGGGCACCGCGCTGTGGCGCGGGGTGATCGAGCCGTGGGATGCCAATCCGCCCGGCGATCGCCGGGAACGCGACTCCGCCAACACCGATGTGATCTTCCATCATGGCAATCTGCTGGCCCTGTGGTACCGGGCGGGCAGGCCGTACGCGCTGGATCCGATCAGCCTCGAGACGCGCGGGGTCGATACGTTCGGCGGCACGCTGCCCGGTGAGGTGTCCGCACATGCGAAGGTCGACGAGCGCACCGAGGAATTCGTATTCTTCGACTACGGCATCCACGCGCCGTATCTGCGCTACGGGGTCGCCGATCCGTCCGGCGCGGTCACCCATTACACCGGGCTCGAGCTGCCCGGCCCGCGCCTGCCGCACGATATGGCGATCACCGAGAACTACTCGATCCTCATGGATCTGCCGCTGTACAACGATCCGCGGGCCGCGGCGGCGGGCCGGTTCAAGCTGTTCTTCGATCGCGAATTGCCCAGTCGCTTCGCCGTGTTGCCGCGTCGCGGCGACGGTGCGCGGGCGCGCTGGTTCGAGGCGAAGCCGGGCTACATCTATCACACCGTCAACGCGTGGGAGGACGGCGAGGAGATCGTCCTGATCGCCTGCCGGGTCGCGCGACCCAGTCCGGCCTCGGATCGCACTCATCCACTGGCACAGCTGCTGAGCTATCTGCGGCCCGAGGCGACGCTGTATCGGTACCGGTTCAACCTGCGCACCGGCGCGACCGCCGAGGAGCAGCTCGACGATGTGAACACCGAATTCCCGGCGATCGACCAGAGCCGCACGGGCACGCGCGGGCGCTGGGCGTATCAGATGCGGCTGTCGGTGGATCGGACCATGCTCTTCGACGCGCTCGTGAAATACGACGTACTCACCGGCGCCAAGCACACCCAGCCCTTCGGCGAGGGCATCTACGGCAGCGAGCTGACCGTGGTCCCGCGGCCGGGCGCGACCGCCGAGGACGATGCGTGGCTGACCATGTTCGCCTACAACGGCCATACCGATCTGGCGGAGGTCTGGATCTACGACGCCGCCGATCCGAGCGCCGGTCCGGTATGCCGCCTGGGCGTACCGACCCGGATTCCCCTGGGATTCCATGCGACCTGGGTCAGCGGCGAGCGGATGCGCGCGGCCGCAGCGCCTTTCGTGGTGGAGGCCTAGGCAGTGTCCTGTAAGTCGTTGTGCTGGTGTGTGTTAGTTGTATGTGGTGGTTGGCCGGGGTGAGTTGACGGATCGTGCATGGGCTCGGATCGAGCCCATGTTGCCGGTGTCGGGCCGGGGCCGACGCTGGCGTGATCACCGTCAGGTGATCAACGCGATTCTGTGGAAGCTCCGGACCGGCGCTCCGTGGCGTGACCTGCCAGAACGCTATGGGCCATGGAAGACCGCGCATGAACGGTTGCGACTGTGGACCGCTGACGGCACCTGGCAGCGGCTGCTGGACGAGGTGATCGTCAAGGACGACTCGGTCGGTGAGGTCGAGTGGATCCTCAGCGTGGATTCCAGCGTGGTCCGGGCCCACCAGCATGCGGCTGGTGCCCGGAAAAAGGGGGCGCCACAACGAGATTCGGCGATGCCATCGCCGTCGAGGGAGAAGCACTCGGACGATCCCGAGGTGGGCTGAGCACCAAGATCCACCTCGCTGTCGATGGACGCGGGTTGCCGATGCGAGTCCTGCTCACCCCTGGTCAGGCCGGGGACAACCCGCAGATTCTGGCGCTTCTCGATGGGATCAGTGTTTCCCGCGTCGGGCCGGGACGTTCCCGTGTCCGTCCCGACGCGGTGCTCGCGGACAGGGCATATTCCCATCCCTCGACCCGGCTGGCATTACGCGACCGCCGAGTCCGGTTCGTCAGTCCCGAACGGCGCGATCAAATCGAAGGACGCAAGGCCAAAGGATCGCGCGGCGGCCGACCACCGGCGTTCGACGCCGAGGCATACAAGCAGCGCAACGTGGTCGAGCGATGCTTCAACCGGCTCAAACAATTCCGCGATCTGGCCACCCGCTACGCCAAACGAGCCGCCTACTACCAGGCCGAACTCACCATCGCCGCGATCGTCCTATGGCTGCGATGACTTGCAGGACACCGCCTAGCGCGGCCGCCGCTTCTTGGCATTGCCGTTGCCGCTGGTACTGCTCGTCGTCACACCCGTCGTCCCGAGGATGACCACGACGATGAGCACGGTCACGAACTCCATCGTGTCCCAGATCGGCGGGCTTGTGGCCAGTTCGATGTCGGCGGCCACGGGCGAGGTCGGCATCAGGGGTGGCGGCACCGGTACGGGCGGCCCCGGCGGGGCGAGGGCCGGTGCGGCGGGTGCGCCGACGGGCGCGGCGACCGGGCCCAGTGGGAGAGGGGGGACGATGAGCGGGAATTCGGGCACAGGCGGAACGGTCGGGAAGGCCAGCAGACAGGTGAGCGCGCCGCCTCCGGCCAAGGCGCTGCCGAGGGTCGTGCTGCCCAGGATCAGAGCCGGGAGCGCGCCCGCCGCCGCGGATCCGCCCGAACCGGCCAGCGGGAAGCTTCCCGATCCCAGCACGATCGCCCCACCCAGCGCGCCTATGTAGAGCGCGGGGATCAGCAGCACACTGCCCAACGCCGAGCCTGCCAGTAGCGCCGAACCGCCCAGTGCGGCACTGCCCGCGCATCCGGCGAGCATGCTGCCGGTGTCCGGGCCGACCAGCACCGGCGTGGCGGCGCCGGATGTGGTTGCCGCCGTGGGTATTTCGGCGTGACCATCCGCCGCCGGATCGGTCGGCCGGGTGGCCTTCGGTGTGAGCGACAGCGGCATGTCGATGCCCGCGCTGCCGGTCGGCGGGGCCGGTCCGATGGCGCTGCCGGTCGCGAGTGGTGGTGGCGGCTTGGGTGCGTCGTTCGGTTCGGCGGGGCGGTCCTCGGGCTGTTGCGGCGGATTCGGGTCGCGGGCGGATTCGGCCGGTGCGGTGTCGTCGCGGCTGGCGTATGGGTCGGAATTCGTTGGGGTGGAGGGGGGCTCGGTGTGGGGTCCCCAGGTCGCCAGGGCGGGTTCGGCGGGTGCGGGACCGTCGGCAGGGTCCGCGAGAACGGGTGCGGCACACAGGGTCATCGGCACCAGGGCCAGGGCCAAGGCGAAAGTCCTTGCGGGGCAAGCTCGATGCCGGAGCGTCATTCGCCGAAGTAGTTCGGGGAGGTGCCGATGCGTTTGAAGTCGGCCTGGGCGTTTTCGAAGGCGTCCTTGGGTACCTCGATCGAGCCGGTGTACGGGCGTTCGAGGTCGTGGATGGCCAGGAGCGCGACCCCGATGACGACGCCGAGCAGCGCGGTCATCGCGAGGCTGCGCCGGGTCAGCCGGATGCCGTTGAGGACCGGATTCAGCGTGACCATTCCCGCACCGAAAAACAGTGCTACATACAGGAATTCGGGAATCGTGCGCTCCATATCGATGGCGCGTTCCTGCCGCGCGGACGCCGTCTTATCGATGCCGGACAGCGCCCTGGACCGGGCCTCGGTGACGGCCGAATCGGGGGAGTGGATCGCCACCACGGTCCGGCGCAGCGTCTCGAAGGTCGCCGCGGTATCGGGGCTCATGCGGTTCTCGCGCTCCATCATCGGCCACTCGTCGTCGAGCACGCCGGAGGTGTAGTCGCGCACCAGCTGCTGGATCCGCTGGCGCTGCTGCGGCGGGAACGACTCGGCGGCCCGGTACGTTTCGACCAGGCCCTTCGCCTCGGCGATGGTGTGGTCGTGGGCGGAGTTGTGCTGCTGCCAGCCCAGGACGAAGACGAAGGCGACCAGGGCCGTGAAGTACGTCTTCACCAGATCGAGCGCCAGCGTGCTGGCCACCTCGTCGCCGGCGTGCCGCCACGCCTTCGGCCGGATCCGATCCCCGACCACGAAGGCGACCATCGCAATGGTCGCGGCGATGATCGCGACGAGCAATACCTGAGCCATCTCGCAACACCTTCCCGGTCGGAGTAGGTGCACCGCTGTTCGCAGGAGAGCTGGATCGGTCGAGGCAGGCTCGACACCAGCGCTGAGGCGAATGGTCTACTGCCGAAGACTAGTCGCCCAGTGGTGCTGAAAAGATCACTTCGTTACCTAAGTGTGATGCCCTGATTGCCCTGTTGCTACTTTCTAGCAAATGTTGCGGGGGAATGGGTGGAGGCCGGGGCCGAACTTCGCGTGGTGTCGGGCCGGGGACCCGCCGGGATACCGACCGTCCGTTGTGCCGAAATGCCCTGTGGCAGCGCATGTTACGGCGATACGCTGAATCCGGCAGCGATGCTTCTCCAGGTCGCCGCCTGGTCTCGCTGCCCCGGAAGGGATAGGTCATGGACCATAAGCCGGTATTCGATGGACCGTCCGCACCCGAGGGTGACGCCTTCTACGCACCGCTGCCCGAACTTCCACACGGAACGTTCGGAGATCCGATCTTCCTTCGGCCCCTGGACAATCCGGAGGCCGTACTCACCCACGGCCAGAACTGGCTGGTGCTGTACCGATCCGAGGCCGCCGACGGGGAGCCCATCGCGGTCTCCGGGATCATCGCTCTGCCCAACGATCCGCCTCGTGACGGGCAGGGCTATCCGATCGTGACGTTCGCGCACGGCACGGTCGGTGTCTGTCCGACCTGCGGCCCGTCGCGCGACTACGTGGGCTCGAGCGCTCATCCGATGAACAAGTATCCGCAGCGGTTGCTCAACGGTTTCCTCGATCAGGGCTGGGCGGTCGCGATGACCGATTACGAGGGCCTCGGCGTGGAGGGTCGCCGCCATCCCTATCTGCTCGGGAAGTCCGAGGCGCACGGCGTACTCGATATCGTCGAGACCACCCGCAGGCTGTTCGGCGAGTACGTCGGCGAGCAGTACGCCATCATGGGGCACTCCCAGGGCGGGCAGGCCGCGCTGTTCGCCGCCCATCACGGCGGCCGGGTCCCGGGTCTGGTCGGGGTCGCCGCGATGGCTCCGGCGAATCATCCCTACGGCATCGTCCGCGCCGGATCGCTGCTGCCCGCCACCGACGGCGGATTCGCATTCACGCCCCTGTTCCTGTCCGGCGCGGTCGTCGGCGATACGACCATCGATGTGGACAAGGTGCTCTCGGATACGGCGCTGCTCGTATGGCCGGATGTGCTGACCAGATGCCGTGCGGGACTGAGTGATTCCGATTCCTGGGGTGGCCTGCTGGGCATCCAGCAGTTCCGCAGCACCCTGCTGAATCCGTATCCGGCCAAGCCGAATGCCGAGCAGACGAAGTTCGAGGATCAACTGCGGCTGATGAATCCGGACCTGCCGATCTCGGTGCCGATCCGTATCTCGCAATCCGCCGACGATCAGCGCGTCAAGACCGAGACCACCGAGGTCCAGTTGCCCGGCTTCACGATCAGCGTGCGCGGCGTGGACGCCCTCGCCGAGGAGGAACTGCCGGTGACCAATCCGGACAACCCGCCGCTGTATGTGCGCTACGAGCGCGGCGAGGTGATGGTGCCGAATCCGGATCCGGACAACCTCGGCGCGCATTTCGCCATGCTCGATTACGATCGCAACGCTGTGACCACTTGGCTGGCCGAACGTTTCGCCGGATGAGTGCGAATGCCGGGGCGCGCGAAGGTGTCCCGGCATACACTCGGCCCGATGAGTCGGTATCGGATTGCCGCGCTGCCGGTATGGGTGGCGACGGCGATGCTGTCGGTCGGCTGCGCCGCCCACACCATCTCGGGCGGGGGCGCTAGCACCACCTCGCCGACCGCGCGTCCGGATGACACCACGCCGGTGGTGGCGATATGGGCCGTCCCACAGGCCTTTCTCGGTGAATGGACGGGCACGGCGAGCGATGGGCGGGGCGCCTTCGATATCGTGCTGCGAATCAACTCGGGTAAGAACGCCGAGGAGATGGGCGCCTCGACGGTGACCGATCGCGCCACGGGCCTGCGCTGTGATCGCGTCGAAAGACTGCTCAGCGCAAGCGAATCCGATCTGACGCTGGCGGCGCGATCGCTCGGCGGGATCGCCTGTGCGGGCTTGGCCACTGTCTCCGCGCTCCAGCTGAATCCCGACCGCTCACTGACCTATGCGAGCACGGGCGGTTCGGGGCCGAGTATCACCGCGATCCTGCGCCGGAGCTGAATACCGCTGCGGCGCACGGCATCACTCGAATCTCTCCAGTGCCGCCCGCAGGCGGCTCAGCACCTCGCGATCGACCGGCGCCCAGCGCGGCGGCGGCTCGGTTCGTGTCTGGGCAAACTCGTCGAGAATTCCCTGCAATTCATACCGGGCCATCGCCAGATTGCCCGTATCGCCCTCGAACAGCACATGGACGAACAGCCGCTCGTCGAAGTCGCCCGTCACCACATGCAACAGGTGGAATCCGTGGGTGCCACCGATGATGATCTCGATCACGCCGTCGCCGGGGCGGCCGGTCGACAGTGCGGGACAGGCCAATACGGCCCGGACCACGTCGATCGTGGTCGACGTATCCTCGCGCCGATCGGCGATCGCATGCCTGCCCGCATCCGCGACCGACCGTCCGCTCGTACCGTCCACCAGTGTCACACTGCGCGCGCCCGGAATGTCCATGATGCGCATCATGCAGTCATCAATACCGATCACTTCGCCGTTCCCCGTGAGTGTTTCAGGGTTCCAGACGCTACACACCATTGATGGCTGATGTTCGGCAAACTCCGGAGAATACCTTCGGGTATTCAATACTCGGTGGAAATCAATGACTTTCGGTATCTCATACCGTCGGGCATTCAATTCCGTTCGGTAATCCTCGATTTCGGTCCGTCAGGCCGGGGTGAGCCGAATCGGGAAGGCCGCCAGGTCGTTCTGGGTGAGCACCGGCAGGTTGCGGATCTGCTCGACCGGGACGGCGAGGTTCAGCTCGGGGAAGCGGTCGAACAGCGCGGGCAGCGCGATGGCCGCCTCGAGCCGGGACAGCGCCGCGCCGGGGCAGATGTGCGGGCCGTAGCCGAAGGACATATGCCGGTTGGCGGTCGGGCGGGTGAGGTCGTAGTCGTCGGCGTCGGGGCCGTGCGGGATCGGGTCGCGGCCGATGGTCCGATACGACATGACAACGCCCGCACCCTTTTCGATCACCAGATCGCCGATCGCGATGTCCTCGGTGGCGAAGCGCATGAGCAGATGGATGACCGGTCCGTCCCAGCGCAGGGACTCCTCGATGGCCTGACGCCAGTCGTAGTCGCCGTCGCGCAGACGGGCGAACTGGCCGGGATGGGTGAGCAGGGCACGGACGGTGGTGAGCAGGAGCGAGACGGTGGTCTCGTGGCCCGCGGCGACGAGCGCCTTGAGGTTGCCGACGACCTCTTCCTCGGTGAGCCGGTCGCCGCCCTCGTCGGCGAGGATGAACGCGGAGGTGAGATCGTCGTCGGGCTGCGCGGTCTTCTTGCGGACCAGTTCGGTGAAGTACTCGTGCTGTTCGGCGATCACGCGCAGTCGCTCGTCCTGCGGGGTGAGCAGGGAGAAGAACGCCTTGTAGGACTCGAGCAGCCAGGGGTGGTCCGCGCGCGGGACGCCCATGAGCTCGCTGATCACTCGCATCGGCAGCGGATAGGCGAACACCGCCTTCAGATCCACCACCGCGCCGTCGCGTCCGGCGACGGCGAGATCGTCGAGCAGTTCGGTGGTGAGGCGTTCGATCGCCGGGCGCAGGGCGTCGAGGCGGCGCGGCGAGAGGGCCTGGGTGGTCTTGATGCGGAGCCGGCGGTGTTCGGCGCCGTCGACGGTGAACATCGAGCGGCCCGCGTCGATCATGCCGATCAGCGGCCACTGCCGGGTCACCGCGCCGGACTGCCACAGCGACCAGACCCCGATATCCTTGACCAGCCGCTGATCCACCAGCAGCTGCCGGGCCAAGGCGTGAGTGGTGATGGTCCACGCGGGCGCGCCCATCAGATCGATGCGGGCCAGCGGGCCCGCCTCGCGCAGTGCCGTCGTCTCGCCGTGCAGATCACCGATCATCGGGTCGATCACGAGGGTTTCGGCATGGGGACAGGATGTACTCACGGGGCACCTCCGACGGCGCGAACTGGGGTGAAACAGACAGGGAGGGAGGTCATTCCGCGCAGGAACGCCGAGGGCCGCCGAACCAGGTTCTGCGCGGGCACGGCCAGATCGATATCGGGCAGCCGATCCAGCAGCACCTCGATGCCGGTGCGCGCGATGATCTCGGCGATCTGCTGCGCCGGGAACGGGCAGCGGTATTCGCCGTAGCTGAACGCGAAGTGGGCGTTGTTACCGCTGTGCGCGGGCTCCACACCGTCGGCGAGATGTTGGCGCACATGCGGATCCGCGTTGGCCGCGGCGAGACCGAGCAGCAGCAGATCGCCCGCGCGCACGATGCTGTCGCCCAGGCGGGTGTCGCGCGCGGCCCAGCGCCCGGCCAGGATCTGGGTGGGGGTGTCCTCCCACAACACCTCGTTCATCGCCTGCCCGATGCTGTGCCGGCCGCCGCCGAGCGCCGCGGCGAACCGATCGTCGGTCAGCATGAGCCGCACCGAGTTTCCGATCCAGTCCGCGGTCGGCAGATGGCCGGCGGCGGTGATCGCCATCAGGTCGAGCACATACTCCTGATCGGTGAACGGCATCGGGCACGTCAGCATGCGCGAGACCAGATCCGCACCGGGACGGGCCTTCTTGGCCGCGAGCAGCCGCCGCATATGGTCGGCGAAGCGCAGATGCGCGGCCTGCGCGTCGGGCCCGCCGTCGGTGAACGTCTTCATGGTCCACGCCAGATCCGGACCGTCCTCGTCCGGGAAGCCGAGGATGCGCGCGAGCGCCAGCACCGGCAGCGGTTCGGCGAAGTCGGTCACCAGCTCGGCCTGGCCGCGGCCGCAGAATCCGTCGATCAGCCGATCGGCCAATGCCTCACAGGCACTGCGCAATTCGAACGGATCGACCGCCTCCAGCGCGGGCTCCACCATTGATACGTGGCGGCGATGTTCGGCCCCGGCGGTGAAGTAGATCGAGGGCATGGGCTGACCGACCATGGGCAGCAGCGGCCAATCCGGCGGGATGTTGGGCCACTGGTTCCACAGGCTCACATCGCGCGGGAACAGCTCCGGATCGCTGGTGACCTGATGGAGTTCGCGATAGCCGACGACCAGCCACGCGGGCACGCCGCCGGGTAGTTCGACCGCAACCACCGGGCCGTGCTCGCGGCGCATCTCGCGATACAGCTGCTGCGGATCGGTGTGGAAACGCGGGCCGCTCAACGGGACTATCGCAGGGTGTCCGGGTCGACCGGGGGTGGCGTACGGCATGGTCATGACGCGATCTCCGGGGTCGGCGGGGTAAGGCTGTGGAGGTGTTCGACGAGGGTGATCAGGACTCGTTTGCACGAGGCGCGCGAGCGGGCGTCGCAATCCAGCAGTGGCACATGGGGATCGAGATCCAACGCGTCGCGGACCAGATCGGGGTGGTGCGGCTGATCGCCGAAGACATCGCCGAAGACGTTGCACGCCACCACGAACGGCGTGCGCTGATGTTCGAGCCGATCGATGGCGTACCAGCAGTCGGCGATGCGGCGCGGGTCCACCAGCACGATCGCGCCGAGCGCACCGCCGAACAGTCGATCCCACAGGAACCAGAAGCGTTCCTGGCCGGGCGCGCCGAACAGATACAGCACATGTTCGGCGTCGATGCTGAGGCGGCCGAAGTCGAAGGCGACCGTCGTCGTCGACTTACCGGGCGCGCCGGTCGGATCGTCCACGCCCACACCGATATCGGTCATGGTGGCCTCGGTGTCCAGCGGGCGGATCTCGCTGACCGCGCGGACCATGGTGGTCTTGCCGACGCCGAATCCGCCGACGATGACGATCTTGAAACCGGTGCGGGTGGAGCTGGGCAGCGGCGCGTCGGCCCGCGCCGGCCGCGAATCAAAGCTGGCGGAGACCAACGAGCACCTTCTCGAGCGTTGCGGAGTCGGGCAGTGAATTCCACGGTGCCCCGGGAATATTCGAGGTCAGCTGCGGATGTCGCACGGTGATCTTGCCCGCGTGCAACAGATCCGAGAGCAGCACCATCGCGATGCCCACGGGAACCCGTAGTTCGGCGGCGATTTCGACGACCGCGGTCGGCGCCCGGCAGATCGACAGGATCGCCCGATGCTCGGACTGCATACCGGGCGTCGGCACGGATTCGCTCACCACGAGGGTGACCAGATCGAAGGCGTCGCTGTCGGGCCTGGCGCGTCCCCCGGTCAGCGTATAGAGCCGATCGGGATCCTCATCGCGGCCGAGTCTCGTCACGACAGACTCGCTCCCGGCGATCTCGGTGCGGCCGAGAGATGATCGCCGAGCTGTTCGACCATTTCGCGCATCTGGTGGCCGATCAGGCCGGCGTCGGCGTCCTCGGCGGCCACGACCGCGATATGCGCGCCCATGCCGGCCTCGACGATGAACAGAATGCCGCCGTAGAACTCGGTCATGGATTGGCGCACGCCGCTGCGGCCGTCGCCGAATTCGACGGAGGCGCCGTGCGAGAGGCTCTGGATGCCCGCGGCGATCGCGGCGAGCTGATCGGCCTTGTCGACGGTGAGTTCGGGGGTGTGGCAGATCTTGAGGCCGTCACTGGACAGCAACACAGCGTGGCGGGCGCGCGGGCTGCGCGAGAGCAGTTGTTCCAGCAGCCAACCCAGCTGCGACGTCGCGGGCAGTGTCATAGATCCTTCTCCACGGCAACGGATTCGGACGGTGCGGTGCGCCCGGAGACCGCACGCTGAAAGGCGGCCAGCGCGGACGGCTGCGCGGGTTCGGCGGGCGGGGGTGTGCTCGGCGGCGGTGCGGACAGGCCGTCGGGGTGGACGGCGGCGAGCGTGCTGCCGCGGCGGCGCTTGGGCAGGACGACCTCGACCGGTGCGGGCGGCGGCGCGGGGGCCTCGGCCGGTAGCGGTGCGGCGGGCAGGGTGAAGGTGGCGATCGAGCCCGGGGAGCGGTCCAGTCGGACGATCAGTTCGCGCGGAACGACCACGACCACCGCGGTGCCACCGATCGCGGACGGCCGATACGACACGGTCAGTGCGTGTTTGCGGGCGAGATGCCCCACCACCGCCAGGCCCAGCCGGGTCCCGGTGAGCGAGGACAGATCCAGGGCGGTGGTGCCGTGCCGGCCATTGGCGGCGACGCCCGCGACGGTCCGCTCGGCGCGGCGCAGTGCCGATTCGCTCATCACCAAGCCGCTGTCCTCGATGGTCACCACCACGCCCGCGGGCACCTCGGCGGCGTAGACGTGCACCTCGGTGGTGGGCGGGGCGAAGTTGCAGGCATTGTCGAGCAGTTCGGCCAGCGCATGCATGACGCCCTCGGCCCCGTGACCGGCGATGGCGATCTCGGCGATCGCGCGCAACCGCACCCGCTGATAGCCGGCGACCCGGCCCATCGCGCCGCGCAGGATCGATTCCATCGCAATGGGTTTGGCCCAGCGGCGGCCGGAGCGGGCGCCGCTGAGCGCCGCGATGCTGTCGGCGAGCCGACCGGCCTGCGCGGTGCGATGGTCCAGGTGCAGCAGATCGGCCAGCACCGTGGGATCGGCGTGGCGGTGTTCCATCTCGCGCAGTTCGGCGAGCATGCTCGTGGTCATCGCCTGCATGCGGCCCGCGGCGTTGGCGAAGGCGGCCATGGCCGCCGCGCGACGGCCGTCGCTGTGTTTGGCCTCGCGGGCCTGGGCGGCCGCGGCGTCGCGGGCGGCGATGAGGGCCCGGGCGGTCTCGGCGGCGCGGGCCGCGGCGAGCTGTTCGATCCGGTCCAGCGCGCGGCGGGAGTCGACGGCGATCTGCCGATAACCCACGGCCGCGGTGATCGCCGCGCACAGCAACAGCGCCGCGGCGCCGCCGCCGAGCGCGAGGGGGAGGCGAACGGTCTGCGGGGTGAACCAGACGGCGACCGCGACGGCGGCCGCCGACGCCACGGCGCAGGCGGCGAATGTCAGTGCGGGAGCGCGGAATCGGCTGGCGGCGGTGCGTGCGGAGTCGGCGTGGGGTCGAGGCGGTACGGCCGCGGCTTCCCCCGGGCGATCCTGGGGCGGGTTCACCGTTCGAGGCACCTTTCGCGCGCACGCATTCCACCCGCGGATCCGCGGTTCCCCCGAGTGTCACCCTGTACGCACGAGTCGGTTGAAAAACGCAGACCACCAGGCGATTTCGAATTTCGGGCACGAGCATAGCCGGACCGACGGTGGGCCGCCACCCGAAGGGAGAGCCGCTAAACGTATGGCGGATAGCGGGATTCGAGAGGTTTCGAGGATGACATGTCGTGGGATGGCGGCCGTCTGCGTGGCAGCGATTCCGGGCGTGTTTGCCGGAATGATGCGCGGGAAGCGCGGAGGCATGGCGAGTTCGACCGAGGGGCCGGATTCGGGGACGGGTCCGCATCGGCGGCCATGCTCCGGCCGATATGCGTGGTCGTCTCGGGAATCTCTTATGCCACTCGCGACGCAAAACCTACCGGGAGTCCTGGAATTGCCGGGGAATTCGACGGGCGATAACAACTCGAACTCCTGAAACACGTCTTCGACTTGGGCATTTGCCCGGCATATGAGCCGTCGATATGCAATGTTGTTATCGCCCAACCTGATACCGAATCGGCGAGCCCGAGGCGGACGGATCGGAAAGGGGGTGCGGCGAGGCCATGACGTCGGAGACGGAATTCAATGGGCCGCGTCGTGCTGGCCGGCTGCGCACCACCTCGGTGGTGAATCCGGTGTGGCCCGGCATGATTCCCCCGCCGCGGCCGCGGCGCCGCCACGCCCTACCGCGTCGACGGCGCGGCCGCCGGATGATGATCAGCTCGTTCGCCATGATCGGCACCGCCGCGGTCGCCGGTGGTTTCGTACTGGCCCGGATCGAGGCCAGGGTGCAGCAGACCGTGCCACAGGCGCTGGCCGGCCCGGCCGACGCGGTCCTGGGCGGCGGTCCCGGCTGCGCACCCCTGCGCACCCCACAACTGGTGCGTGGCAACGGCATCGGCTCCACGGACACGGGCCCCGACGCCATCCTCGCCTTCCAGCACGCCTACTACATCGCCCGCTCCGGGGCGCTGGCCCGCACGGTCACCACCCCCGACGCCTGGGTATCCCCATCCCAGACGATCGATCTCGGCATCGCCACGATCCCCGCGGGCACCCACTACTGCGTAGAGATCAACCCCCTGCCCGACACCCGCTATGACGTCGCGGTCACCGAATCCCGCCCCGGTAACACCATTCGCATCTACCACCAGGTAGTCACCGTCGCCTCCCACGACGGCGCGACCCTGATCACCCGAATAGACGCCCCCCACCCGAACTGACCCCGCCGCTCGCTGACGCTCGCGGCGGGGACATGGGGACGTGCCCGTTCGTGTTGGGGGACGTGCCCGTTCGTGTTGGGGGACGTGCCCGTTCGTGTTGGGGGACGTGCCCGTTCGTGTTGGGGGACGTGCCCGCTCATGTTGCGGGATGTGTCCGCTCATGTTCGGGGATGTACCCACTCATGTTGGGGGACAGGGAACTTGCCCGCCCGACGGGTATTCGGGCCGTCGGGCGGGCGAGGGGTCAGGAGAGGCGGCCGTTGTAATCGGGGAGTTTGAAGGGCTTTTCGTAGTTGCCGCCCTCGAGGTCGGTGGAGCGGTTGCCTATGTTGGCGGTGATGGTGTAGCCGGCGTCGGTGTATTCCTGGCGGCAGCGTTGTTTGGTGTCGGCCTTGCCGGAGTCGTCGGGGGAGCGGACGCACATGCCGTCGACGGGGTAGCCGGCGTCGGCGACGGAGTCCTGGGCGGATTCGGCGTCGCGGCGGTAGGAGGCGAACAGGACGCTGTAGCCGTTGGCCTTGGCGTAGCGGGCGGCGTCGAGGACCGCGGGGGTGGCCTCACCGGGGGCGTAGTGGGTCTGCAGGGCCGTGTTGTCGATGTCGAGGACGATGGCGAGGTTGTTGCCGCCCTTGGCCTTTCGGTCGTGCAGGTAGGGCTTGGCGTCGCGCATCGCCTGATCGACGTCGGCGAGCCATTGCTGTTTGGTGGGTAGCGGATCGTCGGCCAGCGCATTGTGTGCGGGCAGAACGAGTCCGGCCATGGCGATCACTGCGACAAGGGTGGAGCGCGTGGTCGTATGCATCGCTCGAACCTTTCGTGGTCATGGAAACGAGCGTCGAATCGATGTGAAACGCCGAGCGTCCACATGATGACACTCGGGCCGTACTCGCCCGCCGGGCGATCGATCGGTACCGTCGACGGTAGCCTACCGAGTGGTTGGTCGGCAGTGGAGAGTGGCGAAGGGAGAGTGTGTGAACGAGCGCATCGAACAGGTGCTGGCGATGCTGGATCTGCCCGGTAAGCTGCGGCTCATCTCGGGGGCCGGCATGTTCCGGATGGCCGGGGATCCGGCGATCGGGCTGGCGGAGATGCCGATCTCGGACGGTCCGACGGGCGTGCGCGGCGAGGACTGGGACGAGCGGGATCCGTCGGTGAGCCTGCCCTCGGGGACCGCCCTGGCGGCGACCTGGGATCGGGATCTGCTGGGCGAGATCGGCGGCTTGATCGCGGCCGAGGCCCGCCGCAAGGGGGTCTACGCGGTACTGGGACCGACGATCAATCTCCATCGATCGCCGTTGGGCGGCAGGCATTTCGAGTGCTACTCCGAGGATCCGGTGCTGACCGGCGAGATGGCCGCCGCCTATGTGCGCGGCGTGCAGGAACACGGCGTGAGCGCATGCCCGAAACACTACGTGGCCAACGATTCCGAGACCGATCGTTTCACCGTGGATGTGCGCGTGGGCGACCGCACCCTGCACGAGCTGTACCTGTCCCCGTTCGAGCGCAGCGTCGAGGCCGGGGCCTGGATGATGATGGCGGCCTACAACTCCGTCGCCGGGACGACCATGACCGAGAACCCCCTACTGGCCGAACCATTGAAGGGCAGTTGGGGTTTCGACGGTGTGGTCGTCTCCGACTGGACCGCCGTGCGCAGCACCGAGGGCGCGGCCCACGGCACCGATCTGTGCATGCCCGGACCGCCGATGCTGTGGGGTGCGCCGCTCGAGCAGGCCGTGCGCGCGGGAGTCGTCCCGGAATCGGCCATCGACGACAAGGTCCGGCGGATCCTGCGGTTCGCGGTCCGGGTCGGCGCGCTGGACGGATCTCCGCGTCCCACACCGGCTTTCACCGATGCGCAGGCCGATGAACTGGTGCGCCGGGCGGCCGCCGACGCCATGGTGCTGGTCCGCAACGAGGGTGTGCTGCCGCTGCGCCCGGGTGCCTCGATCGCGCTGCTGGGCCCGGGCGCGGCCGAGCCGCGCGTGATGGGCGGCGGCAGTGCCACGGTCATCCCGGCGCATATCGTCACCCCGTTGGAGGGCCTGAAAGCCGTTGCACAGGTGGTGCATACGCCGGGCGTGCGGGTCGCCGACGGCCTCGTACCGGCCCCGCTGGAACTGCTCACCGATCCCGAAACCGGTACGCCCGGCGTGAGTCTGCGCTATCTGGACGGCGATACCGTCATCGATACCCAGCATCGCCTCGCGGGCAGTCTGGTGCTGTTAGGCGACGCGTCGGCCGCGCGCGCGTCGGCTATCGAACTGAGGGCCCGGCTGCGCGCCGATGCGGACGGGCAGTGGCGGATCGGCGCGGCCGCGGTCGGCCACGTCCGACTCGAGGTGGACGGCGAGACGGTCCTCGACGAAACCATCGCCCCGGCGGGTTCGGATCCGCTGTCGGCGCTGATGGATCCGCCGCAGCGATCGGTGCCGTGCGTCCTGAGCGCGGGCCGGGAGGTGGATGTGCGGATCACCCTGGAAACGCCCGAGGCCATTGCGGGCCTGGGCGTGTTGCTCGGTGTCACCCTCGCCATCGAGCGTCCGCAGCGCGACGAGGACGACGAATTCGCCGCCGCGGTCGAGGCCGCCCGCACCGCCGAGGTGGCGGTCGTGGTCGTCGGCACGACCGAACTGATCGAGAGCGAGGGCGTCGACCGCGCCTCGCTGCGCCTGCCGGGCCGTCAGGACGACCTGATCGCTGCGGTGGCGGCGGTCAATCCACGCACCGTCGTGGTGGTGAATTCCGGTGCGCCCGTGGAGATGCCGTGGCGCGATGAGGTGGCCGCGGTATTGCTGTCCTGGTTCCCGGGTCAGGAGTTCGGCGCGGCGCTGGCCGATGTGCTGACCGGCGCGCGCGAGCCGGGCGGCCGGCTGCCCACCACCTGGCCGACCGCCATGGACGAGGTGCCGGTGCTGAATACGACCCCCGACGCCGACGGCGCGCTGCGCTACGAGGAGGGCCTGCACATCGGCTACCGGGCCTGGCTGCGCGCCGGTATCGAGCCCGCCTATCCGTTCGGTCACGGACTGGGCTACACCAGCTGGGAATTCAGCGATCTCGCGGTGCGCGACGACACCGTCGCGGTCACCGTGCGCAATACCGGCGACCGATCCGGTAAGCAGGTCGTCCAGGTGTATCTGTCGCGCCCCGAGAGCACGATCGATCGCCCGATTCGCTGGCTGGCGGCCTTCGAAAGCCGCACACTGGAACCCGGTGTGTCCCGGCGCGTCGAGATCGCCCTTCCCCGGCGGGCATTCGAGCATTGGACCGCCGACGGCTGGGCGACCGAGACCGGATCCTTCACGGTGCACGTCGGCGCCTCGGTCGCCGAGCTCCCGCTGTCGGCCGAGATCATCCGCTGAGGCGTTATTACTGAGAATGCGCTGTCAATACTGAGAGCGGCCTGTCAATCGTCCTCGAACTCCCCAAGAGTATGGCAAAGGAGATTGTGAGACCCCCTGCGCGGCTGTACGTTTCGGCATAGGTAGTCTGCACCGAAAGGGTCGTCATGATTCTGACTCTCCTCCCCGCCGCATTGGGAACCGGTCGTGCCGCTCTCGCGGGAGTCGCGGGCCTGGCAGGCATGTTCGCGGGGAACGTGTAACTGCCCCATTGACGCGTTGCCGGCGCACCAGGGCCGTGCCGGCAGCGTCCCGTAAGGGTGAACGCCCGGTCGGATCGTTTATACGATCCGGCCGGGCGTTCGAACATTCCGGAGGTGCGCGGCCGCATTTGCCGCCGATTCGCCTACGCTCCCGACAACAAGATCGGCAGGAACTCTAGCGTGCTGGACGTATGACCAGTACGCTTCCCCGAATCAGGTATTCGCAGCGACGTGACGTCCCGGAACCTTAGGAGCAAACGTGGCGGTCTCCAGGCGATCGATGCTGACCGGCACCGCGGGCGCGATGCTGGCGGTCGGTGCGAGCGGGCCCGCGGTGGCGGGCGCCCGGCCCGGCGATCCGGCCCGCCGCGCCGCCGACGGCCAGGACTATCTGATCGGCTGCGGTATCGCCGACGCCACCGGCGCGATCGCGGGCCAGGGCATGATGGGCTACTCCGAATTGGATCAGGTGGCCACCGGCCTGCTGATGCGCTGCTGGGCGCGCGCGTATGTGATCGTCGACCGGGCCACCGGCGACCGGATCGCCTTCGTGACCGCCGATATCGCCTGCCTGTTCCAATCGGTACATCTGGCTGTGCTGGCGCGGCTGGCACAGCGCTTCGGCGATCTGTACACCGAGCGCAACGTGAATATCAACGCCACCCACAATCACAACTCGTGTGGCGGCACCGCCCGTGAATACGCGTACTCCCTGGCCGCGTACGGATTTCAGCAGAATTCGCATGAGGCCGAGGTGAACGGCATCGTGGCCGCGATCGTCGCCGCGCACGAACGGTTGGCGCCGGGCACCCTGTTGCTCGGGCGCGGCGAACTGCACGATGCCTCGGCCAACCGCTCCCGGGTCGCCTTCGATCTCAATCCCGCCGAGGACAAGGCCGAATTCCCCGACGCCATCGATCCGGCGGTCACGGTGCTGCGGCTGCGCCAGGGCGGGCGCGATATCGGCGCGATCACCTGGTTCGCGACCCACGGCACCTCCCTCACCGATCGCAATACCCTCATCTCCGCCGATAACAAGGGCTATGCGAGCTACCGCTGGGAGCACGACGAGATGGGCGTGCGCTATCTGGACGGTCCGGCGGGCTTCGTGGCCGCCTTCGCCCAGACCAATCCGGGCGACATCACGCCGAATCTGAACGTCATCCCGTGGCATCCGACCGGACCGACCGAGGACAACCGGGTCAACTGTGCCCTCATCGGCGAACGCCAATATCAGGCCGGGCGTGCGGCATTCGCGGCCGCGCGACCGATGTCGGGCAGCGGGGTCGACGCGGCGCTGCGCTATGTGAACATGGGCGACACCGCCATCGACGGCGACTACACCCCCGACGGCAAACCCGCGCGCACCACCCCGGCCATGATGGGCGCCTCGGCCGCGGCCACGAGTTCGGAGGACAACTGGAACACCCAGCTGCCGTTCCTGTACGAGGGTCAGCAGAATCCCTTGGTGATCGCCCTGGGCGGGGTGAACGCCCCCGTCGAGCAGTGGATGCGAGATGTGCAGGCGCCCAAGCTGATCGTGGCACCGTTGGGGATCCTGCCGCCGCGGCCCTGGGCGCCACTGGTGCTGCCGATCCAGATCCTGCGCGTCGGTGAACTGGTATTGGCTTGTGGCCCAGCGGAATACACGATCGTATCCGGGTTGCGGATCCGGCGGGTGGTGGCGCGGGCGCTCGGGGTGCCGGTCGAGAACGTGCTCATGCAGGGCTATGCCAACGGCTACAGCGGCTATGTCACGACGCCCGAGGAGTACGTGTCGCAGCAATACGAGGGCGGGGAGACGCTGTTCGGCCGGTGGACGCTGTCGGCCTATATGCAGGAATTCGACCGGCTCGCACGGGCCGTGGCGGCGCGCATCGATCCGGGCCGCGGTCCGGCCCCGCTGGATTGGACGAGCGGGCCGCAGCCGAATCTGCTGCCGCCGGTGCCGCCGGATGTGCCCGTCGGCGGGCACGGTTTCGGCGATGTGGTCGACGGGCCCGCACCGGGTTATCCGACCGGTGCGACGGTGTCGGTCACCTTCGCCGGCGCCCATCCGAACAACGACTTCCACACCGGCGGAACGTATTTCGAGGTGCAGCGCGACGATGGGTCCGGTTGGCGGCGAGTGTTCGACGATAACGACTGGTGCACCGAATTGCACTGGTCGCGACCGGACGGCCAGCCCGCCGCCTCGCTGATCCGCATCGACTGGACCATCCCGCCGGACGCCGAATCAGGCCGCTACCGCATCGAATACACCGGCGACGGCCGCGATCCGGCGGGCGCGGTGACCCGCTTCGGCGGCACGTCCGCCGAATTCACCGTGGGCTGAGTTCTGCGCGTGCGGTGGTATCCAGGATGGCCCGCACCACCCGGCGCGGCGAATCCAACATCGGCACATGTCCGGCGCCGGTGAGGATCTCGAATCGCGCCTGCGGCACGCGTTCGCGCGCGATCGTGGCATTGATCGAGACGGGGAGCAGATGATCGCGTTCGGCCCAGGCGAGGGTGACCGGGCAGGGCAGCGGGTCCAGCGGGGCGATCTGCTCGGTGCCGGGCAGGTAATCGTCGAGGATATCGCAGGCGAGCAGGTCGTCGGTGATGGCCAGGATTCGGCGTGGGCCGACCCGCTCGCCGCGCTCGGCCACATCCCGCAGCGCGAATCGGCGAATGGTCGCCGAGCGCAGGCCGATCGGGGCCACGGGGCGGGTGAGCCGGGTCAGCACGGCCATGCGCCGGATGATCGGCGCGGCGACGGTGTGGCCGTGGCCGCCGGCGGTCCAGAAACCGGCGGGGGTCAGGGCGCAGACGCTACGCGCGCGCCCGCGCCGGGCCAGTTCGAGGGCGACCCAGCCGCCGAGCGAGTTCCCGGCGAAATGCGCCGTCTCCCAGCCTCGTTCGTCCATGCGCCGCTCGATATCGGTGGCCAGCGCGTCGATTCCGGCCGGATGCCGTGTCACCCGTGGTCCGCCGCGATGGCCGAGCATGGTCGCCGCGAACACCACATGGTGGCGCGACAGGGCGGGGACGACATCGTCCCAGGCGAGCGCGGACATGCCGAGGCCGTGTAGCAGGACGAGCGGAGTGGTGGTCATGGTCTCGCTTCCTCCGGAGTGCCGACGTGCGGGCAGCATCCCATGTCCCGCCGTCCGGCGCGCGGTCCACTTGTCCCGGCCGCGGCCGATCCCGTTGCCGAAGTACGGATTCGATCTCGGCTAGCCGCGGCGCAGTGACCAGACCTGCGCGGCGATCCTGGCCAGGAGGCGGGTGGCCGGATCGCCGACGGCGTGGCCGTTGGCCAGCGGGCCGGTGTAGCAGACCGCCAGTGCGTACGGCGGCGCGTCGGTGGGGGTGATCAGGGCGACGCCGTGGCGCAGCCGCAGCGACCAACCGTCGGCGCCCGCGACCCGGGTTCCGGCGGGCATGCCGACGGCCAGATCGCCGACGGCGTTGTGCGCCAGGGCATTCAGATCGTCGGTGGGCAAAGTGAGTATCCGGTGTGCGAGTTCGGAGGCGGTGACGCGCGGGGCGCCCATATGCCCGCACTGCTCCAGCTGGCAGATGAGATGGGTGCGATCGTCGTGAGGGACATCGGCATTGATCGCGTAGAACGGGTCTTGGCCGGGCCGGATCGCGCAGATCGACAGCATGGCACCAGGGTAGCCGTAACATTCCGGCAATATTGACGAAACGGAAAGGATACAAATGATATATCTTACCGACGCCCTTGACAGGACTGCCCCCGGTCCTACTGTCTTTCCGATCGCGAGGGCGCGGGCCATTCTGAATCCGCGACCCTGATAGGCGCGCCCGGCCGCGTGGAGGGGACCGGGCGAGCACGGCAAGGCCCCCGGGCGGCAGCGCCACCCGGGGGCCGGTTTGTCGAAACCGATTGCGCCGGTTAGTAATACCAGCGTCGCCCGCCGACGGGGCGCCCGACGGCACCCAGCAGGACGAGGGCCGCTCCGATGACGGCCAGGATGATGCCGATCGTGGTGAGGATCGAGATGCCGAGCAGGTAGCCGGCGACGATGAGCACGATGCCCAGGATGATCATGATGCGCTCCGTGGATATCAGGACTGCGGCGCGGTGCCGCGGGGCGGCCGTTCACCGGCCGGGCGGCGCAGGAACGGATTTCGCGACCACATCGGCTGCGGCCGGGGCTCGACCGGCTGTCCGGCGGGTGGGGTATTCGCGAGATCGGCTCGCGTGGCGGATATTTCGCGTCGCGACTGGCGTAGCTCGCGGCGGATCTCCGCATGCCGGCGCGCGGAGGAGAACGCGCCGGTCAGTAGCAGCGCCAGACCGAACATGCCGACGGCGCCGACCGCGATGCCCGCGTCGAACAGTTCGCCCTGCGAGGGGGTGAAATGCTGGTTGAAGACGGTGAAGTCGCTCGACAGCAGGTGGGCGCCGCCGGTATTCGCCACAACGGCGGCGACGCCGACCACCACCGCGGCGATCACAACGATCAACCCGATGAGTACGATCATGACAATTCCAATTCCCGAAACGTTGTTGGACGTTATGCCCAGGCAATGCCCGCCGCCGTGGAGGTCAAACCAGGGTGTGTTCGCGGCCGCGGGCGCAATGTGAGCAAATCGTGCGGCGTCCGGACACCGTGACGAAACGCTGTGCCGTTACGGTGGATTCGTGCCGAGGAATCCCTTGCCCGCAGTAGGCCGGGCCATAGCGCGCCGCCCACTGGTCATGCGGGCCGCGCCCGCGATCGCTCGGTTCGAGCGCCTGGTCCGCCGGATCACCCGGGGTCGCCGCGGCGTCCTCGACCTGGCCGGTCTCCCCTCGATCGAGCTGACCGTCACGGGCCGCAAATCCGGTCTGCCGCGCACGGTATCGCTGCTCTACGTCCCCGACGGCCCCGGCACCTATTTCCTGGTCGGCTCGAACTGGGGCCGACCCGGCCATCCGGTCTGGTCGGCCAATCTCAACGCCGCCGATCATGCCGAAATCCACAGCGGCGGTGAGCGTTTCAAGGTTCGGGTGCGCCGCCTGGCGGGCGCGGACCGCGCGGCGGCGTGGGAGCGGGCGGTGGCCTACTGGCCCGGTTATGCGATGGAGGCCCGCCTGGCGCGGCCCCGTGAGTTCCGGTTGTACGAACTCACCCGGATCTGAGGCCCAGCATCGGGACCAGATGCGCGCGGGCGAATCGGCGGGCCTGTTCGGCGGTGTCGAGCGGGACGGCCGTATGTCCGGTGAGGACGAACGACAGCGTGATCCGGACGTGTAGTTCGGCGACGGTGCGCAGCCGCTCGAGTCGGTCGTCGTCGATAGCGTTGTCACCGTGCAGTTCTCGCCGCCAGATGCCCACGATGAATTCGCGGGCGAGGTCGACCAGCGGGCCGGCGTCGAGGGTCAGGGCGGGCAGGACGGCGTCGGGTTCGGTTTCCAGCAATCGGCGCAGCAGGCGGTGCTCGCGCAGGAATTCCACGGTGTAGGCGGTGCTTTCGACGATGCGCTCGGCGACGTCGGTCAGTGCGCGGACCGCGGCGGTGCTCCCGGCGAGATAGGTGCGGACCTCGTTGAGTACGACGGCGTCGGTGAGGTCCTTCTTGGTCGGGAACCGCCGATAGACGGTGGCGCGGCCGAGCCGGGCGCGCCGGGCGACATCGTCGACGGTGGACCGCCGCCAGCCCGCGGTCGCGATCTGCTCGGCGGCCGCGGCGAGGATGCGCTCGGTGATCTCGTCGGCCGTATCGAGCCGCCGGATCAGCTCCGCATCGGGAGCCATCATCGTCGCGAATGCGTGCACCACGGTGTCGGCCACGAACCTCCCTTGTCGACACGGGAACCGTACCCTAGCATCGAGACAAAGATACCCGATTTGTCTCGCAAGTCTTCGCCCCGGAGGTGCGCAATGCCCGATCGAATCGAGATCAAGCGGAAGGTAGTGGGGCTGGGGCAGCGGTATGTCGTCAATCCGATCGCGCGGCGGCTACCGATCCAGACCCTGGTGGAAACGACGGGGCGCAAGAGCGGGCTGCCGCGGCGGACCCCGCTCGGCGGCCGCCGGATCGGCGATGCGTTCTGGTTCGTCTCCGAATACGGCGAACGATCGGACTACATCCGCAACATCATGGCCAACCCACGGATTCGGGTCCGGCTCCGCGGCCGTTGGTATCCCGGCGTGGCGCATCTGGTCCCGTCCGACGATGCCCGGCGGCGGCTGCGGGAATTGCCCCGGTTCAACAGCACCGGCGTCCTGGTGGTCGGTGGTGACCTGCTCACGGTTCGGGTGGACCTCGATCCCGGTCCCGGGACACTCGCTTGAACAGGTCGTGAAGGTATTGCCGGACAGTGCCTTTCGACGTGACTCGGCCGCGCCGCCGGATGATGCGCGGGCGCGGCCGGATCGGGTCAGCGGCGGAAGCGGGACTGGGCGCGCTCGGCCAGATCCTCACCCCGGGATTGGGCGCGCTCGGCCAGTTCCGCGCCGCGATGCTGAGCCCGGTCGGCCAGTTCCGCCCAGTGCGCGGCACGCTGTTTCGCGGCCTCGGCGACATCGGGGCCGCGGTCCTGGGCCCGTTCCACCAGGTGCGCGGCACGTTGTTTGGCGGCTTCGGCGAATTCGGGGCCGCGGTCTTGGGCGAGTTCGATGAGATGTGCGCCGCGTTGTTTGGCGGCTTCGGCGAATTCGGGGCCGCGGTCTTGGGCGAGTTCGATGAGGTGCGCGCCGCGTTGTTTGGCGGCCTCGGCGAATTCCGGACCGCGGTCCTGGGCGATGTCGACCAGATGCGCGCCGCGCTGTTTGACCGATTCGGCCCAGTCGGGGCCGCGGTCCTGCACGGTCTCGACCAGTTCTCGGCCGCGAACGGCCTGTTGCGCCAGGCGATCTCGCAGCGTATCGCTTCCGGCGGCGCCGAACGGAAGTGCGGCGGCGGCGCGGCGGGCGGCCCGGCGGCCGCGCCAACCCAGCGACGGTTTGCCCTCGGTATCGGCCGCGGCGATCATCAGCCCGCCCAGCAGGCCGAGATCCTTCAGGAACGCCACCCGTTTCGCATCGCGGCGGGCCGGATCCTGCTCATTCCAGAAGTCCTGTTCGGTGACGGTCGCGGGGACGACCGTGGCGGCGAGCACCAGCGCCGACAGTCGCGGCGCGCGGCCCAGCGCCAACAGCACACCCGCCCCGACCTGGGCGGCGGCATTGATGCGGACCACCTTGCCGGGATCGGAGGGGAGTCTCGCGGCCATCTGCCCGGGCAGCTTCTGCTCTCCCTGCGTGACCAACGCGGATGCGGCCTTCGCGCGCGGCTCGGGATGCATCAACGTATCCACCCCGTCCACGACGAAGGCGGTGGCCAGCAGCGGGCGGGCCAGGCGGCGGATCAACATGACAAGAACCCTTTCGTCGATGGCTGTTTCGGCGAGTTCCCGCAGTTGTGCGCACCAAACGCGGACGTGCCCGCCCTTTTCAGGGAACGACGGTCACCGGCCAGCGTCCGGCCTTGACCAACCGTACCGCCACCGACCCGATGAGCCGGTGAGCCGTCTTCTCCGACGCGCCGACCACGACGCCGTCGGCCTTGAGTTCGTCGGCCGCCTCGGACAATCCGAGGTAGGGGTCGCCGCGGCGGGTCAGGAACTTCCATCGGGTGGAGTAGACGTCCTTGACGCGTTCGGCGTGATCATGGATCTCGCGGGCCAGATCCTCGGCCATCTCCTGGGTCACGCCCTGCACATCCGCGCCGTAGGCGCCGGCCATCACCATGTACGGCTGGACGTAAACGATTGCCAGCAGGGCGTTCTGGCGGCGGGCGAGTCCGGCCGCATAGGCCGCGGCCCGCCATGAGGAGTCGGATCCGTCGACGCCCACCATGATCACGCGCGGCCCATCGGTGCCCAGTTCGAAGCCCGACCCGCTCGGTGCCCACTTCGGGGTAATCTCCTCGGTCACGCTGACGAGCGTAGAGCTTAGGGTCGTGGGATGGGTGAACGTATGCGACCGATCGTGGTGATGGGTGTGGCCGGGGCAGGGAAGACGACGATCGCGGTGCGACTGGCCGAGGCGCTCGGTGTGGCATATGCGGAGGGGGACGATTTCCATCCCGCCGCGAATGTCGCCAAGATGTCCGCCGGAATCCCCCTGGACGACGCCGATCGCGCGCCGTGGCTGGACATCATCGCCGACTGGCTCGTCGCCCATCGCGACGGCGTGGTCAGCTGTTCGGCGCTCAAGCGCCGCTATCGCGATCGGTTGCGCGCGGCCTCCCCGGAGCTGTTCCTGGTCTATCCCGCGGTGCCGCCCGCCGAGCTGGAACGCCGATTGACCACGCGCGCAGGGCATTTCATGCGCGCGGACATGCTCGCCTCGCAGCTGGCGGATCTGGAGCCCCCGGCTGACGACGAGGCGGGGCTCACCGGGGACGGCACCGGGGACGTCGAGACCATGATCGAGCAGATCCGCGCGGCGCTGGCGGCTCAGCCCAGATAGCGTCCGTACCAATCGGTGACGCGCCGCCACGCCTGCGCGGCGGCCGCCGGATGGTAGCGCGGGCCGGTGTCGTTGAAGAAGGCGTGATCGGCGCCGTCGGCGACGAAGGTCTCGTGCGGGACGCCCGCCTGGGCCAGGGCCTGTTCGGCCTGCGGGCGGCTGGCGTCCACGCGGGTGTCGAGCGCGCCGTAGATCGCCAGCACCGCGACCTGCGTATGGATCTCGCCACCGGCGAACGGACCGTAAAACGGTGTGGCGGCCGCCAATTGGGGCGTCCCGGAGGTCAGCATCAGCCACGTCAAGCCGCCGCCGAAGCAGAATCCCGTGGCGCCCAGCTTGTTTCCCGGCACCCGCTGCGCCAGCTCGGCCACCCCCGCCTGCAGATCGGCCACGAATCGGTCCTGCGGGGTCTTGCTCAGTGCCGCGGTGGCGGCGGCCGGATCGATGAAGGCCGCGGTGCCGCCCTCCTCCGACAGCAGATCCACCGCCAGCGCCGAATACCCGATCCCGGCGAATCGGCCGGTGACCGAACGGATGAACGGCGTCAGCCCGGTGTTCTCGTGGATGACCAGCACCCCGCCGCGCGGGTGTGGCGCCTGCGCCCAGGCGCCCTGCAGCGTGCGCCCGTCCGGCCCGGAGAAGGTGATCGATGTCGACGGCAGCGCCCCGGCCGCACCCGGTGGCGTCGAATTCGCCGCGGCGCGACCGGTGGTGGCGGGGGAGACGGTCTTATCGCTGGAACAGGCCGCCAACAGCGCGGCGGCCGCGCCCGCGCCGAGGCCGAGCAGGCCGAGGCGGCGCAGCGCCTCGCGCCGGCTGAGCAGTCCCTCGGCGTGATCGGTGGCGATCTCCTCGACGATGTAGCGCTGCAGCGGCGTCATGGGCCATACCCTAATTCCGCCGTCGGTCCGCGTCGTGGGGAAACGCCAAGCTCGAGATCCGCTGTGAGGACGGTGATTCTAATGCTCCAGCTTGCGCAGCAGCCCGCTCAGATCGCGTAATTCGTTGGGGGACAACGCCGTCAGCTCCTCGGGCGCGGGATCCGGGGTGGTCTTGGCATGCGCGACCATCGCGCGCCCGGCGTCGGTGATCGAGACCAGTTTGGACCGCCGGTCGGTGGGATCGGTCTGGCGAATCACCAGGCCCCGTTCCTCGAGATCGTTGACGTTGACGGTGGTGGCGGGTGCGTCCATGGTCGCGGCCCGGGCCAGTTGCGTGATGGTCATCGGGCCCGCGCACAGCCGGCGCAATACGCGAAAGCGGCTGAACGGCAAGCCCGTTCGCTCGACGACCGCCCGCTTCCAGATATCGCGGGTGTCCATCACGATATGGGTGAGCAGCTGCCAGACCTCGTCGGGCGTGGGGGAGTCATCCGGCATGGGCGGGCACCTTCTGTTCGAGCAACGGGGCGACCCGGTCGCGGCTGCGGGCGGCCCACCGGGTATTGGCCATGACGCCCAGGACGGTGATGCCCATCGCCAGCGCGGCCAGCACCCACCATAGGCTCGCGCCCGTCAGCAGCCCGCACAGCGCCACCCCGATACTCACACCCACCTGCCGGCTGGTGGAGGCCACGGCCGCCGCGGCGCCCGCGCGGTCCAGCGGCATCCCGCTGACCGCCGCGGTGGTGATCGGCGCGTTGACCATGCCGAAGCCGATACCGAAGGTGGCGAACATGATCACCAGCTGCCAGATCGGCGTATCGGCCCGCAGTGTGGTCAGCATGATCGCGGCCGCGGCCATCAGCACGCCCGCACCCAGCAGTGAGGGCCGGGTGCCGTGGCGGCCCACCAACCGGCCCGATAGCGGCGAGAAGATCAGCACGCCCAGCGCCATCGGCAGATACAGCAGGCCGGTGTGCACGGCCGAATAGTGCCGCGTCTCTTGCAGATACAGCGAGGCGCTGAACAGGAACGCACCCAGTCCGGCGAAGGCGCAGACCGCGGTCACCGTGGCCGAGGCGAACGGCACGCTGCGGAAGAACCGCAGATCGATGAACGGTGACCGATGCCGCGCCTCGTGGTAGACGAATCCGGCCAGCGCCACCGCCGTCAGCGTGAAGATCACGGGCCGGTGTTCGATCAGCCCGAAGACGAAGGTGAACATGATCGCGATCGCCAGCACCTGGCCCACCGGATCGATGCCGCGTGGCGTGGCGGACTTCGACTCCGGAACGAACAGCGTGGTGAGCACGAACGCCACCGCGCAGATCGGCAGATTGATCCAGAACACCGACTGCCAGCCCAGCACATCGATCAATCCGCCGCCGACCATCGGGCCCAGGGCGGTGGAGACGCCGACCACCGCGCCCCACACCCCGACCGCGCGGGCGCGCTCGACCTTGCCGGTGAAAACCGTGGTGATGATCGACATCGCCACCGGATTGAGCATCGATCCGCCCACGGCTTGCAGCAATCGCGCACCGATCAGGATGTCGACGCTCGGTGCGAGGCTGCACAGCAGCGAGCCGAGCGCGAAGACGGCCAGTCCGATCCGGAACATCCGCCGGCGGCCGAACCGATCGGCCGCGGCGCCCGAGAGCATCAGCAGGCTGGCCAGGGTGAGGGTGTAGACGTCGACGATCCACTGCAGCCGCGGCAGCGGCGCGTCCATCTGCGATCGGATGGTCGGGATCGCGACGTTGACGATCGTCGCGTCCATCGACGAGATCAGCAGACTCAGACAGCACGTCACGAGCACGATCGTCTTGCGACGCGCGGTCAGCCCCTCGATAGTTGTAAGCACACAAAGATTGTGAAACCACAACTATTCACCTGGCAACCCCCTGTGTGAGAGGTCACCGCCGCATTCATCGAGATCGGTTGCTTCCGAACAGAAGTCCTCTTACCGGTTCGAAACACCGGGTAACAATCCACCCGGTACCGTGCCGTGCATGACCACAGACCGCACAGCGGAGGCGCTCGGCGCGCCGGATCCCACCGCAACCGGTGAAGAAGAAGGCTATAAGCGCGGCCTCACTCCCCGAACCATCCAGATGATCGCCATCGGTGGCGCGATCGGCACCGGCCTGTTCTACGGCGCCGGCGGCGCGATCGAGAAGGCCGGACCCGCACTGATCCTGTGCTATCTCGTCGCCGGACTCGCGATCTTCGTGATCATGCGGGCGCTGGGCGAGCTGCTGACCTATCGACCGGTCTCGGGCAGCTTCGCCGAATACGCTCACGAATTCCTCGGCCGCTTCGCCGGATTCGCGACCGGCTGGACCTACTGGGCGGTGTGGGTGGCCACCTGCATGGCCGAGATCACCGTGGCGGGCAAGTATGTGAAGTACTGGTTCGCGGTCCCGGAATGGGTGACCGCCCTGGTGGTGCTCGCGGTGCTGTTCGCGGCGAACCTGATCTCGGTGAAGGTGTTCGGTGAGGGCGAGTTCTGGTTCTCCGCGATCAAGGTGACCGCCATCGTGGCGATGATCTTGATCGGGATCGGCGTGTTGACCATCGGTTTCGGCCATGCGGCCAATCCGACGGTGACCAATCTGTGGGCCGATGGCGGGGTGTTCCCGCACGGTTTCGGCCAATCGCTGCTGGCGTTGCAGATCGTCGTCTTCGCCTATGTCGGTGTGGAATTGGTCGGCGTGACCGCGGGGGAGGCGGCCGAGCCGCGCAAGACCCTGCGCAAGGCGATCAATACGCTGCCGTTCCGCATCGGCTTGTTCTACATCGGCGCGCTCATCGTGATCATGTCGGTGGCGAGCTGGCGCGACTTCCACGCCGGGCGCAGCCCGTTCGTGGAGGTGTTCGCCCAGATCGGAATTCCCGGCGCGGCCGGACTGATCAACTTCGTGCTGCTGACCGCGGCGCTGTCGTCGTGCAACTCCGGCATCTACTCCACCGGTCGCATGCTGCGCAGCCTCGCGCTGCGCCAAGAGGCCCCGGTCGCGCTCGGCGGGCTGAGCCGCCGCCAGGTGCCCTATACGGGCATCGTGGTGTCGGCGGCGGCGATGGTGATCGGCGTGATCGTGAACGTGGTCTCGCCGGACAAGGCGTTCAACTACATCACCTCGGTGAGCACCATGGGCATCATCTTCGTCTGGGGCATGATCCTGGTCTGCCACCTGCTCTACCGGATCAAGGTGCGCCGCGGCGAGCTTCCGGCCACCGATTACCGGCTGCCGGGCGCGCCCGTGACCACGGTGCTGGCCCTGGCCTTCCTGGGCCTGGTGGTCGTGCTGCTGTTCTTCACCGACGACGGGCGCACCGCGCTGATCGTCGGCGTGGTGTGGGCCGTCTTGGTGTGTGCCGGTTATCCATTGATCAACCGGCTCAGCCACCCCGGCGAAAAGCATGCCGGGGCCCGCTGAGGGAAAGGCATGCCGGGGCCCGCTGAGGGAAAGGCATGCTGGGGCCCGCTGAGGGAAAGGCATGCCGGGGCCCGTTAAGGGAAAAGCATGCCGGGGCCCGCTAGGGTCGCGGAACTCAGGCCGCGACCTTCTCCATGATCAGTTCGAGTGAACGCACCCGGTCATCGATGTCGTAGATGCGAGTGTTGAGCATGATCTCGTCGGCCTCGGTGCGGCGCAGCAGATCGTCCAGCTGCCGCCGTACCGTGGCCGGGGAGCCCAGCAGCTGATCCTTGCGGCGGTCCGCGACGAACTGCCGTTCCTGTTCGGTGCTCGGGAAGTTCACGGTCTGCTCGGGTGTGGGCAGCGCGGTGCGCCGCCCGAGCCGCAGATTCAGGAAGGCCAATTCACTCGGCCGGGCCAGCAGATCGGCCTGCTCATCGGTATCGGCGCAGACCGCCGAGACCGCGACCATGGCATGCGGACGTTCGAGTCGCGGTGTGGGCCTGAAGTTCTCGCGATACAACCCCAGCGCCGCCTCGGTGTTCTCGGAGCTGAAGTGATGGGCGAAGGCGAAGCGCAGTCCGAGCAGCGCGGCCAGCTGGGCGCTGAATCCGCTCGATCCGAGCAACCAGATCTCCGGAGTCTCCCCGATGCCGGGGACGGCCACGATTCCGTCGGCGCTGTCACCGTCGAAGTAGCGCATCAGCGCCATCAGCTCCTGCGGAAACGAATCCGCCGACAGGCCCTCGGTGGTCCGGCGCAGTGCGAGCGCGGTGGCCTGATCGGTGCCGGGCGCGCGCCCGATGCCCAGATCCACCCGATCCGGATGCAGCGCGTGCAGCGTGCCGAACTGCTCGGCCACCACCAGCGGCGCGTGATTGGGCAGCATCACCCCGCCCGATCCGATGCGGATCGTCGACGTGGCCGCGGCCAGATGGGCCAGCAGCACCGCCGGGGCCGAGCTGGCGATCCCGGGCATGTTGTGATGCTCGGCCACCCAGAAACGGGTATAGCCGAGCCGTTCGGCGTTCCGGGCCGATTCGGTCGTCGCACGCAATCCCTCGCCCACGGTATTCCCGAATTGGACCGGCGCCAGGTCGAGTACGGACAGGGGGACATCGATCATCAGGCACCTCCAGGGCCTGCAACATCGCAGTCATCGGATGAATTCCCCCTCATTCGGTCACGACACCGGACCCGATCGCGAGATAGGCCAGCGTGACCGTGAGCAGGAACCACCCTGCCCCCTGCCAGATCGGCCAGGCCCGATGCCGCCGCCACACCAGGTACGTCGCCACGAACGCCCCGAGGGTCCCGGCCAGCAACACCAGCGCAGGACCGCCGAGAATCGTTGCCTGCGAGGCGGTATCGCAGAACGTCCGCCCGGTGTGCGCACACGGCTCGCGCCGCTGCGCCCACTCGTCGATCACCGCGAACACCAGCGCCGCGCCGGCCAGTACACAGATCGAATACGTCACGGCCCGGCGGAACAGACCAGGATCGTGCCAGCTCTTCTCGACATCGTCGACCATCTCGATCACCTCCTCAATGGGGACGTGTCGCGATTCCCCGTCTGATCTCGCCCGGGCTGTGCTCCACGCGCTCCGGCGCGCGCGACCGCGAGGATCGCAGCTGATACGGCACGCTGATCACCATCACATTCGGCACGAACAGCAGCCGTGCCTTCAGGCGCAGCGAACTCTGGTTGTGCAGCAGATTCTCCCACCACCGGCCCACCACGTATTCGGGAATGTAGACCGCGACCACATCGCGCGGGCGCGATCGGCGCGCCCGCTTGATGTATTCGATGATCGGCCGGGTGATCTCGCGATACGGCGATTCGATCACCTTGAGCGGGATCGCCACCCGCGCGTCCTCCCACTCCTGGGTCAGGCGGCGGGTGTCGGCCTCGTCGACGTTGACGGTGATCGCGGTGAGCGTATCCGGGCGCGTGGCGCGGGCGAATTGGACGGCCCGGCGGGTCGCCTTATGCCAGCCCGAGACCAGCACGATCGCGTGCACCCGGCCCGGCAGTGTCTCGAAGTCCTCGTCGTCGACGGTGAGTTCGGCCCGCACCGACGCGTAGTGCCGGTGGATGCCGTACATGAGCAGGACCAGCAGCGGAATGGCGACCACCACCAGATAGGCGCCGTGGGTGAACTTGGTGATCATGACGACGATCAGCACCACCCCGGTGAAACATGAGCCGAAGGCGTTGATGAACCGGGCGCGATGGATCCGCGCCCGCGCCAATCCGCCTGTGCTGGTGCGCAATTCGCGATTCCAGTGCCGTACCATCCCGGCCTGGCAGAGCGTGAAGGAGGTGAAGACGCCGACGATGTAGAGCTGGATGAGCCGGGAGGTCGAGCCGTCGAAGGCGTAGATCAGCCCGCCCGCGACCAGCGCCAGCAGCAGGATGCCGTTGGAGAAGGCCAGCCGATCGCCCCGGGTATGCAGCTGGCGCGGCATATAACGCCGTTGCGCCAGAATCGAATTCAGCAGCGGGAAGCCGTTGTAGGCGGTGTTGGCCGCCAGCACGAGGATCAGCGCCGTGGTGACCATGAGGTAGTAGAACGCGAGGCTGTGGCCGCCGAAGACGGCCGCCGCGATCTGGGCGATCACGGTCTTCTGGGCGCCGGCGCGGCAGTCGCCGGGAAAGCCGATCAGATCGCAGGGGTTCTCCACGACCCGGGTATGCGAGATCATGGCCAGCGCCGTCACCCCGGCGAACATGCCGATCGCCAGTACGCCCATCGCGGTCATGGTGCGGGCGGCGTTGAGCGCCTTGGGTTTCCGGAACGCCGGGACGCCGTTGGAGATCGCCTCCGCGCCGGTGAGCGCGGTGCATCCGGAGGAGAACGCCCGCAGCAGCAGAAACGCCACGCCCGCGGAGGACAGCCCGACCTGTTCGGGACGGATCTCGTAGTGCGCGCTCTCGGCGACCGGGGCGTGCCCCAGCATCGTCTGCGTGAGCCCGACCGCCGTCATCGTCAGCACGCCCACGACGAAGCCGTAGGTGGGGATCGCGAAGGTTCGCCCGGATTCGCGCACGCCACGCAGATTCATCGCGGTGAGGAAGGCGATCATGCCCAGGTCGACCGCGACCCGATAGGGATTGAGAGCGGGAATCGCGGAGATGATGTTGTCCACACCCGAGGCCACCGATACCGCCACGGTCATGACGTAATCCACCATCAGCGCCGCCGCCACCACGAGCCCGGCCGTGGGGCCCAGATTCTCCGCGACCACCTCATAGGATCCGCCGCCGGACGGATAGGCCTGCACCACCTGCCGATACGACAGCACCACCACGGCCAGCAGCACCATCACCGCCGCGGCGACCCACCAGCTCAGCCGCAGATATGCCACCCCGGCGAGGGTCAGGATGAGCAGGATCTCCTGGGTGGCGTAGGCGACCGAGGACAGCGGATCGCTGGCGAAGATCGGCAGGGCGATGCGCTTGGACAGCAAGGTCTCACCGAGTCGATCGCTGCGAAACGGTCGCCCGAGGACCAGGCGTTTTGCCACGTCGATCGGTGAAACCACAAGTCGAACTCTAGGACGGTCCGGTGGTGTGGCCGAGGTTGTTAAGGGTAGCTAACCGTAAAGGTTTCGGCCCCCGCGCTCGGGCGCGGCGCGACGGCCGGGGTCGCCGTCGCGTGCCGATGCGGGAAATCCGCGAAAGCGGTTGTTCGCGAGGAGGATTCGTGCACCGGACGCGACACGGCAGGCGGAAGTCGGCGACATGCCGACGGCCCGGTGCGGTGGTTCGGAATGGCACGTACGTTGGCGACCATGCGTAGCGAGGGTGACAGCTGGGATATCAACACCAGTGTCGGGTCCACGGCGTTATTCGTCGCCGTGGCCCGCGTGCTGGCCGGTCGCGAGGAGGCGCCGCTGGCCGTCGATCCGTTCGCCGAGGTCTTCGCGCGTGCCGCGGGACCGGAGTGGACCGATGTGCTCGATGGCAAGGCCACCGGCCATCCGCTGCTCGACCCCGATTTCGGCGCGGCCTTCCGCGCCTTCATCGGGTCGCGCACCAAGTACTTCGACGCCTACTTCGCCGATGCGGTCGCCGCCGGGGTGCGGCAGATCGTCCTGCTGGCGGCCGGTCTCGACGCGCGCGCCTACCGCCTGCCCTGGCCCGACGGCACGGTCGTCTACGAACTCGATCGGCCGCAGGTCCTGGAATTCAAGCGGCGGACGCTGGCCGATCACGGCGACAAACCCCGCGCCGAGCGTCGCGAGGTCGCGGTGGATCTGCGCGAGGAGTGGCCGAAGGCGTTGCGCGAGCACGGTTTCGATCCGGCCGCGCCGACCGCATGGCTGATCGAGGGCCTGCTGCCCTATCTGCCCGCCGAGGCGACCGACCAGTTGTTCGACAACCTCGAGCGGTCCAGCGCACCCGGCAGCCGGGTCGCGATCGAGCAGATGGCTCCGCTGCCCGAACCGATCCGCGCCGCCCAGCCCGATCCCATCCGCTCCGGCTGGGTGGAGTTGGTCTACAACGAGCAGCGCCCCGATGTGGTCGACTGGTTCACCGCGCGCGGCTGGCGGGCCGAGGGCATCACCCTGCCCGAGTATCTGGCCTCGGTCGGCCGGGGACAGGTCATGAGCGGCGAGTCCGCGAAACTGGTTCCGGGCCTGGTGAGCCTGGCGACCGCGATCCGTCCCGGAGGCTAGTTCCCATTCGGAAAGCCGACGCTCGCCAAGGCCGTGGTCCAGTCCGCAGCGATGGCGATCTGCGCATCGGTCAGCGCGACCTTATCCGAGCAGACCAGTGCGTGCAGCTGCCGCTGCACGGTGTCCTTCGGACTGGCCGGACCCGGCTCGACCCATAGATTGCGCGGATCGTTGGGGTCGCCGCCGAGTTCGATCGGGATCAGATGGTCGTATTCGGCATCGTCGAGCGGCCCGTTGTAGCCGTAGGCGCGGGCGTCGGCATCCTCTTCCGGATCGGTGATCTCGGCGGGCGGGCGCACCGAGGCGGCATAGTCGTCGCGGCAGATGGTGTCGACGACGTTGTCGGCGCGCACCGCCGGATCGACCGCGCCCGGCGTGCAGTTCGGATCCGGCAGCGCCTGCCAATTCGAGGCGTTCAGATAATGACAGCTGCCGGGCGCGGGCTGCTGCTGCACGGTATGGGCGTCCGCGGCACCCGGCCCGACCGGCATATCGGAATACTGCTGGGTAGCCGGTGGCTGCCGGGCCAGTTGTGCGACCGGTCTCGGGGCCTGATGCGAGCATCCGGCAACCATCAACGACACGGCTAGCGAAATCACAACGGTCTGGCGGGTATTCATGATGCTCTCGGACCGACCTTTCTCCGACCCAATTCTGCGTCATCGGGGCCCGTCGCGTGCGATACGCGAAACCTATCCACCCGAGAACCGTTGGGTAGGAGTCCGTCATGGCCGGTTCCTCACTCCCCGAGATGCTTTCCGGCCCGCCGCTGACCGCCGTGGACCGGCTCTACGCCGATCCGCTGGCCAGGAATTCGTCGACGTCGCCGACGCGGCGTATCTCGGTCCCTCCACGCTGCGAGCGCATCGTGTGCCCGCGGATCTGCGCGAGGAGTCGTCGACGGTGCTGCGCGACCACGGTTTTCGGCCCGATGTGCCGACGAAATGGGTCGATTTCGTGGTCATCTTCCTGCCACGTGACGAAGCGCGCCGCAGTATCGGCACCGTCTCCGAGCTGTCGGCGCGGAGGAGCCGCCAGGGATTTCCGGTGCTGGGTGGCGACAGTCTCCGGTGCGCGATCGGCTCAGCTCCCGATGACCGAATTCATGATCGTGCCCGCGCTGGTGATCAACACCCCGCCGATCAGCGCCCCCGCCACCATCTTCGGCGACTCCATCCGCCCGCCGCTCCACTTCTCCCAGGCGAATCGGCCGCCCGCGTACATGATCCCGGTGGTGCCGGACAGCAGCATGAACCAGGTGAAGTAGTGCACCAGCTTCATGAGTTTGTCCGCCACCGGGGGTGTTTCCGGGGTGGGGTTCTGAATCTGGGCGAGGAAGAGTTCGTGGGCGACGGTCAGGATCATGGTGGTTCGCTTCGCGTTGCCGGTGGTGCGTCCACCATCCATGGTAGGAGCCCGAGTGACGCGACAGTGATGTGGGCGGGCGCGTATGCGAGTCCCGGTGGTACAGGGGACTATTCGTCGTCCAGGCCCGCTGACAGATAGGCCGCGGCGGCGACCCATTGCCGGCAGCCGAAGTGCCGATCGTGTGTGCGCATGATGGCGCGCGCGCCGCGATAGGTGAGCTCGCGAGGTTCGACGGAGCAGTCACCGACCGAGTCGGTGCCACCGACGGAATCGCATGTACCGGAATGCTGGAGCATCTGAGTCATGGGACGCCTCTTACCGTTCGCGGTGGATAACGGTGGCGACGCTGGCTCGGGGCTTCCATCGGATCCGGCGCTTGTCCGGCCATCCTCGTCGAGAAAAGCTTAGGCCGCTGCACAGTGCAGATGCAAGCACATCTGCACCGTGCAAATGCGTGTTGCGTTTGTTGTGCCCGAACCGCTCCGGGTTCTCGAAGGCGGACTCCGGATAGGGACCCGCAACCGCCTATTCAAGACTGGTCGTCCGGTATTCACCTCCATCCGGAAGGATGACGGATCAAGATTGAATCCGTTGTGTCCCAGCTGGTTCCGCCCGGATCAAAGGGTCGATCTTCGGCAACTCGCGTGCTATCGTTTGGGATGTCGGTTTCAAATGCAAGAACAGTTGCGCGAACATATGCAAGCACTGGCTCACCTCGATGAGCGGTGGGCCCTCCGATCGAGCAGGAGACAGCAATGACCGATATGACAGCTATGGGTTTCGAGCGGCCGTCCGGCTTGGCGTGGCGCAAGAGCACGTTCAGCAATCCCAGCGGGAACTGTGTCGAAGTGGCCGATATGCCCAACGGACTGGTCGCCATGCGCAATTCGCGCGACCCCGAGGGCGCGGTGCTCGTCTACACCCGTCCGGAGATCGACGCATTTCTGCGCGGCGCGAAGAGTGGGGAGTTCGACGATCTGGCAGTGTGAGCGGTAGCATTAGCTTCCGGCGCGGTGTGGTTCGCGACGAGGCGGTTGTGACCCTCACTGCCGGTGGTCGTCGAGCATCGGAGTTGACCTCATGATCGCAGAACCTGTCCCTCTTGGCCGCGCGGAATCGCTTGTCGCCGAACGCGGTCCGACCGCGTTGCGGATCGCGGTCGGCGGACAGCTCCGCAAACTGCGAGAAGAGTGCGGAATCACGCGTGAGGCCGCGGGTGATCACATCCGCGGCTCGCACGCCAAGATCAGTCGTCTCGAACTCGGTCGAACCGGCTTCAAGGAACGCGACATTCGGGATCTGCTGACGCTCTACCACGTCAGCGACCCTGAACAACGCGAGATGTTCCTGGATCTGGTTCGTAAGGCGAACCAACCGGGGTGGTGGCATCGCTACAGCGACCTGCTGCCGCCCTGGTTCGAGACCTATCTCGGACTCGAGCACGCCGCCAAGTCGATTCGCAGTTTCGAGGGGCAGCTCGTCCCCGGACTGCTGCAGACCGACGACTACGCGCGGGCCGTGGTGGCGCTGGGCCATGAGAACTCCGAAACGGCGCGCCGGGTCGAATTGCGCAGGAAGCGGCAGGAAATCCTCGGGCGACGCGGCGGCCCGACGCTGTGGGCGGTGATCGACGAGGCGGTGTTGCACCGGCCCGTCGGCGGTAACGAGGTATTGCGCGCGCAGATCCTGCATCTGCTGGAGATGGCGGGCCGGGGGAATATCACCATTCAGGTGTTGCCGTATGCGGCGGGTGGGCATGCGGCCGCGGGCAGTTCGTTCACCATGCTGCGCTTCGCGGAACCGGAACTCCCCGACATCGTCTACATCGAACAGCTGACCAGTGCGCTGTATCTGGATCGCCAGCAGGATCTGGAGCTGTACCGCCAGGTGATGGATCGCCTCAGTGTGCAGGCCGAACCGCCCGAGCGGTCGCGAAAGATACTGGAGATAGTGGCGGCCGAGCTGCTGTAGGCCGGCGCGCTCCGCCGTGATGGCAATCGACGATCTCTGCCAGGACGGCACGAGCGGCCGTCGGCTTCTGGCCGATGGCCGCTCGCGCTGATGTCAGCTGGTACCGCTGGTATTACTCGGTGGTACTGCGTGTTACTGCTTGATACAGCTGGATGCGATGCGCCAGAACGCCTCAGGTTGCATCGCGTGAAGATCCCAATCGTTGACCATCGCGTGTGCGGTGGTGACGATTCGGTCGATATCGAAATCGTCACGTGATGCCGCGCCGGTGGACTCGACCGCGTCTATCACGAAACGTGTTGCGGTTTCCCGCGAATAGCTGTGCTGCTCGGTCCGGTTTCTGTCCATAATTCCGAGTCGGCCGAGGTCCATTGGCTGGTTCATGCGAACGCCCCTGACGCCAGGCCGAGAGCTAACCGATGGCGAAATGTGGCCCTGGGTTAACCCTGCGGCTCCCTGGTAGTCCCCTGTACTGCCTTGACAGTGAGAGTTTAGGTCCGTGCAAGGAGCAGATGCAAGTACATCTGCAACTTCTAATATCCCGTCGCAGAGGACATTTGGGGTGCTGGGCGGTTGCTATGCAACATCAGAATAACCCAAGGATACGGGGTCCGGATCGATGCGTCCGAGTTTGTCGTTGTAGGAGGTTTCACGGGTGGGTGTCGCGGCGTGTTTCGAATCTTGTTCCAGAGATTTGCGGGCCGTCACGTGATGTTCGTCTGCGCTTTTGTTCGACAGCACATCACACGGCGTGTCGCCGTCCTCCGTGTCCGCCGGGGTGTCCGTGTCGCCGCGTTCGGCCCGTATCCGGCTCCAGCACAACAAGATCGGAACGACGGCTGGGTCCGGACGGACACCTGTCCGCCCGGTCCGCCGGTACGAGGCGCCGATGCCGCCAGCGGCGTCGTGACGCGCCTGCGCCGCCGCACTGTCGAACGGGGGGCGATTACTCGCTCGGGAGGCGCTCGGTGGGCCTCAGGGGCGCGTAAGCGGTACCGGGCGGCGGCGGTGAATCCGCGTGACCGTCCGTTCGGGCGAATAGGTTCGATATGAGGCAAGACCGACCGGTCGGCACTGATACCCGGCTTGATACGACTCGGGCCCTGGATGATTCGGAAACCCGCGCTCGGTCCGGCACGGCCAGGTGGTAGACGGCGAACGCCCGCGCCGTCAGCCGAGGTGTTCATGATCGGCCGGGGCGTCCATCGCGAGACCTCCCTTGTCGGTGATGCCCAGATCGTCGAGCAGGCCCAGAAAGGCGCGGGCATACGGTGATGCGGCTGTGTCCGCGCGCACCCGTGACCAGTCCATCTGATCGCGCAGCGCGCGGGCGATATGCATCAGCGCGGTGAAGTCCAGCCGATGCGGATCGAGCACCATGAGCCTGTCCACCAGGAGATCCGCGCCGCTGACCACCGGCGCCGCGACCGGACCGATTCGCATCCGCGTTGCGCGCGAGAGGATTTCGTCGGTCACGGGGCGATAGTTGGGCCGGAAGATCAGATCCACCGGCGTCTCGCCGTCGTAGGCCCTGGTGAGCCAGTCCTCGGGTGGATCGACCAGTCGCAGCCCGGCGCGGCCCAGCGCATGGCGAGCCCGCTCTATATCGGCGGGTTTGACGAAGATGTCCACATCGCGATCCGAGGCCGGGCCGCCGCGCGCGTGCACCGCGTACCCACCGGCGACCGCGCACGGAATCTCGGCCTCCAGCAGAGTGTTGACGACGCGCGTGAGTGCCTGGAGCAGCGGGTCGATCGGCGCGGGCATGCCCTGGAGCTACCCGGCCGCGGTCGCGGCTAACCGCCGGGCATGGGTGTCGGCGATCGGTGCCGCCAGCGCCGAGAGCCAGCCCTTCGAAAAGCGCAGGGCCACTTCGCCGTTGTCGCGCACCGCGGTGGGCAGCGCGGCCAGCTCCCGCGGACTCCAGGTGCCGAAGACCGATTGCCAGGGCGACGGTATGCCGGTCATCCGTCCGACCAGGGTATGTGCGGCGGCGACGGCATTGGCCGGACCCCATTTGGCATATCCGGTGGCGACCAGGATGCGGTCGTGGCCGGGCAGAATCGGCCCGGCATAGGGCAGTTCGCCGCTGGGCCGGTAGTCCTGGGCCGGCCACCGGTACAGCGGTTCCGCCTCCGGGAACCAGGTCCGGGTCCAGCTCACCACGTCCTCGCCGTATCCGCCGGCGCCGACCAGCAGCAGATCGCCTTGTGCGCAGGGCATACGACGCAGCGAGCGCATCGGCTCGTCGGCGCTGAGATACATGCCGCGCGGTGGCCGCCGCGGCGTCCGGAATACGGCCGCGTAGGAGCGCCGGGCGTGCACTCGGGGGAGGAGGCCGCCACGATCGAGTATCGGCGTGCCCGTGGCCAATACGACGATATCGGCGGCGACGTCGCCGTGGTCGGTGCGCAGGACGTGATCGTCCCCGTCGCGGCTACGCATGCCCTCTACCCGGGTGTTCTCGAAGATCGCCACACCGCGCGCGTCCAGATCCGCGGTGAGCGCGTCGATCACCTCGACGGCGTCGAGCTGGATCTGATCGGCCAGCCGCACCGCGCCGTACTGCGGGAACGGCAGGTCGAGCTTCTCGACGAATTCCGTTGCCAGCCCGGCCTTGCGGGTGGCGGCCAATTCGGCGCGGACCGCCCGGGCGCCATCCTCGGTCTGGGCGTAGGTGTAGGCGGCCTCGCGGTGGATATCGATGCCGTGCTCGGCGCAGTACCCGGCGAGCCAGAGCTGCCCGGCGCGGTGGGCGTCGGTGTAGTCGTGCAGCGTCCGGACCGGATGTCTGCGGGCGATCGCACTCGCGCGGGTGCCCTGCAGCAGGCTCACCGTGCCGGTGGTGTTCCCGGCGGTGACCGCCCCCGACCGGCGCGCCTCGACCACGGCCGCCGCGACGCCCTGCTCGGCCAGCAGCAGGGCGGTGATCAGACCGGTGAGGCCGCCGCCGACCACCACCACATCGAAGCGCAGGCCCGGGCGCAGGGGCGGACGGGCCTGCGGTCGCGGGGTCTTCAACCAGATCGACGTCATGGATGAGGGTTGCCCGACGCTGCCGAATGGAAACGCCACACCGATCAGGATTGGCGATCCGGGGTAGGCCGATACCGAATCCCCGAGCGAGCCCGGCGAAATCGCGGCCGCCCGCCTCGGAGCCGGGCAGCCGCGATCGTGCGTCACGTGCTCTATCTGCCAGACTCTGTTCGATCGGCACGGTAGCTTCGGGGCCGCCATGATCACCGCGGTCGCGAACGCGGCCCGGCAGATTCCCGCGTCCCGGATCGATGATGTGATCGCCGCGGCGTCGCGGGCCGCCGCCTGAGGCGTCACTGCGCCAGGCGATACTCCAGCCATTGCCGGGCGGCATCGCGCAGGCCGCGGGTCCAGACGTTGGGATTGCGGCGCGCGGTGGCGGTCCACTCCTCGGCCAACGCGGTGGCGAAGACCTCTAGTTCATGGGCGGTCGCGGTGTGCCAGGCCGGAATTCGCCGCGCCCAGCGTTCGGCCTCGCCGGGTTGCCGGCCGGCCAGGATCAGCCAGACGATCCAGCAGCCGGGATCGATCCAGGCCGCGCCGCGGGTGGCCCACGGCCAGTCGACCAGATGTGCGCACCCGGTCTCGCTGATGAGCACATTGCTGTAGTTCCAGTCGGTGTGCAACAGGGTGTCACCGGCGAATACGGCGCGCTCGCCGGGATCGGGAAGGTATATGCCCCAGCGCTTTTGCGCATCCTTCAACTCCAGACCGGGCGGGCAGCGCAATCGGCTCAGCGCGGTCATGGTCTCGACGGTGGCGAGCAGATCGGCGTCGGTCCGGTAGTCGGCGAAATGTCCTGCCACGAAATCGAATCCGAGCAGATCCCAGCCGTCGCTGGTGATCTGCCAGCGCACCCGCGGCCCGATGGGAGTGACATACGGGCCGAGGGTGGCCTCGCGACGCTGGGTCCAGACCTCGGGATCGTCGGCGCGCATTCCCTTGACAAAGGTACGGCCGTCGGCGGTATCGACGACGGCCGCGAGATGGCTGGAGAATCCGGCGATGATGGATTCCGCCCGTAGGATCGGACCGGTCATCGCCGCGACCGCCGCCCGGGTGGTCGGCGGCAGTTGTTCCCAGCTGCGCCGCCGTGCCGACATCTGGACCCGATCGACTGTCACCTCCGACATGTACCCCTTATCGAGAAGCGGATCAAGCGCATCACAAAGCCGACGGGTAGGTTTGCGATATACCTTTCACCCGCTGCGCCGGAATTGATTCGTGATGTTTCCGGACGGGCATCGTCGAATTGTTTTGTGGGACAGACCAGGTCGTCGTCGGTGAGTGCGCGGGGCGGCGAGGTGCGCGATCACCGCAGTGCACTCGGAATCGTCAGGACATCGAAACAGCTTGTCACACAGGTAATTCGGCTGTTCCGACGTTTGGCGTTCGAAGCATTCCCGGCGCCGGACGCGCAGGGGCGCGGTCGGGGCCTAGGGGTTGCGGGCAGGCCGTGTGATCGATGATCGGCGGGCGTCGATCCGGTGGTTTCGAGCCGAAGCGCTGACACTCGCGCGTGCCCGTGACAGAATGGATGCCAGGTTGAGACTACAGCCGATCCCGGTTTGCGCGCGGAATCTCCCACGGTCGGGCGGCGGTCATGTAGTAGCACAATGGTCTGTCGCCAGGCATTCGCGATCTCCGCGCAGGAACTGGACACCCCCTTCCAGGGAGGCTCTAGTTATGTCTGCAATCGCCGTTCTGCACCGCCGGATCGATTCGCCATCCGCCGACGCGGACGGCCCACCGTGGATTCCCGTGGCCCATCGGCGGCTATGCACGATAGTCCGGGTCGAGGGTGAGCTGGACGCCACCGTCGCCGAGGATTTCCGCAAGGCTCTCGGCCAGGCCGTGGCAGCCAGCTCCCGGGCCGTGGTGATAGATCTGCGTCCGACGCGATTCCTCAGCATCGGATCGGCGCGTGCCCTGGTCGACGCCAAGCAACGTGCGGCGGCCGCGGGTGTGGATCTGCGGGTGGTCTCCGGACGACGGGAGATCGAGCGGGTTCTGGAGGTGACGGGATTGCGGCCGCTGTTCCGTAACTACCTGTCGGTGCAGGCCGCGTTGGAGGAGTAGTCACCGCACGGATTCGGCGGGGCCGGTCTCGGATCGGCCCCGCCGTCGTGCGTGTGTTTCGATCGGATCGACCCGGGTAAGCGTCCACTGATCCGATCGCCGGACAGAAAGGTCATAACGTGGCAGCGATATCGCCCCGGACGCCGCGGGCCGGCCGCACCCGGCCTAAGGTCGAAGGCTGTGGGGGACCGTGGACGTGACATCGAATGGACGGCGGCACGGCCGGGGCGTGCGCGCCCCGGCCGTGGTCGCCGGTTGGGAGGAGGAGAGGGACGTGTCGATGAGCGAGTGGGTTTCGAGGTCACCCGCGCAGACCTCCAACGTCGGCATTCGCGTGCCCGCCGATCTGGGACAGCTCACCATGCTGCGCGCGCTGGCCGAAACCGTCGCGCTGATCGCCGATTTCGCGCTCGACGAGGTGACCGATATCCGGGTCGCCCTCGACGAGATCGCCACGGCCCTGATCGCCGAGGCCGTACCCGGCTCCTCGATCGACTGCGACTTCGCCTTCGACGACGGCCGGATGACGGTGCATGTCACCGGCGCGGTGGCGGTGGCGGACGCATTGGATCAGGACAGCTTCGGCTGGCACGTACTACAGACGATCACCGATTCCATCTCGGCCGAGACCGCACCGTTCGACGTGACTCGCAACGGATTTCCCGTCGCCGTCGAATTCGGCCGGGCGCGAGGGGAAGCCGATGGCCGATGAACGCGGCCGGCGTCACCGCGGTGGCGACAGCTACGACAACATAGAACCGGTATTCGAGGAACTGGCCGCGCTGGCGCCCGCGGATCCACAGCGAGATGTGGTGCGGGAGAAGGTGATCGGGCTGTGCATGCCGCTCGCCGACCATATCGCGCGCAAGTTCTCCGGCCGTGGCGAGAACTTCGACGATCTGTTGCAGGTGGCCCGGGTGGGTTTGGTGCAGGCGGTCGATCGGTTCGATGTGTCGCGGGGCTCGTCGTTCCTGGCGTTCGCGGTGCCGACCATCATGGGCGAGGTGCGCAGGCACTTCCGGGACAATACGTGGGCGGTGCGAGTTCCTCGGCGCACCAAGGAGATTCAGCTGTCCATCGGCGGCACGATCGATCAGCTCGCGCAGCGCCTGGGCCGCATGCCGCGCGCCCGGGAGATCGCCGAGGAACTGGACGTGGATCTGGTGGAGGTCACCCAGGCCCTGATCGCGGGCAATTCGTATCAGACCTCGTCGCTGGACGCCGCCACCGGCGACGACGGCGAGAACAGCCCGCTGTCGCTGCTCGAGGTGCTGGGTGAGGCCGAGCCGAGATACGACCGCGTCGAGGAGTTCATGGCCGTCAAACCCCTGATCGCCGAACTTCCCGAACGCGAACGCACCGTGCTGGTCATGCGATTCTTCGAGTCCAAGACCCAGACTCAGATCGCCGAGGCGCTCGGCATCTCGCAGATGCACGTCTCGCGCATCCTCACCAAAACCCTGGGCTGGCTCCGCGCGGAAGCCTTACGGGACTGACATTCTCGCTGGTCCCGCGAGGCCGGGGTTCGTCATTCGCACTGTTCGGTCTTCTCTAGCCGTGCCGCAGTAGTGCGCCGACGCCCTCGGCGGGGCCCGCCCGGTCGCCCGCAGTGGCGGCACCGGTTGATGTCGATGGGGCACGATCCGCTCTGATTCGAATTGTGAAGCTGCCCAAGATGATCGGTGTCCCGCTGTGAGAACTGCCAGATACCGACCGCGGCGCTCGCCTTCGTCGCGGGCCCGGTCGTAGGGTGACACCGACGCCGCCGAGCGTGCGTCCGCCGGACCGCCACCCGCCACATCCGGTCCGGCGAGCGCGCCGCGCCGCACAAGGGCGGAGGCGCGGACAGGCGAAACCGACTCATACCTGTCCGTCCCCGCGTCGGCGCCCGGCCCGCCGGACGACCGTTCGTCCGGCGGGTCAGTGCCACAGGCTGCGGCAGGGGAGGGGGCGTAATCCCGGACGGATCTTGTTGTCCACGGTCACCGCGAGGCCCGAATTGACCGCCGCCGCGGCGAATTCCCAGGCCTCGGCCCGGGTGGCGGCGTATTCCAGGATCAGCTGATCACCTGGCTCGGAGCCGTCGAAGTACACGGTGATGCGCCGCGTGGGCGCCTCCGGGGCAATATCGGGCATATCCATGGCCGTGCTCCTTCACCTGCTGCGTCCACACCGGCGATTCGGCGATAACGCACAGGGGAGACGGTACGGTCGGGCCGATGTACTGGCCAGCGGGCGATGGCGAATTCGTCGCGCAACACAGCCGCACGACCTCCGGATTTGTGATTTCTCAGGACATTTCGCCCCCGTGGGCGGCCAGGACCGCCGCCCGATAGCGTGAATGGTCATGGGTCACATCGCATTCCGTCGCGCGGTGGGCGCCTGCGCGGGCGGCCTGCTGCTGCTCGTCGCGGCGTCCACCAGCGCGGTCGCGCAGCCGATCTATCCGACGCCGGATCCGGATCCGTTCTACGCCGCGCCGGCGGATATCGCCGAGCACAAGCCCGGGGACGTGCTCGAGATGCGCGCGCTGTCGCCGCTGATGATGTTCCCCGACACCGACATCACGCTGATCAAGTTCCGCTCCACCAACTCCGAGGGTAAGCCGATCGCGGCCACCACGACCGTGCTCACGCCGCATGAGCGCGCGGTCGACGGCCCGCTGCTGTCGTATCAGACCATCATCAACGGGCTGGGCACCAAATGCGCGGTGTCGAGGGCTCTGTACACGAACGATCCCAATCTGATGATTCGCGAGGCGCCGGCCTACAACGTCGTGCTGCGGCGCGGCTGGAGCATCGCTATGCCCGACCATCTCGGGCCCGAATTCGCCTACGGAGCGGCCCGATTGGGCGGGCAGATCACCCTGGACGGAATTCGCGCGGTGCGCAGCGCGAAGCAGTTGCGGCTCGAGCACAGCCCGGTCACGATGGCCGGATACTCCGGCGGCGGGATGGCCACCGCCTGGGCCGCAGCGCTGGCGCCCGTCTACGCCCCGGATCTGACCATCGCCGGGGCGGCCGCGGGTGGCGTGCCGATGAATATGGTGAAGATGCTGGAGGGGCTCGGATACGGTGCGCATCCGGTGTTCGGGCTGGCGTTCGCGGCCGGGATCGGGCTCGAGCGAGAGTATCCCGACCGGTTCCCGCTCTCGGATCAGCTCAACGACAAGGGCATGGCCATTCGTAATGAGATGGCCAACAGCTGCACCAACGATCTGCTCGCCGACGGCGCGGGCCGCAGCGTGCTCGACGTGGCCCGCACCACCTCGATGACCCAGGATCTGAGCGCCCGCAAGGTGGTCGAGGAGAACAGCCTCGAGCTCTACACCGACAGCGTCCCCAATATGCCGGTCTACGAATGGCATTCACCCATCGACGGCCTGGTCCCGGTCGACGCCATCCTCAACACCGACCACCGGTGGTGCGCGGCCGGCGTCAAACTCCAATCCGCCGCCATCCCCGTCCCCGATCACCTCACCGCCGCGGTCCTCGGCCTCCCGGCCGTCCTCGACTGGCTCACCGCTCGGTACCAAGGCATCCCGGCCCCGACCAACTGCTGACCCCCGATCGCTGCGCGATCGAGGGACAGGAGAGTAAGCGAAGTGCCGCAGGACAAGAGGGAAGCGGAGCGCCGCCTCATCTTCAGGGATGAGGCGGCGGCTTGTGGGTGTGGGTCAGTTGATGGCGGTGACGGCGGTGGGGATCGGGGTGGTGCCCTCGATGAGTTCGAGGGTTTTGGCGATGGTGTTGTCGGCGTGCAGGATTGCGGCGAGGGTTGCGGCTACGTCGGCCCGGGGGATGGCGCCGGCGGGGCCCGGGGGTTCGGTGAGGGCGATATGGCCGGTGGGCGGGGCGTCGGTGAGGCGGCCGGGGCGCAGGATGGTCCAGGCCAGGGGGCGGGCGGGTAGATCGTTCTCGGCCTGGGTTTTCGCGTCGATATAGGCGGCCCAGACCTCGTCGGTGCCGGGGGCCGGGGCGCTGCCCGCGCCCATGGTGGAGATCTGGACGAAGCGGCGGACTCCGGCGCGTTCGGCGGCCTGCGCCAACTGGATCGAGCCGTCGCGGTCGACGGTGTACTTGCGGGCTGCGCTGCTGCCGGGGCCCGCGCCCGCGGCGAAGACCGCGGCATCGGCTCCGGCCAGGGCGGCCGCGACCTGTTCGGCCGTCGCCTTCTCCAGATCCAATATCACCGGCTCGGCACCGGTTTCGGCGACCTCGGCCGCATGATCGGGGTTGCGGATCAGGCTGTACACCTCATCGCCGCGCCGGGTCAGCAACCCGGCCAGCAACAGTGCGATCTTGCCGTGTCCGCCCGCAATGACGATTCGCATGACATCCGATCCTACCGAGAGGTCTCTCCGGAATCGGGTGTCTCGAAGCGGACTCGTCCTGCACACGATCCGGCGACAACGCCGCGATCTTCCGATTCGTCCGAATACTCTCGAACCACTTGGTCTGCGGAGCCGAGGACGAACTCACAAACGGGAGTGGGTCATGCGAGGTTGGCGCGTATTCATCGCGGTATTGACGATTGTCGCAGGCTCCGCCGGGCTGGCCCAGGCGCAGCCACCGGTTCCGAATCCCATTGTGCCCCCGGCGATTCCGCTACCTCCCAGCCTCGGGCTGCCGGGCCTGCAGCAGTGGATCGAGGCGGTGATCCCGCCGCCCCCGATCGTCGCCCCGCCCGGTCCGATCGTGGCCGCCGGGCTCACCCCGGACCTGGCGAGTCTGCAGCAGGCGGTGCTGCCGCGCGATGTCGGCGATCCGCTGTTCGACAGGTGGCCGCCGGATCTCGCCGCGCACGCGCCCGGCGATATCCTCGACGCGCGCGATGTGACGCCCACGGCCGCAGCGCTGCTCCTCGTCCCGGTCCGGCAGGTGCTGCAACTGAAGTTCCGCACCACCGACGCGCACGGCGAGCCGTCCTTCGGCACCGCCTCGCTCGTCATCCCCGCCGCGCCCTGGCCCGGCCCCGGTGAGCGGCCGGTGCTGGTGAACAACCTGCCCATCGATGCGCTCGGCCGCGCCTGCACCCCGAGTTACACACTCGCGCACGGCCTCAACGTCGACTCCGCGATGACCGACTGGATCCCGCCCACCACCCAGCTGGCCGTGCTGCGCGGATACGCCGTGCTGATCCCCGATCATGAGGGCCCGCGCATGGCCTATGCCGAACCCTATGTCGCCGGACACGCCGTGCTGGATTCCATTCGCGCCGTGCGACGGCTGCGGCCCGCCGAATTCGGCGACAGCCGCTACGCCATGCACGGCTACTCCGGCGGCGCCATCGCAACCCGCGGCGCGGTGGCTCTGATCGGTTCCTACGCACCGGAATTGGCGTCGGTGATCGTCGGGGCGGCGATGGGCGGCGTGCCCGCGGACTATCAGATCCTGGCGCGCAGCATGAATGCGAACCTCGCCTCCGGAGTGTTCCTCGCCGCCACCTTCGGTATCGCCCGTGAACGTCCCGAAATCCTGCAGCGGATGAACAATCTCGGGCGCTGGGCGGCGATCTCGCCGCTGAAGGACACCTGCGCGGGCGTCTTCGCCGTGCCGGGTGTGCTCATGCTGCCGATCGATCTCGCCTCCGACATCCCCGACCCGCTGCACAGTGCCCTGGCCGCCGAGATCTACCGGGTCACCCGCATGCAGGGTATGAAATCCGCTGTGCCGCTGTACATCTACAACGGCGAACAGGAATTCTGGATCCCCGCCGAGGGCGCCCGCGAACTGTTCCACGAACAGTGCGCCCTCGGCGTGCACGCGGTCTACCGCAGCGTCCCCGGCGAACACATCATCGCCGCGGGCCTGGGCTATCCGGATGCCATGTCATGGGTCGACCAGCGCCTGCAGGGAGTGCCCGCGCCGAACGAGTGCTGAGCGCGGACCTACACCGGAAACAGGTTGTGCTTACGCGGATTCGGCTTGCGCCCGTCCTTCTCGCGCAGCAGGCGCAGCGCCTTGCGGATCTCCAGCCGGGTCGTCGACGGCTCGATGACCGCGTCGATGTACCCGCGCTCGGCGGCGATCCACGGCGTCGCGACGGTGGCGTTGTAGAAGTCGATCATGTTCTGCCGCACCGCCGGCCGCTGTTCGGGCGGGGTCGCGGCCAGCTGGCGGCGGCCCACGATGCCGACCATGCTCTCCGCACCCATCACCGCGATCCGCGCCGTCGGCCAGGCCAGGCTGATATCGGCGCCGAGCTGTTTGCAGCCCATCACCGCATAGCCGCCGCCGTAGGCCTTGCGCACCACCACGGTCACGACCGGCACGGTCGCCTCGATCACCGCGCGGAAGAACCGCCCGCCGCGCTTGATCACCCCGTTGCGCTCCTCGTCCACGCCCGGCAGCACGCCCGGGGTGTCGACGACGAAGACCAGCGGCAGCCCGAACGCATCGCAGAGCCGGATGAAATGCGTTGCCTTGTCCGAACACAGGGCGTCCAGCGCACCGCCCAGCACCTGCGGCTGATTGGCGACGACGCCGATCGCCCGCCCGTCCACCCGCGCGAATCCGGTGATCAGATTCCGTGCCGTGTCCGCGGCGATCTCGTGGAAATCTCCGTCGTCGAAGATGCGCAGCAGGATCTCGTGCATGTCATAGCCGGATTTATCGGAATCCGGGATGATCGAATCCAATTCGCGATCGTGCGCGGTCTGCTCCGGCTCCAGCCCGGGATTGACCACCGGCGGCCGCTCCAGACAGCTCGACGGCAGATAGCTCAGATACGAGCGCACCCAGTCGAAGGCCTCCTGCTCGGTGGCCGCCACGTGATGAATCGTGCCGTTGGCGGTCTGCGCCGCCGCGCCGCCGAGCTCCTCGGCGGTCACCTCCTCGCCGGTCACCGCCTTGATCACGTCGGGACCGGTCACGAACATATAGGACTTCTCGGTCGCGACCAGCACATCCATATTGACCGGCCCGTACACCGAACCGGCCGCGCACTTGCCGAGCATCACCGCCACCATCGGCACGTAGCCCGACAGATCCTCCTGCCGCCGGCACATCAGCGCGTACCAGGCCAGCGAGGTCACCGCGTCCTGGATCCGGGCGCCGCCGGAATCGTTGATCACGATCACCGGGCAGGCGTTGTCGTAGGCGAATTCCATCGCGGCGGCGACCTTGCGGCCGAACATCTCGCCGACCGAGCCGCCGTAGACCGTCTGATCGTGGGCGATGACCACGACCGGACGCCCATCGATGCGCCCGCGGCCGGTGACCACGCCGTCGCCGTAGAAGGCGTCGGGCTGGCCGGGCTGGCGCATGAGCGCGCCGGTCTCCACGAAACTGCCCTGATCCACCAGTGTGCGTATGCGTTCTCGGGCACTGGGGATGTCTTTGCTTCGGCGTTTGTCGACTCCGGCCTGTCCGGTCGGTTCCTCCGCCAGTTCGAGGAGTTTGTGCAGATGCTGCAGTTTTCCTCGGGTGCCCGTCATGCTCCGATATGCCTTTCCGCTGTCTCCTGGCCATCGTGCCGCGATCGGCGGCCGATGACCCGTGCTGCACGCTACCGTGCGAGCGCGCACTCAACCACTGATCGGTCGCTAGCCCAGGACCGTCACGGGATTTCCCGGGTCGTTCCGCGGATCTCTCGATCGTGATCGGACGGTCATTTGTGTCGCGCTCCTAGCAACCGGTTGGGTTATTGATGAATTGTCATCGGATTATCCGTATTTCGAGGAATCGGACCTTTCGTGTCCTACGGTGAGGCCAGCGTCGAGGGCGGGAATCGGACAGGAAAGGACATGCGACATCGAGGTGTGAGCACGCCCGGCCGGGGCGTGCGTTGGATCCCGTTGCGCGGCAACAGGCCCGAATGACGCACATATGACGCGAACCTGCCCTCGGATTACCGAAACTCCGTGTGTCGAACCGATCGCCGAACGTATGCTGCAGGCGCATCATCATCGATCAGAAAACGCATATGAGCTGCTATTACTTGATCTTCGCCAGCGCGCTGGACCGCATGCCCGGCGCGATGATGACGGCACGCGCCGATCGTGCCGTATCGGCGGGATGAGCGCCCGCGCGGCATTCGCCGCGTGCCTGGTGGCAGCGGCCGTGGTGGCCGCGGCGCCCGCCCAGGCCGACGCACCCGCCGATCCGCCCCCGCCCGCGATCGATCCGGCCGTGACCCGAACCGCGCTGGAGCGCACCGAGGTTCGCGGGCCGGGCTGGGACCGGCTGTATATCGCCTCGGCCTCGATGCGACGGGTGATCGCGGTCGATGTGCTGCACGGTTCCGGCTCCGGACCACGGCCGACGCTGTACATGCTCGACGGGGTGGAGGCCGGACCGGTCTCCGGCTGGCTCACCAAGGGCGGTGCGGCACAGTTCTTCTCCGATAAGCCGGTGGATGTGGTGTTCACCAGCGGCGGAGTGGGCAGCATGTACAGCGACTGGCAACACTACGACCGCACCCTCGGGCTCAACCGCTGGGAGACGTTCCTGATCGACGAGCTACCCCCGATCGTGGAGTCGTATCTGCACAGCGACGGGCGCCGGGCGATCGCGGGTGTATCGATGGGCGCACAGGCGGCGTTGATGCTGGCCGCGCGCCATCCGGGTCGCTATCGCGCGGCCGCCGGGATCAGCGGATGCTATTCCACCGCGGACGATCTCGGCCAGGCCGTCACCCGGATCACGGTGAGTTCGCGGGGCGGTAACCCCGAGAATCTGTGGGGCCCAGCGAGTTCACCGGAATGGGCCGCGCACGACAGCTATCTGGGCGCGGACGCGTTGCGCGGCACGGCGGTTCATCTGTCCGCCGGAACCGGTTTGCCCAGCGTGCCGGACCTGAATGCCGTCGCCGCGGCCCCCGACGTCCTCGACGCGTTGCGGGTGGCCGGTGGCGGCGCGGCCCTCGAAGCCGGCGCGCGCTTGTGCACCGAACGCTTCGCGGCGCGCCTGGCAGAGTTGGGTATCCCGGCCACCGTGCGATACGAACCCACAGGCACACATTCGTGGCCCGATTTCGCTGCGCAGCTTCCGGACACGTGGCAGGCGATCGCCGCGGCCCTGGACGCGCCGCCCGCACCGGTGAGTCCGTGATTTGTTTGTGATCGGTTGCGCGCGACGAGGGTTCGCGGCCGTGCCGACGGATTGTTCCTGCCGTTCGGACAATTCGCCCGCTTCCGATCGACCAGTCCGAATTCTCGCAGGACAATGGTGTGCGATCTCACATCGTGGTGACGCACCCTGAAGCCATACCTGGCGTGTCGTGAAGCCGCGATTAACACTCGGGCGGTGACGGGCCCGGCTCCATAGCATGTAACCCGCAATTCGGGTGGTGTGGGAAGGGATGGAATGAGACGAGGTTTCCGCCGCAGATCGATGACCGTCGCGGCGGCGGTTCTGGCCTGGATGCTCGCGGTCGGATTCGGCAGTGCGAATGCCGCGCCGTCGGTATCGGATCAGGAGCATCGGCTGGCCGATCAGATCGCGCAGGGCGTGCAGACGCCCGGTGCCGCGCCGATCGTCGACGGCGGCCGGGCCGGACTGCGTCCGGTCGCGGCGGATACCGCGGGTGCCGGTCCGGCGCAGACCGCCTGGCTGGCCGCGCTCGGCTACGGCATCCTGCAGCCCGATGCGGCGCCGCCGGGAGCCAACGACTGGGGATGCCGTCCGTCGGCCGCGCATCCCGAACCCGTCGTACTGCTGCACGGCACCTGGGTCAACGCCTATGAGACCTTCGCGTATCTGAGCGGGGCGCTGAAGAACGCCGGATACTGCGTATTCACCTTGAATTACGGCCGGGAGAATCTGCTGCAGGGCGGCGGTCTGGGCACGGTGCTGCCCGGCCGCAGCGGTGTGGGTGATCCGGTCGCCTCCGCCGGGCAGGTGGGCGCGTTCGTGGACCGGGTGCTGGACGCGACCGGTGCGCGAAAGGTGAATATCGTGGCGCACTCCCAGGGTGGCCCGGTGTCGCGGTGGTATCTGAAGTTCGGCGGCGGCGCGAACAAGGTCGATCACGAGATCACCCTGGCCGCCACCAATCACGGCACCACCCTCGACGGTCTCGCCTGGCTGGGACGGATCGTCACGAACGCGGGCCTGGACGTCCTCGCGCCGGCCGGAGTCCTGGTGGGGCGCTCCGGAGTTCAGCAGATCGTCGGCTCGGACTTCCTGAACCGGCTGAACGCGGGCGGCGATACCGTGCCCGGCGTCGACTACACCGTGGTCGGCACCCGGTACGACGAGGTCAGCACGCCCTACGATCTGACCTTCCTGCGTCCGGGGCCGGGCAGCGACGTCCGCAACATCACCCTGCAGGACGGCTGCGAACTGGATATGTCGGACCACCTGACAATGCTGTATTCCCCGCGGACGTTGTCGATCGTGCTCAACACGCTGGATCCGCGGCAGACCCCGGACGTGCAGTGCAGCTTCAACCCGTGGCTGATCGGCGGTGGCGGCCGGATCATCTGACGCGCGACCTGCCGAGAGGGCTCCGACGTCGAGAACGCTCGATCGAGTCGTAGACTTTGCGTCGTACAACCCGTGGGATGGGGCGACGACATTGAGCGTTTCGAACGATACGGACAAGGCGGTCGGAGCGGTGCTGATTGAGCCGGCAGGACAACGAACGATCGGATACGCGGTCGAAGTGAGTGCGCGATGACCGCCGCGGCCGTGGATACCGAGGAGCAGGCGGCCGCTGCGCCGCTGCGCCCTGCGCTGGAGAAGTTCGGCTTCGCCGAATTCCGGCGCACCGCGGTCATCGGCGCCGTGCTCGGCGGTTCGGTGACGCGGCGGGTGCTGACCGGCGGTTTCGGCCGCCGCAAGCGCCGCCTCGCGATGGCCGACGGCATGGTCGACGGCTTCGAGGTGCTGGGCCCGATGTTCGTCAAGCTGGGCCAGCTCATCGCCTCCTCGCCGGGCGCGTTCCCGCGCGAGCTGGCCGATGCGTGTCTGCGCTGTCTCGACGATGTGCCGCCGTTCCCGGCGGTGGACGCCCGCGCGATCATCGAGGCCGATCTCGGTAAGCCGATCACGGAGCTGTTCGGTGAATTCGACGACATCCCGCTGTCGGCGGCCTCGGTCGCCCAGGTGCACGGCTGTATGCTCGTCGACGGCCGCCCGGCCGTGGTCAAGGTGCAGCGCCCTGATATCGCGCGGCGGATGATCGTCGATCTGCGCGCGGCGTTCCGGCTGGCGCGGCTCATGGAGAAGCGGTCGGAGAACGCCCGCGTCGCCAATGCCGAGGGCATGGTGCGCGATCTGTACGAGACGACGGTCGCGGAGCTGGACTTCCGCAACGAGGCCGATAACCAGACCCGCGCCCGCGCGAATCTGCGCGCCTTCGGCGACAACTCGGGAGTCGTTGTGCCCGAGGTGTTCTGGGATTACAGCGGCCCGCGGGTGCTGTGCATGGAGCGGATGCGCGGCATGCCGCTGGACCGTTTCGACGATATCCGCGCCGTACATCCCGATCCCGAACTGCTGATCCGGCGCCTGGTCAAGGTATGGGTGGAAAGCGTTGTGGTGCACGGCCTTTTCCACGGGGACGTGCACGCGGGCAACCTGTGGCTGCTCGAGGACGGCCGCGCGGCCATGCTCGATTTCGGCATCGTCGGCAAGATGACCCCGCAGTGGCGGGAATTCGTGCGGGCGCTGTTCCACGCCAGCGCGATCGACGGCGACTTCCGCCCGGTGGCCCGCGCGCTGCGCGAATTGGATCTGGTGGAGGGCGATTCCGGCGACGACGCCACCATCGGACGCCAGCTCGCCACCGCCCTGGCCCCGGTCCTGTCGGGCAAACTCGCCCAGCTCGATATGGGTAAGGTGGCCGCCCGCCTGGTCGAATTCGGTAAGCGCCGCGGCGCATTCGGCCCGGAACAGCTGATCCTGATGGGCAAACAACTCGGCTACTTCGAGCGCTACGCGGTGGCCCTGGCCCCTGGCTGGCGCCTGGGCCAGGACCTGTTCCTGTTCCGTAACGTCTTCCCCGCCGATGTCGCGGCCAAGGCGGCGGCCACCGGAACCGAGCTGCCCGCGGACTGAATCAGTCGGCGGCTTGGCCGTCTCTGATGGACGGCCGAGCTGTCGGCATTTCAAGCCTATATACGTGGTTCAGTTCGTTGCGTCCATGGGCCGCCAGGATTTTGGCTCGTTTACGGGGATGGATGTTGGCCTTGGTGATGTCACCGTCGTAGTGCGCGAGCACCCGCGGATCCATCACGCGCCGCCACAGCGGCGGAATCGCCGCGCACAGGACCATGGTGATGTATCCGGCCGGAAGATGTGGCGCCTCGTCGGAACTGCGGAGAGTCTGATACCGACGTCCCGTATTCATGTGGTGATCGCTGTGCCGCTGCACATTGAAGATGAAGATGTTGGTGACCAGCCAGTCGCAGTCCCAGCTATCCTTGGGCGAGAAGCGAGCCCAGGTACCGTTGGGCTTCCGCTCGCGTAGCAGTCCGTAGTGCTCGATGTAGCCGATCGTCTTGAGTAACGCCATGCCGAGCACTGCCTGCAGTAACAGATATGGCAAAATGCTCCAGCCGAATACGGCGAGCAGTCCGCCGAACAGCACCGCGGTCATCGACCACGCCTGCAGGATTTGGTTGTGAATACTCCACCACCCCTGGCCTTTTCGGCGTAGCCGCACCCCCTCCAGCTCGATCGCGGCGCGGAAGGCGCTGACCAGATAGCGTGGCAGGAACTCCCAGAGCGACTCACCGTACCGCCCGCTCGAATGATCGCCGGGTGTGGCTACCCATACGTGATGTCCGCGATTGTGTTCGACGGTGAAGTGGCCGTAACCCGACTGTGCCAGGGCGATTTTCGACAGCCACCGCTCCAGTTTCTCGACCCGATGCCCCAACTCGTGGGCGGCATTGATACCGATAAAGCTCACGAAGCCCACCGTCGTCGCCAGACCCAGTTTGTCCACCACACTCAACTCGTCACCGGACCACATGGCACACGCGACGACCAGGCCGATCAGCTGCACCGGCAGGAACAGGTACGTGCACCACCGGTAGTACCGGTCGTTCGACAGCACCTCGTAATCCTCGTCGCGCAGATTGTTGCCGTCCTCCCCCACGACCCAATCCAACACCGGGATAACGACGAACACGATGATCGGACCGCTCCACCAGAAGACCGGAGATCCCGTTCGCAGCACCAGCTGCGAGGGCAGCAACGCGGTCGCCGGTGCGATGAAACCCAAAACCCACAGATGACGCTTGGGATCAGGTGATCCCAAGCGCTTTCCTAGTATTCGCACGTCTACCCTTGGATGCGACTCGAAGCTTCAATTCGGATGTTCGAAGCATAGGAGGAGAGCATAGGATGAGACCGCGCATTGATTCCGTCGAATACCTTCCAGTTAAGTACCAGCTAAAGTTAGTCACGGGAATTCGGTGCTCGGCAGTTAACCGTGGCTTACATCGCCTATCGGCAGCACACTGAGGATTCGCAAGCTTGGACCGGTTCGCCTCCTGGAACGGCACCGCTGGAGGCCTCGTCCGGAGACCGCAAGCGCCACCGGCTCTCCCGCTCGGCAACCGTAAGATCAACCATGTTCTGGACAGCGTGCGTTGATACGGTTGGCGCGGTTGGTGAAGGTTCGCCTGTGGTGGATGTGGTCGGGAGGTGCTGTGAGCGAATTGTTGTGGTCCGAGGCCGAGTACGACGCGTACTTCGATCGGCGCGATGCGTCGAACGAGCGGGCCAGGGAGCGGATGACGGCACTGGTCGCCGAGCGGACCCGCGTTGTGGGGGCGGACCATCTCGACACCCTGACCGCTCGGCGTGATCTGCTCGCGGATCTCATTCGGTGGCGCGACGACGCGCTCGGTGACGGTATTTCGCTCACGGCCGACTGTCTGCGGGTTCTCGGCCCGGACCATCAGGTGACGATCGCTGTGCGAGCGTTGGTGGCGGCAGAGCGGATCGAGCAGGCCGATGTGGACGAACCTGCTGGCGACGCGGTGCGGATGCTCGCTTCGCTGGTCGAACAGCAGACCGATCTACTGGGACCCGCGCATCCGGACACCCTGCGTATGCGGCTACTCCACGTGGAAGGCATCTGGCGCGACTACAAGCTGAGGCTCGGCTACAAGTCGGGCGATAGGCGATTCGAGGAGTTCGAGGCCCATGCGGCGCAGTGGGCGGCGCTGGTCGCCGACCACGTCAGGCTGCTGGGTGCCGACCACCCCGACACACTGAGGTGCCGCGATAAGGAGGCCATGGACTATTGCGAGTTCGGCGAGCACGACGCGGAGCTGCGGTGCTATACCGCCCTGGTCGCGGATCGGACCCGCCTGCTGGGATCGGATCATCCGGACACGTTGGCCAGCAGAGAGAATCACCTCACCAGCCTGTCCGAGGTCGGTGGGAAGGAAAACCACGCGCTCGCGGATCGTTTACACGTCGACCTGGTGACCGATTGCCTGCGGGTCCTGGGCCGCGACCACTGGACCACCCAATCCGTCCTGTCCCGTAACGACTTACGGTCGGTCTAGCAACTCCGAGGGAACAGCCTGAGGAGGATCCTCTCGGATCGGTGTACGCCCGTGGCAGAACTGAAGTTCGGGCAGCGAACCGGAGTCATCCCATCCTGCTGGTGAACTGGTTCAGGTCGAAGTAGTCCCGCCAGGCGCTGATCCTGCCGTCTGTGACCTCGAAGGTCCCCATGACCTCGAGCTCGAAGGACCTGCCGGGGATCGTGAAGACGTCCACCCGCTCGGTCATCACGACCGGACCATTGGCTGCGATGTTGATGATGCGGAAGTCGATACCCATGACGCCCGGCGGGCCAGGGCGGATGAACGAGGCTATGTTGTCGGCGATCGCTTCCCTGCCGGTGAGCGGTGCCATCGGGATGTTGTGGTAGACGGCGTCGTCTGTGAAGAACGCGGCGAGCTCGCTGACTTCGGCGTCGTCGGACCACGCCGCGCAGAACCTGCGCACCACCTCGATCGGACTCTCCATCGGGCTCCCTCCTGCGCAATGATCAGATCATATGCCACGCACTCCCCGCGTCGACGGCGGGTATGGTGGCACGGGGGCCTGGCCGGTTCGACTGTGCCGCAGCATGATTGGTGTGCTAGGGAGAGGGATGGGTTTGAGGTACAGAGGTGCACGAACCGTGGCGGGGGGACGGAGCAGGCTCGTCGCTGTTGTGCTGGTACTGCTCGCCGCGGTCGCCGTGCCGTCGATGGTCGGTATGCGGCCCGCCGCCGCGCAGAGCGCGATCGGCCGGCCCTTTCTCGACTGGGTGAGCGCCGGGGCGACGACACTCGACGGCTGGTACGACGCCGATACCGGGCTGTATCGGACGACCGGCTGGTGGAATTCCGCCCATGCGCTGGAGGCGGAGCTGACGGCGTCGGTGCTGCGCGGTGACGATCGCGGAATCCGTCGCGCGGCCACCACCTATGCCGTCAACCAGTCGAGCGGATTTCTCAATCACTACTACGACGACGAGGGCTGGTGGGCGCTCACCTGGGTGCGGGCCTTCGATATCACCGGCGATGCGCGATATCTGCAGACCGCGCGGTCGCTGTTCGACGATCTCACCGGAGGCTGGGATCAGACCTGCGGAGGCGGAGTCTGGTGGTCGAAGGATCGCGGATACAAGAACGCCGTCACCAACGAGATCTTCATCGCGCTCGGCGCCGAACTCGCCCGGCATGCCGAGGGCGCCGATGCCGCGTCGTATCGCGCGTGGGCGCTGCGCGGATGGGACTGGTTCACCGGCAGCGGGATGATCAACGGCGGGAGACTGGTCAACGATGGGCTCGACGCCGCCTGTCATAACAACGGCGGCACGGTCTGGTCCTATAACCAAGGGGTCGTGCTGGGCGCCGCCGCCGGACTCTACCGGCTGACCGGGAATCCCGAATTCCTGCGCGTCGCACGGGGAATCGCCGACGCCGCGATCGCGACGCTCAGCGGGCCCGACGGCATCCTGCACGAATCCTGCGAACCGTCCGCGGACCGATGTGGCGCCGACGGACCACAATTCAAGGGAATCTTCATCCGCAACCTGGCCGCATTGCGGACCGTCTCGCCCGACCTCCGGTACTTCGGCTACATCGTGAACAACGCGATCTCGATCTGGACCCGTTCCCACGGCCCGGGCGATGAATTCGGCCTGGTCTGGAGCGGCCCGTTCCACACCGGCGACGCCGCCCGGCAGAGCTCGGCCCTGGCATGCCTGAACGCGGCGGCACAGCTCGGCTGAACGTCCGGGCAGCCGCGGAGGATCGCGTGCCATCCCGCGATGGCCATTTCTGCAGGGCAGATGATTCGAGGAGAGACTATGCCCGACAACGACTTTGTCGCCCAGGTGACCGACCGCCTGGCGGCTCTTCCCGGTGTGCACGCCGTCGCCCTCGGCGGATCGCGTGCCACGAATACCCATTCCCCCGACAGTGACTGGGATTTCACGATCTACTATCGCGGCGATTTCGACCCGGCCGATCTGCGTGCCGTCGGCTGGCACGGCGAGGTCGGCGAGATCGGCGGCTGGGGTGGCGGCGTATTCAACGGGGGAGCGTGGCTCGAGATCGACGGACGCGCCGTCGACGTCCACTATCGGGACCTCGACGATGTCGAATACGAGCTGGTCGAGGCCGAGCGGGGTCGATTCCGATGGGAGCCGTTGATGTTCCACCTCGCGGGCATTCCCAGTTATCTGGTGGTCGGCGAGCTGGCGCTCGGCCGCACACTGTCCGGCGCCCTGCCACGCCCCGACTACCCCGAGCCGCTTCGCGTTGCCGCGCCACGGTTCTGGCGCGACCGCGCGACGTTGACCCTGCAGTACGCGGAGGGCGCCTACGCCGCACGCGGCCGGGTCACCGAGGTCGCGGGCGTGCTGGCCATCGCCGCGATGCAGACGGCCCATGCGGTGCTCGCGGCACGGGGCGAATGGGTCACCAACGAAAAACGCCTGCTGCAGCGCGCCGGACTGCAGGCCGTGGACTCGATCGTCGCGGAGCTGACGGCCGAACCCGCCGCCCTGATGAAGGCGATCGCCGAGGCGAGGGCCCTGTTCGGACACGGTGATGCGGGCTAGCCAGGCGCAGACCGGTTCCGGCATCGGCCGCGGCTGGCAGAGGTGAGAGACGGTGTGGCTCAGGGGGTTCGGTGGGTGGCGGCCAGTGAGCCGAGCAGGGCCAGGGCCTCGCTGCTGGGCGAGGCCGGATCCGCGTGGTAGACGGTGAGCTCCTGGCCTGGGCTGGAGCGGACGCCGAAGGTTTGCATGGTCAGGGTCAGGGCGCCGATGTCGGGGTGGTGGAAGCGTTTGCGTTCGAGAGATTTGCCGCGCGCGTCGTGATCGGTCCACAGGCGCGCGAATTCGGGGCTCTGGTCCAGTAATTCGATGAGTACGCGCTGGATTCGGGGGTCCTCGGGCGCCTCGCCGTAGCCGAGCCGGAAACCGGCGACCGAATTGCGGGCGACGTCGTGCCAGTCGAGATAGAACGTTCGCGCGGCCGGATCGGTGAAGACGATGTGCGTGAGATTGCGGGAATGGGTCCAGTCGTGGAACAGCGCATCGGCGATCGCGTTGGAGGCCAGGACGTCGAAGGCCCGGTTGTAGACGATCGCCGGATTGTGCGGCCAGGCCGCCATCAGATCGAGCAGGCTCGGGTCGACATGGGTTTGCACTGTGGCCATCCGGGCCCGAGGGCTGAGCCCGGCCAGCCGGAACAGATGGCGGCGGCCGTCCTCATCCAGGCGCAGCGCGGTAGACAAGGCATCGATCACCTGCGCCGAGGGCCCGCGTTCACGGCCCTGTTCGAGCCGGACGTAGTAGTCGACGCTGACCCCGACCAGCATGGCGACCTCCTCACGCCGCAGACCCGGAACTCGGCGAAACCCCGTGCTGGGGAGGTTCACCTCGTCCGGGCGGAGCCGCGCGCGATGCGCCCGCAGGAATTCGCCGAGTTCGGATGGTGCCATAGCGGCATCGTATGTGGCACCGGCACAATCGTCCTGGGTGTGTCACTACCAGGGAAACGACGGCCTCCCCAGACGATCGCGGCTCGGGCATCGTGAGGACATGCCACCGAACAGCCCCGACCGCCTGGGATCTCACCGACCTCGTCACCAGCGCCGCGCGCGGTATCGGTCGCGCCACCGCTATCCCGCTGCGTGCGCGCGGCACTCGCCCGATGAGCTACCGGCGAGCCGCCGGGTCCAGCACCGCGTTCAGCAGTCGGCCCAGCCGTTCGCCGGCCAGGCGCAGCTGGGATTCGGCGACCGGGAGGAAGCGGCGGGTGTAGTCGTCGCCGATGGTGGCGGAGTCGGGGTAGAAGCCGGGCGACTTCACGATCTTGCAGCTGTCCTGGGCCCAGGCGATCGGATCGGTATCCGGCTGGGGCGCGGGCAGATTCGGGGCGGGGAGGGCCAGCAGCCGCTTCACCTCCTCGTCGTTGCTCGCACGACGGGTGTCGAGCATGCGGGTGTCCCAGACCGAGTGCAGATTGGTGTTGCGGCCGAGATACTGGATCTTGACCTCGTTACCGCCACGGTCGCGGGCGTAACCGGCGTGCAGCGGCTGATGGATATCGCCGACGAAGTGGACGACGAACTTCAGCGCCTGGTTGCGGTCGGCGTCTGAGCGCGAGGTGTCGGCGAGTGTCGCGGTCTGGGTCCGCAGGGCGTCGACGACGTTCTGACCGTCATTGCCGTTCACGGCCGGATCGTAGACGCAGTCGTTCTCGCCCATGTTGATGTAATGCCAGGGGGCCGAACGCTTGCCCAGATCGGGATCGCTCTTGCGGATGTCGTCGGCCCAGGAGGCCACACCCGCAAGGGTAGGATCGGGCTCATCGGCCAACAGGCGCGCGACCTGGTCGTGGGCGGCGGGGCTCAGCCGCAGCTCGGCGATCGCGCCGGTGACGTTGTGGCCCTGCTCTCCCCAGGCATTCGCCGAGGGGGCAGTCGTCAGAAGTGTCGCGGCGAGGGCGAAGGCGCCCACCACAGCTGCTCTACTACGCATCGAAAACATTCCTTCCATCTGAATCACGTTGCCGCTGTTACTGATTCGAACGTCAGGAACAACCTCGACGAGGCGAGCCAACGGCAGGCGAACGCGATGCGGAGGCGGGATTAACCTCGAATGCATCCGAATGGAAGGAATGATGGCGGGTGAGTGACGTGATGATGACCGCCTGGCGTGTGATCCGGCCGGGCCCGATCGACGAAGGCCCGCTGCAGCGGACCCGCGTGCCCGTGCCGGAACCCGGACCGGGGGAGTTGCTCGTGCGCGTGCTGGCCTGCGGGGTCTGCCGCACGGATCTGCATGTGGCCGAGGGGGATCTGGAGGTGCACCGGCCCGGGGTGGTGCCGGGTCACGAGGTGGTCGGCGAGGTTGTCGCCCGCGGGCCGGATGCGGGAGACGAGTTCGGCGTCGGTGATCGGATCGGCATCGCCTGGCTGCGGCACACCTGCGGGCAGTGCGCTTATTGCGTACGCGGCGCGGAGAATCTGTGTCCGTACTCGCGCTACACCGGCTGGGACGCCGACGGCGGCTATGCCGAATTCGCCACGGTGCCCGCCGATTACGCGCATCCGCTGCCCGCGGGCTATGCCGATACCGAACTGGCCCCGCTGCTGTGTGCGGGCATCATCGGTTATCGCGCGCTGCGGCGAGCGGCGCTCCCGCCGGGCGGGCGGCTGGGCATCTACGGCTTCGGCGGCAGCGCCCATCTCGCGGCCCAGGTCGCTCTGGCCCGCGGCGCGGAAATCCATGTCATGACCCGCGATCCGCAGGCGCGCGAGCTCGCGCTGGCGCTGGGGGCGGCCTCGGCGCAGGGCGCGGCCGATCCGCCGCCGGTCGCCCTGGATGCGGCGATCCTGTTCGCACCGGTCGGGGATCTGGTGCCGCCGGCGCTGGCCGCGCTCGATCGCGGCGCGGTGCTGTCGATCGCGGGCATCCATCTCAGCGATATCCCGGCGCTGAACTATCAGCGACATCTGTTCCAGGAGCGCGAGATTCGCTCGGTCACCGCCAATACCCGAGACGATGCCCGCGAATTCCTGGCGTTCGCCGCGCGGCATCGCCTCGAGGTGACCGTGCACTCGTACCCGCTGGACGGTGCCGACCGTGCGCTGTCGGATCTGGCCCACGGGAAGTTTGCCGGTGCGGCCGTTCTCGTTCCCTGACACGCCGCGGACACGCCGACTCCGCACTCCTAGTTCGCGATTCGGATCCGATGCGCTGGGTACTGCTGCTTTGCTGTGAACACAGTGGCCTGAGGTGAACCGGAGGCAGGAGATATGCATCGGGTAACACAGCAGCAACACATCCGTGCCGCATGGCCGTGGGTGCTGGGCGCGCTCGTTCTGGCGGCCGTGGTGACCTTCGTGGTGTGGGTGGTGCATCCCCAATCACCGACCTGCCGGTCCGCATCCGTCGGCGCGCTACCCACGAAGACCCGGTCCGGCATTGTCGCACCGACGAATTCGCTTGCGGGAGTACCGGTTCCGAGCATCGAGCATCGCGATCCGCCGACGAGCGGCCAGGCCCGCTACTACGTGTTCAACCAGAACGTCTCCTGCTCGTTCCCGGATCTGCCGATGGATGGCTACTACGTCGGCGTGCCCACCGACGAATACGCGGGCGGCGCGGCGTGCGGCGCCCGCATCGATATCGATGGCCCGCTCGGCAGCGTGCGGGCCATGGTCGTGGACCGCTGCCCCGGCTGCGGCCCGCACCAATACGACCTCAGCACCGCGGCATTCACGCGGGTCGCCGCGGAGGGCCCGGGCGTGGCCGCGATTCACCTGACCCGCGTGCACGATCCGGTCCCACCGCCGGATGTCCTCTATCGCGTGCAGGACGGATCCTCCCCGGCCTGGATCGGCCTGCTATTCGCCGACACCGGAAATCCGTTGAGCCGGGTAGAGATCCGCCCCGACGCCGGCGGCCCCGGCCACGTCCTGAACCGCGGCATGGACAACTACTGGACCATCTCCGGCGCGGGCCCGGGCCCGTTCACCGCGCTGCTCACCGACACCGAGGACAATCAACTCCAGATCCCGGGTATCCCCGTCACCCCGGGCGAAATCCAGCACACGAACCTCCACCTCTACACCTCCCCGCCACCCCCACCCACCCCGACCAAGCCACCCACCCCGACCACCATCACCCCCGCACCGACCATGCCTGTCGCCACCCCCTGCACCTGACGCCCGCCAACACCTCCCGTCGTTCGGTCCCGTCGCCACCCCCGCTCGACAACCACGCCCGGGGTCGTCGCCACACCCATGATCCAGGACATTCTTGACGAACAGGGCGATCGACAACCGGATATCGTGCGCACACCCATGCGGCGCCCGGGCCTCGCCACCGAGATCGCGTACACCATCCTCTTCCTGGCCAGCGCCGAATCCTCTTACGTCACAGGCGCTGAACTCGTCGTCGACGGCGGTCTCACCGCGCATCGACCGGCTGACCGAGGTCCACTACCGGTCGCGATACGCGGCCGTCGCGATCTGCACGAACGACCGGATCAAGGGATTGGTGTCGCCCTCGTTCCACACCGCCACCACCCTGCTCGGCGCCATATCGATCAGCGGGACCACGGTGAGTCCCTCGGTGACGGTGTGCCCGAGGGGAGTCATCCCGACGGTGCCGTTCCAAAGCACGGCCTGCACACACTCCTGGACGACCCGCACGACCGGTCCTTCGCGCGACTCGCCTGCGTTCCAATAGGACCGCCAGACGGGATCGGTGCCGTCGGGGAACTGGAACCAGCGCCGGCCGGCCAGATCGGCCAGCGTCAGATGGTCGCGGCGGGCCAGCGGATCGTCGGCGCGCAGTACCGCGCCGACCGGATCGGCGCGCAGTTCACGCACGGTCAGGGCGGTGCCGTCGAACGGTGCACGGGTCACGGCGACATCGACCAGTCCGGCCCGCAGTCCGCAGGTGGGGTCGGTGAGATCGGTATCGCGGATGCGGATTTCGACATTCGGATGCTTGCGCCGATAGGCGGCGGCCAGCCTGGTGATGCCGGGGTCGGTGCCGTCACTCAGGATGCCGACGGTGAGATTCGAGGCCCCGGCCGCGGTGGCCACCCGCGTGCTGACGCGATCGGCCTGATCGAGCAGGGCGCGCGCCTCGTCGAACAACACCGCCCCGACCCGGGTGAGACCGACGCCGGTGGGCGACCGGTCGAACAGGGAGGCGCCGACTTCCGCCTCCAACTGCCGGATGGCGCGGCTCAGCGGCGGTTGGCTGATGTGCAGCCGGGCCGCGGCGCGACCGAAATGACGTTCCTCGGCGACAGCTACGAAGTAACGCAGCGTACGTAGCTCCACGCTGGCACGATACCCGTTCGGTATCGGCATCGTAGAACAGGTCTTGGACGCCATCGGTCTCTCGGCGGTGCAATCGAACCATGACCGACGACACAAGGGACGACGAAAACAACTCCGGCGCAACCGTTTCTGTGGTGGGCCCCCGCGAGGGCGAGACGATCATGCTGGGCACCACCCGAATGCGCGTACTCGAGGACGGCAGCACCACCGGACACCGTCTCGGAATCGCCGAATCCGTGCTGGCTCCCTACACTCCGGGACCGACGCAGCACCGGCATGCCCTGCACGACGAAGGGTTCTACATCATCTCCGGCACAGTGCGATTCACCGTCGGGGATACCGACTACGACGCGACAGCGGTCACATTGGTGATGGTCCCACCGGGCGTCCCGCACACCTTCGCCAATGTGACCGGCCAACCGGCCGTCATGCTCAGCACCTTCACACCCGACCTGTATGTGCAGTACTTCCGCGATCTGCGGGACACGATCGCCAGCGGCCAGGAAATGACACCACGGGTGAATATCGACGTGATGAGCCGCTACGCCACCGAGCCCGCCACCGACTTCGCCTGAAACTCCAGCGGGCCGAGCGCCTCTCGCCTCGGCCCGCGGATGTCACCGCTGGAAGGCAATCGTGAACATCGCATTCTGGATCGCTGCCGCCCTGCTCGCTCTGTTCTATCTGTACGCGGGCGGCATGAAGGTCCTCCGAAGCCGAGATCGACTCCGGCCCATGATGGCCTGGGTGGACCGCATCCCACTACCCGCCGTCCGAACCCTCGGCATGCTCGAACTACTCGGCGCGCTCGGGCTGATCCTTCCGCCACTGACCGGCCTCGCGCCCTGGCTCGCCCTGGCCGCGGCCATCGGCTTCGTCCTCCTGCAGATCGGCGCGATCCCGGTCCACCTGACCGGCGAAGATCGCAGCGTCGCCCTCAACCTCGCACTCCTTCTCGCGGCAGCGGTGACCGTCGAGCTGGCGACCATCTGGGTGTGATGTCCAGTGAGCCAGCCGACAATCGAGGTGAGCGACGTCGGCGAGAGGGGCTGTGGCATCATGAATTGCAACGCGTTCTAGCTCGCTGAGGCGGGCGTCGTGCTTGGGAGGTTGTCGGTGGATCGGCGCTTCGGGGAACGGGTTTCGCGGTTGAGTGGGGTGCCGTCGGGTGCGGTGGTGGAGTTGCCGGGTCGGGGGCGGACCTATCTGGTCGATATTCCGGGACCGGTGGGTGCGCCCACGGTGGTGTTGTTGCACGGGTTGGTGACCACCGCGATGCTCAACTGGTTTCCGGCTCTCGAGGAGTTGTCGCGGCAGTATCGGGTGGTGCTGTACGACCAGCGCTGGCATGGGCACGGGATCCGGTCGGAGCGGTTCGTGCTGGCGGATCTGGCCGATGACGCGGTCGCGGTCGCGGATCTGCTCGGCATCGAAAAGCCGGTGCTGGTCGGCTATTCGATGGGCGGGATCGTCGGACAGCTTGCCGCGCACCGGCATCCGGGGCGGATCGGCGGACTGGTGTTGTGCGCCACGACCTATCGCTTCCAGGAGACATGGCGCGAGCGGGCGTTCCATCGCACGATGAGCGGCTTCGCCACGACCACAACCGAATTGGTGACGCGCAAGGTCGCGCGGGCACAGCGGCGGTTGCCGGATCTGCCGCAGGTGTCCTGGAATCCGGGGCGCATGAATCGCTGGGCATGGGGGGAGTTGCGCACGGCCAACGGATGGGCGATGGCACAGGCCATCGCGGCGCTCGGGACCTTCGATTCCTCGCCGTGGCTGGCGGAGGTGAAACTTCCGGTGTCGGTGGTGATCACGACGCATGATCGGGCCTTGCCGGTGTACCGGCAGCTGGAGATGGCAATGCGGATCGAGGGGGCGGAGATCTTCCTGGCGCGCGCCGGACATGCGGCGTGCGTACTCGAGGCGGACGCCTTTGTCCCTGTGCTCCTCGAGGCCTGCGCGGCGGTGATCGCGCGGCTGTGAGCCGTCAGCCCTGGTCGCGGGCCGCCTTCAGCAATTCGGCGATCGATTCGTGCACGGCATCGGCCATCGTGTCGAGATCGGGCACCAGCTCCCGGCAGGCGATGAAGCCCAGATCAAGGCTCCCGCCCATCGACAGCACGGTGACATTGAGGCCCGCGCCGTGGAATACCGGGCCGAACGGATACATCGCATCGATCCGGTAGCCGAGGAAGTACATCGGCGCCTGTGGGCCGGGCACATTCGAGATCACCAGATTGTGCACGACCGGATGCCGCTCGGCCAGTTTGAACGACGAGTACATCCGCGCGGCCAGCTGAAAGGTGGTGGGCGGGGCGTACTTCGCCCAATCCTGCAGGAAGTCCGCGCCGATCAGGTCGTGCTCCTCCTTCGCGCCGCGATTGGCCTCGGCGACCAGCCGCAGCCGCTCGACCGGATCGGCGACATCGGTGTAGAGCCGGCAGAACAGCGTCGACACCTTGTTGACGCCGTGGCGGTGCCGGGAGGTGGCATGGGTGGACACCGGCACCGACGCGAACAGCGAACTGTCGGGCAATTCGCCTCGGGCATCGAGATATTCGCGCAGCGCGCCGCCGACCACGGTCAGCACCACATCGTTCACCTTCACTCCGAACGCGGCCTTGATCTCCTTGATATCGCCGAGGCTCGCCTTGGTGAACGAGATCGAGCGATGCGGGCTGATGGTGCCGTTGAACGGCGTGCGCGGCGCGGTGAACGGAGTCGCCATGCCCTTCTTGTCCTGTCGTCGACGATTCGCGAAACCGCCCACCATGCCGAGGGTTTTGGGCAGCATGCCGAACGCACCCAGCTTGGCCGGGAACCGCAGCAGCCCCTCGGCCGCCAACAGCACGTCGTTGGGCTCGGATTCGACCGTGCGGATGTCCTCGGACTCCGGATAGCGCACGCCCGGTTCGAGATCGCACAGATGCATCATGATGTGCGTACCGGTGATACCGTCCACGGCCGCGTGGTGATACTTCGAGATCACCGCGACCTTGCCGCCCTCGAGGCCCTCGACCGCCCACAGCTGCCACAGCGGCCGGTCGCGATCGAGCGGGCGTCCGGCGATATCGGCGACCAGCTCCGCCAGTTCGCGTCGTCCGCCCGGCGTGGGAATCCCGATGCGCCGCACGTGATAATCCAGATCGAAATGCGCGTCCTCGACCCAGATCGGGTGATCGAGATCGAACGGCACGCGGTGGATGTGCCGGCGCATCGACGGCACCAGATGCAGGCGGCGGCCGAGTTCGGCCTTCAGCGCGGCGAATTCGTAGTCGATACCGTCCGCGGCGGGGTCGACCACGATCAGCGCGCAGACGTGCAGAAGTTGAGTGTCGGTCTCCAAATACAGAAAGCTGGCGTCCAGCCCGGTCATGCGTTCCATGCCTACAGACTATGAGAACCTGTTCTAGCGTCAGGGTCGAACGTTCGGGAGATCTGTCACAGACCGCCCGGTTCACCGATTCGAAATCGCTGGTGGAACGTTACTTTCGCCCGGATACGGTTGTGCGACGGTTGGGTATCCCTCCGGCAGATCACGTTGCCGTTCCCTTGCTTCCCCCTTACCTTGGGACACATCAGGCCTTGACAATAGACTTTGACAACAGTCAAAGACCGGGCCTGCTCACAACGGCGTGAGAAGGTGAGAGCAATGGGCGACCGGAAGGTGCTGCTGCCTGGAAAATGGCGTACAGCTTGGGTATTCGCTGCCGCACTACTGATGGTGGGCATGGTGTATCCGGCCCCACCGGCCCGCGCACAAGGCTGTGCGGCGGTAGATGTGGTGGTGGCCAGGGGAACTGGGGAGCCGGGATATCTCGGCAGTGAGGTGGGCGATCCCCTCTACGGGGTGCTGCAGGACCGGCTGCCGATGAGTACCAGCGCGTATCGGGTGAACTATCCGGCCGATCTGACCGACGCCGATTCGATCGGTGACGGCAGCGCGGATCTCGTCGCGCATCTGGCCCGGCAGGCCGCGGCCTGCCCGGATCAGCGGTTCGTCCTGGTCGGCTATTCGCAGGGCGCCGCGGTCGTGCATACGGCCCTGGGCACCGGTGTCACCGCCGATGTGCCGGGCGCGGTCCGGATGGACGGCGATCTGGGTGCGCGGGTGGCGGTGGTGCTGCTGTTCGGTGATCCGATGCGGCTGATCGGCTGGAATCTGCCCGACGCCTATCTGTGGCGATCCGGAAACTATTGCACCACCGGCGATCCCGTGTGCGCGGGCGGGCTGAACCCGGCCGCGCACGTCGCCTACGGCGGCGATTTCGTCGCCGCGGCGAACCTCGCCGCCGACCGCCTCTAGCGGCGTTCGACCCGGCCCGACGGAGGCTCGACCGCCCCGTGCGCCTTCAGATACGACTCGAGGGCGTCGAGATCCGTCGGGCCGACCCGTGCCGGGGTGCCCTGGGTGAAGACGGTGAAGCCGTCGCCGCCGGAGGCCAGGAAGTTGTTGGTCGATACCGTGTACACGGCAACGGGATTGAGCGGCTGCCCGCCGATGCGGACGGTATCGGCGAGCACCTTGTGGCCCTTGGGCGCGGCATCGCTGTAGGCGTAGGTCAGCCCCGCCACCGACAGCACGCTGGTCTTGTTGGGGTTATCCCATTGCTGTTCCAGTAGATTCAGGATCTGCTGTCCGGTCAGGCGCACGCCGACCACCTGATTGCCGAACGGTTGCACGGTATAGGCCTGCTCATAGGTGATCGGGCCGCCGGCCAGATCCGCCCGCACGCCACCGGGATTCATGAACGCCGCGACCGCATCGGGTGCGAGCCCCGCCAGCATCGAATCGGCGATGACGTCTCCGAGCGGCGAATCCCCGCCCGGCAGCGGCTTATTGGGCAGCGGTGCGGTGGCGGTGCCCAGGACGCGTTTGCCGAGCGGTTCGGCCTGGGCGGTGAAGAAGTCGACCAGCTTGGCGGCGTTCGGATCCGGGGCGATATCGCGGGTCACGACGCGGTTGACAGCCTTGGCATCGACCGTGCCGTCGTGGAAGCGCAGGGTGATATCGCTGATCAGGCGGCCGTAGGAAGCGGCCTGGGTGACGACCTTATCGCCGAGGGTGCAGTTGTAGGCCTGATGGGTGTGGCCGGTGACCAGGACGCGGACCGCGGGATCGGTGCGCTTGGCCAGATCGGTGACGGCGGGGGAGATGTTGGCGCAGCCGTTGTAGTCGACCGGTCCCTGGGCCTGCTGCGCGCCGCCGTCGTGCAGCAGGGCGACAACGGTTTCCGCGCCCGCCGACTTCAGCTCGGGCACAGACTTGTTGATCGCGTCGACCTCGTCGCCGAAGGAATAGCCCCGAATACCCTCGGGCAATACGATATTCGCGGTCGTGGGCGTGACGACGCCGACCACGCCGATCTTGTGACCACCGACCTCGAGTATGGTCCAGGGCCGCAGCGTGGGCGGCAGCTGTCCGTTGCCGTCGGTGACATTGGCCGCGAGATAGGGGAACTTCGCGCCGGTGAACGGCTCGCCGGGCGAACAGCCGTCGGGGGCGCAGCCGCCGGTCTGCAGGCGCGCCAATTCCCGGACGCCGTGGTCGAATTCGTGGTTGCCGACCGAGGAGGCGGCCACGCCGATGGCGTTGAGGTAGTCGACGGTGGGCTCGTCGTGGAACAGCGCCGACACCAGCGGGCTCGCGCTCACATTGTCCCCGGCCGAGACGATCGCGCTGTCGGGGTAGCGGGCCTTGAGCCGGGCGAGGTGGGCGGCCAGATAGGCCGCGCCGCCCGCGGTGGAGGCGCCGATCTTGCCGTTGCCGCCGGTGGGCGGTTGCAGGTTGCCGTGCAGGTCGTTGAGGCCGAACAGATGCACCTCGCCCGGTTGCGGTGCGGGCAGATTATCGGTGCCGACCACCGCGGTAGGGCTGGGCGTCGGCGAGGCGGCGGGTTTGTCCGAGCCGCCGCCGCAGCCGGTGACCACCGACAGGATCGACAGCGTCGCACAGATCCCGAGAACACGTAGGCGAGGGCGCATGGCGACGACTCTGGCAGATCGGGTTTGCGTGCGCACGGCGGCACGGTGAATTCCGACATTTCGGTCCCGCATCAACTGCAAGATCGTGACGGACCGATAGCCGTGCTCGCGCGGCGGCGCAGGTGGCGGTCCGGGGGCCGGGTTGATAAATGGCGTGTAGCAGGATGATCAGTCCCGGTCGTCCATCGGTCGGGGCGATGGCGACGATCTGCTGGGTATTCGCCCCGCCCTCCGCGAGCGACGCCTGCGTTTCGCCCGCCGCAATCCGGCAGTGTGTGCAAGATTGCGGCGGGTGCCGAACGCTACCGCTCTCGCGGGCTCGAATTCACCAGTGCAGGCCCGGAATTCGGTTGGCGAGGCGCGCGGCCGGGCCGGGCAGGCCCATCAGCGGCTGGACGATCGGGGCCAGGGCCAGCAGCGGGCTGCGGGACGGGCGCTCGGTCGCGGGTGTGCCGGACTCAGGTTTGCCTTGGGCCGCCGTGGATTCGCCGGTGCGACGGTAGCCCTGATGCAGGATCGCCTTCTTCAGCGAGGGCAGCACCGTATCGACCACCTGGGCGAATGTGCCGATGGGAGTGTCGATTCGGGTGGGGCGCTCCTCGAGGGCACGCACCACGATCTCGGCCGCCTGCTCGGGGGTGTGCACCGGGATGGAGCGATACATCTCGGTCGGGGCGATCATCGGAGTGCGGACCAGCGGCATCCGCACCGAGGTGAAGGTGATTCCGGCATCGGCGTTTTCGACCGCGGCGATCTCGCTGAACGTGTCCAGCGCCGACTTGCTCGCCACGTAGGCCGCGAACCGCGGCACCTTGGTCTGCACCGCGATCGAGGAGATGTTCACGAAATGCCCGAAGCGGCGTTCACGCATCGACGGCAGCAGGGCCAGGATCAGCCGCACCGCGCCGAAGTAGTTGACCGCCATCGTCCGCTCGAAATCGTGCATCCGGTCGGTGGAGTTGAGCACCGAGCGGCGGATCGAGCGGCCGGCGTTGTTGACCGCGTAATCGACGTGACCGTGATCGGCGAGCACCTGTTTGACCAGCAGCTGCACCGCCTTCTCATCGGTGATATCGCACTGATACGCCTGGGCCGCACCGCCTTCGGCGCGCACCGCGGCCGCGGCGGCCTCCAGTTCGTCGAGGCCGCGCGCCACCATCAGCACGGTCGCGCCGCGCGTGGCGACCGCATGCGCGGTGGCCAGTCCGATGCCCGAGGAGGCGCCGGTGATGAGCACGATCCGGCCGCGCAGCGGATCCTTGGCGGTGCCGCGGCGGGCTCGATCCGGATCCAGATGCGCGCTCCAGAACTCCCACAGCTTGTCGGCGTAGCTCTCGAACGGCGGCACGGTCAGATCGCTGCCGCGCAGCGCGGAACGCGTGGAATCGGAGACGAACTCCGAGGAGAACGACGCATGCGCGGCGACCTCGGCCGGAATCCCGAACTGCTGCAACAGGAAATCGCGCACCTGCGGCACACCGGGCAGCTGCCCGAGCGCGGCGAGGGCGGCATGGCTGCCGGGCACCGTGCCGATGCCGGTGGGCGCCCCTGCCGCGCGGGCGATCGCGGCGTAGATCTCGCCGAACGGCTGCGGCTCCGGATTGACCAGGTGGAATGTGCGCCGGTTCAGGCCCGGCCGTCGCACGAGCTCCACCATGGCCTCGGCGACGTAGTCGACCGGGACGATATTGGTGGCGCCCAGATCCGGCAGTGGCAGCGGCAGATCCGGCAGCGCCGCCAGCCGTGCGATGGCCGGGAAGAAGTAGTAGGGCCCGTCGATCTTGTCCATCTCGCCGGTACCCGAATCGCCGACAATGATCGCCGGTCGATACACCCGCCACCGCAGCCCCTCGGCCTCGCGCACCAACTTCTCGGCCGCGAACTTCGTGCGGTGATAGGGGGAGGTGAGGTTCTGGCCGAGATCGAAGTCGTCCTCGAAGAACTTGCCGCGGTGATCACCGGCCACGGCCACCGACGACACATGGTGCAGCACGGCCCCGAGCGCGACGGCGAGTGCGATCACCGCGCGGGTGCCGTTCACGTTGGCGGCATAAGACGTCTGCTCGTCGGCGGTCATGTCGTAGACCGCGCCCAGATGCACCACATGATCGGCCTGCGGCGAATCATCCTGCAGCCCAAGGTGTTCCACGGTCAGATCGCCGATGAGCGGGAACACTCGATCGGCCGCGCCCCAGCTCGCGGCGAGCTCGGCGAGCTTGGCCGCGGACGCCTCACGCACCAGCACGTGCACCACCGCGTCGTGGTCGCGTGCCACCAGCCGTTGGACCACGCGGCGTCCGAGAAATCCGGTACCGCCCGTGACGATATAGGTAGCCATCGCCCCTCCTGCATTCGAACCCTGTTGTCGCACAAAGCATTTCGAGCTGAAGCGCAACATTGCTCGTCCGACATGCGTCGGTGGATGCGGACGTGGATGAATCGGCCCGTAACAGAAGTCGGGCCGAGGTAGGAACACCTTCGTGCCTAACTGATGAGTAACTTTAGCGGCGGTCGATATGGGCGCGCAACAAGACGGCGCTCCCTCGTGGTGTGGGACGTGTCACCACGTGGGAGCGCCGAATATTCTGTGTAACAACGGGTTTGATGTAACCGTCGGATGCAGTTGGTAACTGTCTAGCAACCATCCGGTCGGTCGTCCAGTTGGGGTTTACCCGCGCTGCCGCACCGGGAATTCCGCGCCGAGTTCGCGGAACAGTTCGGTGTTGAGATCGAATGCGCGGCGGCATTCGCCGAGCACGCGCTGCTTCTCGAGATCGTCGACGGCGAGCTGATCGAGCATGGTCCGGTATTCGCGCTTGAAGGCGGCCGGATTGGGGATCTGATCGAAGACGTAGAAGCGCACGCCGTCGCCGCGTTTGGGCAGTTGCCACAGCTTCTCCGCGGTGCCGCGGATGATCTGGCCGCCGGACAGATCGCCGAGATAGCGGGTGTAGTGATGGGCGACGTATCCCGCGGGCCAGTCCCGTGCGCACTCCTCGACGCGGGCGGCGTAGGCGACGGTCGACGGGAGCGGATCGACATCATCGCGCCAGTTCGCTCCGCCGAGGTGCGCCAGATCCTCTTCGAGATGTGCGAGCCGGGCGAGTTCGGGCCGCACGAACGGCCCCGCGACCGGATCCCCGGCCAGCTCGTCCCACTGCGATTCGAGCGCGCGGTACACATGCCACAACTGCCCGGTGTACCGATAGAACGCCTCGACCCCCAGCGCCCCGCCGAGCATATCGCTCATGAACGTGGAATTCTCCGCCTCCGCATGCTGCCGCTCGGTCGCGGTGCGGATCTGCGCGGAGAACGGTGCGGCCTCCGACGGACTAGTGGTATCCGGCATCTCAACTTCCTCGTCAGACTCCCGAGGGCACCGGTATGGGTACCCTAACTACAGTACCGACGATACCGGCCCGTTCGGCCCGCAGAATCAAACTTTCGGACGAAAGCTGGCCGTCCGTGTGTATCGATCGGGGCTCGGGAGAGCTGGTGTTATGTGGATGTTGGATCGGTTGCTGGACGTGTTCGGTGGATAGCTGTCGTTAAGTCTCACCGCAACGAGTGCGCATCGCGGAACCCCTATAGGAACAGCGCGACCGGTCGTAGCGTGGGTATATGAGTGTGGTAGGCGAACGGGTGAAGAACGCCCGGAAGCGAGCGGGTATGACGCAGCGAGAGCTTGCCGCCGCTGCGGGCGTCTCGCTGTCGCAACTGCGCAAGATCGAGCAGGGGGACTACGAACCCCGGCTGGAGACGTTGCGGGCGTTCGCCGTAGCGATGAATCTCCGCACGTCCGCGCTGCAGGCGATGCCGGACTACGAGGTGCCCGATACCGATACGGAGATGCAGTGGCAGCCGGTGATGCGGGCGCTGTACGGCAACATCGTCCAGCCGGACGAACCGGCGACGCCCGAGGGTGTCCAAGCGATGCTCGACACGGTGCAGACGATGATCGGCGCCGACCGATACCGCGAAGTTACCGCGTTGCTGCCCGACCTCATTCGCGATATGGACAGTCTCGACGATGCGCGCGGGGTGAAGTTCAAGACACTGAACATGGTGGCGTCGCTGCTGGCGCAGACTCGCCAGTTCGAGGCCGCCGACGTCGTCCTGGGCCGCGCGGTGGATGTTGCGGAGTCTCATGTCGAGGCCGCCACGGCGATCGATACTCGGCTCTGGGCGCTGCTGCGGCAAGGTCGGCTGGACGATGCCCGGACGATGGCCGTGCAATGGGCCGATGAGATCGAACCGCGCTTTTCCCGGGCCACCCTGCAATCGGTCGGGATGTGGGGACGATTGTGGTTGAAGATCGCCAATGCCGCTGTGCGCGACAATCAGCCGAACGAGGTGGAAGACGCATTGTCGTTGGCCCGCGCGGCAGCCGCTCGGATCGGTCACGACGTATACGTGGACCGATTGCTCGGCCGCACCTTCGGCCCCCTCGAGGTGTCCTATATCAGTGCTGAATCGCATGTGATTGCCCAGGAGCCGGAGAAGACACTCGCGATCGCATCCAGGGTTCCGGCGCCGACGATCGAACCGGCGGGCGCCAGTCGTATGCGCCACAAACTGGATGTCGCCAACGCGTACACACAGATGGGCCACTACAGCGAGGCTCTGGACGAATTCCGCATCGTGCGGCGAACCGCACCGGAATGGCTTGTACAGCAACGATATGCGCGAGACATCTTGGGCTTGATCGTCAGTAAGCGACGCACCCTCACCACGGATATGCGGGAACTGGCTGATGTGATCAAACTCGATTACTGATCCTTCGCCGAACATGGGATGAATGGCACTTCTCGGGTACCTCTCCGGAAAGTGCCATTGTCCGCATTTGCGCTGACTGTGAAGCTGGAGGCTCCATTCACGAAGTCGCGGGGCGGGCGGTATATGTGATGAGCATTCTGTTGCTGTTCCTCGGTGCGATCGCGGTGTCACTGCTTGTATACGCGGTGATAACCCCGTGGCCGCAACGGATTTCGTGAGATCGATCGGTGGATGGTATTCGTCGGCGCATCGAAGACGAAGACCATGGGCGGTGAGAGTGCCGCGCGCGGACCGGACCCGGATCCGGCGTATCTGCCTGCGCTGGAAGCTGTTCGATTGTGGGCGCAGGGTATTGCCGACGCGGCCGGTCCCGGTTGGCGGGTCGATCGGTGCCTGCAGCCGCCATTCGGCTGGGATCTGACCGACCCGGACGGTGTGGTCGTCGCCAGCGGGCCGCTGGAGCGGCTCGAGGAATGGGTCGTCCTGCGTGGCAACGGCGATGGTGCCCGGTAGGGCTGTCCTGCTACGGTTTGGACAGGACGAAATGGATACCGACCCTCAGGGGGTTCCATGGAATCGACGCGTCGTATGCGTGGAGTGGGCGTGAGCCTGGCCGCGGTGGCGGCCATGGCGTTCGCGGTCACCGGCGTGGGCAATGCCGCACCCGCTCGCGCGGGTTGGTCCGGCGTGGAGCAGGTGTCGTTTTCCGGAGCGGCCGTGGTCGGCCAGGCGGAAACCGTCACGGCTGTCACCACCTGCACGCATACCGATACCGACGGATTCATCGACTTCCGCGACGAGACGGCCGGGGTACAGATCGGCGAGGTCGAGATCCCCGATTGCCTGGACGGGCGGCACGACACCGAGAAGATCAGCGCCACATGGACACCCGGCACGAGTGGAACCCATGAGATCATCGCCAGCCGCCTGTATCTGGGCCGGGTGGCCGATACCGACTCCAACGTCATCGTGATCAACAACCCGTAGCGGGTGTCGTGCCGAGGTGTCGGCGGCGAACCGTGCCGCGCGGTCGGTGACGTTTTCCAGCGGGGTTCGAGGCGCGCCCATCGAGCCGACGATCGGAAGTAAGGGGTCCTCCAGGACATGGACACCGGTGCGAGTCTCGAAGGGACCTCACAGGTAACCGGTGCGCGCACTCAGGACGCTCCTCTCACCCCGTATTGCGTTGTGCTGCCACCACTTCAAGCCCGGCAAATCGGTCTCGCAGCTGCTCATCGCGGTGCTGACGGTGGGGTGGCGGCGGCGCGGGTTCGGGTGGCTCGACGCCGAATGCCATGAATCGGCGGATGCGGCGTTACGATGGGACGGTGCGGTGTGGGTCGCGGCATGTTCGGCGTGGCCCGTCGGTGACCTTCGGATGTCGGAGTGGGCCCCATGGTCGGTGAACGGATCAGGATCGACGTCGTCGATTCTCATGTCGCGGAACGTGGTCCGACGGCGCTACGGATCGCGATCGGCGGTCAGCTGCGCAAGTTGCGTGAGGAGTGCGGGGTCACGCGCGAGGCCGCGGGGGACCATATCCGGGGTTCACATGCCAAGATCAGCCGACTCGAGCTCGGGCGCACGGGATTCAAGGAACGTGACGTGCGCGATCTGCTGGCCCTGTACGGGGTCACCGAGCCCACGCAGTGCGATCGGTTCCTGGAGCTGGTGCACAAGGCCAACGAACCCGGCTGGTGGCATCTCTACAGCGATCTGCTGCCGTCCTGGTTCGAGACCTATCTCGGCCTCGAGGGTGCGGCGATGTCCATCAGAACCTTCGAGGGCCAACTGGTTCCGGGTCTGCTGCAGACCGAGGACTACGCTCGCGCGGTCGTCGGGCTCGGACATGAGACCGGAGATGCCGTGCGCCGGGTGGAGTTGCGCCGCAAGCGTCAGGAGATCCTCGATGTGCGCGGCGGGCCGACGCTGTGGGCCGTGCTGGACGAGGCCGTATTGCATCGGCCGATCGGCGGCAACGAGGTGCTGCGCGCGCAGATCGAACATCTGGTGGCGATGTCGTATCGGCGCAATGTGACCATCCAGGTCCTCCCGTATGTCGCGGGAGCTCATGCGGCGGCGGGTAGTTCGTTCACGATTCTGCGCTTCGCCGAACAGGAACTGCCCGATGTCGTCTATCTCGAGCAGTTGACCAGCGCGCTGTATCTGGACCGCCGCGAGGATATCGAGCTCTATCGCGAGGTGATGGATCGCCTCGCCGTCCAGTCGGAGCGGCCGGAGCGGTCGCGGGAAGTGATGATCGCCGCGGCCGAGGGTTTGGGATAGACCGGTCGGCAGAGCGGGATCACACCGGGTCCCGCTCGGGGCGGCGTTCATGCCAGGACGTCGGTGACGATCGAGGCGATGCGGGTGCGGAAGGCGGCGGGGGAGTAGGACTCGGCGTGGGCGCGGACGGTCGCCGGATCGTAGGCCGCCGGATCGAATTCGCGCATGGCGCGGGCGAATTCGGTGACGAGCGTCTCGTCGTCGGCGAATTCGAGCAGTTCGCCGGTGCTGCCGGGGCGGACGGTGTCCAGGGCGCCACCCGCGCCGACCGCGAGAACCGGTGTGCCGCAGGCCATCGCCTCGACCGGGACGATGCCGAAGTCCTCGACGCCGGGCATCAGCAGCGCGCGGCAGCGGCGGTAGGCATCGAGCAGCACCTCGTCGGGGGCCGCGCCGAGGAAGGTGGTCTCCGTGCCCGCGAGGGCCTCGAGCTGGGTGCGGAATCGGCCGTCGCCGACCACGACCAGCCTGCAGCCCGCCCGGCGCGCGGCCCGGATCGCCAGATCGGGGCGCTTGTAAGGGACGAGCCGTCCCGCGAACAGGAAGAAATCCTCGCGCGCGACGGCGGGATCGGGTGCGAAGCGATCGATGCGCACCGGCGGCGGCACGACCGTGGCGGGCAGGCCCCACCAGTCATCGATCCGCTCGGCGACCGCCCGCGAATTCGCGACCACCCGTGCCAGCCGCGGCGCGGCCCGCAGCTCGCATCGCCGGGCCAGCAGCCCGAGCGCCGCGAGTGCGAATTGCCCGGCCCGCCCGCCCGCTTCGCGCGCCCGGAATGCCGGATCCCAGGCCCATCGAGCCGGACTGTGCACATAGGCGACCACCGGCGCCTCGGTCGCGTGCGCTGCCTGGGTGGCGAAGGCGTGATGGCTGACCACCACCGCATCCACCGTCGGATCGAGCGGTAGCCGCCGCAGTGTGTCCGGTACGAACGGCAGTAGCGGTGCGTGGGAACGGCCGCCGCCGAGCGCGTGGGCGCGGCTCAACCAGGTCGTGTGGAAGGAGAAGCCCGCCGGATCGGGCGATCCGCCGCCGAGTCCGCCGCAGGCGACGGAATCGGCTGCCGAGGCGGCAGCACCGGGCCGAGCCGGGTCACCCACTCGGACGCGATGATCGGAGGCGGCAGCCGCGCTCACCGCCGCCAGACATTCGGGCGTGGCGATCGGGGCGAAGACCGGAGCGCTGGGCCAGATCTTGAGGAATTCCGCGACCACGGCCTCCGAGCCGCCGTATTCGGTGAAACGTTCGTGGACGACCGCGATGCGCGGAGTCATGACTGGGCTCCCGGTTCGATAGCGCGCGGTGCGGCGTGGCGGCGCAGGGCGGGAGCGACCGGCCGGCCGCGGAGCAGGCCCTCGACGGTTCCCGATCGCAGTGCGCGACAGTAGATTTCGGCGGCGGGGCGACAGGCCTCGATGGTGTGGTCGATATCGGCGTCGGTGTGGGCGGCCGAGGTGACGAAGGATTGGCCCAGCACGCCGCGTTCGAGCAGTTCCTGCAGGAACAGGGTGCGATACGGCTGGGACGGGAGGCCGTCGGGGTCGCGGGTGACGAAGATCAGACAGGACGGGCGGCCGATCACCTGCAGATGGTCGCCGATGCCGAATTCGGCCGCGATCTTGTTGACGCCCTCGGCAAGTCGCCGCCCGGCATGCTCCATGCGGGCGATCGGATCGGTCTGCGCGTATGCCCGCACCACGGCCCGGAACGCGGCCAGCGAACCGGTTTCGGGGCCGTGCGTGGTCGACAGCAGGAATACGCGATCGCGGTCGGTGCGTAAACCGCCCAGCTCCATGAACTCTCGCCGCCCCGCCAGCGCCGAGATCGGGAAGCCGTTGCCCATCGCCTTACCCCAGCACGACAGGTCCGGGGTGACCCCGTACACCCGCTGCGCACCACCGGCGGACCAGCGGAATCCGGTGATCATCTCGTCGAAGACCAATAGCGCGCCGAACCGGTCGCACAGTGCCCGCACACCCGGCAGATATCCGGGATCCGGTTCGGCCAGCGCCGTCGCCGCCTCCATCACCACGCACGCCACGTCGCGCGAATCCAATACGGCGGCAAGGGCTTCCAGATCGTTGTAGGGGAAGGTGACGGTGCACGCGCGGTCGGGGATCCCGGCGTTCATGGCCGTGGTGCCGATGAACCAATCGTCGACCGAGAAGAACGGCTGCGCGCAGATCGCGACCGTATCCCGGCCGGTGACCGCGCGCGCGAGCCGCACCGCCGCGGTGGTGGCGTCGGAGCCGTTCTTGGCGAACTTCACCATATCCGCGCCCGGTACGAGACTCAGGAAGTCCTCGGCCGCGGCGAGTTCCAGTTCGGTCGGGCGGGAGAAGTTGACGCCGTCGGCGATCGCCCGGGTGACCGCCTCGACCACCGGGGCGTAGCCGTGGCCGAGGGTCACCGAGCGCAGGCCCATCCCGTATTCGACGTATTCGTTACCATCGCAGTCCCAGACGTGGGAGCCGCTGCCCCGCACCAGGATCGGCGTCATCTGCTCCGGATACTGATCGGAGCCGCGGGCGTAGGTGTGCGCGCCGCCGGGCACGAGCTCGTGCAGGCGTGCCTGAATCGCATTGCTGCGTCGGAACTCTCGCATCACGGCTGCCCCGGCCGGGTGGCGATGGTCGATGCCCACAGTGCGTGGTCACCGCGGCGGCCCGTGGGCCCGGCGTGATTGCGCATGATTCCCTCCTCGAGCAGTCCCGCGCGGGCGGCGACCGCGGCGGATTCGGTGTCGGTGGCGTCGATGTCGATCGCCACCCGATACAGGCCGAGGGCGTGGAAGGCGTGATCCACCACCGCTCGGGTCGCCGCCGTGCGGACACCGATGTCGGCGCGTGCGGGATCGGCCCAGGCGAACAGCCGGGCATTGCGATCGAACATATCCAGATCGAACAGCCGGAACTCCCCGGCATAGCCGTCGATATCGAGCACCAGGACCAGTCCGCCCGCCGAACGCAAACCGCCTCGGCTGCGGGCGAATTCGCGCCACCAGTCGCGGTGGCCCAGCGTCGCGGCGTCGCCGGACCGCGCGTCGCGCCAGCCGGCTCCGTCGGACAGGCACCGGCTGCGCACCACCGCGCCGGGATGACCGGGCACCGGCAGCCGGATCGGGTGGCCGCCGCGCAGGACCTGGATCCGTCGCCGCAGCCGCCCGGCGATCAGGCGGGCGAGGACCGGTCCGATCGACGCGGCGCGCCGCCAGCGGCTGTCGTCGGAATCGGCGTCGCCGGTCGTCTCGACGGTGTCGGCCGCCCGGTCGCCCAGGCGGCGAATCCACCTGTCCGCGAACCCGTTCGGCGGAACGTCGGCGCGCGTGAGCGCCCAGAGATCATGGTCGCGGCGCGCGCCGCCGACGTCGAAGTAGCGCGCCATCGACGCCTCCCGCACGAAGCCCAGCTGCTGCGCGCCGTGCGCGGCACCGGCATTGGCGGGGGAGATGGGCGCGACGATGCGCTCCAGCCCCAGCGTCGCGAAGCCGTGATCGAGCACCAGCCCGGCGGCCAGTCCGGCGAAGCCGTGCCGGGCGAGGCGGGAATCGATCCAGATACTCAATTCCGCTGTGCCGCAGCGCCTATCGACGGCGACCAGTTCGCATTGACCGGTGAACCGCCCGTCGATCTCGATGACCCCGGCAACCCGGTGTCCCGCGTATGCCTCGATGGTGGCGACGAGATACTCACGCAGCCACTGTGTTTCGCTGTGCCGGTCGGCCCAGTTCGAGGGCGAGCTGTACCAGAACGGTTCGATGAGCGCGCGATCGCGCAATCGAATCCGCCGCCACGCCGGATAGTCGGCCAGTCGCGGCGGCCGGATCAGCACGCCGGTCCCGTGCAGTCGCGCGGGTCCCAGCCGCACCCGGCTCATGTCCGCGGCCGCTGTTTACCCAGCGGCGCGGTCTTCACGACACCGTCGATACCCACCGACAGCCGCCAGTAGCTGCCGCCCGGATCGCGCAGCACGACACCGCCGTCGGTCCGATCCGACAACCACGCGCCGCTGGGCAGCACCGACGACAGCACCGTGCCCGAATGATCCTGCACCTGAACGATATCGGTGTCGGGCGCCCCGGCCTGCACGACCATGGTCCCGGCGAAGCGGGCCCCGTGTACCTGTCCGCGGCCGATCACATGCCAGCCGTCGGGAAAGGCGTGCGGATCGATATCGGGGAAGGATCCGGAGATCAGGTTGATCGCCGTGCCCTCCGGACAGCCGTGCCCGTCGATCTGCACCTCGATCGGCGGGTTGTCCAGGTCCGGATCGAACTGCACATTGGCCAAATACGGCTGGCGACAGTGGTTGAGCTGCAGGCAGATTCGGCGCGCGGCCACCTTGCAGTTGACCATCCCGAACTGTGCGGGCCCGCCGGCCTCGGTACCGATCGACAGCGCGGTGTCGGCGCCTTCGAACCACACGTTGGTGAACCACCAGTCGTTGGCCGCACCGTCGACGACGATCTGGCGGTCGGTGGTCCGGGGATCGTTGTCGGAGACGAATTCGACATTGGACAGGGCGAGGCCGGCGTTGTGGTCGCTGCCGGTGCCCAGCACCCCGATGCGGTTGTTGGTGAACTTGCTGGAGGTGACGTAGTTCTGGATGCACGAGGTGACCAGGCCGTAGCCGAAGTTGTTGATATCGCAGTCGATGAACGCGGTGCCGCCGGTATTGCCGTCGAGCACCACTCCGCGCTGGTCGACGTAGCGGGGGAAGTTCTCGGCAAGGTGATTGCCGCGCAATACGACCGATTCGAACGAACAGCGGAAGCATTCGGTGAGATGTACCGCCGTGGCCTTCTCGCCGGTGAGATAGAGCCCGAGCCGCGCGAAGCGCACCCGCTGCTTACCTTTCAGCGAGATCAGGGGCGCGTTGCCGTCGTAGTAGATGGTCGAGACATCGGCGCCGTCGCCGAGAATCGTCGCGTAGTCGGGTAAGTCGGGTAGTCGGGTGACCCGGTACTGGCCCGACGGCAGATACAGCACCAGCGGACGATCGCCGATCGCGACGGCCGCGGCGAGCGCGGCGGTGTCGTCGGCCTTACCGTCGCCGACCGCGCCGAAATCGCGCAGGTTGCGTGCTGCGGGCGCATCGGTCACATGGGGGGAGCGGAATTCGAGCCGCGGGACGGGATCGGGGGCGCAGGCGGCCAGCGATCCAGCGGTCGCCGCGCCCAGGGTGACCGCCAGCATGCGCCGCCGGCCGACGGGACCTGTCATCGGGTTCATCCTCCTCGTCTCACGAGGTGCGGCAGCAGCTTTCGGGCCGGTTTGCCGGGGCGGGAGAAGACCACGACGCCGGTCAGCCGGTCCGCGCCCACGGTGGCCACCGCGCCGCGCACCTGGGGTGCGCGGGCGCCGAGTTCGATGACGCCGATCGTGGTGTCGCACAGGCGCGTCAGCGTGACGGCGTCGGCGGCCGCGCTCACCGGGGCGGCCTCCACCAGGATGTGGTCGAATTCGCCGCGCAGCTTGGACATGATCTCGATGAATCGTTCCGAGGCCAGCAGATCGGAGGTGCGCAGATCGGTCACGCCCAGTGGCAGCACGCTGATGCCGACCTCCGGCCACTTGACGATCGCATCGTCGAGCGGTGTCGACCGGCGCAGCAGTTCGGCCAGTCCGGCGCTCTCGGAGGCGGGCATCCGCGAGGAGCTGCCGCCGCCGCTGGTATCGGCGTCGATGAGTACGACCCGATGGTCGGTATCGGCCAGCGCGCGGGCCAATCCGATCGCCACATCCGGCACCGATTGCTGCGACAGCGCGGTGAGCAGCACGCTGCTGTCGTGCTCGTCGGCCAGCCGGGTGCGCAGCCGGCGCAGTTCCCCGGTCGCGCCGGGCCGTCCGTCGTCGACGATGCCCAGGATCGGCGCGGATACCACCTGTTCGATCTCGCTCGAGGTGCGCAGCCGCCGGTCGAGGCGGTCGCGAGCGAAGGCCGCGAGCCCGCCGAACAGCAGTCCGGCCAACAGGCCCAGGATCAGGATCCGCTTGGACTGCGGTCCGCTGGGCGCCGTCGGCATCTGCGCCTTGTCGACCACCGCGACGCGCGCGGCCGGGGCGGCGTCGACCTGGATGGTCTCCAATTGGTCGATCAGATGCCGGAACTGCGAGACCACCTCGTCGGTGAGCCGCCGCGCGCTGTCGGCGGTGTCGTCGCGCACCGAGACGACGATGATCGTGGTGGCGGGCGGGGAGGCCGCGGAGACCTTCCCGCGCAGTTCGTCGGCCGAGATCGACAGTCCCAATTGGTCTTTCACGCGCTGTGCCACCGTCCGGCTGGTGACCAGGTCCACATACGACCGCACCCGCTGCTGGGCGGCGAGGCCGCCCTGATAGGAGTCGTTGACCGAGGTGCCGGTGGCCATGGAGACGTAGCAGGTGCTCGAGGCGGTGTAGGTGACCGGTTGGGTCTTGGCGTAGCCGAAGGCGGCGGCCAGGCACAGTACCGTGATGATCGCGATGATCGGCCAGCGCCGCCTGGCCAGCCGCCATAAGTCCCTCAAACCCATTGTGCCGCCCTCGTTTTCCCGGTCGACGACCCTCGTCGATATTCCGCCGTCAACAGATATGTGATCCACACCAGCACCATGGCCTGCAGGTACTTCCCGAGCGTTTCGATGGTGCCGAGCATGCCGCGTTCGAACAGCACCGGCACCTCGATCAGCGCCAGTCCGAACACCGGCAGCGCCACCAGCCGACTGTAGAGTGACCGTGACCAGGCCAGCAGCAGGGCGAAGGTGATCGAAACACCCAGCGCCACACCGGTATAGCCGCCCAGTACGTAGCCCTCGTTGATATTGCCCTCGGCCAGTGACACCGACACCTGGCTCATATCCACCGATTGGCCGCGCACCTGCATCGCCCATTCCGCACCCGAGCGGAACTTCTCCGCGCCCAGCAGCTGGGTCGGTATCAGGCTCTGCACGGCATGCAGCAGCACCTGGCCGGGGGTGAGCCAGGAATGCGGTCCGGCGTAGTAGGCGTCGGTGGCCGCCTCAAGGCCGTCGAAGCGGCGCAGCAGGCTCAGGAACGGGTGGACGATCGCCGGATAGGCCGAATCCGCCTCGGCCGCTTCGGCCTTGGCCGTATCGGTGGATTTGAGCGATTGCAACCAGCCGAAGCCGCCGACCGCGACCGCGGTGATCGCCAGCACCGCGGCCAGATTCGCGCGGGTCCAGCCGGTCATGGCGCAGCGCACCGCGATCGCCAGGGCCGCGCCCATGATCGGGGTCTTGGACTGCACCGCGGCCGTCCACAGCAGCTCGCCCGCGGTCAGGGCGCCGATGATCAGCAGCGTGTCGCGGGTGCGATCGGTGCGGACGTAGACGATCAGCCCGATCGCGCCGATGGTGGCCAGGATGGTGATCAGGTTGACGATCGGGTTGGGACTCTCCAATTCCCCCGCGCGCCCGTTGTTTCCGGTCGCGACCGCCGCGAGGCGGCCCAGCGTGCCGAGCGCGTAGAGGATGACGAGGGTGCGGATGAACGCCGGATCGTGCGCGAACGGGATCGGGGTGCGCGCCGGCGCGGGGGCGCGGCCCTGTCTCGAGCGCGTCCAGATCGCGTACGCCACAATCAATCCCGCGTAGATCCACAGGCCGACCGCGATGGGTTTCAGCACGGTCGCGATGCCGATGTCGTAACCGATCGAGGCGAGCCGGGGATCGGGCAGATTGTCGCCGTAGCGGGGTTCGGGCCGCACCCACAGCAGCACCACCGGCCTGGCCACATACGACAGCGTCCAGTACGTGGACTGCGCGATCAGGAATACCCGGATCGGCCCGGGCAGCCACAGACTGGCGAGCAGGACAGTCGCCAAGGCCGCTGCGACAAGAGCGACTTCGGGCTGCACGACGCCCGTCACGGCCGGTCCTTCATCATTCCTATGTCCGAGTGGACGGCCCGGCCGTTACCCGATCGCATGAACGATCTCGCGCGCGCGATCCACATAGCGATGTCCCCCGGCGAGGATGCGGCGATATCCGGCCTCGGCGACCTTGACCGCCTCGTCGGGGCGGCGGTCGCAGCGCTCGAGGATCTCGCGCAGTTCCGCGTGGGAGGAGAACAGGAAGCATTCCGTGCCCTCGGTCAGCAGCGCGGCATGCTCATCGGTGCGTTCGCCCACGAAAAGGCCTCCGGCGGCGGGGATTTCGAAGCTGCGGCAGGTGTGGGTATCGCGGTTGGCGGAGTTGAGCAGGACCAGATTGGCGGTGACGGCGGCGACGGCGATCGAGAACTGCTGACCGTAGACCGGTCCGCGCACGGCCGCGGCCGAGCGCCGCATCGACGCCACCCGGCGCCAGCCCGGGCCGTAGACGGCGAAGCGGTCGCCGTGCTCGCGGGCCAGCTCGACCAGTAGTGCGCGGCGGTCGGGCCGCTGTGCCCCGATGAATCCGGCGAGGAATTGGCTGCCGCCGCGCCGGGCGCAGGGGTGATGCCAGGCCGGATCGTAGGCGCTGGGCACGAAGGTGACCGCGCCGGCGCCGCGGGCGCGCAACTCCTCGACGTTATGCCGCTTGGTGGTGACGACCAGGTCCCATTCCGGTTCGTGCGCAAGGTATTCGGCGCTGATGTTCTCCGGATTGGCGACATCGTCGGGGCTGTAGTGCACCCGCAGCGCGGCCGGAACCGACAGCAGCCGTTGCTGATCCAGATGTACGGCCTTGAAGGCGAACAGCATATCCGGTGCGAAATCCGCGGCCAGCGCGTCGATCCGGTCGTGCACGGCGGCCAGCGTCCAGGGGGCCCGGCGATGAGAGGCCTTGGCGTACAACCACGAGGGCGACAGCCTGGCGGGCAGGGTGACCGCGGTGGTGTCGACCACCACCACATCGTGACCGGCCTGGCGGAAGCCGTCGGCCAGCGACCGGGCGTTGCTGCCGAGCCAATCGTCGCCCAGATAGAGGATTCTCACGCCGCGTCGCCCTCCAGGGCCGGCACGGCCGCCGGTGTCGGCACCCGATCGCGGGTCGCGCGTTCGCGCAGGACCAGCCAGCGCATCCGGCTCAGATACCAGAGTGCGACGGTAACCTCGGCGCAGACGGTGCCGTACACCAGTGTCCACACCGATTGGGTCTGCACCGCCACGATCAGCGCCCCGGCCGCGACCACGGTGCCGAACACGGCCCCGATCAGCACGCCGACGGTGTCCTGGCGGACGGGCAGCACAGCGGTGGTGGCGAAGGAGGTGACGGTCGTGGCGGGCAGGATGAGCACCTCCACGCGCAGCAGCGGGACCGCGCCGAGGAAGGCGCTGCCGAACATGATGTGGATCAACAGCGGCGCGGCCAGCCACACGCCCAGCACCGCGACCACGGCCGCCGAGACGCAGGCGGCCAGCGAGCGCATCGAATTGCGCCAGAACGACTCCTCGGCGCTGCGCCGCGCCATGCGGGGCAGCAGCGCGAAACCGATGGGGTCGAGCAGGGATTGGATGGCGCGGACCAAACGGTCTCCAGCGGAATACAATCCGAGCGTGGCGGCGTCGAGTACCGCGGAATACACTGCCGCCGAACCCTGTCCGTAGCTGGTGACCAGCGCGCGGGAGGTGACCACCGGCGCGCCGATCCGCAGTACTCGCCGCACCTCGCGGGGGCGGCCCGGAATTCCGAAGGTGCGCAACGAATCCCACCAGGTGAGCCCGACGGTGAGCAGCGACGACACCAGTAGGCAGACCATCGCCATCGACGCGCTGGGGAACCGGGGCAGCAACGCCACCAACAGGATCAGATAGGCGACGCGGCCGACCCCCTGATACAGGGTGGACGCCCCGAACCGCCCCTGCCCGATGAGCAGCCAGTCCTCCGAGATCGACCACATCCCACCGGCGAACAGGCCCAACAGGATCATATGCACCTGCGGGCGCACCCCGACCACGAGGCTCGCGACGAGCGCCGCGCCGAGGACGGTCAGGGTCGTGGCGCGAATGAGCAGATAGGTGCCGCGCAGCCGGTTGATATCGGGGCCGATTCCGGTGCGGGCATCGTGCACCTTGGCCGCGAGGAACGAGGTGATCCCCAGATCCACGGCGAGGGATCCGATGAAGTACGCCGACATCCCGATAGCCAGCAGGCCCACGCCGTGTGTGCCGAGCTGGCGCGCGATCAGCGGGAGGGTTACCACGGTGATGACGTACTGCCCGTACTTGCCGAAGCTGACGTAGCCGATATCGCGCAGCACGCCCATCGCGCCGAAGCGGCCCGGTTTTCGCCGCCGCTCGTCCCGATCGACGGAATCAACCATGTCGTACTCGCTTTCGCCGCACCGAGGCCAGCAGCTCCGCGACCGTGCGGGCCGTCTCGGCGATATCGAATTGCTGCGCGCGGAGCTGGGCGGCGTCGGCGAGTTTCGCACGCAGTTCAGGGTTTTCGATGAGGGTGTCGAGCGCCGCGGTGAGTCGGGCGCGATCCCCGGCGTCGACCAGCAGTCCGCTGTGGCCGGGCTCGACGATTTCGGCGGGACCGCCGGGGCGCGTGGCGATCACCGCGCAACCTGCCCGCATCCCCTCCGCGACCACCTGGCCGAACGGTTCGGGCAGCACCGAGCAGTGCACGAGGATATCGGCCTCGCGCAGATAGTCCTCCGGATCGTCGACATGTCCGGTGAAGGTGACCGGCAGGGCCAGCTCGGCGGCCAGGCGCTCGAGTTCGGCGCGGTAGGGCTGCTCGTCGAAGAAGGTGCCGCCGATCAGAAGGATCTGTCGCGGAACGGTTTTCGTCTCGGCGATCGCCCGCAGGAATAGATCCTGGCCCTTCCACGGCGCGAGCCTGCCCACCATCGCGACGACGGTGTCGGCGGGCGGGCGCTGGGCCGGGCGCCGCGGCCCCGGCGGGCGCGGTTCCAGGCCGGGATAGGCGACGGCGGCCGGGCGACGCCAGGTGTGCAGGGTGGCGAGGGTGGTCTGGCTGTTGGCGAGATAGCCGTGCGCGAGCAGCCAGCCGAGCAGGCGGATGAGCGGGGCGAGCCGGCGGCCGAAGTAGTCCGCGGCGATGCGATCGTGCACCTGCCAGATCAGCGGGACGCGGGCGCGCCGGGCGGCGACCGCGCCCATCAACAGCGCCTTCGTGCTCTGCGCGATCAGCACCGCGCCCTCCAGTTCCCGGACCGTCGCGCCCAGCGTCCAGCCGATGCGCGCCAGCGCGAGGGCCCCGGCGAGCAGGCGACGCGGATCCGCCTTCTGGATGGTCATCGCGCGGCTGTCGAAATCGTTGCGCAGCACTCGGGTTTCGATGCCGCGGGTGCGGGTGCGTTCGACCATCGGGCCGTCGGCGGTGTAGACGAGCACCGGGTCCAGCGGGCCGCGCAGCGCGGAAACCAGTCGGAGCGTGGCGAGTTCGGCCCCGGACGGCGCTGCGGTGTGGGTCAGGAAGACGGCTCTCATCCGGCCAGCTCGCGATAGAGGTCGAGGTGGCGGCGGGCGGCGCGGTCCCAGGAGAACGTCTCCGCATGGGCGCGACACTGTGTCGGCGTCGGGGCGGCGCCGTCGAGCGCGGCGGCGAGGCGTTCGGCGAGGGCGTCGGGGTCGGCGGGCGGGACGATCAGCGTGGGGTCCAGTTCGCGCACCGAATCGGGGAGGCCGCCGCAGTCGGTGACGATCGGCGGGCGGCCCGCGGCCAGCGATTCGAGTGCGATCAGGCCGAAGCCCTCCAGGGCGAGCGAGGGGATCACGGTGCAGGTGGCTCGCGCGTAGAGGCGGATGAGCTCGGCGTCGTCGACGCGCCCGGTGAAGCGGATGGAGTCGTCGGCGGCGGCCTGGGTGCGTAATGCCGGCTCGGCCGTGCCGGTGCCGACGATGATCAGACGGGCGTCGGGATGGCGGTCGGTGACGGCGGGCCAGCAGCGCAGCAGCACATCGATGCCCATGCGGCGCTCGAGCCTGCGCACGCACAGCACGGTCGGCGGAGTTCCGGGCTGTGGTTCGGAGGGCGCGAAGCGGTTCAGATCGACACCCGGCGGCACCACGGTGATCCGATCGGCGGAGATGCGGTAGTCGGTGCCGAGAATGTCGCGGAAATGGCCGGACAGCACCACGAATCGATCCGCGCGGGCATAACGCAGTCGTTCCAGCAGATACTTGGCACGCACTGTCCGGTCGGTTTCTCCGGCCGCCTGACTTTCCTGTGCCCAGGGCCCGTGGAAATGCACCACCAGCGGTCCGGAGGTCGGCGTTCCATACAGGCAGAAATGTCTGTCCACAATGGGGTTAGGGGCTTTAGGGGATAATCCCGACCGGTCCATGAATGCGCGGCGTGCGCGGTGTGAGGTGGTTCCGCCGGTCGTTCCCCAGGAACTGCCGCCGGGCGGAGGAGTCCCGAAAGCCGTTGCACTGAGGGTGATCTCGTCGAGACCCCGGAGGGCGCGGTACAGATCGGTGAAGTATCTGTTCAATCCACCGGGCGCGGCGGAGAACCACTCCGACCCGGTCATATGCACCCGCAAAACCACCTACGACCCCTGAGTCGATCGAATTGTCCCGGCCGCGACCGCGACATGAACCCCTTGTCCAGCCGACAGTTTAGGCGAACGAACCCGAAAGCGATGGCCAACCGACGGCAATCCTCATCCGGACCGCAGTTTCCCGATATCGGCCAGAACCTTCTCATGCCAGTCGATTTCGGCCCGAATGCGCATCCGCGCATGTTCGACGACCAGATCGTCGGCTACACTCTGATCCGGCCAGCGCCGTTCGACCCGGCTCGCCCGCGCCCGCAGGGCCGCGAGACGATCCTTGAGGTAGCCGTAACCGGCGTGCGGCGCGGCGCATGATCAGGGCGCGGGAGTGGACGATGCCGGGGCGGAGTCGGGTGCCGGAGCGGTAGGCTGGAAACCCCTGGGTGTGAGGGGGATTCGGCTACGAAGGGTAGGTCCGATGAGTGGTGTCGTGGGTCCGTTTCTCGATGAGAGCGGCGATCAGCCTTTCTTCGATCCGGTGGTGTATGGCAACGGGCCGGACGACAGCGTCACCGATATCACCGAGACGGCGGCGGTGACGCATCATTCGATCACGATCGGCGGGCGGGAGATCGCCTATACCGCGACCGCGGGGCATCTGGTCACGGTGGATCCGAGTAGTTCGGCGCCGAACGCGAAGATGTTCTATGTCGCGTTCACGCAGGACGGGCAGCAGGAAGAGACGCGGCCGGTCACCTTCTGTTATAACGGCGGGCCGGGGTCGTCGGCGGTGTTCGTGCTGCTCGGCTCGTACGCGCCGCGCCGGATCAAGACCAACATGCCGGATTTCACCCCGCCCGCGCCGTATGCGATGGAGGACAATCCGGACAGCCTGATCGACCGCAGCGATCTGGTGTTCATCAATCCGGTGGGCACCGGCTATTCGGCGGCCGTGGCGCCGCATAAGAATCGGGAGTTCTGGGGCACCGACCCGGATGCGCAGTCGATCAAGAACTTCATCAAGCGGTATCTGACCAAGAACAACCGGTGGAACTCACCGAAGTTCCTCTACGGCGAGTCCTACGGCACGGCGCGGAGCTGTGTGCTGGGCTACATGCTGCACGAGGACGGCGTCGACCTGAACGGGATCACGCTGCAATCCTCGATCCTGGATTATCGGCAGGTGGGCAATCCGATCGGGCTGTTGCCGACCGCCGCGGCCGATGCCTGGTATCACAAGCGGCTCGGGGTCACCCCGCCGCCGACGGATCTGGCGACCTTCGTCAGCGAGGTCGAACAGTTCGCCGTCGGGCCGTATCTGCAGGCGCTGCAGGCATTTCCGAAGTCGGATCCGGCGGTGATCGATAAGCTCGCGGCCTATACCGGCATCGATAAGACCGTCCTGGTCTCGTGGAGCCTGATCATCGGCTACCCGTTCCTGACCGCGCTGCTGCAGGATCAGGGCAAGGCGCTGGGCGCCTACGACGGCCGCGTCACGGCCATCGACACCGGCATCGCCGGGCGGGTCGATCCGGCCTCGGGCGGTAACGATCCGACCATGGCCGCGGTGTCGGGCGTGTACACCGCGATGTGGAATCTGTATCTGAACGAGCAGTTGAAGTTCACCTCCAATTCCGCCTACACCGACCTCAACGATCAGGTCTTCCAGAACTGGGATTACAGCCACGTCGATCCCACCGGGACCAAACTGGCCGCCACCGCCCTGTACACCGCCGGGGATCTGGCCGCGCTCATGGCGATCAACACTGATCTGAAGGTGTTGTCCGCCAACGGTTACTACGATTTCGTGACCCCCTGCTTCCAGACGGTGCAGGATCTGCAGCAGATGCCGCTCGCGGATCCGGCGGTGCGGGAGAATCTACACATTCGCTTCTATCCGTCCGGGCACATGGTGTATCTGGACGGCAATTCCCGCACCGCGCTCAAACAGGATCTGGCGTGGCTCTACGACCAGGTGGTCAAGGACCGTGAGGCGCTGCACCGCGTCATCGCGCTGCAGGAGAGCAACCGCTAACCGAACGGTTCCTCGCGGACGAACCGGGTCAGCGCGGCGGCGAACGCCCGGGCCTCGGCCTCGGGCCAGTCGGCCAGATGCCGATCGAGCCGCCGCGCGAGCCGCCCGCGCATGGCCGCGATCGCCCGCTGTCCGTCCTCGGTCAGGCTGAGCAGGGTGGCCCTGGCGTCGTCGGGATCCGGGGAGCGCAGCACCAGCCCGGCGCGTTCGAGCCGGGTGGCGTGGCGGCTGGTCACCGACCGGTCCAGGCCGATCTCGGTGGCCAGCGCCGCCGCGCTACGCGGACCCCAGCGGGCCAGGGCGCTGAGCACCGGATAGGTCGCCGCGTCCACCGCCGGATCCACTCCCGCGGTGAGTTCGGCGTACACCCCCTCCCGGGTCTGTCGCCGCAGTAACTCCGCGATGGCCTCGGCGACCTGCGCTCCGATTCCCTGCTGTGTCATGTTTCGAGAATAGCGTGCATCGCGCACGCATATGCGTTACAGTCGGATGCGTGCACGAAGCACGCATCTGATGAAGGAGAGTTTCCCATGTCCGTCACCACCAGCATCATTTCCGCGGCGCTCACCGACCTGCTGTTCGACCGATCGATCGACGTCGAGACCGCCGTCGCGCGCCACTTCGCCGACGACTACCGCCAGCGCACCGACGGTGTGTGGGCCGATCGCGCGGAGTTCGTCGAGCACATCACGCATCTGCGCGGCGTGGTCGAGAGCGGGAGCGTCGAGGTGCACGACGAACTGAGCGACGGTGATCGCTACGCCGACCGGCACACCGTGCACGCCCGCAAGAACGACGGCAGCGAGGTCGCCTTCGAGGTGCTGGTCTTCGCCGAGATGACCGCCGACGGCCGCTTCCGGCAGATCATCGAGACCACCACCATGTTGTCGGGCGGGCAGGAGGACCGGAACCTGGGCAGCGCTCGCTGAATTCCCTGCTGTCAAAACTGTTTTGACAGCATCGGTAGGCTGGTCGCCGTGACCGAGACGGGGCAGTGGGATCGCGCGGTGGCGCGCGAGTGGCTGGACGGATTGCCGGGGCCGCCCGACGGGCGGTCGCCGGAGGATCCGAAAGAGGTGCTGCGCGAGGTGGTTTCGCGCCTGTCGGCGGACGAGCAGGCGGTGCCGACCCCGCAGCTGCTCGCGGCGTGCGCGGCGATGTTGAGCGCGGCGCATACCGAACTGGATCGGCTGGAGCTCGCGATCCTGCGGACGGCGGGCGAGCGCGGCGTCGGCTGGGCGACCATCGCCGAATGGTTCGGATACCGGTCGAAACAGGCCGCGCACGCGCGGGCCAGCGCGCTGTATCACCGGCTGGAGTACCGCACGGGGGAGAGGCGATGAAACTCCGGATCCGGCGGGCGTCCCTGGTCCGGGCGATATCGGTTGTCGCGCACAGCCTTCCGAGCCACCCGCCGATTCCGATCCTCGCCGGGGTGTTGATCCGCGCGACCGGCGATACGGTGACCGTGGCGGCCTTCGATCACGAGGTGTCCTCGTGCGCGGTCGTCGCGGAGGCGATCGTCGACGAGCCTGGCGCGGTGCTGATCTCGGGACGGCTGCTGGCCGAGATCGCGAAGGCCCTGCCGGCGCGGCCGATCGAGATATCCGAGGGTGGATCGCATCTGCATATGGTGTCCGGCTCGGCGCGATTCGCCTTGCCGCTCATGACGATCGACGATTATCCGGCGCTGCCGGACGCCGCCGCGCCGCGGGGGACGGTCGACGGCGCCGCCTTCGCCGAGGCGGTGGCGCGGGCGACCGTGGCCGCGGGCCGCGACGATACGCTGCCCATGCTGACCGGCGTGCATCTGGAATTCCACGGCGCCACACTGCGATTGGTCTGCACCGACCGCTTCCGGATCGCCGTGCAGGAACTGGATTGGCAACCGGCGAACCATGATCGATCCGCGGCGCTGCTCGTCCCGGCCCGCGCCCTCGCCGACGCCGCGAAGACGTTCCTCGGCGAGGGCATCGAACTGGGCGGCGCGGCAACCGGATCGGTCCTGTCCCTGAGTTCGCCGACCCAGCACCACACGACGCGACTGCTCGATATGCCCTACGCCCCCTATGAGCGATACCTCGCCGACGAACACACCACCCTCGCCCGCATCGACACCACCGCACTCGTGGAGGCGATCAAACGCGTGGCCCTGCTCTCGGCCCACACCAGCCGAATCCACCTGACCTTCGCCGATTCGGCGGTGCGCCTCACCGCCGGCGACGACACCGGCGGCCGCGCCGAGGAGTCCCTGCCCGCCGACCTGACCGGCGACCCGGTGACCACCGCCTTCAATCCCCGCTGGCTGCTGGACGCCGTCCAGGTCGCGCGGACATCCCCGATCGAGATCGGCCTGATCGGCCCGACCCGCGCGGCCACCTTCCGCCCGGTGGGCGGCGCGTCGGCCGGACATCGGCGACTCCACATCCTCGTGCCGATCCGGCTCCCCGGATGAGTTCGGCGACAACGGCGCGAGGCCGACGGCCACGGCCATGACGAGGAAGACGTCGGAACCCAACCGACCGGAATACTTTGGTGGCGAAGGCATTTCGCAATATTGCGTAACGGGGTGGTGACATGGTGCGATGGAGGTCTCAGGTGGCAGTGCTGCTTCTCCGAACCGATGAGCCGGCGGGTCCGGACGTGCGGAAGGAACTACAGAGTGGGGAAGTTCGGCGCGGGGTTCGATGCCGCGGATATTCGGGTTCTGGTCGAGAACGGTGAATACTGGCTGCGTAATCGCGGTGATATCGCCATGATGGATGTGACCGTGCGGCGGTTGCGGGAGCGATGGCCGGATGCGCGGATCGGGATGCTCACCGATCAGCCGCGGATTCTGCGGGCGTTGCTGCCGCAGGCGGAGCCGATCTGCCTCGGCAGCGGCGGGTATTGGCCCGGGACGCGGGCCTGGGATCGGGCGGTCGGGGTGGCGGCGCTGCAGTGGCGGGCCCGCACCGATGGGCCCAAATCGAGGCTGCGGGCGCTGCGGCGGGCCGGTGGCGCTCCGGCGTCCGAACCGCCTGCGCCGCCGTTGCCCTCGGCGGTCGCCGACGCCTCGCTGGTGCTGGCGCAGGGTGGTGGCTACTTCACCGACGTCGATCGCTATCAGGCCCATCGCACCCTGAATCTGCTGGAATATGCTCAGGCGCAGGGTATTCCGACGGCGATGATCGGGCAGGGTATCGGGCCGATCGACGATCCGCGGTTGCTCGACCGCGCGGCGCAGGTGTTGCCGCAGGTGGGCCTCATCGCGCTGCGTGAGGGCCGCCGCGGTCCGGCGCTGCTGGCCGAGCTGGGCGTCGCGGCGGACCGGATCGTGGTCACCGGGGACGATGCGGTGGAGCTGGCGTATCGGCTGCGGCCCGAAACCATCGGCCCCGATCTCGGAATCTGTTTGCGCGTAGCCGATTACGCACGCGTCGGCACGGCGGCCCGGGCCGTGCTCGGCACCACGGTGCGCGCGCTGTCGGCCGAATTCGACGCCGCGCTGTCGCCGCTGATCATCTCCGAATACGACTCCGAGGACCGCCGCTGCACGCTACCGCTGCTCGCGGGTGCGGCCCGCACCCGTCGCCCGGTCGGTCGCGGCGCCACCGCGGCGGATGTGGCGCGGCAGGTCGCGCGCTGCCGGGTGGTGGTCACCAGTGCCTATCATCTGGCGGTCTTCGCACTCTCACAGGGCATTCCGGCTGTCGGTATCACCGCCTCGCGCTACTACAACGACAAGTTCCACGGCCTGGCCGAGATGTTCGGCACCGGACTGCGCGTGGTCGAGCTGCGCGATCCGGATCTCGAACCGGCACTGACCGCGGCGATCCGGGCGCAATGGGAGCAGGCGCCCACGCTGCGAGAGCCATTGCGGCACAAGGCCATCGAACAGATCGATGCCGCCCGTGGCGCGCTGGAGCGAATCGCCCGGCTCGTCGAGAGCGAACCGTCCGCGGTACCGGCCAAGGGGGAGTGATGACGACACTATCGATCTGCGTGCCTGCCTACAACGCCGCCCGCACCCTGGAGACCACGCTGCGCTCGATCCTCGACCAGGACGTCGAGGCCGAGATCGCGGTGCTCGACAATGCCAGCGCCGATACCACCTCCGCCATCGCCGCCTCGTTCGACGACCACCGGATCCGCCTGCACCGCAACGATCGTGTGCTCGCCATCGGTGAGAACTGGAACAAGGCCGTCGCGCTGTCCTCGGGCGAGCTGGTGAAGGTCGTCTGCGCCGACGATATCCTGCTGCCCGGCGCGCTGAAGGCGCAGCTGGAACTCATGCGTGACACCGATATCGCCTGCAGCTCATCGAAATTCGAGGTGATCGACGAGGCGGGCGAGGTCGAGGAGACCGATCTGGGTCTGCCGGGTCTGCTGGGCCCGCAGCCGGCGCGGGTGCTCATGCGCACGATCGTGCGCCGCGGTCCGGCTGATTTCGGGCCCACCGCGGCGGCGATGTTCCGCCGCGCCGACTTCGAGCGTGCCGGAGGATTCCGGGGCGATCTGGTGTTCCCGATGGATGTGGACCTGTTCGCGCGCGTCTGCGAATTCGGCCTGTTCTACGGTATGCCGAATATCCTCGCGGCCTGGCGCAATTCATCGTTCAACCTGTGCAGCAGCACCTCGACGGTATCCAAGCTCACCGAGATGGCGCGCTTCCATCACCGGCTCGGCCGCGAGTATCCGGATCTGGTCGAGAGCTCCGATGTGGTGACCGGAGATCTGCGACTGGTCCGGCAGGCGGCCGAGCGGGTGCGGGTACGAGCGGTGGGACTGCTCAGATCGTCGCGGTAGGGCCGTAGGTGATGACGGTGTCGCCGTCGGCGCTGACCACCTTCACATACGGGCGGATCGTGGTCGGCCCCACCACCCCGGTGACGGTGCCGTGGAAGCCGGACATCTGGATGAATCCCTCGACGCCGGAGATGTCACCGCCCGCGCAGTCGACGGTCTGGATGCCCGGCCCGAAGCCGACCTCCATCTCGACCCCGACCTTGGGGATCAGATCGAAGAAGTCGAGTTTGGCCCCGTCGCCGCCGAGTTCCAATTCCAGTCCGGGGGTGGTGTATTCGAACTTGATCTTCCCGCTGAGCGTGGCCGGGAAGCCGACCATGTAGCCGATGGTGATATGCCCGTGCCACTTGTCGGCATCGGGCCCGGACACCTTGAAGCTGGCCCGGCCGTTGTGGAACCATTCGCGGGTCAGCGGATTGCCGTCCAGCGGCGGGACGAAGTTGATGTGGGTGTCCTCGGAGATCGCCTCGACGGTGCGTGTGCTGTGATCGACGATGCTGTTGGTGCCGTCGACACCGGCGGCGGCGCTACCGGTTCCGGCGATCAGGCCGGCCGCGGCGGCCGCGGCGGCGGTGGTGCGCGCGAGAGCGCGCTGCGTCCTGTGCTTCATGGTTCCCGATTCCTCATCTGTCATCTCCGCACCGGTGCCCGGTGCGGCCCCGACCCTGTCCGGCACCCGCCCGGTCTCACGGCGGTTGCGGTACCTCCACCACCCAGCGTCCGCGCAGGCTCGGCAGGTTCGTCTCGACCTCGCCGAGCAGATCGGGCAACGTGAGCAGCACCCGATCCGGTTGTGCCGCAACGAGTTCGGCCGGGTGGATGATCGGGATATCGGTGCCGGGCATGCGGCGCCCCTGTTTGGCGGGGGAGGCGTCGGCGACAGCGGCGAGGTGTGCGTGCCCCAGGCCGGCACGGGCGAACAGCGCGACCGCGCGAGAGGCCGCGCCATAGGCGTAGATCCGATGCTGCCGGGTCGCCTCCTCGTCGAGCCAGCGCCGCAGCGCCTCGGCCTGGCGGTCGGCGGCGTCCTGGAGCGAGCCGAGCGCGGCCGGATCGGTGAGTTCGGCCTCGGCGTCGAGGATCGCCCGCACCCGCTCATCGGGCGCGACCCGCCGATGCGCGAAGGCGACCAGCACCGTCCCGCCGTAGAGCTCGAATTCCCAGGCGGTGGCCGGATACAGGCCCGCCCCCGCGAACAGTGCGCACAGCGCGGTCAGCGAGTAGTAGGCGAAGTGCCCGTGCCGCAACGCATTCCACTGACCCTGCGCGCGAATGGCCCGCAGCGAATGGAACTGCAGCAGCAGCGTCCCGCCCGTGCCGACCGCGGCCGCGCGCTCGGCCGCGGCGGCGCGCTGATCGGGCTCATGCATGATTCCGAAGGTGTCCACGACGATATCCGCGGGGCCGTCGGTGGTTTCGCGGCAGCCGTGGGCGGCGAGCAGCGGCAGCCAGGTGCCGCCGTGCGGGCTGCCGAATTCGCGGACCGCCCGCCCGCGCAGCAGGCCCGTGGCGGCGATGCGGGCCACGGCGTCGGCGGCCTGCTCCCGCAGTGCGCGCGGTTCGACACCGCGCGGCTCGTCGGCGATCGTATCGTCGTCGGCCAGCTGCGCCAGCCCGCACGCCCGGCACATCACCATCGCGAGCATATGTAGGGGGTCTGCGGCCAGCGGCTCATCCCGCTCCGGAAAATGGTCCGCCGCAGGCATTTTCCCGAGATCCAGGACGCCGGTGAGCGCGGCCGCCCCGCATGCTCGGCATCCGCGTCGCGCGAAGCCTGGCTCGTGGAACCGCGTCATGACACCATGTCCTGGTGCGTATCGAACCGGCCGAGCTGGCCGATGTGCTGGTATTGACCCCGCAGCCGCATCGAGACGAGCGGGGCCTGTTCACCCGCACCTTCGATGCCGAGATGTTCGACGCCCATCTGGGCGTCACGGGCGCGGCCGCGGCGTTCGTGCAGGATTCGCAGTCGCGTTCGGTGCGCGGCGTGGTCCGCGGCCTGCACGGCCGGTCCGGCCGCGGCGAGGCGAAGCTGGTCCGCTGCGCGCACGGCGCGGTGCACGATGTGCTGATCGATATCCGGCCGGAATCGCCCACCTTCGGCCGTAAACAGGCATTCCTGTTGGACGACAACGACTTTCGGAGCCTGTATGTGCCGCCGGGTTTCCTGCACGGCTTCCAGGCGCTCACCGAGGTCGCCGATGTCTGCTATCGCATCGACCGGCCGCACGATCCGGCCGAGGATCTCGCCGTCGCTCACGACGATCCGGAGCTGGGGATCGCTTGGCCGCAACCGGTCATCCTGATCTCGGCCCGGGATCGAGCCGCCGGCAGCTGGGCCGATCTGCTCGCCGCGCTGCACCTCACGCCCCGATCGTGATCCGGCGCAGCGAATCATCCAGCGCGCCGGTGTCTTTGAGCTCACGCAGCTGGGCCAGCCGGGTGAACCGCGCCGCGAAATCCTCGGCGGTCAGCCCGCGCGCGCGGTATTCACGGGCCAGCTCCACCGCGCCCGCGGCGACGCTCCACTCGGCCCGATAGCCCAATTCCGCACGGGCCCTGGAGAAATCGACCCGGTACGAGCGCGGATCCGACCCCGTCTCGCCGGTGATGAGTAGTTGTGAGTCCGGCACCGCCTCGACCACCGCCTGCGCGATCTGCGCGACGGTGAGGTTGTTGGATTCGTCGCCGATGTTGTAGGCACGCGCGGAGATTCGGTCCGCGGGCGCGGTGAGGCAGGTCGCGAACGCGGCGGCGATATCGGCGGTGTGCACGAGCGGACGCCACGGCGTCCCGTCGGACAGCACCCGCACCTCGCCGGTGAGTACCGCGTAGCCGACCAGATTGTTGAGCACGATATCGGCGCGCAGCCGCGGTGAGAAGCCGAATGCCGTGGCATTGCGCAGGAATACCGGGCAGAACCCGGAATCGGCGAGCGCGGCCACATCGTCCTCGACCCGCACCTTGCTCTCGGCATAGGGGGTCAGCGGCCGCAGCGGGGCATCCTCGCCGACCAGTCCGTCCCCGGCCGCCCCGTACACCGAGCAGGTCGAGGCGTACAGGAACCGCTGCACCCCAGCCTGTTTGGCCAGCCGTGCCAGCCGCACCGAGGCGTGATAGTTGATGTCGTAGGTGATCTGCGGGGCGAGTGCGCCCAGCGGATCGTTGGACAGCGCCGCCAGATGTACGACCGCGTCGAATCCGGCCAGATGCTCCTCGGTCAGCTCGCGCAGATCCGCGGTGACCCCCGGCGGATCGGCCGGGGCGTCACCCAGGACGCAGTCGGCGAAGTAGCCGATATCCAGGCCCGACACCTCGTGTCCGGCCGCGGTCAGTACCGGGGCCATGACCGTGCCGAGATATCCCTGATGGCCGGTGAGCAGTACTCGCATGGGTCACATACCTCCGAAGTCGACGGCGGCCTTGTCGATCACGAATGCCTCGGCGTAGCGGGCGCGGCATTGCACGCCGCGCAGCCGGGCCAGCCCGAGGAAGGACTGTTCGTCGAACCAGTCCCGATCCCGTTGGGAAGCATAGTGTTTGACCAACAGCTCCGCCTTGCGCAGCGCGATCTGGGTGGACAGGGGATGAAACAGCGTGGGCCGGGGCGTATCGGTCTCCCATTTGAGGATCTCGTAGCCCAGCACCAGATGGTCGCGGAATTCGGTGGGCACCAGCTCCGCGAGCAGCCGATGATCCTGATGGGCATCGCCCGGTTGCGGCGCGAACACCAGATCCGGGGCGCCCCGGCGGCGCAGCTCGTGGACCGCGGCCTTGGCGATGCCCCAGTACGGCGGCGTGCGCCCGTCCGGCAACGTCAGCACTGTCAGTTCGAGTTCGGCTCCGGGACAAAAGGATTCGAGCGCGGCGCGCTCCTCGGCCGCGCGGTCGGTATCCCCGCCGCACAGCACCAGCGCCCGCACCCGCAGGCCGGGCACCGCGGCGGCGAGGCTGAGCAGCGTCCCGCCGGCGCCGATCGCCAGATCATCGCAGTGCGCGCCGACCAGGGCGATCTCGTGCACATCGCCGCGCAGGCTCAGCATGCGGCCCGGCTCCGCTCCCACACCATCCAGGGACGCTGCCCGGAATGATAGGCGGCGTCGAGTTCGGCACGTTCCTTGAAGGTGTCGGCCGGTTTCCAGAAGCCCAGATGCTGATAGCCGACCAACCGCCCCTGTGCGGCCAGGGCACCGCAGGCGTCCTCGACCAGATCCCCGCCGGGCGGCAGCAGATCGAACACCTCGTTGGTGAGCACGAAGTAGCCGCCGTTCTCCCAGATCGGCAGCCGCGAGACCGGCGTGATGTGCTCGACGCTGCCCGCGGCGTCGACATCCACGCAGTGGAACGACGACTGCGGCGGCACGATCATCATCGAGGCCGCCGCGCTCGCGGCCACGCATTTGTCGATCATCTCGTCCAGCGGTGCGTCGGTGAGCACATCGGCGTAGTTGGCCAGGAAGTATTGCTCGCCGACGAGATGTTCGCGCACCCGGCGTAAGCGTTCGCCGATCGCGGACTCCAGCCCGGTGTCGACGAAGGTGATCGTCCAGTCGCTGATATCGGAGGCGAGCAGTTCCACCTGGCCGCCCCGGATGACGAAATCGTTGGACACCGACTCCTGATAGGTCAGGAAGAAGTTCTTGATATGGGTCGCGCCGTAGCCCAGGCACAGGATGAAGTCCTTATGCCCGTAATGCGCGTAGTAGCGCATGACATGCCAGATCAGCGGCCGGGGGCCGACCAGCTGCATGGGCTTGGGCACCGGATCGTCGGTGCCCCCGCGCATGCGCATGCCGTAGCCACCACAGAACAGAACGACCTTCACGAATGACTCCCTGCGGTTTCCGCGCGATGCAGTGTGGGCAGCGGATAGACCAGCTCCGCGCCCCAGGAACCGATATGCCGCAACTGTGCGGTGATCTCGGCCTCGAGATTCCACGGCAGTACCACCACCACATCGGGCCGGTCGTCCTCGAGACGGTCGGGCGACAGGATCGGGATGCGTGTGCCGGGTGTGTAGCGGCCGTGTTTGTACGGATTGCGATCCACGGTGTAGGACAACAGATCCGGCCGGATGCCGCAGTAGTTGAGCAGCGTGTTGCCCTTGCCGGGCGCACCGTAGCCGACCGCCCGCAGGCCCTGCGCGCGGCAGTCGAGCAGGAACCGCAGCAGCTCCTGTCGCACCTGTTCGGCGCGCGGGCGAAGCCCGGAATAGCCTGCGACACTGTGCAATCCGGCCTCGGCCTCGGTGCGCAGCAGCTCGCCGACCCGCGGACGCACCTGCGCGACCGCATCCGGGCGGACCCACAGCCGCAGCGATCCGCCGTGCGTGGGCAGCAGCTCCACATCGACCACGGTCAGGCCCGCGGTGGCCAGCGCGCGCTGGGCCGAGAGCACCGTGTAGTACTGGAAATGCTCGTGATAGATGGTGTCGAACTGCCCGAGCCGCACCAGATTCAGCGCGTAATGCACCTCGATCGACAGCCAGCCGTCATCGGCGAGCAGTTCGCGCAGCGCGCGGGTGAATGCGCGCAGGTCCGGGACGTGGGCGTAGACATTGTTGGCCACCACCAGATCCGCCGGGCCGTGTTCGGTGCGGATATCGCGCGCCAACTCCTCGGTGAGGAAGGCGGTCACGGTGGGCACGCCCTTGTCCCGGGCGGCCGCGCCGACGTTGACCGACGGCTCGATGCCCAGGCAGCCCACGCCCGCGTCGACGACATGCCGCAGCAGATAGCCGTCGTTGCTGGCCACCTCCACGACGAACGAGTCCGGGCGTAGTGCCAATTCCGTGACTGCCTGATCGACAAAGGCTTTCGCATGCCGTACCCAGCTGTCGGAATAGGAGGAGAAGTAGGCGTATTCGGTGAACGTCTCCGCCGGGGTGATGAGTGCGGGCAGCTGCAACAGCAGACAGTCCGCACACACCCGCAGGTGCAGCGGATAGGTCGGCTCGGGTAGATCGAGTTCGGCCTCGGTGAGGAACTTTTCGCAGGGCGGTGTGGCGCCCAGATCTACCACGGTCTCCAAACGTTCGGAGTCACACAGACGGCAACGCACGAGAGAATTCCCCCACCTTTCGTCGGGCCGGGATGGTCGGCGGAACCGCCGGATACGAACTGCACGTCGACGTCGACTGTGCTTACGTTACAACACCTTTCGCAACCCCTGTCCCGGGAACGAGAGGAGCTGCCCGCGAGTTCCGGTCGGTTTCTATTCGCCCGCACCCGTGAGTATTCGAGGAGCTACCGTGCAAATCTGTCGAAGTGGAAGCGTTACGGGGCTATACGTCGCGGATCGGACGATCGCGCCAGCGGATTCGCCTGGTCGGGGTGTGATAGGGGTATGCGAGAAGGAACCGGTTGCTACGTTACCGGCTACCAACGAGATACGTTGGCCCCGAGCGCATTCGGCGCACACTGTCGCGCGGGCCCCAGTAACATTCGCCTTCTGGTCGGCGAAACATCGTCGAGCCCACAGGGTTGTCATGGTTCGAATCCCTTGGGAGACCGGTCAGTGGGGATCGGAACGGAACCGAGTTCTCCCATGGGGGAGGTGCGTCCATTCATGAGTTTCGAACTCCGCGCGGGTACTCCCGCGCGCGCAGCGGTCCAGCCGCGGTCCGAGCGCGAGCGGTGGCAGAGCGAATACGCCCGGCGGCTGTGGATCGGCGATCTGGTCGTGGTCGGGCTGGCGGTCGCCGCGGCGCAGGTGATCCGCTTCGGCGGACCCGCGGATCCGCCCCTTGCCATGCGATTGCCGGGGGAGGTGCGCTACACCGTGGTCTCGGTCCTGCTGGGGCTGGTGTGGGTGGGCCTGCTCGCCGGCGCGGGCAGCCGTTCGCCGCGGGTGATCGGTAGTGGCACAGAGGAATACCGTCGCCTGGTCGCGGCGACGCTGAAGCTGTTCGGCGTGATCGCGATCGGCTCGCTGATCTTCCGCTTCGATATCGCCCGCGGTTATCTGGCGATCGCGCTGCCCCTGGGCGTGGTCGGGCTGATGGTGCAGCGGCGGATGTGGCGGGGCTGGGTCGCCCGACGCCGGGTGGCGGGTGGCTATTCGACCCGCGTGCTGGTGGTCGGCAGCCGCGGCTCGGCGGCGGCCATGGTCGCGGCCTTTTCCCGCGATCTCGCCTCCGGATATCAGGTGGTGGGGGTCTGCACGCCGGACGGCTCCGCGCCGGGACTGAGCGTGGACAAGCGCACCATTCCCGTTGTGGGAGACGATCGTTCGGTGCTGGAGGCGGTGCGGCTCAGCGGCGCGGACACCGTCGCGGTGACCGCGACCGACAACCTCGGCCCGGCCGACTTCCGGCATATGGCCTGGGAACTGGATCCGCTCGGCGTGGAACTCATCGTCGCGCCGGGCCTGGTCGATATCGCGGGTACGCGGCTGACCCATCGGCTGGTCGCCGATATGCCGATGCTGCACGTGGGCCGGCCGCAGTACGGGCGCGCGAGCTCGATCGGCAAGGCGGTGTTCGACTTCTGCTTCGCCGCGGCGGCGCTGCTGGCGATCGCGCCGATGCTGATCGGCATCGCGCTGGCGGTCAAGTTCACCAGCGCGGGCCCGGTGTTCTATCTGTCCGAGCGAATCGGCCGGGACGGCAAGCCGTTTCGGATGATCAAGTTCCGCAGCATGTACGCCGACGCCGAGGCGCACGTCGGCAAGCTGATCGCTGCTCACGGCGGCAATCCGCTGTTCTTCAAGATGCGTGACGATCCCCGGATCACGTCCGTGGGCCGGGTACTCCGCAAGTTCTCCCTCGATGAGCTGCCGCAGTTCTTCAATGTGCTGCGCGGCGATATGAGCGTGGTGGGCCCGCGTCCGCAGGTGCGCCGCGAGGTCGACTCCTATGACGGCATGATGCGGCGGCGGCTGCTGGTCAAACCCGGCGTGACCGGGCTGTGGCAGGTCAGCGGGCGCTCGGACCTGTCGCTGGAAGATGCTGTGCGAATGGACCTTTCGTATGTGGAGAACTGGTCGATGGTGCTGGATCTGCTGCTCATCGCCAAGACGATCGGCGCGGTCACGCGCGGGGACGGCGCCTATTGATGGAGTGAACATCATTTACTAATAGGTGTTCACAAAAGGGCTGTGATGTGGTTCACTCCTTGGAACGTGTTCCAAAGGAGGTTCCCGTGTCCGCACCGTCCATCCCCTCGATCCCCGCCGGGTTCGATTTCACCGATCCGGACCTGATGGCCACCCGGCTGCCGGTCGAGGAGTTCGCCGAACTGCGCCGCACCGCGCCCGTCTGGTGGAACCCCCAGCCCGACGGGGTCAGCGGCTACAACGACGGCGGCTACTGGGTCGTCACCAAACTCGAACACATCAAGGAGATCTCCAAGCGGCCGGAGATCTTCTCCTCGACCGCGAATTCGTCGATCATCCGGTTCAATCCGGATATCACCCGCGCGGAGATCGACATCCAGGCCGGGCTGCTGATCAACATGGATCCGCCCGTGCACACCAAGACCCGGCGCATCATCTCCAAGGGTTTCACCCCGCGCGCGGTGGAGAGCCTGCGCGCCGCGCTCACCGAACGTGCCGAGCGGATCGTGCACGAGGCCCGGCGCACCGGCGGCGGCGACTTCGTCGCGCAGGTCGCGTGCGAGCTGCCGCTGCAGACGATCGCCGAACTGGTCGGCATCCCGCAGTCGGATCGGCACAAGATCTTCGAGTGGACCAATCACATGATCTCCTACGACGATCCGGACTTCGACGGCGATTTCCGGATGGCCAACGCGCAGATCATGGGCTACGCCTACAACCTGGCGGAGGAGAGGCAGCGCTGTCCGATGGACGATATCGCCACCACGCTGCTGCAGGCCGATCGTGACGGTGAGGCGCTGAGCGCCGAGGAGTTCGCGTGGTTCATGATCCTGCTGTCGACCGCGGGCAACGAGACCACCCGCAACGCCACCACCCACGGTATGAAGGCCTTCGTGGACAACCCCGATCAGTGGGAGCTCTACAAGGCCGAGCGCCCGCGCACCGCACCCGACGAGATCGTCCGCTGGGCGACCCCGGTCACCGCCTTCCAGCGCACCACGACCTGCGATACCGAGATCGGCGGCACGGTGCTCGAGGCGGGACAGCGGGTGGGCCTGTTCTACGCCTCGGCGAACTTCGACGAGGAGCATTTCGACGAGCCGTTCACCTTCGACGTCGGGCGCAACCCCAATCCGCACGTGGGTTTCGGCGGCACCGGCACGCACTACTGCCTCGGCGCGAATCTGGCCCGGCTGCAACTGGATCTGATCTTCAACGCGATCGCCGACGTGATGCCGAAGCTGCGCCAGATCTCGGAGCCGAAGCGGCTACGCTCGGGGTGGTTGAACGGCATCAAGAGCTGGCAGGTCGCATACGAATGACGATTCCCGCGCGCAGGGGCCGAGCGCCCGCGGTCAGCGACGCCGATATCCGGCGAGTGGCCAGGACGCTGCTGGTCGATCAGGGGCCCGAGGCGGTCACCCTGCGCGCGATCGCGCGGGAGCTGGGTATCACCGCTCCCGCGCTCTACCGCTACTACGCCTCGCGCGACGATCTGCTCGCGACGCTGCGCGCGGACGTCCGCGCCGATCTGGCCGTCGATCTGACCGCCGCGCACGACGACGCCCCCGATAACGCCGCGGCCCGGTTCTTCGCCGTCTGCCGCGGCTTCCGGCACTGGGCGCTGACCCACTCCCGCGAATTCACCCTGGTGTTCGCCTCGCCCGCCGGACGCGGAAACCCCAGTGTCATGCGGCAATTCGGCGAACCGGTGGGCCGGTTGTTCCTGACGGCCGCGGGCCGGCTGCTCACCGAATACGAGATCGTCTCACCCCCAATGGAATTCATCCGCGACGGTCTGCGCGAGGATCTGACCGTCTTCCAGACCGAACTGCTGCGCGTGCTGTCGGACTCGGGTGTGAAGTTCCCCGCCGAGAAGCTGGACTTGGGCATCAGCTACGTCATGATCCAGTCCTGGGCCCGGATGTACGGCCATGTCACCCTCGAGGCCTTCGGCAACTATCCGCTGACGGTGACCGATCCGGATGTGCTGTTCGATGCGACGCTGGCCGAGATCGGGGAGTCGATCGGTCTGGGGGCCAAGGACTTCCGCTGAGGAAACATCCGCCGTCACATGAAATCGGCAGGCCCGTTAGGCTCGTGCTGATACAGAACTCGGGAACTGGCAGGTCGGAGACGGATGAATCAGCCCGCGCGTCGGGGTCGGGTGCCCGCGGTCAGTGACGGCGATATTCGGCGGGTCGCGAGAACGCTGCTGGGGCAGCAGGGGCCCGAGGCGGTGACGCTGCGCGCGATCGCGCGGGAGCTGGGGATCACCGCGCCGGCGCTGTACCGGTACTACGCGTCGCGGGACGAGCTGGTGGCGGCGCTGCGGCTCGATATCTGCGCGGATCTGGCCGCGGAGTTGGCCGCGCAGGCGGCCGAGCTGCCCGATGACGGTGTGGTGCAGCTGTTCGCCATCTGCAAGGGTTTTCGGCGCTGGGCGCTGGCGCACGCACCGGAATTCACGCTGGTTTTCGCCTCGCCCACGGGCGCGGGGCCCAGCGCCATGCGCCAGATCGATGAGCCGTTCGGGCGGATCTTCCTGGCGGCGGCGGGGCGGCTGCTGGCGACCTACGATATCGTCACGCCCTCGGCCGAGGTGATTCCGGAGGCGTTGCGCGAGGACCTGATCGGGTTCCAATGCGCGCTGCTGGCCGCCTCGGAGCAGAAGTTCCCGGCCGAGAAGCTGGATCTGGGCATGACCTATCTGATGATCCAGCTCTGGGCGCGGCTGTACGGGCATGTGACCCTCGAGGTATTCGGCAACTATCCGATGCCCGTGGGTGATCCGGATGCGCTGTTCGATGCGACGCTGACCGATGTCGCGCGGACCATCGGGCTGTCGATCGAGTGAGGCTACCGGTCGCCGGCCAGCACCGGTCGTCGAATTCCCTGGAAGCGCAGCAGGATTCGCGGCCGGCGCAGGAAGCGCGCCACCCATTCGCCGAGTGTGACACCGGCCGCCAGGGCGCAGCCGACCGCGAACGCGGCGAACAGCTGGCTCAGACCCATCAGCAGCTGATTGTCGAGCAGCGCGCTCAGGCCCCGGTACACCTTCATACCCGGTAGCAGCGGGGTGATTCCGGCCATCGCGACCACCAGCGGCGGGGTGAGCGCACGGCGGGCCATCAGACCACCGGCGAGGCCCACGACGGTGGCGGCGACGCCGGAGGAGACGACCGGACCGAATCCGGCATGCTGGGTGAACAGATAGCAGACCGTCGCCGCGGCGCCGCTGAGCCCGGCCGCGGCCAGCGCGCGTTGTTCGGCGTAACAGGCCAGTGCGAATGCCAGTGAGGCGACCGCACCGGCGATCACCTTCAACGGCAGATTTGTGATATCGGTCGAGGAGTACATGTCGATCGCCGGTGAGACTGCGTGCAGCATCTCGGCCGCGCGCAGGGCCAGCGCCACCCCGGCGATGATGCCGCCGGTCATCATGAACACCTCGAGCATGCGCGCCGCCGCGGTGATCGGTGCGCCGGTGATGGCGTCCTCGACCGCGCCGACCAGTTGTAAACCACTGAGCAGCACGGTGATTCCCGCCGCGACGATCAGCGACGGATTGGCCTCGACACTCCCGGCGAAGGTGGCCAGTGCGATCGCGGGTGCGGTCGCGATCGCGCCACCGGCCATGGCCTGGAAGAAGAACGGCAGCCCGCGCCGGTTGAGCGCGCGGTTGGTGCGGTCGATGAGCGCGGTCGCGATCGAACTCACCACGGCGACGAGAATGCCGCCGCCGACCAGGAATCCGATCGCGGCGGCCAGCAGCGACCAGCCGAAGGTCGCCACCCAGCGGTTGTAGGGATGCGGTGCGCCGGTGATGGTGTCGAGGGCGGCCTGCGCATCCTCCGGCGCGACCACCTCGCGGCGGATGCGGCGGGTCAGGCGGTCCACCGCGGCGAGCCGGGTGAAGTCCAGCGAGCGATGGTGCACCACCCGCATGGTGCTCGCGGGCGGCAGCGACGAACCGCGATCGGCCGAGATGCGGATCGCGTTGTAGGTGACGTCGATATCGCAGTGCGACAGACCATAAGTCGAGGCGATGAATTCGACATGATTCAAGGTGTCCATGACCGAGCTGCCCGAGGCCAGCACCACATCCCCGACACACTCGGCCAGCTCCAGCACCTGGGTGACGCGCGCGTCGTCGGTGAGATCGACCGGCTTCAGCGGGGTGGGCGCGGGCACGAGCGCATCGACCGTCGCCTGCCGCTGGGCCACCAACCGATCCACAACCCGGCCCACGGCCTGCCGGATCCGCGTCTGGCGGCCCGGCGGTGGTAACACCTGGATCGGTTGTGTCTGCACCTCATCGCTCATACCTCGCAAGGTAGTGGCGGCCGCGGCGATCGTCAGCCCCGGCGCGCACGACACGTGAGGCCGATCACGGGGGCGAGCGCCGGTCACGCCGATAGGGTCGGGTTATGGCGACCCAATCCAAGACCTCGGCGGATCACCTGCGCGCGGCCCTCGACGGACCCTGGCGCGAGGTGCGTGAGCAGGCCCGACGGCAGCTGTGCGACGACCGGTTGTTCGCCGACCCCTATCTGGATTACCGCGCCGCGCGGGCGCGGGTGCTCGGGCAGATGCGCCTGGTGAGCGAATTCGGCCTTGCCGAAAAGGGTTTCCGGCTCGAGCACGGCGGGACCGGTGAGCCCGGCGCGGCGGTCACCGGCTTGGAGATGCTCGCCTACGCGGATCTGTCGCTGTGGGTGAAATCCGGTGTGCAGTGGGGGTTGTTCGGCGGCGCGGTGGAGAATCTGGGCACCGAACGGCACAGCGATGTGATCAAGCAGCTGTTGTCGCTGGATCTGCTGGGCTGTTTCGCGATGACCGAATCCGGGCACGGCAGCGATGTCGCGAATCTCGAGACCACGGCCACCTACGATCCGGCGACGCGGGAGTTCGTGGTGCACAGCCCGACCGCGTCCGCGCGCAAGGATTACATCGGCGGCGCGGCCGAACACGCCCGGATGGCGGCGGTATTCGCGCAGCTGATCACCGGCGGTGAGGGCCGCGGCGTGCACTGCCTCCTGGTGCCGATCCGCGATGAGGAGGGGAACGATCTGCCCGGTGTCACCACCTCCGACTGCGGCCTCAAGGGCGGGCTGGCGGGGGTGGACAACGGCCGAATCCTGTTCGACCACGTGCGAATTCCGCGCGAGAACCTGCTCAACCGCTATGCCGACGTCGAACCGGATGGCGCCTATCGCTCCGAGATCGAGAATCCGAGCCGCCGGTTCTTCACCACGCTCGGCACGCTGGTGCGCGGACGGGTCAGCGTGGGCGGCGCGGCCTCGGCGGGTGCGCGGATGGCGTTGAGCATCGCGCTGCGCTACGCCGAGAAGCGGCGGCAGTTCAAGGATTCGGAGACCGGGCAGGAGACGGTGCTACTGGACTACCGCGGTCATCAGCGCCGGTTGCTGCCGCTGGTGGCGCGCTCGTTCGCGCTGGCGTTCGCGCAGAACGATCTGGTGCGGCGCATGCATGTCATCCAGACCGGACAGGATCTGGATCCGACCGCGCAGCGGGCACTGGAGAAGCGGGCCGCCGGACTCAAGGCCGCGCAGGCCCGGTTCGCGACCCAGGCGATTCAGGAATGTCGCGAGGCCTGCGGCGGCGCAGGCTATCTCACCGAGAACCGGCTGGTGACGCTGAAGGCCGACACCGATGTGTTCACCACCTTCGAGGGCGACAATCTGGTCCTGACCCAGCTGGTGGCCAAGGAGCTGCTGACCGCCTACTCCGATGAGGTGCGCGATCTGGATGCGTTGGGCTGGGTGCGTTTCGCCGCGACCATGGCCCGCGATGTGGTGCGCGAGAGTTCCGGTGTGCGACAGCTGATTCAGCGGCTGCGCGACCGCTCCGACGGCGGCGTGGACGACGGCGATCTGGCGCGCCGCTCGGTGCAGCTGCAGCTGTTCGCCGACCGCGAGGACTATCTGGTGCGCACGGCCGCGCACCGGCTGCGCGCCCGCGCCCAGGAGACCAATCCGTTCGAGGCGTTCAACAATGCCCAGGACCACATCCTCATCGCGGGCGAGGCGCATATCGAGCGGCTCATCCTGGAGTCGTTCATCGAGGGCATCGCCGATATCGATGATCCCGAAGCGCGCGAGCTGGCCGATTCGGTCTGCGATCTGTTCGTGTACTGGTCCATCGAGCAGAACCAGGCCTGGTACATCATGCACCGGTTCATGTCGGTGGAGCGCGCCAAATCGGTGCGGCGCGGGGTGAACGAGCTGGTGGACCGGCTGCGCCCGCACGCACCGACGCTCGTCGAGGCCCTCGGTGTGCCGGAGGCGATGCTGCACGCGGCCATGCTGAACGACGCCAGCGTGCATCAGGGCGAGTAGCGCCGCCCTCGGCCGCTGCGGCCGCGCGTGGGCCCCAACAGCATTCGGGACGCGACCCCGTCGCGCAGCACCAGCGTATGGAACCCCACCGCGCCGATATGGGCGGATACGACCGCGACCAGCGCCCACGCCAGCACGATATGCAGCGTGCGCAACTCACCGAACAGATGCGGATCGGCCGGGGCGATCGACGGCAGGGTGAGCCCATAGGCGAGCGTCACCGGCGCGCCGGTGGCCGAGGACATGGCCCAGCCGACGATCGGCTGGGCCAGCAACAACAGATACATCGCCAGCTCCCCACCCGCCGCGAGCACTCGTTCGCCTCGCCCGAGCGTCGAGCGCGGCGCGCGCCGCAGCACCCGATTGCCGATCCGGATCACCGCCACCACGAGCACCCCGATCCCGATGCTCTGATGCGCGACCTGTACCCAGCTGTAATCACCGATCTGCCGCCACAGCATCACACCGAGCACCAGCATGGCGACAATGCCGATCACCATGAGCCAATGGATGATTCGCGTCAGCGGATCGAACCGCACCCGCTCGGTACCCGCGACCGGTTCGGCGGCGACGTTCATCGTGTCTCCTCTCGACACTCGCTGCCTGCTCCACGATCGACCCCGCCCCCGCGTTCAATCGGTGCCGGTGGGGCGCGGACCTTCGAGTCCGACCGCCTCGACGTCGATTCCGCGCTCGCTCGTGGCCCGCATCCTCTGGACACCCGCGACGCCCGGCGGGTCACCGGATGACCTGTTCCGCCGCGATCTCATAAGGTCGAGGTGTGGAGCGTTCCAGGGGTATGTGGTGGCTGGTGGTGGTGGTCGGCGGGGTGCTGGCTACCGTCGGGATCGGGGCGGTGGTGCCGGAGGATGGTGGGCCGACCGGATTCGATCAGGTGGTGGGGGATGGGATCGATCGAGTGCTGGGTGGGCATCGGGGGGTGTTCGAGGTGCTGGTGATTCCCAGCAATGGGTACATTCTGTTGCCGCTGCTGGCGGTCGGGGCGGTGTGGTACGCGCGGCGGCGGCAGTGGTGGTCGGCCGGATTTCTGGTTGTGGCACCGGAATTGGTGGTGGCCGTGAATGCGGTGGTGCTGAAGCCGTTGTGGCACCGGCATCTTCATGACTATCTGGCGTATCCGAGTGGGCACACCGTTCAATTCGTCGCTATCGCAACAGCTTTCGTGCTGGTCGCCGAGCGGGCTCGTACGCGCGTCGTGGAGACGGTGGTGGCGATGGTGGTGCTGGTCGTCGTCGCGGTGGGCATGATCGGGCTCGGGTATCACTATCCGACCGATGTGCTGGGTGGGACGGCCGCGGCGGTCGCGCTGGTGACCGCGATGTATGCCGCGGTCGCCGCGATCAGGGCGCGTAGGTCAGCAGTACCGACAGCACGAACCACAGCACCCACGCGAAGGCGATGAGCATGCCCAGCGCCATCGTGGTGCGCAGGAACGCGCGGCCCATATCGATCTTCTCGGACTGTTTCGGATACAGCTCCCACGGGCTGTACCAGGGCGCGCGGATCGCCAGCGATCGGCCGGAGGACTGCGCGGCGAGGACCTGCTGCTCCACGTACGCCTCGGCCTGAGCCTGCTGCGGGCCGCCGAACCACAGCGTGGTGTCGACCGGGCCGCCGAAGCCCTCGGCGACCAGATCCTGCGGCGAGGGCAGATAGGGCAGGATGGCCATGCCGCGAAATGCCATCGCCACATCGTTGACCGTCCACTGCGCGCGGCCTTGGGAGGCCAGCGCGTTCAGATAGTCGGCGAGCTTGCGCTGATCGTCGCCCAGCAGCACCTGGAAGCTGGGATCGTTCCACAGCTGGCGCACACGCAGATTCGTCCCGTTCGGCGGGACCACGAGTACCGCGCCGTGCACGACCCGCTGACCCAGACCGCGCTCGGCCAGCCAGCTCTGCAGCGCGAAGGTGTGCTCGCGCGAGGCGTCCAGCGGTGTGCGCCGATCGGCCCCCTCGAGGGTCACCACCTGGCCGCCGACTCGCCACGGCCCGTTGAGCGGCACCTCGAGCTCGCCGCTCACCTGTTCCACCAGGGCCTCGGCCTCGATGATCACGCAGCTGTTCGGCGTCCACACCACCGCATCGAACTGATGCAGCCGATCGGCCTGGAACAGACTGCAATTCACCGTCGCCACGCCGTGCGGATCCCCGGGCCCCTTCCAGGTGCGCAACCAGTCGATCAGCACCCGTTCGGCCAGCGTTCCGGCGGCGTTCTGCACTCGCACCAGCATGGCGAACCCGCCCTTCCCGTCGACACGTGTACCCGAAAGCATAAGTGGCCGCGTCGGTTAGGACGGGTTGCGCCGCGCCCCCGGTGCTATTCGGGAGTCGCGCCGATCGGCCGGACGGCGTGCCGTCCGCCGGATTCGACCGGGCTGATCGGCAGGTGCAGGGCGCCGAACGCCGAATCCGGGACCGTCGGGTAGTACGGCGCCACCGGCGGGATCCGGCGATAGGACAGTCCCAGCTCGGGCCGCGGGTCGATGTCACCGTTATTGGGCCAGAACGCCATTGCGCGTTCGGCCTGGGCGGTGATGGTGAGCGACGGATTGACGCCGAGATTGGCCGTCACGGTCGAACCGTCGGCGATATGCAGCCCCGGATGGCCGAAGACGCGCTGATAGGGATCGACCACACCGCTGTCGGGACCCTCGCCGATCACGCAGCCGCCGATGTAGTGCGCGGTGGAGGGGATGTTGAACACGTCCATGACCAGGCCGTGGGCATCGCCGTCGACCTTCTCGCCGAATCGGCGGGCGATATCGTGCGCCATCGGAATCCAGGTCGGATTGGGCTTGCCGGTGCCCTGGCGGGTCTTGAGCCCGCCCCAGCGCCGGAAGGAGGTCAGCGAGTTGTCCAGCGACTGCATCACCAGCAGGATCACCGACCTCTCCGACGCCCGATGGGCATTGAGGCTGCGCAGGAACACCATCGGATGGGTGAACATCGCCAGCAGGAAGCGCAGGAACCGGAACGCCCCGCCGTCCACGATCGGCGCCGACAGCGGGAACAGCGCGTTCTGCCCCTTGCCGTAATGGCATACCTCGATATGGGTGTCGGGTTCGGGATGGATGGAGGAGGTGATCGCGATGCCCTCGGCGAAATCGTCGCGCGCGCGGCTCACCACGTTGAGGATGGCCTCGGAGTTACTGCGGGTCAGCTCGCCCAGCCGCGGCGACAGATTCGGCAGCACCCGCTCGTCGCGCATCTTGTGCAGCAGCTTCTGGGTGCCCAGCGCGGCCGCGGCGAACACCACCTGCTCGGCGGTGAAGGTCCTGCGCTGCTTGCGGATCCAGCGATCCGAGCGCGCGGTCTCGATGGCGTAGCCGCCCTTGACCATCGGGCGCACCCGGGTGGCGGTGGTCAGCTCGAACACCTTCGCCCCGGCCTGCTCGGCCAGGTACAGATAGTTGGTCGGGGTGGTGTTCTTGGCGTTGTGCGGGCAGCCGGTGAAGCAGCGCGCGCAGTGGATGCAGCCGCTGCGCCGCGGGCCGACCCCGCCGAAGTACGGATCGTCGACCTCGGCGCCCGGATCGTCCTCGTTGAAGAAGACCCCGACATTGGTCGGGTGGAAGGTGTCGCCCACGCCCAGATCCTCGGCGATCGAGCGAATCACCTCGTCGGCGGGCGTCATTCGCGGATTCGGCGCGACGCCGAGCATGCGCTTGGCCTGGTCGTAATACGGCTCCAGCTCACTGCGCCAGTCGGTGATATGCGCCCACTGCTGATCGCGATAGAAGTTGGGCAGCGGCTCGTAGAGAGTATTGCCGTAGATCAGCGATCCGCCGCCGACGCCCGCGGCCGAGAACACCGCGCACTTGCCCAGCAGGCTGATCCGCTGCGGACCGGTCAGGCCCAGCCGCGGCGCCCAGATGGATTTGCGCACATTCCAATTGGTCTTCGGGATGGCTTCGGCGGGCCAGCGGCGACCGGATTCGAGCACGGCCACCCGGTAGCCCTTCTCGGTCAGTCGCAGGGCGCTCACGCTCCCGCCGAATCCGGAGCCGATCACCACCACGTCGTAGTCGAAGTCGGGCATGGCCTTCCTCTCCTCCACCGCACATACAATGAAACGATTATCGACTCATTCTGTCACTTGGATGTGACGACGGGAAACACTTACTTTATCCCGCCTGTCGATCCCGCTTCCAATCCTGCCGCCACGACCGGCCCGGCGTGCCCGAATGGCGGTGTCGGTGGGATTCGGGTATAGCAACAGGCTGTGACCACCGAACCCGCCGGAGCTCCGGCCGATCCGCGCGCCGATCGCATTCTGACCGTGCCCAACGCGTTGAGTGTGCTGCGCCTGATCGGGGTGCCGGTGCTGCTGTGGTTGCTGCTGGTCGAACGGGCCGATGGCTGGGCGTTCGCATTGCTGATCATCAGCGGCGTCACCGACTTCCTGGACGGGAAGCTGGCGCGGCTGCTGGATCAGTCCTCGCGGCTGGGCGCGCTGCTGGATCCGCTGGTGGATCGGCTGTATCTGATCGCCACCGTGCTGGGCCTGATGCTGCGCGACATCCTGCCGTGGCCGATCGTGGTGATCATCCTCGCCCGCGATGTGATCCTGACCGCGACGCTGCCGATCTACCGCCGCCGCGATCTGCCGCCGACGGAGGTGATCTATCTCGGCAAGGCGGCCACCTTCGCGTTGATGTCGGCGCTGCCGTGGCTGCTGGCGGGCGAGATGAATTGGGGCGCAGCGGGTTTCAGCCACGCCTTCGGCTGGGCGCTGCTGATCTGGGGCGTGGCGGTGTATGTATGGACCGGGCTGCTGTATCTGGGTAAGGCACTCGTGGTCGCCCGGGTGATACCGGCTGTGCCGCACGGGAGCCGGGAGCCGATACAGTGAGTACGACGCGAGTGAGTACGAGCCCTGTGAAAGGACTGCACCAGTGACCTCCCTTCCCGAGGATCTGCGCTACACCGAGGAACATGAGTGGGTGCGCCGAGTCGGTCCGACTCGCGTGCGGGTCGGAATCACCGACTACGCGCAGTCACAGCTCGGTGACGTCGTCTTCGTGCAGTTGCCCGCGGTCGATTCCGACGTCGCGCCCGGTGACGGCATCGCGGAGGTGGAGTCCACCAAGAGCGTGTCCGACATCTACGCGCCGCTGAGCGCGAAAGTCGTTGCGGTGAACGACATTCTGGATTCCGCGCCGGAGACGCTGAATTCCGATCCCTACGGCGACGGCTGGATGTTCGAGCTGCAGGTCGACGACGCGAGCAAGCTGGACGCAACGCTCGGTGAACTCCTGGATGCCGCAGGTTATGAAGGAGTTATCGGGGGCTGAAGCCGCCTTCACAGTTCTACCTGCACGGGATCGCCCTGGCAGGGTACGGTCAATGCCAACAGATGTGCCGGCGGCCGGTAGCCGGAATCTCCAAGGGCGCGACAGCCGGTCGCGTTGGGTGACGGCTTTCGGATGCTTGTACGGATAATCGGTTCGAGGAGGAGAGCAAGGGTGAGCGAGAACCAAGGCCCATATCAGGAGACAGCGGCCGAGACGACATCGGTGTTTCGCGCTGACTTCCTGAACGAGGTCGACGCGTCGCGCTCCGGGGAGCAGACCGGCGAACAGCCGGTGCAAGGGGTCGAGGGCCTGCCTCCGGGCGCCGCCCTGCTGGTGGTCAAGCGCGGCCCGAACGCGGGTTCGCGGTTCCTGCTGGATCAGCCCACCACCTCCGCGGGACGTCATCCCGACAGCGACATCTTTCTCGACGATGTCACGGTCTCTCGTCGCCACGCGGAGTTCCGTCAGGACGACGACACCTTCCAGGTCGTCGATGTGGGCAGCCTGAACGGCACCTATGTCAACCGGGAGCCGGTGGACTCCTCGGAGCTGCAGAACGGCGACGAAGTACAGATCGGCAAGTTCCGCCTGGTGTTCCTGACCGGCCCGAAGCCGGCGCAGAGCGACTCGGCGGGCACGCTCTGACGGGCCGGGACAGGTAGATGACAGGCGCAGCGCAGTGGACTCGCGGAGGAATGTCGATCGGCTCCGTGTTGGACCTGCTGCGTCCGGACTTTCCGGATATCACCATCTCCAAGATCCGTTTCCTCGAATCGGAGGGACTGATCAGCCCGGAGCGCACGCCCTCGGGCTATCGCAGGTTCTCGGTCGCCGACGTCGAGCGGTTGAGGTTCGTTCTCACCGCCCAGCGCGACCAATACCTGCCGTTGAAGGTGATCAAGGAACAGCTCGAGGCGATCGACAGCGGCGCCGCGACGCTCGGAGTGCGCGAGGCGCGCGCCCGGGCGGATGGCGTCGACGCGGCGGGAGCGGGGCGTGCGCCCGACTCCGCCGCCGCGGACATCGGTCCGAACCCACCCCGGAGGCTCGGCGTGGTACCGGGTGAGATCTCGCCGGACGAACTGCGGTTCGATCACGAAATCCGTGTCACGCGAACGGATCTGCTCGATCGGGCCGGTATCGATGAGAAGTTTCTCACCGAATTGATCCGCGCCAATCTGATCACCCCGGGTGCTGCCGGATTCTTCGACGCCGAGGCGGTGACCCTCGCCCGCACGGCCAAGGCGATGAGCGAATTCGGTTTGGAGGCAAGGCATTTGCGCGCCTTCAAGCTCGCCGCCGACCGGGAGGCGGCCATGGTCGCGCAGATCGCCGCACCCATTGCCAAGGGGCGCGACGCCGACGCGCGCGCCCGTGCCGAGGAGACGGTCCGCGAGCTCGCGGCGCTGTCGTTGACATTGCATACCAGTCTGGTGAAGACCTCGGTGCGCGCTGCCCTCGGAGGCTGAAATCATCGCCTAGACTCGGTGATACGGCCGTCGAGCGCCAGCGAGGTGGAGTCATGAGTGAGATGCGTGTGATCGGCATTCGTGTCGAGCAGCCCCAGAATCAACCTGTGCTGCTGCTCCGCGAGGTCGATGGGGACAGGTACCTGCCCATCTGGATCGGGCAGTCGGAGGCGACGGCGATCGTTCTCGAGCAGGAGGGTGTGACGCCCATCCGGCCGTTGACCCACGACCTGATCAAGATCCTGATCCACGAGCTCGGCCATACCCTCAAGGAGGTCCGGATCGTGGATCTGCAAGAGGGCACCTTCTATGCCGATCTGGTCTTCGAGAACGATTTGCGGATTTCGGCGCGTCCGTCCGATTCGGTAGCCATCGCGTTGCGGGTGGGTTGCCCGATTTACGCCGAGGAGCCGGTGCTCGAGGAGGCCGGGCTGGTCATGCCCGACGAACGCGAGGACGAGGTGGAGAAGTTCAAGGAATTCCTCGAGTCGGTATCGCCCGACGACTTCAAGGCGACCGATAGCTGAGCCGTTCGACATTCGAGATTCCTGCGGTCAACCTCACGTTGAGGTCGAGAAACACGCCGCTCGCGGAGTTTGGTGTGAGGGCGATCGAGCCGAGACAATCGAGAGAGTAGCCTCGATAGTTAGGCCGTTGTTCTACTTCGGCGAAGCAGTGAGGGGAGTTCTCGTGGGAGATCAACCGCAGCAGGGTGTGGTGCAGCCAGGGCTGTTCCCCGATGACACGGTCCCCGACGAACTGGTCGGCTACCGCGTGCCGAGTGCGTGTCAGGTGGCCGGGATCACCTATCGCCAGCTCGACTATTGGGCCCGGACCGGCCTGGTCGTCCCCTCGATCCGCAGCGCCTCGGGTTCCGGCAGTCAGCGGCTGTACTCGTTCAAGGACATCCTGGTCCTCAAGATCGTGAAGCGGCTGCTGGACGCCGGGATCTCGCTGCAGAACATCCGCATCGCCGTCGACCACCTACGCAGCCGCGGTGTGGAGGATCTGGCCGGGATCACGCTGTTCTCCGACGGCGCCACGGTCTACGAATGCACCTCGCCGGAAGAGGTCGTCGATTTACTGCAGGGCGGGCAGGGTGTCTTCGGCATCGCCGTCAGCGGCGCCATGCGGGAACTGACCGGCGCGATCGCCAACTTCCCGGCCGAGCGTGCCGAGGTCCAGTCGACCAGCGAACGCCCCGAGGACGAATTGGCCTACCGCCGCAAGGCCCGGATGAGCAAGACCGGTTAGCGCCCCCACCTGCACGTGACCTTCGCGACACCCGAACCGTCGGGTCGGTAATACGTCGTTCACCTTTCATTGCTTAGACTGGCTATGCGTCGCCGCCGTGCGGGAGAGTTCCGGGTCCGACCCGGGCGCCGAAGGAGCAGCACCTCCCCGTCAATCTCTCAGGCATCAGGGACCGTACGGACACTCGACGCCTCTGGAAAGCGGTGGCTGCACCCAGGTGCAGGCCACCCGCCCATGGGGAAAAGGGAGCCCGAGTCCGGGGCCCTGAATCTCTCAGGCGCCACGACAGAGGGGGAGGGCCCGACCCGACCCTCCTGGGAGCTGCCGTGACCCGTTCCTTCGCCGATCGCCACATCGGACCCGATTCCGCTGCCATCGATCAGATCCTCGATACCTTGGGCATCGGCTCGCTGGACGAGCTGGCCGCCCGCGCGGTCCCGGCGAGCATCCTCGACGATCCCGCCGGCAACGATCTGAGCGTGCTGCCCGCGCCGGTCTCCGAGCATGAGGCGCTCAACGAGCTTGCCGCCCTGGCGCATTCGAATACCGTGGCCACCTCCATGATCGGCCTCGGCTACTACGACACGCTCACCCCGCCGGTGCTGGTGCGCAGCCTGCTGGAGAATCCGGCCTGGTACACCGCCTACACCCCGTATCAGCCCGAGATCAGTCAGGGCCGCCTCGAGGCGCTGCTCAACTTCCAGACCATGGTGTCGGATCTGACCGGTATGGAGGTCGCCAACGCGTCCATGCTCGACGAGGCGACCGCGGCCGCGGAGGCCATGACACTGCTGCAGCGCGCGAACCGGTCGAGCAAATCCCACCGGCTGCTGATCGACACCGACCTGTTCCCGCAGACCCGGACCGTGCTGGCCACCCGCGCCGAACCGCTGGGCATCGAGATCGTCGAGGCCGATCTGGCCTCCGGCGTCCTGCCCGAGGGCGAGTTCTTCGGCGTGCTGATCCAGACCCCCGGCTGCTCGGGCCGCATCGTCGACTGGACCGGCCTGATCGCGGCCGCGCACGAGCGTGGCGCGCTGGTCGCCGCCGGTGCCGATCTGCTGGCGATGACGCTGCTGACCTCGCCGGGCGAACAGGGCGCCGACGTCTGTTTCGGCACCACCCAGCGCTTCGGCGTGCCGCTGGGCTTCGGCGGTCCGCATGCGGGATATCTCGCGGTGCGCAACGCCCACGCCCGGCAGCTGCCCGGCCGATTGGTCGGCGTCTCGGTCGACGCCGACGGCAACCGGGCCTACCGCCTGGCGCTGCAGACCCGCGAGCAGCACATCCGGCGCGAGAAGGCGACCTCGAACATCTGCACCGCGCAGGTGCTGCTGGCGATCGTGGCCGCCATGTACGCGAGCTATCACGGCGCCGACGGGCTGCGCGCGATCGCGCGGCGGGTGCACGGGCATGCCGAGCGGCTCGCGGCCGGCCTCGGCGAAGCCGTTGTGCACGAACGGTTCTTCGACACCGTGCTGGTCCGGGTGCCCGGTGGCGCGGAGGCGGTGGTGGCCAAGGCGAAGGGGCGCGGGATCAATCTGCGCCTGGCCGACGCCGATCATGTGGCCGTCGCCTGCGATGAGGCGACCACCGACGCGCATGTGGCGATCGTGCTGGAAAGCTTCGGTGCCGAGAGCGCGACGAGCGAGACCGGGCTGGCGTCGATCGAGACCCGCACCTCGGAGTATCTGACCCATCCGGCGTTCACGCGCTATCACACCGAAACCGCCATGCTGCGGTATCTGCGGCAGCTGTCGGATAAGGATATCGCCCTGGACCGCAGCATGATTCCGCTCGGCTCGTGCACCATGAAGCTGAACGCGACCGCGGAGATGGAACCCATCACCTGGCCCGGCTTCTCCCGGTTGCATCCGTACGCACCGGTCGAGGATGTGCCCGGCATCCTGCGGGTGATCGAGGATCTGGAGACCTGGCTGTCGGCGGTCACCGGATACGACCGGGTCAGCCTGCAGCCCAACGCCGGAAGTCAGGGCGAATACGCCGGACTGCTGGCGATCCGGCGCTACCACCTGGATCGCGGTGATACGCATCGGGATACGTGCCTGATCCCGTCGAGCGCGCACGGCACCAACGCGGCCTCGGCGGCCATGGCCGGGCTGCGGGTGGAGGTCGTGAAGTGCCGCGACAACGGCGATGTCGACCTGGACGATCTGCGTGCCAAGATCGCCGATCACGCCGACCGGCTGGCCTGCATCATGATCACCTACCCGTCCACGCACGGCGTGTACGAGCAGGAGGTCGCCGAGCTGTGCGCACTGGTGCACGATGCGGGCGGTCAGGTGTATGTGGACGGCGCGAATCTGAATGCCCTGGTGGGCCTTGCCCGTCCGGGCCGTTTCGGCGGCGACGTCTCGCATCTGAACCTGCACAAGACCTTCTGCATCCCGCACGGCGGCGGCGGTCCCGGCGTGGGCCCGGTCGCGGTGCGCGAACATCTGGCGAAGTATCTGCCCGGTAATCCGCTGGAATCCGGCTCGCACGCGGTCTCGGCCGCGCTCTACGGTTCGGCGTCGATCCTGCCGATCACCTGGGCCTATATCCGCATGATGGGCGCCGCGGGCCTGCGCCGCGCGACCCTGACCGCGATCGCCTCGGCCAATTACATCGCGCGGCGGCTGGATCCGCACTTCCCGGTGCTCTACACCGGTGAGAACGGTATGGTCGCCCACGAATGCATCCTCGACCTGCGCGAGATCACCAAGCGCACCGGCGTCACGGTCGACGATGTCGCGAAGCGCCTGGCCGACTACGGCTTCCACGCCCCCACGATGAGCTTCCCGGTCGCCGGAACCCTCATGGTGGAGCCGACCGAAAGCGAAAACCTCGAAGAGGTGGACGCTTTCATCGAGGCCATGATCGCGATCAAGGCCGAGATCGATCAGGTCGCCGAGGGCGTATGGCCGGTCGAATCCAGCCCGCTGCGCGGCGCCCCGCACACCGCGGCCTCGCTGGTGGGTGACTGGGCCTACCCGTACTCCCGCGAAACCGCGGTCTACCCGCAGGGTGTGGCCGCGCCCCGCCCGAAGATCTGGCCCGCCGTGCGGCGCATCGACGGCGCCTACGGCGACCGGAACCTGGTGTGCTCCTGCCCGCCGCTGGAGGCGTACGCGGACTAGTTCGGTCCGCCGATCGGCGGTGTGGCATCAGTCGGATGCCACACCGCCGCAGCGTCACTCACGGACATGGCGGTCGGTAATGGACGTCCGGGAGGTATCTTGCCCACGTCTCGGGGGACAGGTCGTGCGGCGTCAGCGAGCACAGGTGCTGGTACATGCGGGCCGGGTCGAGGTCTACCACTTGCGTTGCCAGGCCGGTTCGATCGTTGCCCGCGGTGAAGGCCAGAACCCGTGAATCGGGGCTGAATTGAACGAGGCCCCCGAGCCCCGGCGAATGCGTTCCCGCGGTCTGGCCGATGCTCACCGGATCACTCGGGTTCGACACGTCCCACACGTGGACCGAACCGTCATCGGTCATGACCCCGAGCAGATGATTGTCCGGACTGGCATTCAGGGTGTGCGCCAATACTTCCTGTCCGGTCGACAGACTGCTGCGCAGCGATCGGCTCCGCAGGTCCCATATCTCGAGGTGGCTCGATACCGCGACGGCGAGAACGTGCGAACCGAGGAAGGTGATGCCCGGGGTCGTCGGCGGCAGATCTATGGTCAGCGGCCCGGGGTTTCGGCTGTGTTCGAAGTCGAGTACGACCGGAGAGTTCGACCCGCCCTCGGTGGTCACGAGAGAGGTGTCACTCGCGAGCAGCTCCCTGGGGAAGGGGGTGGGGGTGTCCGGCCGGTAAACCTGTGTCGGCGCGGACGGATGCGTGCGGTCGGTGAGATCCACCAGACGCACGCCACCGGTTCCATCGGCCACCGCCAGAAGCCGTGCCCCGACAAATCGAGCGGATATACCCGGATCGCTGGCGTCGTCGAAGAAACTTTCCGGCGGCCGAATGAATCCGGAGATCGTGGCGGCGAGGATCGGATGGTACGGGTCCGTGAGATCCCACACGTCGATATCGGGTCCGGGCATTCTCGGCACGGCGAGGAGGTCCCCGTCGGAGCTGATGCTCCAGCCTTGGGAGAAGTAGTCGCCCGGGCGACCGAGCGTCGACCTCAGCATCAGCCGCCGGAAATCCGTCACGTCCCACAGGGAGGCTGTGCCCTCGGTGATGTCCGTACATATCAAAAGGTTGTCGCGCGCCGGAAGTCGTTCCACCGGATACCAATTCGGGTCGACCGGTCCCTTCAGCCGTTGGGGCTCGGTCGGAGTGGCGACATCCCAGATGTCCTCGTCGATGAAGTACTTGCTTCCCGCGCTGAAACCGAGCCCGGAAGCCCGGCGATCCGGGAGCAGCGGCTGGCCCGGCAGCGGTGGCGCGCTGGGATTGATCCACAGCAGGATTGTGCCGTCGGCCGATCCGCTCGCGGTCTTCTGACCGTCGTGGTCGACAGCGATTGCCGAAACCGATTGTCGTGATGAATATCTCGACGACAGCTGAGGGCAGTCCGACCCGGCATCCATGGTCCAGCGGTCCACGCTGCCGTTCGAATCGGATGTGACGAAGGTGCGGTCGGAATCGAATTCGACCCGGAGCATATCTCCGGCGAAGAGCTGGCTGCCTTGTCCCGGGCCACATTTCGCCGCCGGTTGCTTCGGGTCGGTGGTGTCCCAGATTCCGACGGATCGCTGTGCACCGACCCCGACCAGGAGATTCCCGGTGGGACCGAAGGTCAGCCCGGCGAGACTGGCCGCGGGCATCGCGGCCGTCAGCGTGGGGGCCTGCGGATTGGTGATGTCCCACAGCTTGACGTGTGCGTTGTCCCAGCTCTTGTCGTTCGGATCTTTCGCTCCGCCGGTGGCGAGGAACGGCCGCTGTGGATCGAATGCGACGGCATGGATGCCGAAGTTGTCGGCAACGATATTCGCGTCGAGGATCGGATGGCGCCGATCCGTGATGTCCCACAACCGCAACGCGCCGTCGAAGATCCCGACCCCCGCGGCGAGGGTTCCGGAGCTGTCGACCGCGATATCGTCGGTCGACGAGTCCGGAAAGGTGCTCTGCCCCAGTTGAACTGGATGTCGGATATCGGATATGTCCCACAGTTGCAGTGAGGCGGCCGTTTGCTCGAGGAGTACATGTGTGTTGGGCACGAAGGCGAGTGCGGCTTCGCCCTTATCGGGTTTGAGAGTGGCCCCGGCCGCGGGATGGAGGATGTCGCCGATATCCCACAGATGAATCGTTCTGCTTTCATCGGAACTGGCCAGCGTATGCCCGTCGCTGGACATCGCCAGTCGAAGTATGTCCTTGTCGGCCCGTCCCACCTGGATGGGAAACGGGGTGCCCGCCGCAGCCAGTAGGGCCGCCCGCGCCTGCGGGGTGGGAGCTGTCCGATACGCCGCCAGACTGAGCTGTAGCGCCGTCGCGGGGTCGTTGTCCCGGATGGTGTCGGCGGTGCGGGCCGTCTTGACGGAATCGTCCAACAGCGCTTGCGCTGTGGCGGAACGGTATTGGACCACGGCGATACCACCTGCCGAGACCGCCGCAAGCAGCACGACAACGCTCGCCAGTGCCCATATCCGATTGCGCCGGGTGGCTCGGATACTGCGGGTCAGGAACTGCTTTTCGAGGTGACTCAGCGCAGAGTTGTTGCGGGGTTCACGCGACCACTCTCTGGCCGCGGTCAAGCGGGCGCCACGGTAGAGGAGATCGTGATCGTGGTCGGTGCGACGCCAGACCGCGACGTCCTCCGCGAGTTGCTGGCGGATCAGCAGACCTCTGCGGTCCTCGTCGATCCAGCGCCGCAGCCGCGGCCAGGCGCGGAGCAGGGCATCGTGGGTGATGCGTGCGGTGCCGCCGTCGAGGACGAGGAGGCGTTTGCTCGAGAAGGAGTCGCAGGCTGCCTGGACGGCCGCCGTCTCGTCGGGATGTTCACGCGGCAACTCGTCGAGATCGACTGTGCGGCGGGTGTCCTCGGTATCCGAGCCGATATGGACCATCCGCAGCAGCAGTTGCCGCGCGGCGCGGCGGCCGTCGGCGTCGAGGCTCGCGTACGCCAGGTCGGCCTGTTGGGTCACCGCATCCCGAATACCGCCGCTGGCTTGATATCCGGCGAGAGTGAGTGTCGAGTTCTGTCGTCGGATCCAGGTCTGTCGCAGGGCATAGGACAGCAATGGCAGTCCCGCGCCCATCGAACCGAGATCGGCGCCGAGGTCGGTCAGCAGGCGATCGGACAGCCCCGGCTCCAGGGTGAGGCCGGCGACCGCCGCGGGTTTGGCGATGGCGTCACGGAGCTGGTCGGCGGTCATGGGTGCGAGCGCCACTTGGCGGTGTCGCAGGGCGCTCAACAGCTCCGGACGAGCCATGCAGTGGGGATAGAAGTCCGCGCGCACCGTGATCAGGACGAGGGCGACCGAGTGGCTCGCAGCGTCGAGGGCGGTGATAAAGGCCCGGCGCTCGTATTCGTCGTCGCATGTGGTGAACAGTTCCTCGAACTGGTCGACCACCAAGAGCAGCCGCCCATCCGGTATCTCGGTCCCGGCGTAGGCGGACAGGGCGTCGGCGACGACCTTCGGGGACTGCGCCGGGTCCTGGCGCAACTGCGCGAGTAGGGCCGCCGGCGTCGCCGCGGTGGGCATTGCCAGACGCTGCGCGAGGATCGTCAGCGGCCGGCGCCCCGGCGTCATGTACAGGTTGGGCCAGGAGCGAGCGCCGGGCAGTCGCAGCTCTCCGTGGGCGATCGCCGGAATGAAACCGGCTCGCAGCAGTGAGGATTTCCCGACGCCGGAGACGCCGACGAGGAAGATCGGGCCGTCGTCGGTGAAAGTCGAAGCGGCGGCGAGCAGTTCGGCCAATGCGGTCTCGCGGCCGAAGAAGTACCGCGAATCGTCGGCGGTGAACGGATCGAGTCCACGGTAGGGACAGGGCGAATCAGGCTGAGGCCCGATCTCGACCGGTAGGGGAGCGGCAGGCCGCGACGGTGCGGCCGGATTCGGTACCAGGACAATATCTCCGGCGGTTCCGCTGATACTGCGCTGCGGTGCGGGGATGCCGCGGCGAGGAAGTTCTCTGCGAAGGTGCCGATAGACCGACTCCACGGTGATATCGGGTAATCCAGCGGGATCGCCCTCGTACAGCAGATTGATCACCGCACCGGTGAACGCGGTGTGCCGATCCCCCTCGGGAGCCAGCGCCGACTCGGTGGCCGACGCCGCCGACAGCAGATACGTGCCTCCGAAGGACGCGAGGTCGAACGCCATGGCTGGGGCGTTGCCGAACGAGCCGCGTGCCCTTCCGGCGAAGCAGCAGTCGAGCACTACCAGCACCGACCGCGCCCGGCAGGTACCCAGCACGTCCCGAACCGCTTGGTAGGGAAGCGCTGTGAATGCCAGACCGGTGAGCTCGTCGTCGGTGGCCGCGGTCGCCAGATAGAGTTCGTTCCCGGGGCTGACCAGTCCGTGTCCGATGTAGTAGAGCACGAAGACATCGGTCGCCGCGGCTGCCGACTCGCTGAGGGCTCGGCCGAGCTCGAGGGGGTCGACGGGGTCGACGAGAACGCGCAGGTTCTCCCGGGCCACGCCGCAGCGATGCAGCAGCAGCCACTCCAGGTCCCCGGCCGTGGTCGCGGCAGCGGCGATGTCGGCGAGTCGCGAATCCACGGTGTGGGTTCCCGTACCGACGATCAACACTCGGGCGCCCGGTGAGCGAAGTGCGTAGTTCCGCGCTCCTGATTCAGCCGTCATGGTCGAGCTGCCGCACGAGTTGTGTTGTGGCGTCCCTGATTTCGGAAGCGGAGAGCTGCCGGACGTTTTCGGCGTGATATTCGATGGTCGCCCCGTCGGGCTTGGTCAGCTTGACCGTGATGCCGCCGGTGCGTCGCCTGATCCAGGTGATCAGCACCGTCGACAGTGCGGTGGCCGATGCGGCTATCGCGCCACCGGAGCCGAGAGCGATCGTGAGCGCGTCGGTGACGGCGCCGAGCCTGCCGGGCGCCGGTGGTGTCGTCGTCAATTCGACTCGGCCACGGAGCGTCTCGTGCGCGATCAGCCATTCACGCAAGGACCGTAGTTCGTCGTCGGCGCGATCGCCGCCGTCGACGCGAATGACAACTTCCATCGCAACCCTCCCCGCCCAGGACCACGAGTAGATGGTCGCACGCGGTCGGTCGCCGCGGTGGCGGTTCGGTTGTCAGCTCGAGTGCCGGGGTTGTTCCTCGCCGGGTTCGGGCAGTATCTCGCCGCCCTAGGTCTCGAGCAATACCGGTTCCACCTCGCGATGGCGCGAGCGCTCGATACTCCCGATCCGGACCGTGCACAGAATTCGACGCATCAGCACTTCTGACCGACTCTGGGTAGACCGATCGGTTTAGTCTCAACTTGCAGCAGTATCCGGCGCCGGTCCAGGATGCGTCACAACAGCACCGAATAGAGATCGTGCCATTCGGGATTCATGGTCTCGATCAACGCGATCTTGCGAGGTCGGCTGTACCTTTTGAGCCGTCTCTCCCGGAGAATGGCGTTCTCTAGGGTGTCCTGCGGCTCGTACCAGACGAGCGTATGGATGCGGTGCCGCTTGGTATGGCTCTCGACCACGTCGTTCTTGTGATGCCACACCCGGCCGACGAGATTCCAGGTCGAGCCGACATACAGCATCCCGTGCGGCCCGCTCGCCATGATGTAGGCACACGGCGGCGGCTGCCACGGTCTCCTCCTCCCCATGGTCAGAGGATGCCAGGGACCGCCGACAAGTCAGGGGGTGGTGAGGGTTTGGCTGATGGCGGTGCCGAAGGCGAGGTCGTCGGTGGTGGGCAGGCGGGTGAGGGTGCCGCCGGTTTTCTGGGTGAGGGTTTGCAGGGTGGGGGTGGGCTGGGCGCCCAGGACGATGATGTCGATGCGGACCGGGTGGGCTGGGTCGATGGCGGCGGTGATGTCGGTGAGGAGTTGGTCGCCGGTGATGGTGGAATCGTCGTTGGGGCCGCCGGTGATCAGGAGGACGGAATTGGTCCGGCCGGGGGCGAATCCGGTGATGGCGCTGCGGTAGGCGGCCTCGAGGGCGGGGTAGGTGCGGTCGGTTTTCGCGGTGGTGGCGCTGACGTCGCCGAGGGCCTTGGCCAATTCCGTGCGGTGCTGCTGGGTGAGCGCGGCGGTGGGGGAGAGGATCTTGTACGGATTGGTGCCGTCCAGGTCGTGGGCGTAGGTCCAGACGCCGAGGCCGAAGTCCGGGGGCATGGTGTCCATCGTCGACTGCAGGGCGCCGAGGGTGTTTCCGAGGCGGGTGAGGGTGCCGTCGGTGACGCCCATGGCGGCGGAGGTGTCGATCAGCACCGTCGTCTGCACTCCGAGCACCGGATTGGCCAGCACCGAACGCACCTGATCCAGAACGGATTTCGTGGGTACCGCGGCGGTGGTGGCGGGCGCGGCGGCGAAACCGTTGTCCGCGAACAGCTTCTGCTGATCGGGGGCGCGCAGGTAGTCGACGAACACCCCGGCGACGAGGTTCTGGGTCTTGTCCACCCACGGCCCGTTGAGCAGGGCGGCCGGATGATCGGCCACCGGCGTCGCACCGGCCGGGCGGAATTCGGTGAGTCCGGCCGTGGCCTTCAGCTGCTGTTCGGTGACCGGCACGGCGTGCACGGTCGCCTTGGCCGGATCGCCCGGTGCGGCGAGCGTGGCCAGGGCCGCGGCGGTGTCGGCGGCCTGCGGTGCGTCCGCGGCGAGTTTGGAGATCGTCGAGATGACCTGGCCGGAATGGGCGGCATCGTCGGTGAGCGGATCGGAGCTCGTCTGTGCCGCGCCGACCGTGGTCGCGGTGGCCAGGGTGTCGTCACCGGCCGGTAGCGCCAGTTTCAGCCCGCCCCAGCCCTTCAGGCCCAGGTCGCCGAGCGAACCCTGCTGCAGCTTGGGTAGATCGGCCCAGCTGGTCTTCGCGGTCTCCAGCGCCTGGCGCAGCGGATCGGGCACGGCCAGCACGATCGGGCTCGCGGCCACCGGTGCGGGTGTGCCCTCGACCAGACCGGGCACCCGCATCGACTCCACCGAGCGCGAGGAATCCGGAATCCACAGCGCCGGTTGCGTGCCGAGGGCGGGATTCCAAGCGCCGGAGGTGAATCCGGCCACCATGGCCGCCGAGGGCTGCGCGATCACCCGCACACTGACGCAATGATCGCGCACCTTCGGCTTGGCGGCGTTGAAGCGGTCCGCGGCCGCCCGCACGGGCGTGAGGATGTCCGGGTCGACGGTGACCGGCAGCGAGGACCCGCCCTCGACGCATTCGGCGGCCGCGCTGCGGCTCTCGTCGGCGGCGCGATGGCTGAGCCAGAACCAGCCACCGATCGCCGCGATCACCAGCAGCACGGCCACCACGGATATGACCAGACCCTTGCTGACGCCCCGTGAACCGCCCGCGCTGCGATGTGTACCCACGAAGTGCCAGTTTAGGGTGACTAGTCCCGGACCAGGCGCCCGCGGTCGTACTCGTGGCCGCCCCACACGCCGGTCTGCCCGGTGCTCGCGGCGAACTCTCCGCATTGGCGGCGAATCGGGCATCCGGCGCAGATGCCGCGGGCGTAGGTGAAGTCCTGCGACGGGTACGGGAACCACGCCTCATGGTTCGGGTCACCTGTGCAGGCGGCCTCCTCCCAGCTCTGCGAGTCCGAGAGCGGGAGCAGATCCACCAGGGTGAGCTCCTGCTGAATTGCGTTGGTCATATGGGATCCCTCCTTCACGGATCACTGAGTGGCGGCGGTCAGGTCCTTCCAGATCCGCCGTTGAGTGCGGGCCAAGTCGGTGGGGGCCTTGGGCTCCCACAGCAGCCGCATCCCGGCCTCCTCGGGCGTGCGATCGGCCTTGCGGGTATTGCAGGGCGCACACGCGGCGACGAGGTTGTTCCAGGTGTTGGGTCCGCCGCGGCTGCGGGGGCGGATGTGGTCGACGGTGCGCGCCCAGCCGGCGCAGTAGCCGCACCGATGTCCGTCGCGCCGCAGCACACCGGCGAGGGTGGCCCGGCTCTCGTCCTCCACGTGCACGCGGTGTTCGAGATAGACGTAGCGCAGCAGCCGAATCGTCTCGGGCAGTGCGATTTCCAGATGCTTGGAGCGAATCGGGAAATGCGGTTCGCGGGTGGCGACGGTCTCGGCGGCACCGGAGACCAGCAGCACCACCGCGCGGTCGGCGCTGATCTCGGTGAGCGCCTCATAGGAGGCGTTGAGCACCAGGACGCCGGTGTGTATCCAGTTGTCGGGATCGGGAGCCGACTCGGCGGCGCGGCGGAACAGCATGGGAGTCACCGTGTTTCGTGGAGAGCGGAGAGGGAAACGGAGGGGGAGGGTCAGGCCCGTCCCAGGAGGCGGCCGCACGGCGATCGCCGTTCGTGACTCGAAAGTCGCTGTATGCCAAGATCGTTCATAATCTCGGGCTGCATCGGCCACCTCCTCCTTCCTGGTGCTCGCCTGGCGCGTCCGGCCCCGCGGTGTGCGGGGCCGGAGCTGATCATCGCCAATGGTGACACAGCATTACGCCGTTGTCGGGTGATTTTCTTGCCCCCCCGTCGCCCGTTCAACGAGGGGGCCGGTGGTTTTGTTCCGCCTTCCGCCGCCCCGGCGGGCCGGACTCGGGCCGTTGGGGACGCGCCGGGACACATTCGTTGAACGTCGAATGAACAGATTTCCGGGTTCTGGAATGCGGGGGAAAGGCGGGAACAGACTGTGTTCGTGAGCGCAGAGCTTTTTGTACTTTTGATTGTGATAGTCACCGCGCTGGCATTCGATTTCACGAACGGTTTCCACGACACGGCCAACGCCATGGCAACTTCCATTGCCACCGGCGCACTGGGTCCCCGTGTCGCCGTGGGACTTTCGGCGATTTTGAATCTCGTCGGCGCATTCTTGTCCGTCGAGGTCGCCAAGACCGTATCCGGTGGTCTGCTGAACATCGGCAACGTCCACCACATGGCACTACTACAGATCGTGTTCGCCGGGCTCGTCGGCGGCATCGTATGGAATCTACTGACCTGGCTGCTCGGCCTACCGTCGAGTTCGACGCATGCGCTGTTCGGCGGGCTGATCGGCGCGGCCGTCGTGGCGCTCGGCACGAGCGGTGTGATCTGGACCGGTAATGCGAGCACCGGCCTGATCAACAAGATCATCGTTCCGGCCCTCGTCGCACCCTTCGTGGCCGCCGCGGTCGCCGCGCTGGGCACCTTCGTCATCTACCGGCTCACCCAGGCCTCCGACGAGACCAAGGTCAAGCGCGGATTCCGTTGGGGCCAAATCGGTTCGGCCTCGCTGGTATCGCTCGCGCACGGCACCAACGACGCGCAGAAGACCATGGGCGTCATCTTCATGGCGCTGGTCGCGCACGGCACCTACACCAACAGCGACGACATCCCGGCCTGGGTGAAGATCTGCTGCGCGCTGGCGATTGCCGCCGGCACCTATCTGGGTGGCTGGCGGATCATCCGCACGCTCGGCAAGGGTCTGGTGGAGATCGATTCGCCGCAGGGATTCGCCGCCGAATCCTCTTCGGCCGCAATCATTCTCACCTCGGCGCAGTTCGGCCTGCCGCTGTCCACCACGCATACCGCGACCGGTTCGATCCTGGGTACCGGGCTGGGCAAGCCGGGTGCGGAGGTGCGCTGGGGCGTGCTGGGACGCATGACGGTGGCCTGGGTGCTCACCCTGCCGCTGGCCGCGCTCACCGGCGCGCTGTGCTGGGGCATCGCCCGCCTGATCGGCGGCGTGGGTGGGGTACTGGTCGATCTGGCGATCCTGATCGCCCTGGCGGTGTACATGTACCTGCGCGCGCACCGCAATCCGGTCGATACGGCCAATGTCAACGAGGAATGGGAGGGCGGGCTCACGCCTCCGTCCAACCTCGCCGGATCCGCTACCGGTGCGTCGGCGTAAGGGGTACGAGATATGCACACCGTCACCACCATCGTGAAATCACTGGGCGAGGTCATGCTCATCGCCATCGTGCTGGGGGCCGGACTGCCCATCATCTTCGGGGTCGGCATCCGGTTCTGGTCGATGGAGACCGTCGGCCCGGACGGCGCGGTCGCCCGGCGCAATACCGCGGCCCAGGCGATCGCCTATGTGTGTTTCGCGATCGTGATCATCGCCGTGATCGCCGGAATCCTCTATATCGCAAAGGATTTCATCAGCCACACCTTCGATATCCAGTTGTTCGGCGCCAAAGCCTCGAAGGGGTAGCACCGTGACCGGTCATCAATCGATTCTCGGCGCGGTGCTGGCGTGGCTGCGGGCCGGATATCCGCGCGGCGTCCCGCGGGAGGACTATGTGGCATTGTTCGCGGTGCTGCACCGTAAACTGACCGAGCCCGAGGTGCGGGAGATCGTCGATCACCTGGTCGCCGACGGTACCGCCGACGGCGTCCGGCGCATCGATATCGAGGCGGCGATCGCCCGGCTTGCATACGAAAAGCCGGGCCAGGACGATGTGATGCGGGTAGCGTCGCGATTGGCCGCCGGAGGGTGGCCACTGGCGCATCCCTCGGAGGCCTGAAACACACCCGCTGCGAACGGAACTGGAATCGATGCCGCTATCCGAATTCCTCGCCAAGATCGTCGATTGGCTGCGCGCGGGCTATCCGCACGGCGTGCCGGAGTCGGATTACCTTCCCCTGCTGGCATTGCTGTCGCGCCGGCTGTCGCAGGAGGAGGTGCGGCAGGTCGCCTCCGCACTAGTCGACCAGGGCGCCATCCCGGCCGAGCGCGCTGATGCCGGGGTGCTCATCACCCGACTCACCGACGAGATGCCGCGAGAATCGGACCTGACCCGAGTGCGGGCGCATCTGGTGGCGGGCGGCTGGCCGGTGGACGACACCTGGCCGGACGCCCCCGCCTGAGCCGGATCGCCCGCTGTCGCAACGGTGTTCGATCCAACCTGTCGGTGGCTGCGCGTAGCGGGCCGCGCATGCCGTCCCGAGTCCGCAAAGCATTGATCGAGCTGATCCGCCTGCGGCCCCAGCTCGTGGCGGAGCTGTTGACATCGGTGGTCGGGATGCGATTACCCGAATTCGACCATGTGCGTGTGGATTCGGGGACTGTATCTCGACCTGGTCATGACTGCCTTGCCGGGCGGTGGCCCAACGTGTCCTGGAGGCGCTGATGCGGAGGATCACGAGCGGCCGCAATACGCCTCCAAGGTCCAGGTTTCCGGTACTCCCGTCTCAGTGTGTGTTCGGTGCTCAGGCTACTGAGAATTCGAGCGGACTATGGGTGCGACGCTCGGTGAGGAGGAAAGGCCCCGGCTGGAGATTCAGCGGTGGGTGATGATCGAGAGGGTGCCGTCGTCGTAGTTGGTGACGTATACGGTGTGGGTGGTGGGGTCGACCGCGACGCCCGCAGGTTTGTGGCCGACCGGGATGGTGGCTTTCACGGTGTTGGTGGTGGCATCGACTACCGAGAGGGTGTTGTCGTCGTAGTTGGTGACGTAGACGGTGTGGGTGGTGGGATCGACTGCGATGCTGGAGGGTTTCTGGCCGACAGGGATCGTGGCTGTCACCGTGCGCGTCGTGGTATCAGCCACCGCGAGCTCGCCGATGCCGGTTCCCGTGCCCGCCACGTAGACGAGGTGAGTGGTGGGGTCGACGGCAACCGCCGCCGAGGTCAGATCAAGCTGTATTTGCCCGTCCCCGTGGATCGGTGCCGCGGTATCCAAGATCCAGAGGTCCCAATTCGTAGCCAGATACACCTTGTGGCTGACCAGGTCGGCGGCTACTGCTGCGTTGTCCGATACCCCCCCGGGACGCGGTTCGAGTGCCCATCCGAACTTCCGGGCCGCGAGGTCGACCACGCCCAACCCGGCGACCGAAATAACAACGAACCCGGTGTGTGTTTCGGGGTCGACTGCCACGTCGAGCGTGTTGCCAGGGACGTCGATACTGCCCGTTGCCGCGCGAGTATTGGTGTCTACAAGCAGCAGCCCCTCGTGGGACGTGACGTACGCGATGTGATTCACCGGATCGGTGCCGATTCGGTGAATCGTGCTGGCGGGAATGGTCGTTGCGACCGACCGCCTTGCGGTATCGAGCACGAATACCGCATCCTTGCTGTCCGACCCTCGGCCCGTGACAACGGCTGTGCGTGTGCCGGAGTCCACGGCGACGGCCCGCAGCCTCTGGCCGACAGGGAGAGTAGAGATCGTGTAGTCGCCAACGACGACCGGCCCGGTTGGGACGACGGTACCGGTTGGTTGGGGTTTGTCGGTTGTGCAGCCGCCCACCAGGGAGCCTGCGATAAGGGCGGCGGCGATGGTCCTGCTGGCGGTGTGCGTACGGATCAGCGCAGTGGATCTTCTGCTCATCGATGCCCTTTTTGTGGGTCGATGGGCGGGATCTTGTCATCCACCCACCCGCGCCCGTGCGAGTCGTTGTATTGGTTTGTCAAACTGTCCGGCACGATCTTTGCATACGCGTTGTCGAAAGCTGCTCGGTTGGCCTCGATTACCGAAGCGTTGGGCCTACCTTGTTCGTCGAAGAATTGGTAAGTCCGACCGGACGGGTCCGGGTGGGTATTGAATAGTTCCAACGTTCCAGGATGTGTGGAATTGTATCCGGACACGATGTTGGTTTGTTGGTAGAGGCTGTTTTGGTCGGTGATTTGCCGAACAGGCTCCAAATCGTCGCTCCAATGGGTGGGCTGTTCGTTTATGGAGGGTATGTCGGGGCTGGGTATCTCTGCCTTGACAACCGGGTCGAGCACCCATGCCGTAGTGGAGATTACTGGACCGGTTGGATTCACTGCGCCGGTAACGACGTCGACGATCTCCAGCTTCTTGTTGTATTCCGCTGTTTGCTGGTCGGCGGTGTTTTGGTGGTCGATCTTGGTGAGGGAAAACAATTCGTCATTGAGTCCGATCTGCATGGCACCGGTGAGTTGCGCCGACTCGTATGCTGCATGTGGATTGGCGCCCGTGCCCGCTTGGAAATCGAGTTGGCCGGCGACTTTCGCGGCGCGGCTGTTGAACATGGCCGCCGCGTCGGGGTTGGAGTCGATCACCTTGAACAGATTCGACAGGTCGCCGGGGTGATGGTCGACCCTACTGCCGTCCCGGCCGACACCATCGTGATGGTCGCCCGCCGTATCGAGGCTATGAGCGTAGTGATTGACGAGTAGGCCAGGCTCGTTCACTCCCGCGAAGTTGGGAATGTAATCCTTCAGAGCTCCAGCGACGGCATTGCTGACACCTGGATTGACCTGACCGAAGGCTGCGTGATCCGAACGGCCCGGCATATCCTGGGCCAGGGTGGCCTCATTATGGGAGATGATGTTGGCAAGATGCTCGGCCGACTCTCCGGCCCGTTGTTGCGCAGCCTGATCCGGTGCACCCGCGTCGCCGCCGATCCACTCGAAGATGTTCTCCGCACCGTGCTGGTCCTTGCCCCACTCGTTCTGGAGGACATCGAGGACATGGCTCTCGGCGTTATAGCTTCCGTCTGGAGTGCAGGTCGGGTTCATGTTCTCGCCGGTGATGAAATCATGGACGGCTTGATGATCGCTACTGACGAAGTCGAGCATCTTGTCCGCGAGTGCACTGGATTTGGTGCCATCGTCGGAAAGCCCGGCGAAGTCGTGGTTGGGATCCTTGTTCAGAGTCGCGATCTCTGAAGCCTGCTTGATCAGTCCGCGGTCGAGATCGGAGCCTTGGGCCATACTCTTGTCGCCTCGACTGGCTATGTCGACCAGCTTGTCGAGCTGAGTTCCGTAGCCCACATTCGGACCGGGGTACATCACCCCGTAGGGGTTGGTGGTATTGGGTCCGCTTGTCCAGAGCGGGTTTTCGGTCAGCACCGTTCGAACAGTGGCGGGCAGCTGCTCCATCCCACCCCGGTCGGGCCAGTTCGCACTGCCGTCGATGCTCGCGGTGTGTACCTGCGGATTGGATATCAGCTGCATGCTGTCGGCGATCCCGCGCTGCAACTGCTGCTGTTGGTCGGGCGTGAGGTGGGAGCCGATATTCGCGATGTCATCGATCGTCATGCCGTCCTCGGACCGCATGAGATGGCTCAGATAGTCGAACTGGCCCTGCGGCAGCTCGACCGGTCGACCATCGGCCAGAGCCTGTTTCTGCTCCGGAGTCAATCGAGTGGCCGCTTGGATTCTCGCGAGTTCTTCCGGAGTCGCTGTGCCATTACGGAAATCGGTCAGATCCTGATCGGCCAGCGTGCCGCTCAGACCGGCGGAGACGGGAGTGAGTGCGGCGAGGGTGTCGACGGCCGTCGCGATCGCCTTTCCGGCGGTATCCATGGCCGAGCCGATGGAGTCGGCAAGTCCGGTGAGGCGCGCGGTGATGTTCTCGGCCTCGTTCTGGTCCTGCATATTGAGAACCGACCAATCATCGGCGACGCTGACCGGCTCCACTTCCGTCGCATGGACCGTCGATTTGATATCGGCGATCGCCTGGTTCATCTGGCTGTGTGCCGTTCGGCAGGCGGTGCCGAGTTCGTCATAGGCCGAGGCGATCGTCCGGATCTGCTGGTATTCGTTATCGGCGCGATGATTGGCGGCCGTGGCGGCCGCGCCGGACCAGTGCATACCGGAAATCGTCCGCCGCATGCTGTCGGCGATCGTGTCGATGCCCTGCACTATCTTGTCGGCGTCCGCGGCGATATCCGCAAGCGGGCTCGCGTCCCAGGACATCACCTGGTCGCGGGTGGGGCGCTCCATCGTGCCTACTTCTGAATGCTGCCGGAGTTGAGATCACCGAGGGCCGCCAGTCGAGCCGCGGCATCGGTATCGGTGTCGTGGTACGCGTTCGCCGAGGCGGTCAGCAGATTCGCCATTTCCTCGAGGCGGCCCCGTAATACGGAGGTGGCGGTCGCGCTGGCCGCATCCGCATTCGTCAGGGCCGCCGCGATGGGAGACCCTGGCAGGGCGGTCATTCCGCGACCGGCGCCGAGCGGGGGGAGTTTCTTCGTATCGGCGACATCGCCGCTCAGTGTGGTCAATTCACTTGCGGCCTGCCGGAGTTGCTCCGGCGACACCTGGACACCCATGACTACCCCCTTGTTCGTCACCGACTGGTCCGCAGGTTATCACTCGGCGAATCGGCGGTAAAGCGTTGTGCGAAGGGCGGTCTCGGGGGAGTAATGAAAGTCCCCCGGCCGCTTCGCGACCGGGGGACAGGAGTAGAGGACGACCGGGGTATTAGGTTGGGCCCGCTCCAGGAGCCAAGGCTCAGTTCTTGTCGGCCAAGGCCTTTGCCTCGCGGCGGCGGCGGTGCAGGATCGGCTCGGTGTAGCCGTTGGGCTGGCTGGTGCCCTCGAGGATCAGCTCCTTGGCGGCCTGGAAGGCGAGGCTGGCGGGGAAATCGGGGGCCATCGGCTTGTAGTTCGGGTCGCCCGCGTTCTGGCGGTCCACGACCGGGGCCATGCGCTGCAGGCTTTCGACCACCTGGTCGGCGGTGATGATGCCGTGGCGCAACCAGTTCGCCATCAGCTGGCTCGAAATGCGCAGGGTCGCACGGTCTTCCATGAGCCCGACATCGTGGATATCGGGCACCTTGGAGCAGCCGATGCCGTGATCGATCCAGCGGACCACGTAGCCGAGGATGGACTGGGAGTTGTTGTCCACCTCGCCCTTGATCTCCTCGGCGGTCCAATTCGGTTGCGCGGCAAGGGGGATCTCGAGCAGCTGGTCCACGCTCGCGCGCGTCCCGCCGCGGGCGATCTCGGCCTGCCGCTTGAACACGTCCACCAGGTGGTAGTGGGTGGCGTGCAGGGTCGCGGCGGTCGGCGAGGGCACCCATGCGGTGGTGGCGCCCGCGCGCGGGTGACCGATCTTCTGCTCGAGCATGTCCTTCATCAGATCGGGCATGGCCCACATACCCTTACCGATCTGCGCCTTGTGGGGCAGTCCGGTCGCCAGGCCCGTATCGACGTTCCAGTCCTCATAGGCCAGGATCCACTGCTGCTTCTTCATGTCGGCCTTGCGGACCATCGGCCCGGCCTCCATGGAGGTGTGGATCTCGTCGCCGGTGCGGTCGAGGAAGCCGGTGTTGATGAACACCACGCGCTCGGTAGCCGCGGCGATACACGCCTTCAGGTTGACCGTGGTGCGACGCTCCTCGTCCATGATGCCGACCTTGAGGGTGTTGCGGGGCAGGCCCAGCACATCCTCGATGCGGCCGAACAGCTCGTCGGCGAAGGCCACCTCGTCCGGGCCGTGCATCTTCGGCTTCACGATGTAGACCGAACCCGTGCGGGAGTTGCGCAGCTTCGCGTCGTCGCGCAGCGAATGCGTCGCGATGAGCGACGTGATCAGTCCGTCCAGGATGCCCTCGGGCACCTCGTTGCCGTCGGAATCGATGATCGCGTCGCTGGTCATCAGGTGACCCACATTGCGGACGAACAGCAGTGAACGGCCGTGCAGGACCAGATCCGAACCGTCGAGCGCGGTGTAGACCCGGTCCGGGTTCATGGTGCGGGTGAAGGTCTTGCCGCCCTTGGAAACCTGTTCGGCCAGATCGCCCTTCATCAGGCCCAGCCAGTTGTGGTAGCAGAGCACCTTGTCCTCGGCGTCGACCGCGGCGACCGAATCCTCGAAGTCCATGATCGTGGTGACCGCGGACTCCAGCACGAGATCCTTGACGCCCGCGTCGTCGGTCTTACCGATCGGCGAGTTCGGATCGATCTGGATCTCGATGTGCAACCCGTTGTGCTTCAGCAGCACCGAGGTCGGATTCGCCGGATCGCCCAGGTAGCCGACCAGCGCCGAGGCATCGGCCAGGCCGATGGTGGTCCCGTCCTCGAGTGTGATCTCGAGCTCGCCGTCGACGATGGCGTACTTCTTGGAGCCGATATGCGAGCCGGTGATCAGCGGCACCGAATCATCGAGGAAGTTGCGGGCCCATTCGATGACCTTGTCACCGCGGACCTTGTTGTAGCCCGAACCCTTCTCCGCGCCGCCGGTCTCCGGGATGGCGTCGGTGCCGTACAGGGCGTCGTACAGCGAGCCCCAGCGGGCGTTGGCGGCATTGATGGCGAAACGCGCGTTCATCACCGGCACGACCAGCTGCGGGCCCGCGGTGGTGGCGATCTCGTCGTCGACGTTCTGGGTCGCGATCCGGAAATCGGCAGGCTCATCGCGCAGATAGCCGATTTCGGTGAGGTACCGCTTGTAGGCGGCCTTGTCGTAGCCGGCGCCGGGGTTCTCGGCATGCCAGGCATCGAGTTTGCCTTGGATTTCGTCGCGTTCGGCCAGCAGGGTGCGGTTGCGCGGCGCGAGGTCGTTGATGACCCGCTCGGCACCCGACCAGAACGCGGCGGAATCGACGCCGGTACCGGGGAGCGCCTCGTTCTCGACGAACGTGTGCAGAACCTTCGCCACCGCAAGCCCGCCGACCTGAATCCGCTCTGTCATCTACTGCCTCATTTCGAGAAAGCCGGATGGTTTAAAAGTACGCCTGTCATGTTACTCGGCGGTAGAAGTCTCGGCCTGGGTCCCTCGCCGTCCCGGCGAATCCGCCCCTTGATTGTATCGGCCGGTACATTTAATGTACTGAGTGGAACATTTCTCCGGGAGGTGCCGATGGGGCTGTCGGACAAGGTCGTAGTGGTCACCGGGGGCAGTCGCGGGCTCGGGCGGGAGATGGTGCTGGGATTCGCCGCGGCCGGGGCCGATGTGGTGATCGCCAGCCGTAAGTACGACGCCTGCGCCGAGCTCGCCGAGCAGGTCGCCGATCGGTACCGCCGCCGCGCACTTCCGGTGGCGTGCAATGTGAGCGATTGGGCGCAGTGCGACGTGCTGGTCGAGGCCTCCTACGCCGAATTCGGCCGGGTGGATGTGCTGGTCAACAATGCCGGTCTGTCGCCGCTGTATCCGAGCCTGGATCAGGTGAGCGAGGCGCTGTTCGACAAGGTCGTCGGCGTGAATCTCAAAGGGCCGTTCCGGCTTTCGGCGCTGATCGGATCGCGGATGGCCGTGGGCGACGGCGGGGCGATCATCAATGTCTCGTCGCTGGAGGCGGTCCGGCCCGAACCGGTCGCGGTGCCGTATGCGGCGGCGAAGGCGGGGCTGAACGCGCTCACGCTGGGCCTGGCGCATACCTACGGTCCGTCGGTGCGGGTCAACACGATTCAGTGTGGTCCGTTCGCGACCGATATCTCCGCCGCGTGGCCGCAGGAGATGGTCGCGGAGCTGGCCGGGCGCACCGCCGCCGGGCGACTCGGCCGGCCGCACGAGATCGTGGGCGCCGCACTGTATTTCGCGGATGCCGACGTCTCGGGATACTGCTCCGGTGCGACGCTGGCCCTCGACGGCGGTCTGCGATGACGACCGCACCGGCGCGCCGGCGCGGTCGGCCACCGGCCGCCGCGGGAGAGCAGACGCGGGAGCGGATCGTGCGCGCGGCGGTGGATCTGTTCGCGCAGAAGGGCTTTCACGGCACCGGCGTCGCGGAGATCGGCGACCGGGCCGATGTGCAGCGCGGCGCGCTCTACTATCACATCGGATCCAAGGAAGAGCTGCTGTTCCAGATCCTGCGCGATTACACCGAGGTGATGTACGCCGAGGCCAGCGAGATCGTCGCGAGCGCCGCGGGCCCGGTCGCCCAGCTGCGCAGGCTGATTCGCAGCCACGTCCGGCTGATCATCACCCATCGCCGCGAGGTCGCGATCCAGCTGCGCGACGTCTCCGCGCTCACCGGCGACCGCGCCGCCGATCTGCAGGAGCTGCGCGATCGGGTGCAGCACTGCTGGCAGCAGGTGATCGATGCGGGGTATGCGGCGGGTGAGCTGCGCAGCGCCGATCATGTGGCCACCAACGGCATTCTCGGCATGCTGAATTCGGTGACGCTGTGGTATCGGCCGCATGGTGGCCGCCGCCCCGACGAGATCGCCGACATCCTCGCCGGAACCGTACTCGAGGGACTCGTAAGCACGACATACGACACGAAAGGCTGATCATGTCTTGGGATTTCGAGACCGACCCGGAGTATCAGCGCAAGCTGGACTGGGTCGCCGAATTCGTCGCGACGGAGATCGAACCGCTCGATCTGATCGGGCTCAATCCCTATCACAAATCCGATCCGCAGGTCCGGGCGCTGCTGCGGCCCCTGCAGGAGCAGGTGAAGGAGCAGGGCCTGTGGGCCTGTCACCTCGGCCCCGAACTCGGCGGTCCCGGATTCGGGCAGCTGAAGCTGGCGCTGCTCAACGAGATGCTCGGCACCTCGATGTGGGCGCCGATGGTATTCGGGTGTCAGGCACCGGATTCCGGTAATGCCGAGATCCTCGCGCACTACGGGACCGATGAGCAGAAGGCCAGATATCTGCAGCCGCTGCTGGACGGGGAAATCGGCTCCTGCTATGTGATGACCGAGCCCACCGGCGGTTCCGATCCCACCGCGTTCCGGTCCACGGCCGTGCGCGACGGCGATCACTGGATCATCAACGGCGAGAAGTGGTTCAACACCGCCGCCGAATACGCCGCATTCCATATCGTCATGGTCGTCACCGATCCCGACGCCCCGCCGCATCAGCGGCTGTCGATGTTCATCGTGCCCGCCGGCACCCCCGGCCTCGAGATCGTGAAGAACTTCCATGTGCACGGGTTCAGCGAACACGAGGCGCATCTGCGGTTCACCGATGTGCGTATCCCGGCCGATCATCTCCTGGGTGCGCAGGGCCAGGGGTTCATCGTCGCGCAGACCCGCCTGGGCGGCGGGCGGGTGCATCACGCCATGCGCACGGTCGCCATGGTGCGCAAGGCCTTCGACATGATGTGCGAGCGCGCGGTATCGCGGCCGATGGGCAGCGGTGTGCTCGGCGGTAAGCAGATGACCCAGGAGCGCATCGCCGATTCCTGGATCGAGATGGAGCAGTTCCGGCTGCTGGTGTTGCGCACGGCGTGGCGCATCGATAAGGAGCAGGACTATCTGAAGGTGCGCAAGGATATCGCCGCCATCAAGGTCGCCATGCCCAAGGTCATGCACGACGTCGCGCGCCGGGCCCTGCATCTGCACGGCGCGCTCGGCGTCAGCGAGGATCTGCCGTTCGTCGACATGCTCAACTACGCCGAGGTGATGGCGATCGCCGACGGGCCCACCGAGGTCCACAAGATCACCCTCGCCAAGGAGGTGCTCAAGCAGTACACACCCGCGGATCCGGTGTATCCCAGCGGCTATCGCCCGGCGCTGCGCGAGCAGGCCCGGGAACTGGTGGCGCGCAGATTGGAACATGCTGTGGGAAACCTTTGAAATGCGTCGGCCTGGTTATGACGCGTTACCCTGGGCGCTGCCAGTTCATCGTCGGATGTGAGGAATCCCCATGGGTAGCACCGTGATCGATCTCGCCAATGTGCTCATCGCGCATTTCAACTCGTTCTGGGACTGGGTCACGACCGGTTCGTCCGGAATACCGCCGCTGTGATGCGCTGATCCAGCAATACAATACGGCCGAATGCCACGCGAATCGCGTGGCATTCGGCGTTTCCGGGTCAGGTCTGCGAGGCGAGGGTGCCGGGGATCGGCACCGCCGATCCGCAGTCCGGGCAGTGCAATACGGCGACGGTTGCCGGGGCGTCCGGATCGTCGGGCGTTGCGCCCGTCGAGTATTCGAGGAAGGCCCGCCAACGCTCGGCGCCGCGCAGCTCGAGGCCGAACAGATTCTGGAAGCACCATGCCATCTCCGCGAGCCGCGCCCCGGCGGGGGTGTCGGTGCCCAGCAGCGTGGCACCCCGGCGCGCGGTATCGGCCAGCGCCCGATCCACCTGCGCGCTGGCCATGCAGGTGCGTGCCCACACGTCGCGGCCGATGCGGTAGCGCTCGCGCCGCCCGTCGCGGCCGCGCAGCAGCATGCCGACGTCGGCGAGATAGGTCACCGCCTTGGAGATCGAGGCCGGGCTGACTCGGAGTTCGGCGGCCAGTTCGGCGGCGGTGCGGGAGTCGGCGTCGCTGAGGAACAGGCAGGCGAAGACGCGAGCGGCCATGCGCGGCAGCCCCATTCGGACGATCGTCTCGATCAGCTGGGCGCGCACCGTATCGATCACCTCGACGGCCGCGCGGGTGGTGTCCGGCTTCGGGCTCGCCGCCACGGGCGGGCGGCGGCGGGCGCGCTGCTGGGTGGCGCGCTGGGCCGGTTCGGCCCGATAACCGCCCGGGCCGCCGTTGCGGGAGATCTCGCGGGTGATGGTGGAGGTGGGGCGGTCCAGGCGCCGGGCGATCTCGGCGTAGGTGAGGCCCGCGGCCAGGCCCGCGGTGATCTGCCGGCGTTCGGGATAGGCCAAGCGATGTCCCGGCATCGGTAACTCCTGACGGTCGACGATGACCTCCAGGGTGGCATTCGACGGCAGCCCATTGCAACGATAGTGGCATCCAATTGCGTTACCGTGCAGCGTCATTGCAATGAATCGGGCGGCATTGCGGTGTTTTCCAGGGGATTTGCGAACTACGGCGTTGCCGGATGGGTGAATGGTTCCTACCGTGAGGGCGTATCGGTAAGGAGGAGATATGACCGAAACATCCACCGAGGCAGTCGCATTGCCGCTCCTGCGTGATCCGGCGCGGCCATTCGATCCGCCGCCGGAGCTCGCCGGACTGCGCGCGGACCGCCCGCTGACGCGGATGCGGTTCCCGGACGGGCAGCTGGGCTGGCTGGCCACCGGTTACGAGGTGGTGCGGACGGTGCTGGCCGATCCGCGCTTCAGCAATCGCTACGAACTGCTGCGGGATCCGATCCACGATATCCCCGGCCCGTTCCCGGCGGCGCCGCCCGGCGATCTCAGCGGTGTCGACGCGCCGCAGCACACCCGATTGCGCCGCGCGGTCGCCTCCCGATTCACCGTGCGTCGCATGGGCCTGCTCACCGGTCGCCTGCGGCGGGTCTGCGCCGAGCGACTGGACGCGATGGAGAAGCATGGCCCGGCAATGGATCTGGTGAGCGCCTACGCGCAACCCGTTCCGGCACTGATGATCTGCGACATCCTCGGGGTGCCCTACGCCGACCATGAGTTCTTCGAACGGCAGGCGGCGGCGATGATGGTGGACGCGGAATCGATCGAGGAGATCGGTGTGGCCTGGGATCGGCTGGCGGACTACATCGCCGGGCTCGTCACGGCCAAGCGCGCCGCGCCGACCGACGATGTGCTCGGCGATCTGACCGGAAGCGATCTGACCGACGAGGAGCTCGCCGGTCTGGGCACCTTCCTGCTCGCCGCGGGGTTCGAGACCACCCGCAACATGATCGCCCTCGGCGTCATGGTGCTGCTGGATCGTCCGGATCAACTCGCGATCCTGCGCGCGGATCCGGACCTGTGGGATTCGGCGGTGGAGGAGCTGCTGCGCTATCTGTCGGTCGCCCACACCAATGCCCGTGCGGCGCTGGAGGATATCGAGCTGGCCGGGCAGCTGATTCGCGCGGGCGAGACGGTGGTACTGGCGCTGGGCGCGGCCAACCGCGACCCGCGCCGATTCGACGATCCGGACGTCGTGGACGTGCGGCGGCGCGCGATCGGGCAGGTGGCCTTCGGACACGGTGCGCATCTGTGTCTGGGGCATCCGCTGGCCCGGGCCGAACTGCGGGTCGCGTTACCCGCGTTGTTCGATCGGTTCCCGGATCTGGCGCTCGCGATCGAACCGGAACGGGTGCGGCCCTCGGGCGGCAACATCTACGGTGTGCGGCGGCTGCCGGTGACTTGGTGACTATGAGAGCGGTTGTGCGCCACGTTGGTTCAGCATCACCGCCATGAGCCCCAGCTCCTGGCTCTGGTCGGCGATCATGCCGCGCGCGGCCTCCTTGACCGGGCCCGAGGCGATCTCGTGGTCCGCGGCGCGGGCCATGCTGATACCGCCCTCGTGGTGGCGGTACATCAGCTGCAGGAACAGGATTTCCGCATCGCGGCCGCGGGCTGCCGAGAGCCGGTCGAGTTCGGCCATCGAGGCCATGCCGGGCATGGTCGTCATCGGCTCAGTGGCCGAATGATGATGCGCGGCAGCGGTATCGGCACCCGACAGCCATGCCATCGGGTGGCGTGGCATCGGGGAGGAGTCGGCCAGCCGCAGCCAGCCCAACATGGTGCCGATCTCGGTGCGTTGAGTCTGATCGATCTGCTCGGCCAGCCGCGCCACGGCCGGATCCACGCCCCGATCCAGCCGCGCCACCAACTGGATCGCCTGCTGGTGATGGGCGGTCATATCCTGGGCGAAACCGATCTCGGTGGTGTCGAGAATCGGTGGGGGAGAGGGGTGTTCGGGCAGGATCAGCGGGCGCAGGGCGGCGCCTGCGACGAGCAGGATCAGCGCCGAGGCGAGGTAGGCCAGGACCCGCATCACGACCCCACGATCGAATGCTGGTCCGGCGGCGGCGAATACACGTCGTTATCGAGCCGCAGCACCATGAAGCCGTTGTCGTTGCAGGTCGTCCACAGCTGGTTGCCGTGCCATTCCGGCGGAGCGAAACACCAGTCCGAGGACACGTCGCCGAAGGCGAGCATGCCGGTGCGCGGCGACAGCGCCTTCGCCGGATCGAACTGTCCGTTCAGCATCGCGCGGGCCATCGAGAAGCCCTCCATCACGGGCGGGCCGATGATCGAGGCCAAGGCGTGCGGGGAATTCCACAGGTCCAGGTTCTGCCCGGTGCGGGCGGGCGGGTTGTAGTAGGCGATCTCGCGCACGTGGAACGGATCGCGCACATCGAACACCCGGATACCGGAGGATTCCCAGCCGCAGGCCAGTGCCGTGGGATCGTCCGGGCGGTCCGCCGCGCAGTAGTGCGAATCGTAGGAGAAGGCGGATCCGCCCATGGCCGAGGCCAATTGGCTGTCCAGATGGGTGGGCAGGTTGATCTCGAGTTTGAGCTTGTTGACGACCTTCGGATTGTTCTCATCGGAGATATCGATGAGTTTCACCCCGCCCGAACCGCCCTCGTCGGCGGTGAACAGGTACGGCTTGCCGTCGTAGGTGACGGGGATGCTGTGCTGGGTGGCCCAGCCGTCGGTCCAGAAGACCCGGCCGATGTGGTTCACCTGGGGATTCGGGTCGCGGCGCTGGACGGCGCTGATATCGAGCACGGTGAACCCGCCCAGCGCCGACAGATACATCCGGTTACCGTCGGCGCTGATGCCGAAGCCGTGCGCCTCGATACCGGTCAGGCCCTGCCAGATCACATGCGGATCGGCCGGATCGGTGAGATCGACGGCGCTGACGAAACCCGGTGCGATGCCCGAGGCCCAGTAGGTGCGGCCGTCGGGGGAGAAGCCTCCCTCATGCGTCGTGATCGGCAGCGGCATGGCCAGATTCGTGCCCGGGCCCGGATTGAGCAGCCGCGGATGCGCGCAGTCGGAGATGTCGTAGACCGACAGATAGCCCACGCCCTCGCCGATCGGAACGCCGGTGCCCACCAACAGCTTTCGTGCCGCGTTGACCTTCAGGCTCTCCCAGGTGCCCGCCAGCATCGCCGGTTCGGTGAGCGAGCCGGTGAGCACCGGATTCCCGGGATCGGAGACGTCGAGCACCTGCACGCCCTGTGCCGGATTCAGCAGATTGCCCGGGAAGAACGAACCGGTGTAGGAGCAGTGGTCGTAGGTGGTGGAGGTGATGCCGCCGCCGTGGCCGGTGAAGCCGCCGACCCTCACCATGTTGCAGGTGTAGCCGCGCGTGCTGCGCCCGTTGTCGCGGTCGGGCGCCGGAACATCGCCCTGCAGACCGGTTTCGGGCAGCGAGCCCGGCCCGCAGTCGGCGCGCGGCACCGCTACCTGCCCGACATCGAGGAACTGCTGGACCTGGTTCGCGATATCGGACCGCAGATCCGCCGACGCCCCGCCGAGTGGCAATACGGCGGCCCCGAGCAGCGCGGCCGCGAGCACGACCAGCGGTTTGGACTGCCGAATCCCGTTGAACCGCAGCATTGCGGCACCCCCAACCTTCGAACCTCAACCGCCGCCACGCAACCCGCGATAAGGCGTACCGGCGGTCACGCCAATACGCCGAAACGATAACGCGTTCACCCGTTCAGGACGGGCGTTTTCAACAAGATCTCGTGTTGGCGACGCGCCGCACGGTTCAGGGCGCGGCGAGCAATCGGTCCGCGGCGGCGAGCAGCCGGGTGCGCAGCGGAACGGCCCGTTCGGCCGGCTCGACTTGGCCGCGGCCGTATTCCGCACGGCTGGACGGGGTTTCGATGGGGACCGGGGTGTAGTCGAATTCGGTCAGGTCGCAGGGGTCGGCGCGCATATCGAGTTCGCGGGCGGCGCAGGCCAAGTCGATGCAGTCCAGCAGATGGAGTCGATGAGTGGGATCAGTGTGAAGGCCCACGTCTCGTCATAGCAACGGTATACGGCGACATCCGGCCGCCGGAAGGAGAATTCCGTACCGGCGCGCCGCTCGCGGTAGTGCATCTCCACGTCGGTGACGACGCGGGTGCACGGCTCAGGTGGGCGGGCGGCCTCGAAGTGGGTTGCCAGCCTGCGCGCCACGATGCTGTGCTGGTTGCTCTCACTGCGGCAGAACACCACATGTCCCGCAATGACCTCGAGTGCGCGCCGCAACTCCTCGGGCAGGGCGTCGAATGCGTCCTCCGTGACGAGCAGCGAGGCGGGGTCCGTGGCCCACGCAGGCAGAGCGGTCATGGAAGGAGGCTAACTGCTACGGCCCCGCATCCGGTTCGCTGTCGAGGTGTTGAGGATGTGTTCAGCGGCGAGCGGATCTGTTCCGACTGGCACTGAAAACGCGCTAGCGGGGGTGTGCGGAGAGGAGCGTACGGCAGCGGTCCAACACCGCGGTACGGAGAACAGCGCCCCGCGTGGCGATGTCGGATTGCGCGCGGACGTAGTCCGCGCGTCCGGCTGGGGTTTCGATCTTGATCTGCTCGTAGCCGTAGGCCGTCAGATCGTAGGGGCTGGCGCGCATGTCGAGTTCTCGGGCATCACGTGCCAGCTCGAAGCAACTCAGCATGAGCTCTGAGTCCAATAGCGGCACCAATTTCATGACCCATTTGTAGAGGTCCATATTGGCGTGCAGGCAGCCGGGTTGTTCGCGGTCGAGCTGGTCGTCGCGGGTCAGAGGTTCGGTGTTGCGGGGGGCGGCCTCGGGGGTGAAGAAGCGGAAGGCGTCGAAGTGGGTGCAGCGCAGCGGCATCGACTCCACGACCGCGTCGGTGCCGGTGTGGCCCAGGCGAAGGGGGACCTGTTGATGGCGGACGTCGTCGGTGCGGTAGACCATCGCCCATTCGTGCAGGCCGAAGCAGGACAGGTGGGTGGGGCGGGAGGCGGTGGCGCGCAACAGGTTCGCGACGAAGGCCACGGTGTCGCGGCGGCGGTCCAGGAAGGCCGGATCCGCCGTCCAGGCGACCGTGGGGCCGGAATCCACGCGGAGGTAGCCGCGCGAGTTCTCGTATTCGGTCGCATTCTCCAGTGCGACACCGTAACCCGGATGCCAGCGGCGCAGCTGCGCGGGCTTGTGGCCGTAGTAGGTGAACAGGAAGTCGATCACCGGATGCTTCGTCCCGGCGGCGCGATGTTCCAGGTACGGGGCGATCAGCGTGTCGACGAGTTCCCGATGCGCCGCCGCCCGAGCACGCCATGCGTGCTCGGGCGCGACGTCGATCGTCAACGCGGACATGCTCATTCGGCGATCCGGTGGGTGGCGTCGCGCACCGTGCCCACGAACTCCTCCACCAGATCCTCGAGTGCGACGATGCCCTCGGTGTTACCGCGCGAATCGATCACGCGGCCGAGATGGCTGCTGGTGCGGCGCATTCGGGCCAGCGCCTCGTAGAGCGTGGTACCCATGCTGATCGTGGGCAGCGGGCGGATATCGCTGCGCGGGATCGGCGTGGACGGGCCCGCCGAATCGTCGGCGACCTTGTCCAGCACATCCTTCACGTGCAGATAGCCGACGAGCGAGCCGTCGTCGGTGCGCACCGGATAGCGGGAGAAGCCGGTCTCGGCGACCGCGGTCTCGATATCGCCCAGGGTGGTGCCGTCGCCGCGCAGCGGGACGCAGCGCGTCTTGGCCAGCGGCACCATGACATCGGCGACGATGCGGTCGGTGGTGCCCAGCGCCTGGGTGAGACGGCGATGCTCATCCTCGTCGAGCAGGCCCTCGGAGCGGGATTCGCCGATCATCTCGGCCAGCTCCACCGTCGAGACCGTGGCGTCGAGCTCGTCCTTGGGCTCGATGCGCAGGGCGCGCAGCGTCAGATTCGCGCCCATGTTGTAGAGCGTGATCAGCGGCCGCGCCAGCCGCAACCACCCCAGCAGCATCGGAACCAGCAGCAGCGCAACGCGTTCCGGCCCGGCCAGGGCGATGTTCTTCGGGATCATCTCGCCCAGCAGCATATGCAGCATCACGACCACCGCGAGCGCGAGTGTGAATCCGATGGGGTGCAGCAGTTCCGCGGGCACGCCGAGCAGTTCGAACGGCCGCTCCAGCAGATGTGAGGCCGCCGGTTCGGCGATGCGGCCCAGCAGCAGCGAACAGATCGTGACGCCCAGCTGCGCGGCGGCCAGCATCATCGACAGATGCTCGCCCGCGCGGATGACCGTGGTAGCGCCCCGCTTGCCTTGGGCGGCAAGGGCTTCGAGCCGGTCGCGGCGGGCGGTGATGAGCGCGAACTCGGCGCCGACGAAGAAGGCGTTGCCTGCGAGTAGCAGCAGCGCCAGCACGATTCCGAACAGATCACCCATGACTGAGCTCCCAGGTCTGCAGCGCGTCGGCGTCGACGGGACGCAGCAGCACGCGGTCGATGCGGCGGGCGTCCATGCGCTCCACCCGGGCCAGCCAGCCGCCGGAGGTCTGTGGCGGCGACGAATGCTGTTGTCCGTTACCGGGTTCGGGCAGCAGCACCTCGTCCCCGGCGACCGGGATGCGGCCCAGACGGGTCAGCACCAGGCCACCGAGGGTTTCGTATTCACCCTCGGGCGGGTCGTAGCCCGTGGTGCGGGAGACCTCGTCGATGCGCATCAGGCCCGAGCAGTTCCAGCCCGCGGCGGTGCGGCGCACGTCGAGTTCCTCCTCGTCGTGCTCGTCGCGGACATCGCCGAGGATCTCCTCGATGATGTCCTCCATCGTGACCAGGCCCGCGGTGCCGCCGTATTCGTCGACGACGAGGGCGACCTGCATGCCGTCCGCGCGGATGCGTTCGAGCACGGTATCGCCGTCGAGGCTGGCCGGGACGATCGGCACCGGATGCGCGATCGAGCGCAGCTTGACGCGGCCGCGCTGCGAAACCGGGTGCAGGAAGGCCTGTTTGATGTGCACGACGCCGAGGGTGTCGTCCAGATCGCCGTCGATGACGGGGAAGCGGGAGAATCCGGTCCGACTCGCGGCGGCGATGAGATCGGCGATGGTGTCGTCCTGGTCGAGGGTCTCGATCTTGACCCGCGGGGTCATGAGCTCCTCGGCGCTGCGCTCACCGAATTCCAGTGAGCGGTCCACCACGAGCGCGGTGCGCTGATCGAGCACGCCGCGCTTGGCGGAGGTGCGCACCAGCGAGCCCAGCTCCTGCGGGGATCGGGCCGAGCGCAATTCCTCGGCGGGTTCGATGCCCAGTTGGCGCACGACCCAGTTGGCGGCGCCGTTGAGGAATCGGATCAGCCAGGCGAAGGCGGTGGAGAAGGCGATCATCGGCCCGGCCGTCCAGCGCGCGGTGGTCAACGGTGCGGAGATGGCGATGTTCTTGGGCACCAGTTCGCCGTAGGTCATCGACAGCGAGGTGGCCAGTACCAGGGCCAGCGTGAGCGAAATGCCGTGTGCGGCACCCGCACTCGCGCCGAGCCCGGTGCACAGCGGCTCGATCAGCCGGGCCAGGACGGGTTCGGCGATATAACCGGTGACCAGGGTGGTGATGGTGATGCCCAGCTGGGCGCCCGACAGCTGGAACGAGAGCGTGCGGTGCGCCTGGCGGACCTGACGGCCGCGCAGGTCGCCGTCGCGCGCATGCGCCTCGACGGTGCTGCGTTCCAATGCGGTGAGGGAGAATTCGGCCGCGACGAACAGCGCGGTTCCGGCGGTGAGTGCGATGAAACCCACCAGGCTGAGCACAGTGAGCACGACTGACACTGTCAGCACCACCCGGAGCGGGCGAGCGGGACTGGGGGAACGGAGGCGCCGGGTTGGTCACCCGGCTCGGTAGAGGAGCCCTCCTGAGTGGCGCCCTTGGACGCGGGTGACAACTGGTTCCTTTCGCAGGTGGGAGTGTTTTACGTGCTCTGCCCCGAGTCGGCGGGACGGCTCGAATACCCACATGTTACCGGGTTCTTTACGCGGTTCGCGCACCGCGCCACCTCTGGGTGCCGTCTCTCACACGCTCCGCCACACCTTCGGGTCCCGTCCCTCACACGCTCTGCCCCCACCCTTCGGGTCCCGTCCCTCACACGCTCCGCCCTAACCTTCAGGTCCCGTCCTTCCGGCACGCTCTTCGCCGGAAGGACGGGATGAAGATCACCAGCCCGACGGCAGCGGGCGGCCCTCGGCGAAGCCGGCGGCGGACTGTACGCCGAGTACGGCCTTGTCGTGCAGTTCGGCCAGGCTGCGGGCGCCTGCGTAGGTGCACGCGCTGCGCACGCCCGAGCAGATGTGGTCGATCAGGTCCTCGACGCCGGGGCGTTCGGGGTCCAGGCGCATGCGCGAGGAGGAGATGCCCTCCTCGAACAGGGCCTTGCGCGCGCGGTCGAAGGCGCCGTCGGAGACCGTGCGGGCGGCGACGGCGCGTTTGGACGCCATGCCGAAACTCTCCTTGTAGACGTTGCCGTCGCGGTCGGTGCGCAGATCGCCGGGCGACTCATAGGTGCCCGCGAACCAGGAGCCGATCATGACGTTCGACGCGCCCGCGGCCAGCGCCAACGCCACGTCACGCGGGTGGCGCACGCCACCGTCGGCCCAGATGTGCACGCCGAGTTCCTTTGCGGCCGCGGCACATTCGGCGACGGCGGAGAACTGCGGGCGGCCCACGCCGGTCATCATGCGGGTGGTGCACATCGCGCCGGGGCCCACACCGACCTTGATGATGTCCGCACCGGCGGCGGCCAGATCGCGCGTTCCGGCGGCGGAGACCACGTTGCCCGCGGCCAGCGGCACGCCCAGCTTCAGATCCGCGACCGAGCGCAGCGCCTCGAGCATCTTGACCTGGTGGCCGTGCGCGGTGTCGATCACCAGCACATCGGCGCCCGCGTCGACGAGGGCCTTGGCCTTGGCGGGGATATCGCCGTTGATGCCGACCGCGGCGGCCACGCGCAGCTTGCCGCGCGCGTCGACGGCCGGATCGTAGATGCCCGCGCGGACCGCGCCCTTGCGGGTCATCACGCCGGCGAGCGTGCCGTCGGCCTCGGTCAGCACGATCAGTCCGGTGTGCTGGGTCTCGAGCAGGTCGAACAGCTCGCGCGGGGAGGTGTCGGCGGGCGCGGTGCGGAAGTCGGTGTCCGCGACGGTGTGCAGCCGCGCGAAGCGGTCCACATCGGCGAAGGACTCCTCGGTGACCACGCCGACCGGCTTACCGTCCTGGATCACCACGACCGCGCGGTGGGCGCGCTTGTGGATCAGGGCCAGCGCCTCGGACACCGAATGGTCCGGGCCCAGGGTGACCGGGGTGTCGGCGGTGAGCGAGCGGCTCTTGACATAGGAGATGGTCTTGGTGGCCGCGCTCATCGGAAGATCCTGCGGGAGCACCACGATGCCGCCGCGGCGGGCGACCGTCTCGGCCATCCGCTTACCGGCGACCGCCGTCATGTTCGCCACGACGATCGGAATCGTCGTGCCCGTCCCGTCGGTCGTCGACAGGTCGACGTCGAAACGGGACGCCACATCCGTCTGGTTGGGGACCAGGAAGATGTCGTCGTAGGTCAGGTCGTACGGCGGCGTATGGCCCGGAAGAAAATGCACTCCGGCAATTCTACGGGAGTGCCCCCGGTGTGCTGAGCGTGGCTCCGCGATCATTCCGGCATACTTCCGTCCGGAAAAGCACGCCGGAATGACGGATCAGTTGCGGGCGAACAGCCGTCGCCACCACGAGGTGCGCGGAGGTGGCGGCGGCTGGGCCGGATTCGCGGCCGATGCCCTGCGTTGCCTGCGCGTTCGCCATTCGGCGACGAGCTCGTCGATATCGACCGGTGCGAGGTGTACGTACGGTCCGTGCGGTAGCCGCAGCCAGTTCGTGATGCGATCGTTGAGTTCGCCCGCGTACTCGCGCACCCGGGCCTCGGCGTTCATCCGGGCCACGGTCTCGGGCAGCCGCTCGAGGTCGCGCGCGAGAATGAGTGCGGGTGGCAGGATTCCGTCGCCGCCGACGTTCTCGCGGCGCAGATAGTTCGTGAGCCACCAGTTCTCGTCGTAGGGCTTTCCCGCATCGGGCAGCGGTTTGCCCTTGCCGGGCAGATCGTCGAAGTCGCCGCGTTCGGTCGCCTCGCGAATCTGCTTGTCCAGCCAGAATTCGTAGCTCGCGCCGGGTGGTTTGCGGTCGGTCATCGCATCCCCTTCGATGATCTCCTCCGATATGCCCAGTCTAGCGAACGGCGGTCAGGCGGGCCGACGGCGGCGGGTGTGAGTTCGGTTGGCGGGGCGGCGGTTTCGCGCGACGGGCTCCGGCGGTGCGACGGCGGCGGGATCGGGAACCGGACGGCCGGAGGGGTGCCGGGCGCCGGTCAGCGCGATCAGCGCGCGGTCGTCGGGGCGGGCGCGCAGGATCTCGGCGGTGATGCCCGCCTCGGCCAGGAGCTTATCGGTGTCCGCGCGCTCGTCGTCGGTGACGAGGGTGACCACCGTGCCGCTCGCACCCGCGCGGGCGGTGCGCCCGGCGCGGTGCAGATACGCCTTGGGATCCTCGGGCGGGTCGACGTGCACGACCAGGGAGACGTCGTCGACATGGATACCGCGCGCGGCGACATCGGTGGCGACCAGGACCGGCGCGGTGCCGTCGGCGAAGGCGGTCAGGGCGCGGGACCGTTGATTCTGCGCCCTGCCGCCGTGCAGTACGACCGCGGCGATCCCGGCCTCGCGCAGTCTGCGGGCGAGTTTGTCGGCGGAGAACTGGGTGCGCACGAACAGCAGCGTGCGGCCCTCGCGGGCGGCGATATCGGTGACGATCGTGCGCTTGTCGGCCTTGCGCAGATGCAGCAGATGATGGGCGATCGCCGGATCGCGCACGCTCGAATCGGGTTCGGCGGCATCGGCATTGGCCACCGAATGCCGCACCGGATCGCGCAGGTATCGCTCGACGAGGGTGTCGACGGCCTCGTCCAGGGTGGCCGAGAACAGCAGCTGCTGAGCCCCGTCGGGCACCCGATCGAGCAGTACGGTGATCTGATCGAGGAAGCCGAGTTCGGCCATATGGTCGGCCTCGTCCACCGCGACCACGCGGATCGCGTCGAGATCGACCGCGCCCTGGGCGATCAGATCGGCGAGGCGTCCGGGCGTGGCGATCAACAGATCGACGCCGCGGGCGAGCCGCTCGGCTTGCCGCTTGATCGGCACGCCGCCGACGGCGACGCCCAGGCGCACACCGGCCGCGAGCGCCGGTTCGTCCAGCGCGCGCTCGATCTGCTGTGCGAGTTCGCGGGTCGGGGCCAGGATCAGACCGCGGGGTTTCCTCGGGGCCGCGGCGCCGGAGCGGATCAGCATCGGCAGCCCGAAGGCGAGTGTCTTACCGGAACCCGTCGCGGCTCTGCCCAAGACGTCGCGCCCGGCGAGGATGTCCGGAATTACGGCCGCCTGGATGGGGAACGCGGTCTCGAGTCCGCCGCGACGCAACGCCTGCACCAGCGCGACCGGCAGACCCAGTTCGGCGAAGCGGGGCTCAGGCACCGAACAACCGGCCCAGCTCGACCAGCCACGGAATCGCCACGGCCATTGTGGGCACCACGAGAATCGCCGCGGCCGCCAGATACGCCGCGGAGGCGACGCGCAGATCGCCGAGCGGTCCGGCCAGGCGCTGGATGCGGATGAGGGTGGTCGGCCCGCCCACGGCCATCGCCCCTTGGGGCGCGGTCGAATTCGAGCAGGCCACCAGCGCGCGGGCCAGCGGGGTGGGGCCGGTGACCTTGACGGCGGAATCGTCGGCGAGCAGTTCGATCAGCAGTTTCACCGAATCCAGCGCCGACTTGCTGCGTACCCAGCGCGGAAACGCCTCGTGCGCCGCGGTGAACGCCTCGAGCACCAGATCGTGGCGGGCCCGCAGATGGGAGCGCTCATGACTGACGATCGCGGTGAGTTCGGCATCGGACAGGTTGGCGAAGGTGCCCTGGCTCAACACGACTCGCCGCCGCAGCCCGGGCAGGCAGTAGGCGATGGGCTCGGCGGCGGCCAGCACGCGGATATCGGCGGCCTTGGGATCGGCGTGCCGGTAGTCCCCGCCCTGATCGAGCAGGTCAACGAGCATGCGGTGGCGGGCGCGGCGGCGGCGGGTATGCACCCCGACCCGGATCGCGGCGTAGATCAGTCGGGCGCCGACCAGCAGGGTGAGGGCGAACACGATCACATAAGCCAGCCACAGCGGCAGGCCCAGCGCGTCGATCTCCCGGGTCGGCGAGGTCGTGGGCCGACCGTTCGGGCCGGGCACCAACAGCTCACTCGCGATCGCCAGGCCGGAGCCGAACGCGCTCAGCACCGCGGCCAGCGCGACCGCCTGCCACAGCACCAGCGCGGCGCGGGGCGTGCGATAGGGCCAGGTGGCTCGAGCGAGCAGGGACGGGACCGGTCCCGCGAGAAGCAAAGCGAGACCGGCGAATACCGGCGCGGTTGCATTCATGCTCAGCTCACTGCGTTGTGGGGCCAGGGGCCCGAGATCGCGGCGCTTCTGCAGTTGTCCATGTGACCGGAGCACCGCTGAACTACTGCGGTGGGGCGGCTCCCTTGTCATCATCGGACGCGTTGCGCGCGGCCTCGGCAGCTTCGAGCTTAGCGAGTGCCTCCCGCAGTGCCGCAGCCTCGTCCTTGCCGACCGCCTCCACGAAGTGCACCAGCGCGGCGCGGCGGCTGCCGACCTCGTCGGCCTGCTGCAGCGCGTCGACCATCAGACTGGCGACGAGTTCGTCGCGGGTGTGCACGGGCGCATAGCGATGCGCCCGGTCGTCGCGTTGTTGCACGACCAGATTCTTCTTCGCCAGTCGCTGCAGAACGGTCATGACCGTGGTGTACGCGAGCTCGCGGCGCGCCGCGAGGGCCTCGTGGACCTGCCGGACCGTCTGGGGTTCGTCGGCCGACCACAACTGGTCCATGACCGCTTTCTCGAGTTCACCTAGACCTGCCATCCCATAAGTTTACGGAGGCAACGACACAAATGCGTACTACTGAATGTCGTAACCCGGCGATAGCCCAGTGGGATTTCTCATAGTGGCGCAGGGCACGATTGCGAGTCGCTGTACGTCTCGAGCACATGCCGGGCCCCGATGGGCACGATCATCGGCCGCCCCGACACCGGATCGGTATGCACCTCGGCGCGCAGCCCGAACACCTCACGCAACAACGTGGCGTCGATGACATCGGCGGGCGCGCCCTGGGCGATGATGCGGCCCGCGCGCATGACGACGAGCCGATCGCTGTAGCGGATGGCCAGATTCAGGTCGTGCAGCACCATCACGACCGTGCGGCCCAATTCGTCGTGCAGCCGGTCGACCAGATCGAGGACCTCGAGGGAATGGGCCAGGTCGAGGTAGGTGGTGGGCTCGTCGAGCAGCAGGATGTCGGTGCCCTGGGCCAGGGCCATCGAGATCCAGGCGCGCTGGCGCTGGCCGCCGGACAGCTCGTCGAGAGTGCGCTCGGCGAGTTCGGCGATACCGGTCTGGGCGAGCGCCGCGGCGACTTCGGTCTCGTCCTCGGCCGACCACTGCCGCAGCCACGACTGGTGCGGATGACGGCCGCGAGCAACCAGATCGGCGACGGTGAGGCCCTCGGGCGCGATCGGGGCCTGCGGTAGCAGGCCGACGATGCGGGCGACGTCGCGGGTCTTCTGGGTTGCTATCGCCTTGCCGTCCAGCAGGACCCGGCCCGCCCGCGGCTTGAGCAGCCGTCCCAGCGCGCGCAGGAGCGTCGATTTACCGCAGCCGTTCGGGCCGATGACGGTGGTGATGAGCCCGGGCTCGATGGTCAGCGACAGGCCGTCGACGACCAGATTCGCCCCATAGCCGAGGGACAGATCGGCGGCGGAGATTCGATGGGGTGTGGTGGCGGTCATGCCAGGGTCGCCTTCCGGTTCACACGCACGAGCAGAAGCAGGAGGTACGGTCCGCCCAGGGCGGCGGTCACGATGCCGACCGGCAGGTCGACGGGAAATGCGGTGCGCGCCAAGATATCCGCGCCCACCACGAGCAGTGCGCCGGCGATCGCCGAGCCGACGATCGGCTCGCCCGGGGTGCGCAGTAGCCGCCGGGCGAGTTGCGGGGCGGCGAGGCCGACGAACGACAGCGGTCCCACCGCGGCCGTGGCCAGTCCGGCGGCCGCGACCGCGGCGCCGATCAGGAGCGCCTGCTGGGTCTGGATCCGCACGCCGAGGGCGCGGGTGGTGTCGGTACCGAAGCGCAGCGCCGCGAGGGTGCGGGCCGAGGCGGCGGTGACGGCGAGCACGAGGCCCAGGCCGAATGCGGCCGGGACCGCGCGGGTCCAGTCGGCCGCGTCCAGCGATCCGGTCAGCCAGAGCTGCGCGCGGGTGGCGTCTTGGAGGGTGGCGCGGGTGAGCAGCCAGCTGATACCCGCCATGAACACGGCGTTGACGCCGATCCCGATGAGCACCAGCCGAATTCCGGTGACGCCCAGATCGCCGGTGTGGGTGCGTCCCCAGGCGAGCAGATAAATGACGGTCGCGCTCGCCAGTGCACCGATCGAGGCGGCGACCGGAACTCCGACAGCGGCCGCGAATCCCGTGGTGGCGCCGCCGGTTCCGGCCAGCACGGCCACCGCGACGAAGCCCGCGCCCGAGGTGATGCCCAACACGTCCGGGCTGGCCAGCGGGTTGTGCAGGATCGACTGCGTCACCGCGCCCGCGATGCCCAGCGCCGCACCGGCGACGACCGCGACCACCGCGCGCGGCAGCCGCGAATCCAGGATGACGAATCGCTGTGCGCGGGTGCCGCCGCCGGTGAGGACGTCGACGACGCCGCCCAGCGGTATCCGGAATTCGCCGATCGAGATGTCGACGGCGAACAGCACCAGCAGGCCCGCCGCGAGCGCGATCACGGTGGCGATCATCGTGATTCGCAACACCGCGGAGAACTCGCCCACCCGCACCGCCGGACGCGCGGGGATCAGGGTCGGGGAATCGCTCACAGCGCCACCGCCTTTCGACGCCGCACCAGCAGCACGAAGTAGGGTGCGCCGAGGACCGAGAGCACGATCCCGGCCTGCAGCTCACCGGGCAGGGCGATCACCCGTCCCACGATATCGGCGACCAGCAGCAGCAATGCGCCGAGCAGCGCCGAATAGGGCAGCAGCCAGCGATGATCCGGGCCGGTGACGAATCGGGCCAGATGCGGTGCGATCAGACCGAGGAAGGCGATCGGGCCGACCGCGGCGGTGGCGGCCCCGGCGAGCAGGACCACCGCCGCCAGGCCCAGCGCCCGGTTGCGGGCGATGTTCACGCCCAGGGCGCGGGCCATATCCTCGCCGAGCCCGAGTGCGTTGAGTCCCGGCGCGGCGGCCAGCGCGAGCACGACACCGGCGGCGATGAACGGCAGCACCTGGCGCAGCGTCGACATATCGTGCCCGGCGACCGAACCGATCACCCAGTATCGATAGGTTTCGGTGGCCGTCGGATCCAGCAGCACAACGGCATTCGTCAGCGCCTGCAGCAGTGCGGTCACCGCCGCGCCCGCCAGCACCAGGCTGAGCGGACTGGCCTTACCCCCGCCCGCCGAGGAGGCCGCGAATACCACCACCCCCGCGATCGCCGCGCCCGCGAAGGCGAGCCAGATGTACTGCTGCGGATGCGACAACCCGAACAGATGGATGCCCAGCGCCGCCAGGAACGCCGCACCGGCATTGAGCCCGAGCAGGCCCGAATCGGCCAGCCGATTGCGGGTGTAGCCCTGCATGAGCGCCCCGGACAGGCCCAGCGCCAGCCCGGCGAGCACCGCCAATGCCGTTCGCGGCAGCCGCAGTTCGCGCACGATCTGATCGGCGGGCGTCGCGGCCGGGCAGCGCAGCGGCCAGCCGTCCGGACAGTTCAGGGCGTGCAGCACCGTCGACGGCGACAGCGAGCGCGCACCGATCGCGATGCCCGCGGCCACCGCGATCAGCAGCAGCGCGGCCAGGAACGCGAGCCCTGCCGCGCGACGCCGCGGGGGAGTGACTACAGCGGGCACGGCGACGAATAACTCCTGACGTGATTTCTTCCATTGCTCGGTAAGTCTGGTAAGCCTAACCTATCTTCCGTTTCGGCCCGCAATGCCAATCGATGAGGAGGTTCGATGCCCGAACTGATGACACGCCCTTCCGAACTGGCCTTCGGACAGGTCTGTACCCGGCTGTGCGCACTGCAACCGGAACATCCGCGCGTCTATGCCATGGCCGCGATGGCCGAACAGGGCCGGCGGCGCTGGTGGCGGCTGGCCGACGGACTGCGTGAGGGCCGCATCGAGCTCATGTACCGCCGCCACGCCGCGGAGATGATCAGCTCCGATATCGCCGCCGAGGTGGTGGCCACCGCGCTGATCCACGCTGTGGTCGGCCGGGTGGTGGCGCTGTGGGTGGCCGAGGGCCGCGCCTGGGATCCCGGCCTCGAGAATCTGTGGGTGCATACCGACAACGACGGCGGGATCGACTGGGCGGGCCTGTCGGACACCACGATTCGCGTGATCGACGGTGACCCGCTGGCCGGGGAGCCCGGGGTGGTCGTGCTGCCGTGTGAGCGCGCGATGGCGGTGTGGCTGGCGCATCGCTGCGAGGCGGCGCTGAAACTGGTGCAGCACGGCATGTCTCGCTGCGCGGCACTGAGCGCGCGGCGGTTCTGGCCGCTGGTCGCGGAAACCGTGGTGGGAGCGTCGACCTACGTGCCCGATCTGGCCGGAACCTCCTCGGTCGCGGGCGCCGAACGGGGGCAGGCGTTACTGATGGCGATGCAGGATCTCGGAATGCCGCTTCGACGCTCTTGCCTTGTTAGGTAAGCCTGCCCTACACTAGGAATCGGCGTTCGGATCGTGTGTGAGTCCCGAGGGCTGCGGTCGACTCCCGATCCTGTGCCGCGGCGGGCCTTACCTTCGAGGTGAGGCCCGCCGCTTCGTCTTTCGCCCACCCGGGCACGGCTCGATGATTGCCTTGTGTAACTGTTTTTCCATGACGCAGCATGATCAGCCCGAGGTCGGCTCGCTGGCGGAGATGACGCCCGAGCTGATGACGCGCCTGTCCGAGGGGACCTTCTCCGATCTGATCGGCCTGAAGTACACCGAATTCGGGCCGGACCGGGTGGCCGGGGAATGGGTGGTGTCGCCGCAGTTGCATCAGCCGTTCGGCATCGTCAACGGGGGCGTGTACTGCACCGTCATCGAGACGCTGGCCAGTGTCGCCGGCGGCGCCTGGTACGGCGCGCGCGGCACGGTCGTCGGGGTCAATAACAACACCGACTTCCTGCGCGCGGTGCGCGAGGGCGTGCTGCGCGGGGAGGCCACCCCGATTCATCGCGGCCGGAGCCAGCAGCTGTGGCAGGTGGTGATCACCGACGAGCAGGATCGCATGATCGCGCGCGGACAGGTGCGACTGCAGAATCTGCCGACGGCCTGAGCCCGTCGCGGCGCCGCCGTGGTGCGGCCGTGCCAGAATGTCCCCCACGCCAACGGAAATCGCGAGGAGCGCCAGATGCGATTGTCGCCGCACGAGCAGGAACGGCTGATGCTCAGCTACGCGGCCGAACTGGCCCGTCGCCGGTGGGCGCGCGGTCTGCGGCTCAATCACCCCGAGGCGGTGGCGATCATCGTCGATCATGTGCTCGAGGGCGCGCGCGACGGCCGCACGGTCGCCGAGCTGATGGCCTCGGGGCGTACGGTTCTCGGTCGCGCGGACGTCATGGACGGTGTGCCGGAGATGATTCCGGATGTCCAAGTCGAGGCGACCTTCCCCGACGGCACCAAACTCGTCACCGTCCACCACCCGATCGGCTAGGGCGCGAACATGATTCCCGGTGAGTACCTCTGTGCCGCGGACCCGATCGAGATCAACGCGGGCGCCGAGCGGATCGAGCTCGACGTCGTCAACACCGGCGACCGTCCGGTGCAGGTGGGCAGTCATGTGCACTTCCCGCAGGCCAACGCCGCGCTGGAATTCGATCGCGCCGCCGCCCACGGCCACCGCCTCGACATTCCCGCGGGCACCGCGGTGCGCTTCGAACCCGGTCTCGGACAGCGGGTTTCGCTGATTCCGCTGCGCGGCGCCCGCGAGGTGCACGGTATCTCCCTCGACGCCCCCGGAAAGCTGGACGCCTGATGGCCGAACTCTCCCGCGCCCGTTACGCCGAACTGTTCGGGCCCACCACCGGCGACCGAATCCGCCTGGCGGATACCGACCTTCTCATCGAGATCACCGAGGACCGCAGCGGCGGGCCGGGTCTGGCCGGTGACGAGGCGGTGTTCGGCGGCGGCAAGGTGTTGCGCGAATCGATGGGCCAGGCCCGCGCCACCCGGGCCGAGGGCACGCCCGATACCGTCATCACCGGCGTGGTGATCGTGGACCACTGGGGAATCATCAAGGCCGATATCGGCATTCGCGACGGCCGCATCACCGCGATCGGCAAGGCCGGTAATCCGGACATCATGGCCGGGGTGCATCCGGATCTGGTGGTGGGCGCGGCCACGGAGATCATCTCCGGCAATGGGCGCATCGTCACCGCGGGCGGTATCGACTGCCATGTGCATTTCATCTGCCCCCAGATCCTCGACGAGGCGCTGGGCGGCGGGATCACCACGCTGATCGGCGGCGGCACCGGTCCGGCCGAGGGCAGTAAGGCCACCACGGTCACGCCCGGCTCCTGGCATCTGGCCCGGATGCTCGAGGCGACCGACGGCTGGCCGGTGAACATCCTGCTGCTGGGCAAGGGCAATACCGTGCGGCCCGAGGCGCTGTGGGAGCAATTGCGCGGCGGCGCGGGCGGTTTCAAGCTGCACGAGGACTGGGGGACCACCCCGGCGGCCATCGACGCCTGCCTGACCGTCGCCGATGCCGCGGGCGTGCAGGTGGCGCTGCATTCGGACACGCTCAACGAGGCCGGCTTCGTGGAGGACACCCTCGCCGCGATCGCGGGGCGGGCCATCCACTCGTATCACACCGAGGGCGCGGGCGGCGGGCACGCGCCCGACATCATCACCGTCGCTTCCTATCCCAATGTGATGCCCAGTTCCACCAATCCGACCCGGCCGCATACCGTCAACACCCTCGACGAGCATCTGGACATGCTCATGGTGTGTCATCACCTCAATCCGGCGATTCCGGAGGATCTGGCCTTCGCCGAGAGCCGGATTCGGCCCTCGACCATCGCCGCGGAGGATCTGCTGCACGATCTGGGCGCGATCTCGATGATCGGCTCGGACTCGCAGGCCATGGGCCGCATCGGCGAGGTGGTGCTGCGCACCTGGCAGACCGCGCATGTGATGAAGCTCCGCCGCGGCGCACTGCCCGGCGACGGTGCGGCCGACAATCAGCGCGTGCAGCGCTATGTCGCGAAGTACACCATCTGCCCGGCGGTCACCCACGGCCTGGATCACGAGATCGGGTCGATCGAGGTCGGCAAGCTGGCCGATCTGGTGCTGTGGGAGCCCGCGTTCTTCGGTGTGCGCCCGCATGCGGTGCTCAAGGGCGGCGTCATCGCCTGGGCCGCGATGGGCGATGCGAACGCCTCGATCCCCACCCCGCAGCCGGTGCTGCCGCGGCCGATGTTCGGCGCGTCCCCGACGGTCGCCGCGGGCTCCTCGGTGCATTTCGTCTCCGAACAGGCCATCGAGTCGGGCCTGGCCGATCGGCTGCGCGTGCGGCGAAAGCTGGTGCCGGTGGCCGATGTTCGCCGCCGTACCAAGGCCGATCTGCCGCGCAACGACGCCATGCCGCGCATCGAGGTCGATCCGGACACCTTCACCGTCCGAGTCGACGGCGAGGTGTGGGCCGAGGAGCCCGCGGCCGCATTGCCGATGGCGCAGCGCTACTTCCTGTTCTGAGGTGTGACGAGCCGGACACCGGCGGATGTCGGTGGCCGGTGGCACACTCGGGGACATGACTGAAGCCGGATGGAACGACGTCGACCGCTACCTCACCGACACGCTGATCGGTGAGGGGGATTCCGATGTGCTGGAGGCGAATTCGGCCGCCGGACTGCCCGCGATCGATGTATCTGCGCCGCAGGGTAAGTTCCTGTCGCTGATCGCGCGGTCCATTCGGGCCCGCCGTGTCCTGGAGATCGGCACGCTCGGCGGATACAGCACGCTGTGGCTGGCGCGGGCCGTCGGACCCGAGGGCCAGGTCGTGACCTTGGAATTCGAACCGCGTCACGCCGAGGTCGCGCGGAAGAATCTGGACGGCAAGGGTGTCGGCGAGCGCGTCGACATCCGGGTCGGCGCGGCGCTGGAGACCCTGCCGGTGCTCGCGCAGGAGAATGGCGAGCCGTTCGATCTGGTGTTCATCGATGCCGACAAGGTGAACAACGCGGACTACGTGCGGTGGGCGCTGCGGCTGACCCGGCCGGGTTCGGTGATCATCGTCGACAACATCGTGCGGCACGGCGCCATCGTCGACCCGGCGGCGGACGATCCGAGTACGCGCGGTAGCCGCGAGGTGCTCGAGCTGCTCGCTGCCGAGCCGCGCCTGGACGCCATCGGGCTGCAGACCGTCGGCAGCAAGGGCTGGGACGGCCTGGCCTACGCGATCGTGCTCGACTGATCGAAGGCACAGGCCCACGGCGAATCACGGTGGGCCGGTGCGGGGTTCAGTGTGGGAAGGCCATGAGGGCGAGGGTGGCGCCCGCCGGATCGCCGATCACGGCAAGCCGGGACGGGCCCGGATTGTCGTGCGGCTCCGCGATGATCTTGCCGCCCAGCTCGATCGCGCGGGCGGCGGTCGCGTCGCAGTCGAGCACGTGAATCGTCAACGACCAGAACGGGGCCGGATCCCCGGGTCCCGCGGCAGCCGCGCCGCCGAATTCGCGCCCGCCCTCGCTCGTGGTCAGGGCCTGATATGGGTTGTCGGTGGCGGTTTCCCAGCCCGCGGTGCGGTAGTCCCAGCCCAGGACGGTCGCGTAATGCGCCATCGCCTCGGCGGGGACCCCGGTCGCGGTGTACTGCACCCAGATCGGATTGCCGGGCGCGCCCCAGCGTTCGGTGCCCGGGTGGCCGGTCAGATGGGCGAGCCCGTAGCCCGCGCCCGCCGGATCGGCGAGGATCGCGAATTCGAGCTGGCCGGGGATGTCGACCCGCTCGGCGAAGATCGTCGCGCCGTCGGCGGTCGCGGCCCGCACGGCCGGATCCAGATCCGCGACGGCGAAGTACGGCAGCCACAGCGCGGGTTTCACGCCGCCGTCGGGCGCGGTGGCGCAGGCGATGCCCGCCACCCGCGCGCCGTCCTGGCTGAGCACGGCGTAGTTGCCCTGCTCGGGTCCGCTGTGCTCGGCGGACCAGCCGAACAGTGCGCGGTAGAACTCGGCCGCGGCGTCGATATCGGGCGCGGTGACGTCGAACCAGCAGGGTGCTCCGACCGCGAAACCGTTCTGCATGCGGGTCTCCTTCGAATAGGGCTGATGCACAACCACGGACGGGGTGGGGACCTCGGATTCATCGGTCGCCGGTCAGCATGTCAGAAAGGCGTGTAATGCGGTGCTCAGCCCGGCCGGATTGTCCTCCTGCACGTTATGTCCCGCGTCCGGTACCACCACGAGCGTGCCGGCGGGGATGCGGTCGACGAGGTTTTGGGCGGCGGATCGTGGATCCGCACCCCCAGCGCCGCCGCCCGCTCGGCCATCGACGGAATCATGGTCGGTCCGTTCATCGCCGCTCCTTGGCCTACCAAGGTAGGACCGTTGCCTTGATGGGTCAAGGTAACAGCGAGTCAGGCGTCGGCTGGGCCCAATTGGATTCGGCAGGCCCGCCATGCCCGGGCCGAAAGGTGCACTCTGGTCCGGTCGAACAGGCCGTACAGCGCGGGCCCGTGCCGCGCGGCGAGTTCGGCGTTATGGGCCATGACGTCGAGTTCGTTCGCGGCGGTGATCTCCAGGAAGGCTCGCAGCGTGGCCGCGGCGGGCTCGTGGTCGCGGCCGGTGAACCGGTCGGTGAATACGACGGGAGTCGCGCCGAGCCGGGGGTAGACCGCCGATCGATCGCAACCGCAGTACAGGTAGATCAGCGATTCGGCGCGGTCACCGAGCAGCGCGATCGCGGCCGGGCGCTCGGCGAGATCGAGCAGCGGCTGATCGAATCCATCGGTGCCGTACAGGGCGTGACAGAGGCCCGCGCGTTGGACGTCGATATCCGCGCCCCAGGCCGCCAGCAGATCGGCCACGCGGAGCAGGTGGGCCAGCAGTGTGCCGCCGGGATGCGCGATCCGGTCGGCCCCGCGCTCGCGCAGGAATCGTTCGATCCCCGCCCGCTCGGCCGGACCGAGGGCATTCGGATGTGGTTGTGCCATGGGTGAATTCCTCCCGGGCGGCGGGTCGGCACCCGTCCGGGTTGCTGCCCTGTGCGCCCGCGAGGATCATCGGCGACTCGCGGCGTGCGGGTCAACCCTCGGAAGGTCGTGACGTTACCCGGGATTCGATGTCAGCGGCCGCCCGCGAACCCGTCGCACAGCGCCGCGAGACCGGAATACAGCAGCTGTTCGGGATCGAGCAGATCGCCGCGGCCGGTGCCCTCCAGCGCGACCAGTGCGGGTGGGGTCGGCCACAGCGGCCTGCCGTCCAGTAGCGCGCGGAAGCTCGACTCCTCCTGTTCGCCGTCGCGGCGGGCCAGCATCGCGGCGCTGACGTTCTGCAGCGCGATGCCCGCGATATAGCTCCACACCGACAGCGACATCCGGGTCGCCTCGCGGGTGTCGTCGGTCACCTCGCCGAAGCCCTCCACCAGCCAGGCCAGGCATGCCAGGCTCGACGGCCCGAAGTTGTAGCGCGGCACGGCGAAGGTGAACAGCACCCACGGATGTTCCCGGTAGAGCCGCCAATCGATCTCCGCGGCGATGCGCACCCGGTCGCGCCAGGTGCAGTCCGGCGGGGTGTCCGGATACGGATTGCGCCGGGCCACCTCGTCGGTCATATCCGCCAGCAGCGTGTCCTTGTTCGGCACATGCCGATACAACGACATCGCGCCCACCCCCATCCGCTCGGCGATGCGCCGCATCGACAAGGCATCGAGCCCGGCCTCGTCGGCCAGCTCGATCGCGGTATCGACGATCGCGGCGCGGGTGAGCTTCGGCTCGGCCATGCAACTACTCGCTTTCGTTTCGGCGCGCGGATGCGTACGCTGTACCCAACCATGGACGCGTACGTTGTACGCGCGACTCGAAAAGGATAGGTGATGACTGGCATCGATACCCGCGACATCGCGGCCCCTCGGCGTGCCTGGCTGGGTTTGGCGGTGCTGATCCTGCCGGTGCTGCTGGTGTCGATGGATATGTCGGTGCTGTATCTGGCCATGCCCGCGCTGACCGATGCGCTGGCGCCCTCGGCCACGCAGCAGCTGTGGATCCTCGACATCTACGGATTCCTGATCGCCGGACTGCTGATCACCATGGGCAATCTGGGCGACCGGATCGGGCGGCGCAACATCCTGCTCGCGGGCGCCGCGGTGTTCGGGGTGGCCTCGGTGCTGGCGGCGTTCGCGCCGAGTGCGGGCGTGCTGATCGCGGCGCGGGCGTTGATGGGATTGGGTGGGGCGACGCTGTTGCCGTCGAGCCTGTCGCTGATCTCGAGCCTGTTCCCGGATCCGCGCACCCGCGGCACGGCGATCGGGGTCTGGACGGCGTTCTTCGCCGGCGGCTCGGCGGTGGGCCCGATCGTGGGCGGGATCCTGCTGCATCAGTTCTGGTGGGGCACGGTGTTTTTGATCAATACGCCGGTGCTGCTGGTGCTGTTCGCGGTCGGGCCGTTCGTGCTGCCGGAGCATCGGTCCTCCGGGCGTGGGCCGCTGGATCTGGTGAGCGTGGTGATGTCGATCGGCGGCATCCTGCCGCTGGTGTACGGGGTGAAGCGGGCCGCGGCCGAGGGCATCGATGTCGCGGCGGCGTTCTCCGCCGTATTCGGCGTCGTGGTGCTCGTGCTGTTCGTGCGGCGGCAGCGGCATCTGGCCGATCCGCTGCTGGATCTGTCGCTGTTCCGGCGCGGGTTGTTCTCGGTGGCGATCGGCTCGTCGACGATCGGCATGATGTCGCTGGCGGGGCTGAGCTATCTGACGAGCGTGTATCTGCAGTCGGTGACCGGTCGCGACGCGCTCGGGGCGGCGCTGCTCGGCATTCCGCAGGCCGTCGTGGTGTTCGCGTGTTCGATGAACGGCGCCAAGATCGCGCGGCGGCTCGGTGCGCGGACTACGTTCGTGCTGGCGCTCGGGGCCGCGGCGGTGGGCAATCTCATGCTGTTCGGGCTCGGCGTGGACGGCGGAATCGGTTGGTATGTGGCGGGTTCGACCGTCGCGGGCCTCGGATACGGCGTGGTGTTCACGCTGGTATCGGAGGTGTCGGTGTCCTCGGTGCCCGCGGAGCGGGCGGGTTCGGCGGTCGGGATCTCCGAGACCAGCTTCGAATTGGGCAATGCGCTGGGTCTGGCGCTGCTGGGTTCGCTTGCGGCACTGGTGTTCCGCTCCGGTGGTGAATTCGCCTCGACGCTGGGGGAGACCATCGACCGGGCCGGGAGCGACGGCGCCCTCGTGCACGCCGCCCGCGAATCCTTCGTCACCGGAATGCATACCGCGACCACCGTCGGTGCGGTGCTGCTCGTCGCGATGGCGGCGGTGGCATCGGTCGCGGGTCGCGGTCGCACGCGACCCGAGGTCGAGCTGGACAGCCGCGTTCCGGTCGATAGCGCCGCGCACTGAACCGGACTTCGGGTCGGATTCCGGCGCGAAGATCACTGCGCCCCGCTTAGAGTCGAGGGGTGAACGACACCACAGGCAACGGTCGGCCGCTGGCCGAACGGGTGGCGACCCGGCTGTTGTACCCGACCGCCAGGCCTCGGGACAAGGCCCTGCGGGAAGCGGTTTCGGGTCGGGTGGTCCTCGTGACGGGCGCCTCGCACGGCATCGGAAAGGCGACGGTCCGCAAGCTGGCCGCCGCGGGCGCGGTGGTGCTGTTGGTGGCGCGCTCGCGGGAGGATCTCGACGAGGTCGCCGGGGAGATCACCGCCGCGGGCGGCACGGCATTCGCCTATACCGCCGATCTGTCCGACATGGATGCCACCGATCGGCTCGGCCGCGAACTGCTCGACACGCACGGGCATATCGATGTGGTGATCAACAACGCGGGCCGCTCCATTCGGCGCGGGATCGACGAATCCTATGACCGTTTCCACGATTTCACGCGCACCATCGATGTGAACTACCTCGGTCCGGTGCGGCTGCTGCTGACCCTGCTGCCGGATATGCGCGAGCGCCGCGCGGGACATATCGTCAACATCTCCACCTGGGGCCTGCGCATGCCGCCCATGCCGCGCTGGTCGGCCTACTACGCCTCGAAGTCGGCCTTCGACGTCTGGCTGCGCACGGTGGCCACCGAGATCGCGGCCGATGGGGTGACCACCACCTCGATCTACATGCCGCTGGTCCACACCCGGATGAGCGCGCCCACCGATTTCAGCGGAATGCCGGGCCTGACCTCCGAGGAGGCCGCCGATACGGTGTGCCACGCCGTGGTCGCCAAGCCGGTGGAGATCTCGCCCTGGTGGGCCGGACCGCTCCAGGCCTGGAGCGATATCACCCGCGGCTCCACCCACCGGTTCATCTCCCGCTCCCGCGGCTTCCACCGCTGACCCCACGGCCCACAGGAGGTCGTCCCGAATCCGCCCCATAAGATCGGGGCGTGGGTGATCGGGCGGTGTGGTGATGAGTCTGGCGATGCTGTTGACGCTCGCCGATTCGCGGCTGCCGATCGGGGGGCATGTGCATTCCGGTGGGGTCGAGGAGGCGATCGCCTCGGGTCTGGTGCGCGATGTCGGGTCGGTGCAGGTGTATCTGCTGCGGCGGGTGCGCACCTCGGGTCTGGTGGCGGCGTCGCTGGCCGCGGCGGTTTGTGCGGGGGAGTTGGACCCGGGGCGCGCCGAGGCGGAGGCCGATGCGCGCACGCCGGCCCCGGCGGCGCGGATCGCGTCGCGGGCGCAGGGCCGCGGGCTGGCGCGCCTGGCGAAACAGGTATGGCCGCACCGGGATTGGCGCGCGCTGGGTGCCCGCCCGCATCTGTCCACGGTATTCGGAGAGATCGGGCGGGAGGCCGGGGCGACGCCGGAGCAGATCGCCGGAATCGTCGTGTACACCACCATGACCGGCGCCGCGACCGCGGCGCAGCGGCTGCTGGCGCTGGATCCCGCGGCCGTCGCCGCCTGCACCGTCCGGCTCGCCGAGGTCTGTGACCTGACCGCCGCCGAGGCGGTGAAAGGCCTTGCGGCCCTGTCGGATCCGCTCCAGGACGTGCTCGCCGAGCGGCACGTCGGACGCGATATGCCACTGTTCGCTTCGTAGAGAGGAAATGCATTCATGCCCCCACATCTGATCGACGGCGAACCGCACGATCACGCCCACGATCGCCCCAAGCGGGAGCGCACCCCCGGCGAGCCGCTGCGGATCGGCATCGGCGGCCCGGTCGGATCGGGGAAGACCGCGCTGGTCGCGGCCCTGTGCCGGCAACTGCGCGAGGAGCTTTCGCTGGCCGTGCTGACCAATGACATCTACACCACCGAGGATGCCGACTTCCTGCGCCGCCACGCGGTACTGCCGGACGAGCGCATCACGGCCGTGCAGACCGGCGGCTGCCCGCACACCGCGATCCGCGACGACATCACCGCCAACCTCGACGCCATCGACGATCTGATCGAGGCCAACCCGCCGCTGGATCTGATCCTGGTCGAATCCGGCGGCGACAACCTCACCGCGACCTTCTCCTCGGGCCTGATCGACGCGCAGATCTTCGTCGTCGACGTCGCGGGCGGGGACAAGGTGCCGCGCAAGGGCGGTCCGGGCGTGACCTTCTCCGATCTGCTGGTGATCAACAAGACCGATCTCGCCCCGCGGGTCGGCGCGGATCTCGCGGTGATGGACCGGGATTCGACGGCCGTGCGCGACGGCCGCCCATTCGTCTTCACGTCCCTGACCGAGGATCCGGCGGCCACCCCCGTATTGAACTGGGTGCGTGAGCAATTGCGCGTCGCCGCCGAGCACGACACTGAATCCGATGGCGGCACCCGCGGCCCTGACGCGAGCGCCCCGGTTGCGCACTGAACTGAGGATCCACGCCAGGGCCGGTGCCCTGCCGCATATCCACGCCACCGGCGGGTTGGCGGCGCGGCGCACCGGCCCGGAGACCGTGCACCTGATCGGCACGGCCGCAACGCCGTTGGGTGGGGATGAGCTCGATATCGCGATCGTGGTGGAGCCGGGCGCGCGGCTGCTGGTGCGCTCGGTGGCCGCCACCATCGCCCTGCCCGGCCGGGTTACGCTGCGGTCCTGGGCGCGGTGGCGCTTCGAGATCGGCGGGGAATTGGATTTCGATCCGGAGCCGACGGTGGTCGCGGGCGGGGCCGAACATGAATCCCGCACGAGCGTCGCGATCGCCGACGGCGCGCGGGTGCGACTGCGGGAACGGGTGCAGATCGGCCGCACCGGTGAGGAATTCGGTTGGTGGGGCGGCGAACTCGTCGCCGATATCGGCGATCTGCCGCTGCTGCGGCATCGCCTGGAACTCGGCGCGGATTCGGTCATCGATGATCGGCTCGCGGCGCCACGCGCGCTGGAGAGTGAGCTGCGCTATCCGGACGGCCGTCCCGCGGATACCACCGGACTGACCGCCTCGCTGCTGCCGCTGGCGGCGGGCGGCACCCTGTTCACCAGGACCTCGGCGACCCTGGCGATCGCCTGACCGATTACGGGCGGAACAGCCCCAGCCAGGATTCGATCGAATCCCCGGCGAACTGCCATTCGGCCGACATGGTCTGCATCAGCATGTGGAACAGGCTCATCGGCCTCGTCTTTCGGTGTGGGTGGGGCACGGCGCGCGAACGGGGCGGGAGGCGGACATCGTCGGCCGTCCCCGCCCCGGTGGATCCGGTACTGCTCAGTCGCCGACCACGCGTGGCGGGGCGTTGAACGCATTGACCGCGCCGACAACGGCACCGGCCGCCGCGCCGACCGCGGCGGCGGGCACGGTGATGACACCCGCACCCGCGGTGGCGCCGATCGCGGGCCCCGCGATCACACCGACCGGTACGAACGGCAGCCCGACGACCAATCCGAGCAGGCCACCGACCAGACCGCCGGTGAGCGCGAACGGGGAGGCCATGGCCGCACCGCCGACCGCACCCATCGCGGCCGTGCCGACCGTCTGCCCGGCGATGCGATCGGAGCGACTGCGTTCCATCCCGACCGAATCCAGGAAGGTGGCGAGATTCGCCTCCGCCTGTGCGGATTGGTCGTTGATCTCGATGGCCTGTTCGCGATCCATTCCGGCCGGCACGTCGAGCTGGACGTCACCGAAGCGGAACTTGCCCGGGGGCGGAGCGATCGGCGGAACCGGGGCGACGGGCGCAGGAGGATGAAGCACGCCGACCGGGGCCAGATAGGAACGGTCCGGCATGGACCGCGCCGTTTGGATGGAACTGTAGGTGTCGCCGGGGATGTGCAGGCCCTCGTACGGCTGGGTATTCGGCGCTTCGGTGGCGGGCCATTGCGCCGGCGCGTCCTGCGCCGCCGCCGTGGTATTCGGCTCGGCGGGTGCGGCATTGGCCGTCCCGCTGCCGACGATGGCCAGCACCAGCGGCACCGCACCCGCCGCGAAGGCGGTGCTGACCCGTTGACGGTGCGGATTGGGGGCTCTGTGTTTACCTGCGGCCATAACGACCTTTCTTCCTAGACACTTCTCGACGACCTGCATTCGGACCCGCGGCGGTCCTGGATGGGTGGAAATACGGACACGTCGAAATGTCTTGGTATTGCGACCGATTAGCTGCAATCCGGGCGAATTCCGAGGTCGGACACAAGAAAGGGCCGGAGCCGCTGATCGCGACTCCGGCCCGTATCGTCATCCGGTCACTCGGCGGTTGCCGACTCCGGATCGCCGGATATTCAGACGGCTCGGTGACCGGCCTCGGATTTACCTGCCTCCGGGGCGTTTTCGCCCAATTCGTCGCGAACCTCGCGACGGTCGTTCTCGTTGCCGTTCATCGCCTCCATGGCCAGGCGCGCGAACACCCACTGTTCGGTGGCGGCCATCTGGCCGCGGTTGCGGCCCAGGAAGGCCACGAACCACTGGAAGACGGTGACCACCCGGCTGCGGTAGCCGATCAGGTAGTACAGGTGCAGCACCAGCCAGCAAAGCCAGGCGAGGAAGCCGCCGAATTCGAGCTTGCCGATCTGGACCACCGCGGAGAACCGCGACACGGTGGCCATCGAACCCTTGTTGAAGTATCGGAAGGGCTTGCGCTGCTCGGGAGTCTGCTTACCGTCGACCTCGGCGCTGATCTGCTTGGCCGCGTAGGTGGCGCCCTGGATCGCGCCCTGTGCCTGTCCGGGCACGCCCGGCACCGACATCAGGTCGCCGACCACGAAGACGTTCGGATGTCCCTTGATGGTGAGATCCGGTTCCACGATCACGCGGCCCGCCCGGTCGACCTCGGTGCCCGTGGACTGATCGGCGAGCAGCTTGCCCAGCTCGCTGGCCTGCACACCGGCCGACCACACCTTGCACGCCGCCTCGATGCGCCGCTGACTGCCGTCCTTGTCCTTGACGACGACCCCGCGCGCGTCGACATCGGTGACCATGGCGTTGAGCTGAATCTCCACGCCCATCTTCTCGAGCCGCCGCTGCGCGATACTGCCCAGCTTCGGGCCCATCGGCGCGAGCACCGCGCCCGCGCCCTCGAGCAGGATCACCCGCGCGTCGCGCGGATCGATATTGCGGAAGCAGCCGACGAGGGTGCGATCGGCGAGTTCGGCGATCTGCCCGGCCAATTCGACGCCGGTGGGGCCCGCGCCGACGACCACGAAGGTCATGAACCGGTCGCGTTCGGCCTGGGTCTTGGCCAGTTCGGCCTCCTCGAAGGATCCGAGGATGCGGGCGCGCAGCTCGAGCGCGTCGTCGATGGTCTTCATGCCCGGGGCATAGGTGGCGAACTGGTCGTTGCCGAAGTAGGACTGCTGGGCGCCGGTGGCGACGATCAGACTGTCGAACGAGGTGACGGTGTCCTCGTTGAGCAGTCGCGAGGTCACCGTTTTCCGGGTGAGATCGATGGTGTTCACTTCGCCGAGAATCACCCGGGTGTTGTGGTGCTTACGCAGCACGATCCGGGTGGCCGGGGCGATCTCACCGGTGGACAGGATGCCGGTCGCCACCTGATAGAGCAGGGGCTGGAACAGATGTGTGGAGGTCTTGGAGATGAGGACGACATCGACGTCGGCCTTCTTGAGATGCTTGCAGGCGAACAAGCCGCCGAAGCCGGATCCGATCACCGCCACGCGATGGCGTCGGTTCTCGACAGCCGCTCCTGTCATCTTTGCTCCTCCGCCATTCGATCTACAACATGCCTAACGGTAGTCGGCTTACCCAGTTTCGGTTACTTCGACCTCCCCGGCGCGTCTTCGGTTCGATGACGTATCATGGTCGATTTCCCTTCCGCCCCGCAGCGGGCCGATGTACCGATCCGCGCCGACCTGTTCCAGCGGCGGCCACAGGAATGCGGTGAGCCGGTCCACGAATTCGACGCGATCGCGATCGGAGTGGCGGCCCCAATCCTCGGCCGACATCAGGATCGCGCCCACGGTCGCGGTCGCCCAGACGCGCGCGGGGGCGGGGTCGGCGCCGATCTGGCGCAGCAGCAGATCGAACACCGATCCGGCCCAGTCCGCGGCGCGAGCGAAGAACGGGCGGCGATGTCCCGTGGGGTCGTCGGATTGCAGTCGCTGCATCAGCAGGTGATGCAGATTCGGATTGCCGTCGACGAAATCGCAGATCAGCTGGACCAGCGCGCGCAGCAGATCGCGGCCGGGCAGCGGCTGGGCCAGGATCGCGTCGGAGGCGGCGATGAGCCCTTCCATATGTCGCTCGGCCAGCGCGTCGACCAGTGCGGGCAGATCCGGGAAGACCGCGTACACCGCGGTGCGCGCATAGCCGGCCTCGGCCGCGACCTCGGCGATCGTGAGCGGAGTTCCGGTGCGCGCGACGACTCGCTCTGTGGCGTCGAGGATTTCGGCGCGCCGCAGCGCCGGGTCCAGTGGCGGGCCCGGCGGGCGGCCGCGCGGCCGCGGCCGCGATGTGTGCCTTGTCACAGCCCACACTCTACCGTTAAAGTACAAGGTGTACTTTTGATGAGAGGCTGCGATCATGGTCAGCATCGACTCCCGGATGGACCGCGAGAACATCGGCTTTCTCGAGGTCACCGGCCGCAATCCGATCGATCGAGCGCTGCGGATGCTCCCCGTGCGCGAACAGATTCTCGCCACGCCCCGATCCGGCAGCGAGCTGCGCGCGGTCCACGGCGATGCCGGACTGCCGCTGCTCGGCCGCTCGCTGCAGTATCTGCGGTGGGGCCCAGCCGAATTGCTCGCCCGCTATCACCGGTACGGGCCGGTGAGCTATCACCCCGCACTCGGCGTCGATCACGTCTACGTGGCCGGACCGCAGGCCGTGGACGAGGTGCTGGGCAAGCGGCGGGGCGACTTCGGACAGGGCTGGGACTACTTCATCGGCCCGTTCTTCGGCCGCGGACTGTTACTGCTCGAATTCTCCGAGCACATGTTCCATCGGCGGATCATGCAGCAGGCCTTCACCCGGGAGCGGCTGGAAGCGCATCTGGCACATCTGGTTCCGGTGGTGGACACGGCCATCGGCCGCTGGGTGAGCGGCACGCGGCGGCAGGTGCGGCTGTATCCGACGATCAAGGATCTGACCCTCGAGATCGCCGCCGAGACGTTCATGGGCGTGCGGGCCGGGCCCGAGCGGCAGCGGCTGGGCGCGGCCTTCCTCGACTGCACCCACGCCGGACTGTCGCTGGTGCGGTATCCGGTCCCCGGCAGTTCCTGGCGGGCGGGGCTGCGGGGCCGAAAGGTGCTGGAGGAGTACTTCACTCGCATGATCCCGGCCAAACGCCGGTCCCAAGGCGCCGATTTCTTCTCCGCGCTGTGTCATGCGCGCACCGAGGACGGCGAGATGTTCTCCGATGCCGATGTGGTCAATCACATGATCTTCCTGATCATGGCCGCCCACGATACGACGACCACCACCGCGACCGCGGTCGCCTATTACCTTGGGCGGCATCCGGAGTGGCAGCGACGGGTGCGGGCCGAGGCGCTGGCGCTGCGCGAGGACTGCGGCGGCGCGCCGGCCATCGCGGATCTGGATCGGCTGCACGATCTGGATCTGGTGATCAAGGAGAGCCTGAGGCTGGTCCCGCCGGTGCCGGGCCTGGTGCGCCGCGCGGTGCGCGACACCGAGATCGCCGGACACTACGTGCCCGCGGGCACCCAGGTCGACCTCGCCTACAGCCTCAACCACCTGCTCCCCGAATTGTGGTCGCACCCGGCGCGTTTCGATCCCGAACGCTTCGCCGAGCATCGCCGCGAGGACAAATCGCACCGCCTGGCGTGGATGCCCTTCGGCGCGGGCGCCCACAAATGCATCGGCATGCATTTCGGTGTGCTCGAGGTGAAGGTGATGATCGCCGCGATGGTCCGCGACTACGAATGGCGAATCCCCGACGACTATCTGATGCCGTGGGGATTCTCCACGATCCCGTTCCCGCGTGACGGGGCGCCGCTGCGGCTGCGCAAGCGGTGAGAACTACCTTCCGCTGAACAGCATTTCGGCGACGCGGGTGGTGGTCTCCTCGCCGTCGGCGTAACCGCCCTGGGTGCCGAGGTCGTTCATGATGCCCAGGGTGTAGCGCTCGCCGGGACCGGCGAAGCCGACCGAGTTGACGACCCAGCCGCCCTGCTCGTCGGACCAGCCGTTCTTCAGACCCGGACGCATGGCCGCGCCCGCGCCCCAGACGCCCCAGTGCTGATTGGTGTCCACATTGCGCATCCGATCGAGCAGATAGGCGCGATCGTCGGGATTCATGTGATCGAGCACGTTGTTCATGAGCCGATCCAGATCGGCGGGGGTGCACTGCTGGAAACCCCAGTCGGGGAACGCACGTCCGGTGGTCGGCTGCTGCGGCGTCAGCGCGACCATGCCGTTGGCGCGGAAGGCGTTGTTGAAGGCCATGTGATCGAGTCCGGAGAACTTGGCCCAGAGCACATCGGCGGCAGTGTCGTTGGAGGTGGCCAGCATCGACTCCATGAGCGTGCGGTCCTCGGGGGTCAGCACGATGAAGCCCGCCCGGGCGCGATTGAGCAGATCCTCCGCGATGGCCAGCTTGATGGTCGAGGCGGTCCAGAACTGGGTATCGGCATTGCCGTTGCTGTGCACCGCGCCGGTGACCCGGTCGCGCACCACATAACCCGTGATGCCGGGGCGATTGGACAGATAGGCGTCCACCTTCTGGATGCGGGCGCTCATATCACAGTCGAAACCGTCGTTGCAGCCCTCGGTTCGGACCGGGACGGCGGCGGCGGGGCCGGCCTGCAGGGCGGGCGCGCCCGCGATGAGGGCGGCGGCGGCGACGGCGCAGGCACCTGCGGCCATGCGCGTGGGGCGGTTGGCGCGCGCGGCGCTGCGGGGATAACGCACGGACGCACCATAGCAAAGGTTCCGGTCGCGCATATCGCGCCCGCCCAGGTCGCTCGAGGCACCGCGGCATCGGAGATCGGTGTGGCACAGCGGTTTTCGGACATCGACGATCAGTGGAAGGCGGCCTGTAACTCCTCGACGCTGCGGCCGTTGAGTCGATAGCAGTGTTCGAACGCCTCGGTGTGGCCGTCACGGGGCCAGGCGTGCAGAACGACGGTGCGACCGTAGTGGCGGGAATTCACCAACTCCCACAGCTCGCCGACTCGGCGGACCGTGAACCCTGATCTGGGTACATGGGGAATCACCGTCGCTGTCATGAACCGAACCAGCCTTTCGAAAAGATCTCCCATCCCACCCCGCAGAGCACTGTGGCACACCACACCGCCGCATCCGGCATGACACGCGGTGGCGAATTGCGGTCAAGTTTTCCGGCGTGGTCTGATGAGCGGATTCGCTTGTGTTGCTGAGAATTTGGTACTTGTCCGGCAATTCGGTCAAACGTGTGTTGAAGACCTATTTCCGGCAGATTGCCAGCCTCATACCACATGGTATGTCTCCGGAATGCCGAGTCGTGCCGCGGTTCGGGCCCGCCGAGTTTGTAGGATCGGCCGACGACAGGCAACCATGGGGCATCCGGCGGATAGCTCACCGACAGCATCAGCGAGGGGAGTGAGGCGGGGAGATGGCGCTGCACATCCATCGAGCCGAGCGGGCGGCGACGCTCGCCGACGAGCTCGGGGCGGTGTTGGCGCGACCCCTGGCCGACCCGTTCGCCGTGGAGGTGGTGGCCGTACCCGCCAAGGGCATCGAGCGCTGGCTCCAGCAGCGGCTCGCGGGCATGCTGGGCGCGGTTGCGGGAGACGGGATTTCGGCGAATATCGCCTTCCCCACGCCCGCCGCGCTGGTGGCCGAGGTGCTCGCCGCGGCGACCGGCGTTCCGGCCGAGGACGATCCGTGGGCGCCCGGGCGGATGGTCTGGACGCTACTGAGTGTGATCGATGACGCTCTCGCACAACCCTGGGCCGCCCTGCTGTCGCGCCACCTCGGCGCGGACATCCCCGCCGTGGCCCACCGCGCGGGCCGCCGCTACGCCACCGCCGCGCGCATCGCCGCCCTCTTCGACGGTTACGCCACCGGGCGCCCGGCCCTGATCGCCGACTGGTCCCAGGGCCACGACACCGACGGCTGCGGCAACCCCCTGCCCGAGGATCTGCGCTGGCAACCCGAACTCTGGCGCCGCCTGCGCACCCGCCTGACCACCCCCGGCCCCGCCGAACGCCTCACCACCGCCTGCACCCGCCTGCGTACCGACCCGGCGATCACCCCACTACCCCAACGAATCTCCCTGTTCGGCCCCACCCGCCCCACCACCGACCAACTCGAGGTCCTCGCCGCCCTGGCTGCCCACCGAGACGTCCACCTCTGGCTGGCCCACCCGAGCCCCACCCTCTGGTCGAACCTGAAACCCGCGCTCGCCACCGCGAGCTCCACCGCCCCGACGAACCTCGTCGACTCCCGCATCGTGTCGGGTCCGGCCGATTCCCTCGTCCCGGCGGGCTCCCCGGTGTCCTCTGACCCCGCGAGCTCTCTCATGTCGGACATGTCTCGCGCCGTCGATGACAGTGCGCTGCGCGTGGCGCATCCTTTGCTGGCGGCGTTGGGGCGGGATGTGCGGGAGCTGCAGGCGCGGTTGAGCGGCGTCGGTGCGGTGATCGACACGCATCATCGCGAGCATGGCGAAAGTCCCTCGCGCACTCTGCTTTCCGAGCTGCAGGCCGGGATTCGTGACGATCGGTGGCCGCCCGAGCCGGAGGCGGGGCGCGCCGATGGGACCGTGCGGGTGCATTCCTGTCACGGGCCCGCACGGCAGGTCGAGGTGCTGCGGGAGGTGTTGCTGGGGATCTTCGCGGCGGATCAGGGGCTCGAGCCGCGGGATGTGGTCGTGTTGTGTCCGGACGTGGAGACCTACGGTCCGCTGGTGCGGGCCGCGTTCGGGCACTGGCAGATCGAGGCGGGGGCGGGGCCCGCGCATCCGGCGCACGGATTGCGGGTGCGGTTGGCCGATCGGTGGTCGGGGGAGGCCAATCCGGTGCTGGCCGTGCTCGAGGATCTGCTCGGATTCGCCGATGGGCGGGTGACGGTCACGCAGGTGCTCGATCTCGCGGCGGCCGAACCGGTGCGGGTGCGCTGCGGGTTCGACGACGACGATATCGAGCGGCTGCGGGAATGGGCCGCCGAGACCGGGGCCAGGTGGGGGATCGGGTCTCGGCAGCGGCAGGCGTTCGGGCTGGGCGAATTCGCGCAGAACACCCTCAACGCGGCCGTCGACCGCATTCTGCTCGGCGTGGCGGCGGGCGAATCCTCCGAGGACTGGCTGGATTTGGCGCTACCGCTCGAGGATGTGGACTCCGCCGATGTGGATCTCGCGGGACGGTTCGCGGAATTCACCGACCGGCTCGCGGTCTGCGTGCGCGATCTGCGCGGGCCCACGCCCGCCGAACCCGCCGGATCGCCGCGTCCCGCGCACGAATGGGCGCAGGTGCTCGGGCGGGCGCTGGATCTGTTGACCGACACCACGTATGCGCAGTCCTGGCAGGGCGTCGAGGCGCGCCGCGAGGTGGCCACCGCGCTCGAACACGCGGGCTCGGTGCCGCTGCGACTGCCCGATATCGCGGCGCTGCTACATGATCGGCTCGCGGGCCGCAGCGCGCGGGCGAACTTCCGCACCGGTGAGCTGACCGTCTGCGCACTGGCCCCGCTGCGGTCGGTACCGCATCGGGTGGTGGTGCTGCTGGGCCTGGACGACGAGGTCTTCCCGCGTGCCGGCGGCGTGGACGGTGACGATGTGCTCGCGCGCGAACCCCTGGTGGGCGAACGTGATCCGCGCAGCGAGGACCGGCAACTGCTGCTCGACGCGATCATGGCCGCCCAGGACCGGCTCGTGGTGCTGCACACCGGCGCCGATCCGGTGACCGGCGCGCATCGCCCGCCCGCGATCCCGCTCGCCGAACTGCTGGACACCCTGCGGGCGCTGACCGGATCGCTGGACGGCGTGGTGATCCGGCATCCGTTGCAGCCCTTCGACATTCGCAACTTCGCCGCCGACGATCCGATCAGCTTCGACACCGTCGCGCTGGCGGGCGCGCAGGCCGCGACCGGCCCGGTCCGCGAGCAGCCCGCCTTCCTGCCGGGTCCGCTGGCGGCCTCGGCGCGCGTGGATGTGGAACTGGCGGAACTGATTTCGTTCGCCGAACATCCGGTGCGCGCGTTCCTGTGGCAGCGCCTGGGAATCCGGGTTCCGGAGGAGGCCGAGGAGATCGACGAGCGGCTGCCCATCGAGCTGGACGGGCTGACCAAATGGAATATGGGCGAGCGCATGCTGGCCGCCCGGCTCAACGGTGCGGATCCGGCCGCCCTGCGCGCCGCGGAGTGGCGGCGTGGCACGCTGCCGCCGTTCGGACTGGGCGCGGCGGTGCTCACCGATGTGGAGGACACCGTCGACCAACTCGTCCGGGTGGCGCGCCCGATCCACGAATTGCCCTCGCGCACCATGGATATCGCGGTCGATCTCGGCGAGGGGCGGCTGCTGAGCGGTACGGTGCCCGATGTGCACGACGACGCGGTGGTGCGCACCACCTTCTCCCGCCTCGCGCCCAAACATCGCCTCGCCGCCTGGGTGCGGCTGCTCGCCCTGGCCGCGACCGAACGCAATCACAGCTGGCGCGCGATCACCATCGGGCGCGGCCGATTCAACCGTCCCGCCTGGCGTTCCACCCTCACCGCGCCCAATGCCGCGGCGGCCCAGGCGATCCTGCGCGAGCTGGCCGCACTGCGCGACGAGGGTCTGGCCGAACCACTGCCGATCACCCCGACCGCCTCGGCGGTCTATGCCGAACGCCGCTGTCAGGGCGTGAGTCTCGACGAGGCTCGCCAGGCCGCCGATCAGGAATTCCTCGGCGGTCCGGGCGGGCCGAAGGCCTTCGGCGACCACACCGACCGCTACCTCCGCTACGTCTGGGGCCCGGCGCCGCGCCTCGAACACCTCGAATCCCCCCTGCCCGGCCCCGACCCGTCCGGCGAGACCACCCGCTTCGGCGCCCTCGCCCGCCGCCTGTGGAATCCATTGCTGGCCAACGAAACCCAGGGGCAACCATGACCGACGAACTGTTCTCCCTCCCCGAGGTCGAACCCGCCCGCCCCCGCCGCCGCCCGACTGAACCCGCCATCCGCCACGCCCCGGCCCAACCCGAGATCGAGGAACTGTTCCCGGTTCCCGACCCGGTGGAACCCGTTGTAGTACGGCACCACCCGGCACCCGGCGAATACGCCGGGAATGCGTTCGAGTTGTGCGGCCCGCTGCCGCAGGCCACGACCGTGCTGGAGGCCAGTGCGGGGACCGGGAAGACCTATGCGATCGTCGGGCTGGCGGTGCGGTTCGTGGCCGAGGCGGGGGTCGATGTCTCGCAGCTGCTGCTGGTGACGTTCAGCCGGGCCGCGACCCAGGAGTTGCGGGAGCGGACTCGGGAGCGGTTCGTGGCTGTGGCGGCGGGATTGGCGGATCCACAGCAGGCGCTGGGAAGTTCGGACGAGCTGATTCGACATCTGGCGCACGGGGATTCGGCGGAGGTGGCGCGGCGGCGCGGGCGGCTGGTGGCGGCGCTGTCGGACTTCGATTCCGGAACGATCGCCACGACGCACAGTTTCTGTCAGCGCATGCTCGACGAGCTGGGCCTGGCGGGGGAGCACGATCCGGGAGTGCGGCTGGTCGACGGGATCGAGGATCTGGTCGCGACCGTGGCCGACGATCTGTACCTGGCCCGCTACGCGCGCGGCGGCGCGCCCTTCGCGCTGAAGGAGGCCCATCAGCTCGGTGCCGCGGCGGTCGGGGACCGGCACGCGCGGCTGGTGCCCGATGAGCGGATCGGCGACCATCCGGCCGCCGAACGGGTCGCGTTCGCGCTGGCGGTGCGGTCGGAAGTCGAACGGCGCAAACGTCTTTCGGGCCTGCGCGACTTCGACGATCTGCTGATGCTGCTGCACGACGTGCTGGCCGATCCGGTACACGGCGAACGCGCCTGTGCCCGCATCCGCGAGCGCTACCGCGTGGCGCTGGTCGACGAGTTCCAGGACACCGACCCGCTGCAGTGGGAAATCCTGCGCCGCTCCTTCCACGGCCACGCCACCCTGGTGCTGGTCGGCGATCCGAAGCAGGCCATCTACGCCTTCCGTGGCGCGGAGGTGCTGAGCTATCTCGACGCCGTCGAACACGCGAAACAGCGGCGCGAACTCACCACCAACCGGCGCAGCGACGAGGGCCTGCTCACCGCGCTGGAGCATGTCATGGGCGGGGCCGCGCTGGGACATAAGGAGATCACCGTCCACCCGGTGCGGGCCGTCCGCCCGCACACTCGCCTGAACGGACCGAGCGAGCAGCGAATCCCATTGCGGCTGCGGTATTTCCGCCGTGATGGCGCCGGACCGCGCAACCGCGCGGACTTCCCCGCCGTAGGCCGCCAGCGCTCCCGGGTCGCCGAGGATCTGGCCGCCGATATCGTCCGACTGCTCGATTCGGGCACGCTGATCGAGGATCGCCCGCTCGGCCCGGGCGATATCGCGGTGCTGGTCCGTACCCGCTCCCAGATCGACCTCGTGCGCGCCGCGCTGGACCGCGTCGGCGTCGCCTCGGTGCTCACAGGCGGCGCGAGCGTCTTCGCCACCGGGAGCGCCACGGACTGGCTGTGGCTGCTGCGCGCCCTGGAACAACCGCACCGCGGCGATCGGGTGCGCCTGGCCGCCGGAACCCCGCTGCTGGGCCTGTCGGCCGCCGAGATCGACAGCGGCGGAGCCGATCTGGTGGGCCGGCTCAGCGCCCAGCTGCGCGAGGCGGCGCGGCTGTTCAGCCGCGCCGGATTCGCCGCCGTCTTCGAGAAGCTCTCGGCCGAAACGGGATTGGCACCGCGGCTGCTCGCGGTCGCGGGCGGCGAACGCCGCCTGACCGATCTGCGCCACCTCGCCCAGCTGCTCGATCAGGTGGCGGCGCGCGAATCGCTGGGACTGACCGCGCTGACCCGCTGGCTGGCCGACCGGGTGCGAGATCCCGCCTCCGGCACCGTCTCCGACCGCAGCCGCCGCCTGGACCGCGACGCGGCCGCCGTACAGATCGCGACCGTGCACGCCAGCAAGGGCCTGGAATTCCCGGTGGTGTACCTGCCCTTCGCATGGGACAGCGCCAAGAATCCCACTCCGGCCACGCTGCTGTTCCACGACGGCCCCGAGCGCGTGCTCGATGTGGGCGGCGCGGAGGCCCCCGGCTACGCCGACCGCAAGCGCCGCTGCGAGACGGAGGAGGCGGGCGAGGAACTGCGGCTGCTGTATGTGGCGCTCACCCGCGCGCAATGCCAGGTGGTGGCCTGGTGGGCCCCCGCCTACGGCACCGCCTTCGCGCCCCTGCACCGCATGATCCTGGGCCGGTTGCCCGGCAGCGCCGAAGTGCCCGGCCGCGCCGAGGTCGCGGTGGACGAGGCTGTGGCCGAACAGCTTTCGCAGTGGGCCGCCGCCGCACCGGGCGTCGTCTCGGTCGAGGAAGTACGCACGATCGGGCGGGTGCGCCCGCATTGGGAACGCGGACGGGCCGAGGTCGGCGCGCTCGCCGCGGCCCGATTCGACCGCGCGATCGATCACGACTGGCGGCGTACCTCCTATTCCGCGCTCACCGCCGCCGCCCACGACCTGCACACCGCCGCACCGGAAGACACCACCGACGAACCCGCCGAACCTGCCGCCGAACTCGTCTCCGACACCGAATTCGCCGGTGCCGCACCCTCGTTGATGAACAACCTGCCCTACGGCGCGGAATTCGGAACGCTCGTGCACGGCGTGCTGGAACGCGTGGATACCGATGCGACGGACCTGGCGGCCGAGGTGCTGGCCCGCTGCGAGCAGGCGATCGCCGAACTGCTGGCCGATATCGATCCACAGGCGCTGGCCACGGCCCTGCTCGCGGTGCTGCGCACCCCGATCGGCGTCGGCGCCCTGGCCGATATCTCGAGCCGCGACCGGCTCAACGAACTCGACTTCGAACTCCCGCTCGCCGGACGCGAGGAGGCGGGCGGACGGCGAATCACCCTGCGCCGCATCGCGGCTCTGCTGCGCGCCCACCTGCCCGCCGACGACCCGTTCGCCGGGTACGCCGACCACCTCGACGCGCTGGACGATCTGCCCCTGCGTGGATATCTCACCGGCAGCATCGACGCCGTCCTGCGCGTCGACGGACCGCGGTTCGTGGTGGTCGACTACAAGACGAACCGGCTCAGCGCCGGCGACCTCACCGTCGCCCACTTCACCCGCGACCGGATGGCCGCGGAGATGATGCGCTCGCACTATCCGCTGCAGGCCATCCTGTATTCGGCCGCGCTGCACCGCTTTCTGCGCTGGCGACTGCCCGACTACGACCCGGCCCGACATCTGGGCGGTATCCGGTATCTGTTCGTGCGCGGCATGATCGGACCCGAAACCCCGTCCGGCTGTGGTGTCTTCGACTGGGATCCGCCTGTGGCCCTCGTCGAGGAGTTGTCGGCACTGCTGGCCGGGCGGGTGATGCCGTGACCGCGATCCAGTTGGCGCAGCGGGCGACCGGACTGTTGCGCACGTTCAACGCCGCCGGAATCCTCTCCGCCGCCGATGTGCATGTCGCGCTGCGGCTGGGACGGCTGGGTCGCGAGGACCGCGAGCCGGTGCTGTTCGCGGCGGCGCTGGCGGTGCGCGCGGTGCGCTCGGGTTCGGTCTGTCTGGAACTGCCGCGCATGCACGATATCGGCGTGGACGGTGAGGGATTCGACGCCGAGGATCCCGACGCCATCGATCCCGCGACCCTGCCCTGGCCCGAGGTCGAGGCCGTGCTGACCGCGCTGCGGACGAGTCCGCTGGTGCAGGGCAGCCCGGCCGGACCGCTGCGGCCGCTGCGGCTGGTGGAACCCGACGGCGGCAGCCCGCTGCTGTATCTGGACCGGTACTTCCGCCAGGAGCAGACGATCCGCGAGGCGCTGACCGCGCGCGCGGGTACCCACCCGCTGGTCGATCCGGAAACCGTTCGGCAGCACCTGGATCGGCTGTTCCCCGACTCCCACCTGCCGGGCGAGCCGCCGGACCGGCAGCGCGTGGCCGCCGCCCTCGCGGCGACGCAGTGGACCACCGTCGTCGCGGGCGGCCCCGGCACCGGCAAGACCCATACCATCGCGCGCATCCTGGCGCTGCTCCTGGCGCTGCAGGAGGCGATTCCGGGCGCGCCCGCACTGCGCATCGCCATGGCGGCGCCGACGGGCAAGGCCGCGGCGCGCCTGCAGGAATCGGTGCGCGAACAGGCCGGGGACCTGCGGCTGCCGGAGTTGACCGCGGCCACGCTGCACCGGCTCCTGGGCTGGCAGCGCGGCGGCGCGACCCGGTTCCGCCATCACGAATTCAACCGGCTGCCCTACGACGTCATCGTCATCGACGAGACCTCGATGGTCTCGCTGACCATGATGAGCCGCCTGCTGCCCGCCGTGCGGCCCGACACCCGGCTGGTGCTGGTCGGCGATCCGGATCAGCTGGCCTCGGTGGACGCCGGTGCGGTCCTGGCCGATCTGGTGGCCGGACCCGTGGTGGCGCAGCCGAATCCGGTGCTCGACCGGATCCTCGGCGATCAGGACGGCGCCGCGGCGCATCCGGAGGCCCTGTCGGCCCGCGAGCGGGATCGGTTGCGCGGCGGCATCATTCGGCTCAGCCGTGGCCGCCGCTTCGGTGGCCGCATCGCGGATCTGGCGGTCGCGGTGCGCGCGGGCGATGCCGAGGCCGCGCTGGCGCTGCTGGCCGACGGTGGCGAGGAGCTGTCGCTGTGCGATCCCGATCAGGTCGCCGATGTGCGCGCCGATGTCGTGGGCACCGCGCGCGCCACCACCGCCGCGGCCGAGCGCGGCGATGCCGCCGCAGCGCTCGAGGCGATGGAATCGCATCGGCTGCTGTGCGCGCATCGGCAGGGGCATTTCGGCGTCGAGCAGTGGGACCGGCTGGCCGGCGGCTGGGTCGCCGCGGCCGGTATCGGCGTCGATGCCGGTGCGGGACAATGGTTTCCGGGCCAGCCGCTGCTGGTCACCGCCAACGATCACGAGGCCCGCATCTACAACGGCGATACCGGCGTGATCGTGCGCGCGCCCGATGGCGCCCTGCGCGCGGCCCTGCAGCGCGGCAGCGAACCGTATCTCGTACATCCCACGCAGTTCCCGGGCGTGACCACGGTGTACGCCATGACGATCCATCGCAGTCAGGGCAGTCAGTACGGCACCGTCTCGGTGGTGCTGCCCGGCCCGGAATCGACGCTGCTGACACGGGAACTGCTCTACACCGCGATCACCCGCGCCCGCCGTCGCGTGCGCATCATCGGCACCGAGGAGGCGATCCGCGCCGGCATCGGCCGCCGCGTGCTGCGCGCCAGTGGGCTGCGGATGTAGCGGCGGCACGGTTAGGCTGGAAGGAGGGGTACCGGTCGGATCTACGCGAGAGATCGAGGATTCGGGATATGACCAGTGCGGTGGAACATCTCGATGTGCTCATCATCGGAGCCGGCTTGTCCGGCATCGGGGCCGCCCATCATCTGCAGCGCGCGTTCCCGGCCCGGACCTACGCGATCCTCGAGGCTCGCGCGGCCATCGGCGGGACGTGGGATCTGTTCCGGTATCCGGGGATTCGCTCCGATTCGGATATGTTCACCCTCGGCTACCGGTTCCGGCCGTGGCTGGGGGATAAGGCGATCGCCGACGGCCCGTCGATCCTGGACTATGTGCGCGAGACCGCGGCCGAGGCCGGGATCGATCGGCATATCCGGTTCGGGCATCGGGCCAGGCGGGCCGAATGGTCCTCCGACGAGCAGCGCTGGACCGTCACGGCCCGGCGCGCCGACACCGGCGACACCGTCACCCTGACCGCGAACTTCCTGTTCTGCTGCTCGGGCTACTACCGCTACGACCAGGGCTACACCCCGGACTTCGTGGGCCGCGACCGATTCGAGGGCACGATCGTGCACCCGCAGCACTGGCCACGGGAACTGGCGGTCGAGGGCAAGCGGATCGTGATCATCGGCTCCGGCGCGACCGCGGTCACCCTCGGCCCCGCGCTCACCGCGCTGGGCGCACACGTGACGATGGTGCAGCGGTCGCCGTCCTATGTGCTGTCGGTACCCGCCCGCGACGCGGTCGCCGATCGGCTCCGGCGAATGCTGCCCTCCCGCGCCGCCTATACGCTGGCCCGCGCCAAGAACATCGCCTACAGCACCGCGATCTATCAACTGTGCCAACGGCGTCCGGAGCGGATGCGGGCGTGGATCCGTGGCCTGCAACAGCACTGGCTGCCCGAGGGCTATGACATCGACACCCATTTCGCCCCGCGCTACAACCCATGGGATCAGCGAATGTGCCTGGTGCCCAATGGCGATCTGTTCCGCGCCATCCGCAAGGGCGCGCTGGAGATGGTCACCGACGATATCGACGCCTTCACCGCCACGGGGCTGCGGCTGAGTTCGGGGGCCGAGCTGCCCGCCGATATCATCGTCACCGCGACGGGTTTGGATCTGCTCATCTTCGGCGGCATCGAGCTGGCGGTCGACGGTGCGCCGGTGGATGTGCCGAAGGCCATGGCCTATCGGGCGATGATGCTCTCGGGCGTCCCGAACTTCGCCTACATCATCGGCTACACCAACGCCTCCTGGACGCTGAAGGCGGATCTGGTGTGCGAGTACATCGTTCGGCTGCTGCGGCATATGGATGCCCGCGGATACGCCGCGGTCACCCCGGTCCGCGACGAATCGGTCGGCACCACGGCGTTCCTGCCGAACTTCAGCGCCGGATACGTGCTGCGCGCCGCCGACCGCTTCCCGGCCGCCGGTGATCGCACGCCGTGGCGGCTGCATATGAACTATCTGCGCGATCTGCCCGCCTTCCGGTACCGCCGGATCGCCGACCGCGCCCTGCGCTTCACCTCGGTCGCGCGCCGGGCGGCCGCGCACAGCGCGAGTTAGCCCGCGCTGTCGAAGATTCCGGGGAGCGTCAGCGCGAATTCGACATCCTCGCGGCGGCCGAGGGTGACCAGCACGCTGCGGATCATGGTCAGCCGCGCGGCCGCCAACTCGCCGGGATCCGGATCGGTCGTCGATATCCGGTAGACGACGAATTCGCAGGCCTGCAGCGCGGTGTCGAGATCCAGCGGCGCGGGCGCCGGGCGCCCGAGCGCGGCGAACTTCGTGCGTACCAGGGCCCGGATATCGTCGAACGCCGCCTCCCGATAGGAGGATACGGGCGAGGCCGGATCATGCAGTTCGGCGAAGACCGGTCGCAACATCGGCCCGTGGCCGCGCGCCCAGTCGAGATAGGCGTCGATGATGCCGATCCCCAGCCACACCGGTTCATCCGAAGTGTCCAGGGCCGCACGGATTCCGCCGACCAGCCTCTCGTTCGACGCGGTGAGCAGCGCGTGCAGCGGCTGTTCGGCATTGCCGAAGTAGCGGTAGTAGGTCGGCCGCGAGATTCCGGCGCGCTCGAGGATGCGGGCCACGCTCAGCCCGCGCGAGCCGAGCTCGGTGAACACCTCGGCCGCGGCCAGCACGATCCGGGCGCGCACCTCATCGGCCTGTTCGGGCGTCTGTGGCGGGCGTCCCCGGCGCGGCGCGCTGCTGTCCGAGACGAGCACCGCATCCCCCGGCATCTTTAGCTCCTCGTGGATGTCTTGACAGAACATGGACTGCCGTTATTAGGCTAACACCGGTGTTAATCTAATGGCGGTGTGGAGAGGATGCGGGTATGGACACGGTGGCCGGTAGGACGGTGTTGATCACCGGTGCCGCGATGGGGTTGGGTCGTGCGTTCGCCGAACGCGCGGTGCGCGAGGATGCGGCCGCGGTGGTGCTGTGGGACGTCAACGAGAAGGCGTTGAAGCGGACCGCGGCCGAGCTGGAGGCGGTGGGCCGCAGCGGGATTCACCCCTACGTCGTCGATGTCTCGGATCGGGAGGCGATCGCCGCAACGGCCGCCGCGGTGCGGTCCGAGGTGGGCGATGTCGATGTGCTGATCAACAATGCGGGCATCGTGCGCGGCAACGGATACTTCTGGGAGACCGCGGATCCCGCCGATATCGATAAGACGGTCGCGATCAATTCCCTTGCGCCCATGTACATTACGCTGGAGTTCCTGCCCGCGATGGTGTCCCGGCGCACCCCCGCGCGCGTGCTCACCATCGCGTCCTCGGCAGCGCTGGTGTCCAATCCACGGATGAGCGTCTACGCCGCGTCCAAATGGGCCGCGCTGGGCTGGTCGGATTCGGTGCGGCTGGAGCTCGAGCAGTCCGGTAACGGGCATGTGAAGGTCACCACGTTCTGCCCGACCTACATCAACACCGGAATGTTCGACGGCGCCAAGGGTTTTCTGTTCACCCCGATCATCGAACAGGACGAGGCCGTCGACACCGCCTGGTCGGAGATGAAGAAGGGTGCGGCCCTGGTGGTGATGCCGTGGACCTCCCGGCTCAACCGGGCCATCTCCGGGCTGCTGCCGCTGAAGCTCCGCGATCTGTACCTCAACGCCGTGGGCGTCTACCACTCGATGGACGAATTCACCGGGCGCAAGGGCTGATTCATCGCGTGCCGATCACCACGGTGGCGTAGTACTCCTCGGATTCGGCGATGGTCGGGGTCAGTCCGGTGTCGGTGAAGATCTCCGCGGCGGTGGCGGCCTGGGAGTGGCCGGTCTCGATGAACAGGTGACCGCCGGGGGCGAGCCAGTGCGGGGCGTCGGCGGCCACGCGGCGCGCGATGTCGAGCCCGTCGGGCCCGCCGTCGAGGGCGGACCGGGGCTCGTGCTCGCGGGCCTCCGGCGGCATCTGCTCGACCATCCCGCTCGGCACATAGGGCGTATTGGCCAGCAGCAAGGTGACCCGTCCCGCGAGATCGGCCGGGAGCGGGGCGAACAGATCGCCTTGGACCACGCGGGCCGCCAGCGGTGCGAGATTGCGGCGTGCGCAGGCGGTCGCGGCCGGTTCGATATCGCTCGCGACCAACTCCACCGCGATCCCCGCGGCGCTCAGCTCGGTCGCCACCGCCAGGCCCAGAGCCCCGGAGCCGCAACACATATCGAGGACGACCGCGTCCGCGCCGCCGCGCGCGACCGCCTGCGCGACGAGGTATTCGGTCCGTCGCCGCGGCACGAACACCCCCGCCGCGACCGCGACCCGCAGCCCGCGAAACTCCGCCCACCCCAGCAGATGCTCCAGCGGCACGCCGGAAATCCGTTGTGCCACCAGTGTTTCCAGCTCGCCGGGGGAGGAGGCCGCCGCCATCAGCAGCGCGGCCTCCTCCTCGGCGAAGACGCATCCGGCGCGGCGCAGCCGCACCACCAGCGAGTCGATGTCGGGGACGATCACCGGCTCATTGTGCCCGCATCCGGCGCCGATCCCGGCATGGTTTACCGAGCGGGCGGGAGCAGGAACGTCCGTGTCGCGTCGAGGTAGATGCTGCGCTGGGCCACCCGATTCGGCGGCGGCAGCTGCGAGACCAACTGATCGAGCGAGGTCATCGCGCCCACCACCCGGGTCCCGGCGACGACGAAATCGCCGACCGCCCGGCGGATGTGATTGGGCGAGGTCACCACGACCGCGCTGTCGGCGCCCGCATCGCGCAGCCGGGCGGTGCCGAACAGTGCGTTCTGCACGGTCGATCCGGCGCGGTCCTCGATCAGTACGCGCGTGGCGGGAATGCCGTGCGAGGTCAGCCAGCCCGCCATCGCGGCCCCTTCGGACACGCCGTTCTGCGGGTTGCCGCCGGTGACCACGACCGGCGACCAGGGCGCGGCGATGGCCTGCACCCACGCGGCGATCAGCCGGTTCACCAGCTCCGGGCGCATGCTGCCGTCGGGCAGCAGGCCGTATCCGAGTACCACGATCCCGGTATGCGGACCGATCAGCGCGGGCAGCGGATTGGGCAGGGTGCCCATGGCGGCGCCGATGGCGCCGATCACGTTTCGCGTACCCGCGGCCATATTCGCGTCGATCGCGCCGAGCCGGGTCAGCGCCACCTCGCGGGTGAGCACATCGCCGACGTAATCGGACCAGATGGCCTGCAGCGACAGCGCCTGCGCATCGATGGGGTTCTGCACGAGCAGTTCGGCCAGGGCGGCCAGGCCCGCGGAGTCGTTGCCATCGAGGAAGCTGGCCTGGGCGGCGTTGTACAGGGGGACGAGGGGATCGGCGGTCGCGGCCGGCGCGAGCGGGCCGATGATGGCGAACGCGGCGGCGCAGGCCGCGAGCAGATACTTCAGACGCCTTGCGATTCTCACAGCAGTCGACACCTTTCCCCGGAGTCCGGGTTCTGCACGTGTTGCTGGTAATTGGCTCGAGGACGATCAAGACCACGATACGACCCGCCGGCGTATCAACCCGGGATTTGGCGCTGGCGGATTCGTGCGCCGGTGCGGTAGCGGATCGGTAGCAGGTTGCCCGCTCCGGACGTCACGGCCGCGAGCGCGCCCGATAGGGTGTGATGTCGTGGACACGACTTCGCTGACCGGCAAACAGCTCGCCGCCGACCTCAACGCCGAGACCCGCACGCGCGCCGCCGCGCTGACCGAGGCCGGGACCGCGCCCCGGCTGGTGCTGGTGGTGGCGAACGACGATCCGGCCAGCGGATGGTATGTGAAGTCGCTGCAGCGCGCCGCCGAGCGGCTCGGAATCGCGTGCGACACAGTCGATCTCGGTGCCACCGCGACCGCGGCGGCGATTCGCGCCGAACTGGAACGGCTCTCGGGCGATCCGGCGGTGGACGCGGTCATGCTGCAGACGCCACTGCCGAAGGGCATCGGACTGGCCGATGTCAGCCCGGCCATCGTCGCGGCCAAGGATGTCGACGGTGTGAGCCCGCATTCGCTGGGCCTGCTGGCGGCCGGACTGCCCGGCTTCCCGCCCGCCACCTCGCAGGCGGTCGTGGAATTGGCCAAGTTCTACGAAATCCCGTTGGCGGGACGGCATGTCGCGGTCGTGGGCCGCTCGAACGTGGTCGGCAAGCCGCTGGCCCAGCTGTTGCTGGCCGAGAATGCCACGGTGACGGTGTGCCATTCGCGCACCACCGATCTGCCCGCGGTCACCTCGGCCGCGGATATCGTGGTCGCGGCCGTCGGGCGCGCGGGCCTGATCACCGAGGCGCATGTGCGCGAGGGCGCGGTCGTCTTCGATGTGGGCACCAACGAGGGGCCCGACGGCGGCATCGTCGGCGATGTCGACGCGGCATCGGTGCGGGGCCGCGCGGCCGCGCTGAGCCCGGTTCCCGGTGGGATCGGTCCCGTCACGACCGCGCTGTTGATGCGACACGTGGTGCAGGCCGCCGAGGCGGCCCGCGCCTGACTCACCAGTGGGTGGTCACCGGATCGCCGATCCGCACGACGTTGTAGTACCACTCGGCGTCGTCGGGGGCCAGATTGATGCAGCCGTGGCTGACGTTCTGATGTCCCTGGTCGTCGACCGACCACGGCGCCGAATGCACGAAGACCCCGCCCGTGGTGAGCCGCTCGGCGAACTCACCCTGCAGGTAGTAGCCCTCGGGTGAGCTGAGCGGTATGCCGATCGTGCGGGAATCGAAGATGATCGTGCGGTCCTTCTCCATGACCGGGAACGTGCCGACCGGCGTCTCGCGCCCGGGCTTGCCCATCGATGCGGGCATCACGCGCGGCGGGGCGCCCGGGACGTAGACGGTGAAGGTGTGCGCGGACATGTCCGCATCGGCGGTGGTGCCGGAGTCGGTGCGGAAATCCGAGCGCACGCCGCCGGCGGCGACCGTCAGGTTCGCGTCGGCGGGCAGATATCCGTTCGGATGCCACCGCAGCTCCCGGTCGCCGTTCCAGGAGAACGAGCCGCCGGGCGTGGCGACGGTGACCGAGCGTTCGGCCCCGGCCTTGTCGAGGACGGGTGTGGCGAATCGGATCGTCACCGGATGAGCGACGCCGACGAGGGCGCCATTGGCCGGGGATATCGATGCCACCGGATAGTCGAGCTGTGGTGAGACGGTGAGCGCGGCTGCTGTGCCGGACGTGAGCGCCGCCAAGGCCGCGATCACGAGCGCCAGGAACACATGCCGAATCATGTTCCGCATGGCTTCCACCCCTTCGAGTGGTGTGGTTTTCAAACTTCCATTCTCGGTTCATGATCACGCCGTCGCCCGAACAGTGGCGGCTTCGTGACCAAAATGTCGCATGTCGCGTCGGTTATAGCAATGAGGTATCTGCTATAGCTGTACCCGCTCCGGAGCGGGTCAATCGGACGTATCCGGCGTGGGGTGTGCGGTGTCACCGCAGTTCACCGCCGGTGCGCCCGTAGCATCGGACCAGGGGTTGTGGATGGGCGAGGCGATGGAGGCTGAGTGTGACCGTTCGGACCGAATCCGAATCGCCGTCGGCGGCGAGGCGGTTCTCGCCCGGACGGGCCGTGCTGCTCGTCGTGGCCGGAGCCCTGGGCATCGTGCTGGTGCTGGCGCAGGTGTTCGCGGTGATTCCCGTGTCGTGGACGCGGCCGCTGCTGGGCGTGTCGCTGCTGCAGACCTCGATCATGGCCCTGGACTGGTTGCGTGACGTCTGGGGATCGTGGACGGTGATCGTGGCCGTCGTCGCGGTGGTGTTCGCGGCGATCGCGTTGCGCGGCAAGCGAACTCGCCCGGCGGTGACCGTGGGTGCGGTGACCGCGCTCGGTCTGGTGTGCACGCTGGTCACCTCGATCGGGCTGGCGCTGGCGGCGCATCACGAATCGGGCCGATGGCTCCTGTTCGGTCCGCCGCTGCCGATGATCGTCGACGGGCACGGCCCGGACAAGACCATCACCTACGCGACCCTCGACGGTGAGCAGGTGCACGCGGATCTGTATCTGCCCGACCATGTTTCGGGTCCGGTGCCGGTGGTCGTGCGCATCCACGGCGGCGGCTTCACCGGCGGCACCCGCGGACCGACCCCGTACAACAGCTGGCTGGCCGACCGCGGCTACGCGTTCATCGATGTCGACTACCGCCTGTCCAGCTCCGCGCACCTGCGCTGGGATACCGAGGATGCCGATGTGGGCTGCGCGCTGACCTGGGTCACCGCGCATGCGCAGGAATACCACTGGGATATGAACCGGCTGGCCACCTTCGGTGATTCGGCGGGCGGCAATCTCGCGATCAATGTGGCCTACAAGATCGCCAACGGCACCCTGCGTCCCAGCTGCGGCACGCCCGCAGAACTGCCGCGGGTGCGGGCGGTGATGGCCGACTATCCGGCGGTGGATCTGACCGGCTCCGAACGCGATTCCGCCGAGGGCCATCGGGTCGGCCGCGAATACCTCGGCGGCCCCGCCTCCCAATTCCCCGAGCGCTACGCCTACGCCGACTCCGCACCCCAGATCGGCCCGAACTCCCCGCCGACGCTATTGCTGCAGGGCAAGGCCGACCACCTCGTCTTCGCCTCCCGCACAAACGCTTTCGCCGATAAGCTCAGCGCCGCGGGCATCCCGAACCGCTACGTGGAACTCCCGTTCTACGACCACGGCTACGACGGCGTGCTCAACCTCGGCGCCCAGACCGGCCGCGAGGTCGTCCTGGACTGGCTGCGCCGCCACGACTCCTGATCGGAGTGACGTCCTGGGTCAGCTCGCGATCGCGGTGACCACGTCGTTGTGCAATGCGTCGGCGCGGGCGAGGATCTCCTCGATCCGCCGCAGCACCGGCTCGAACTCCGAGGCGTGGTGGTCGGCGAGCGAGGCCACGTTGATCGCGATGTTGAGTTGTGAGCTGGCGGCCGCGGAACGGGCGGCGTCGGCGGCGGCGCCGATATCGGTGACCACGTTCGGATTGCCGATGGGCAGCAGATCCGTTGCCAGGGAGAGGATTTCGTCGGCCTCGGCGACGACGGAGGCGGGGACGCGGGCGGCCCGCAGCAATGCCTCGGCGATGGCGTCCGCGCGGGCGGCGCGCTCGTCGTCGGTGTCCTTGGGCAGCTTGTAGGCCGCGCCGACCGCGGTGAACGCGGCCGCGTCGGCATCGGCCAGGGCGAGGGCACGTTCGCGGGCGGTATCGGCGGCGGCGATGATGCGATCGATCACCGGGCGGTTGTCGGCATCCTTGGCGCGGGTGGTGTAGCGGGCGACCATCGCCACCAGCGCGGCGCCCTGGGCCGCATGCAGCGCCGCGACCGCACCGCCGCCGGGCGCGGGGATCTTCGCGGCGAGATCGTCGAGATACCGGCCGATCGTCGAGCTCGAGAAGGTGGTGGTCGACGCGGTGTCGGCGGACATGAGGTGGGGCCTCCCGGGGGATGATTCGGAATACAGTCCGCCGACAACCGTACTGTGTTTGATTGCCTCCGCTTCGCTCCGGCGGTGTTCGCGGCCCTGAGTCTCGCCGTTCAGCGCTCGAGACTCGCGCTTCGCGCATGCGCTGTGACATCGGCCTGCGCTTCGCTCCGGCGGTGTTCGCGGCCCCGAGTCTCGCCGTTCAGCGATCGAGACTCGCGCTTCGCGCATGCGCTTCGACCGCTGAACGGCGAGACGGCCGCGAACACTCGCGTGAGTCGCCGGGCGTTCGGGGTATTCAGTTCGACCTACCGAACACGGACGAACGTGAGAGTGTGAGTTAGGTTCGGTATATGCGTATCGGATTAGGCATCAACTATGCCGGTGGATTCAAAGAGGTGGCTGCTGAGGTCGCCGATTTGGAACGTGCCGGGCTGGATATCGTCTTCGTGCCCGAGGCCTATTCGTTCGACGCGGTGAGCGCCCTGGGCTATCTGGCCGCCAAAACCGAACGCGTCGAGCTGGCCTCGGGCATCCTCCAGCTCTACACCCGCACACCCACCCTGACCGCGATGACCGCGGCGGGCCTGGACTACGTCTCCGACGGCCGCTATATCCTCGGTCTGGGCGCGTCGGGTCCGCAGGTGATCGAGGGCTTCCACGGTGTGCCCTATGACGCGCCGATCGGCCGCACCCGCGAGATCCTCGAGATCTGCCGCAAGGTGTGGCGGCGCGAACGCCTGGAATACCAGGGCAAGTACTACCAGCTGCCGCTGCCGGCCGAACGGGGCACCGGCCTGGGCAAGGCGCTCAAGCTCATCAATCACCCGGTGCGCGAACGCATTCCGGTGCTGCTGGCCGCGCTGGGGCCGAAGAACGTGGAGCTGGCCGCCGAGGTCGCCGAGGGCTGGCAGCCGATCTTCTTCCTGCCCGAGAAGGCGAACGACGTCTGGGGCGAATCGCTGGCCGCGGGTAAGGCCAAGCGCGATCCGGCCCTCGGCGAACTCGAGGTGTACGCCGGTCCGGCGCTGGCGATCGGCGAGGATGTCGAGCCGCTGCTCGAATTCGTCAAACCGCATCTGGCCCTCTACATCGGCGGTATGGGCGCCAAGGGCAAGAACTTCTATCACGCCCTGGCCACCAAATACGGCTACGGTGCCCAGGCCGATCGCATCCAGGAGCTGTATCTGGCGGGCAAGAAAGAGGAGGCCGCCAAGGCGGTCCCCGACGAGCTGGTCCGCGATATCTCGCTGATCGGCCCGGCCGGATTCGTCGCCGAACGGGTGGCGGCCTTCCGTGCGGCCGGGGTGACAGTTCTCAACGTGGTGCCGTTGGCCGCCACCCCGGCCGAACGAGTCAAACTCGTCGAGCAGTTGCGGGAACTGGTCTAGCGCAGGGATTCCAGCGCCAGGTCCAGGGTCGGGTACAGGGCGAAGACCTGATCGAGGTTGGTCATCTTGAGCTGACGGCCGGTAGCCGGGCCGTCGGCGACCACCGCGATCCGGGTCGACTCCCCGGCCCGCTGATGCGCGGCGACGAGGGCGGCCATACCCGCCGAGGCCAGGAAGGTCACCTGCGACAGATCGATGATCAGGGCGGCGGGTTTACCGCCCAGCGTCGCCTCGATGGCGTTCTCGAGTGCGGGGGCAGTCGCCAGGTCGACCTCACCGGCCACGGTGAGCACCGTCGCTTCGTCGTGCACCGCGACCGAGGTGGTCATCGTGTCGGCGAGGGGATACGCGTCTCCGGATGTATTGGTCACATCGAACCAATCTGCCATGAACCCGCGCCGCGCGCTGCATCGTGGCCCGGATTGATGGCGGATTCGCACCGAACCGTCATCGTGGCTCGCCTGCGAGCCCGCCCAATCCGCCGTACCAACCCGAACCTCTGGCCGGCTCCTCGGGATCCTCTGGCCGCCAATCGCAGACATCCACCAGTCCGGGCTCGACGAACGCGAAACCCTCGAACAGCGCCTCGATCTGGGCCCGCGAGCGCGGCGTGGACTTGTTGGCCGTGCGCTCGGACATGGCGGCGATGCGGTCGGCATTGTCACGCTGTATGTCCGAAAAGTGTGAGATGGCAAGATAACTGCCCGGCGCCAGGGAATGTCGTACCCGCGTCAGCACCTCGCGCGGGCTGGCCTGCTCCGGCACGAAATGCAGGACCGAGACCAGCAGGACGGCCACCGGCCGCGAGAAGTCCAGCAGCCCGAGGATTTCGGGATCGGCCAGGACCGGTTCGATATCGGTGATATCGCCGCGCACGGCCGTGACATCGTGGTTGTCGCTGAGCAATCGGCGGGCCACGCTCACCGCCACCGGATCGATGTCGACATAGGCCACCCGCGCGCCGGGCCGCAGCCGCTGGGCGATCTCGTGCACATTGCCCGCGGTCGGAATGCCCGATCCGAGATCGAGGAACTGATCGATACCGGCGTCGAGGACGAGGTATTCGATCAGCCGCCGCAGGAACGCCCGATTGTCCCGGGCGCCCTGGGCCACCTCGGGCATGGTCTGCGCCACCCAGTCGGCCAGATCGCGATCGACCTGGAAGTTGTTGAACCCGCCCAGCACATAGTCGTACATGCGTGCGGCACTGGGGATGTTCGGATCGATATCGTCCGGGGACCAGTCGGCCGGTGACTGCACGGGCGCTCCTCACAAAACTCGCGAATCAACCTCTGCGAGCGTAGCGGTTCAGACCCGGCCCGCCGGGGTCACCGAGACCGCGGGCAGCTGGGCGATCATGCGCACCCGGGTGCCGACGCCGAGATGATCGATGGTGAGTTCGTCGCTGAGCGCGCGCATCATCGCGATGCCGCGGCCGCGGTGACCCGGATCCTCGGGTTGCGGGCGCCACGCGCCGGTGTCGGAGACCTCGATCACGACGCGATCCATCGTGCATTCGGCGGTGAGGGCCACGCGGCCGGAAGAGCCGTTCCGATAGGCGTGTTCGACGCTGTTGCTACACGCCTCGTTGGCGGCGGCGACCAGATCGGCGGCCAGTTCGTGCGGAACCGCCGCGGCGGCGAGCCAGGTGGTGAGCGCGCGGCGCACCCCGGCCAGGCAGGGGGGTTCGGCCTGGACGTCCACGTGCAGGGGTCGCGGCGGCTGGCGGTACACCACCATCGCGACGTCGTCGTCGTAGCCGCCCACCGGACGCAGCCGCGACAGCACCGCGTCGGCCACCTCGCGCGGAAGATACGGTGCGGCGCCGGACAATTCGTCGGCGAGCTCGTCGAAGCGTATATCGATATCGATGCCGCGCTGTTCCACCAGTCCGTCGGTGAACAGCACCAGGGTCGATCCGGGCGCGAGTACGGTGGTCGCCTCAGGGCGGCTCGGGGGATCGAAGGTCGCCAGCGGCACCGCGCGGCCACCCTCGAGGAGTTGTCCCTTGGTGTCCGGCTCGGACAGTACGGGCGGCATATGTCCGGCACTGGAATAGCGCAGGGTGCCGCGCGCCGGATCGAGCACGGCCGCGCAGACGGTCGTGCACATCGCGCCGGGAATGCGCGCGGCGACGGTGTCCAGTTCGGCCAGCAGCTGGGCCGGGCCCGCGCCGCGCAGCAGCAGAGCCCGTGCGGCCGTGCGCAACTGGCCCATCACCACCGCCGCGGACAGGCCTCGCCCCACGCAGTCGCCGACCACGATGCCGATGGTTCCGTCGCGTAACCGCACCACGTCGTACCAGTCGCCGCCGATCTCGAGCGGCGGCAGCGCCGGTTCGTAATGTACGGAGAATCGCGGCGGCAGCTCGATCGGGCCGAGCATGGCCCGCTGCAGTGTCAGCGAGGTGGCGCGGGCCTGATCGAAGTTGCGGGCCCGCTGCACGGCCAGGCTGAGATGGCCGACCAGCAGCGAGAACAGCGCCCGATCGGCGGCGCTGATGACGCGCGGGGTGGCGAACCGCAGCCACAGTCCGGCATCCGCGGCCTCGCCGAGCGGGGCCACCAGGCCTTCGGAACTGGCCGTGCCCTCGGGAATCGCGAAGACCGCCCGGCCCGGCCGGGTGCGCACTCGATCCAGCAGCGCCCGCGCCCGCGCGTCGAGCACCTGCCGCGAGACCGCCTCGGATTCGCCCGTGGCGCTACCGGATCCGTTCATCGAACCCGCGACCGGTCCGGACACATACAGATCCGGGGGCCCCTGCCGATTGGGCCATACCGACACCACCGCGGTCTCGGCGCCGATGGCCCGGCGCAGCTCCTCGAGCCCCACCGAGAGCACCTCGACCACACTCGTCGCCGCGCCCACCGCGGTGGCCAGCCGTGAGACCGCCTGATCGCGTGCCTGCGCATCGTGTTCGGAGGTGACGTCGCGAATGGTGCCGACGTAGACCCGTTCCTCGTTCTCCGGCTTGACCACCGAGGAGGTGCTCACCGCCAGCCACAGCTGCCGCCCGTCACGGTGACGGATCGGCAGCACGAACCGGGCGGCCTCGGTGCCCAGATCCGGATACTCCCCGTCCTCGGGCAGCGTCCACGGATGCGGCAGCGTGTACGGAACCGCGTCGGGCCCATAGCCGGTCAGCGCGCCGAAGGCGGAATTGACCTCGGTGAGGGTGCCGCGCGCGTCGGCGACGAAGAAGCCGTCCTGCAGCGATTCGACCAGGGCGGTGCGGAACGCGTCGCGATCGGCGAGATCCTCCGCGCGCAGCCGCTGCAGCTCGTAACTGCGCGTGCTGTCGAGGAATCCGCGCGTGGCCACATCGAGCGCGGCGAGGGTCTGCAGCAGGAATTCCAGCGCCGCCTCGGTGTCGAGGATGTCCTCGCGGTCGAGCAGCCGGAAGTGATGTTCGGTCAGGTCGAGAATGCTGACGCCCTCGACCAGCGCGCGTCGGCCCAGTTCGTAGCCCTCGGCCAGGGTGTTCTGACTCGGCGAATCCAGGTGCAGCCGAAGCGCATTCGCATACGCCTCGCGAAATGCCGCCAGGACCGAACTCATATCAGGGCCTCGCCGGGACTGTGTCCGCGATGTCGCGCCGCCAGTACCAGGGCGTCGTCGGTGTCCTTGGCGTGTTCGGTGAGGATGCCCGCGGTGATCTCGGCGGTCGGTTTCGCCAGATCGATGCTGTCGACGAAATCGCTGACGATGCCGTCGGTGGACATCAGCAGCAGATCGCCCGGCCGCACGACCACCGTCTGGGTCTGCAGATTCGGCGGCAGCAGATAGCCGACGATGCCGCCGGTGAGCAGCGCGGCCGCCCGCACGGTCGGCCGGACCGGACCGGCGGCGATCACGCGCGAATCCACATTGCCGACCCCGAGCCAGGTCAGCCGATCGGCGGAATCGAACAGCGCGAGCGAGACCGCCGCACCGCGCGTATCGGACATCGCCCGGTGACACATCACCATCAGCACGTCCAGCGGTTCGGCGCGATTCTCCGAAAGCACCTGTGCCGCACGGTCGGCGGCGTCGGCGGCGGCATTGCCGTGGCCGAGGCCGTCGAGCACCGCGAACAGGGCCGAACCGCCCCCGGCGTCGAGCACGATCGAACGGTCGCCCGAAACCCGTTGTCCCGGAAGCGCACGGCCCGCGAAGGCCCATTCGATCGCCCCGATGTGACCGTCCTCATGCACGGGGCGGCACCCACTTCCACATCTCCACCAGCGTCCCCTGACCGGGCGTCGATTCGATCAGCAGCCGATCCATCAGCCGCCGCGCGCCCGGTAATCCCAGACCGAGTCCGCGCCCGGTCGAATAGCCGTCCTCCAACGCCCGGGCGATATCGAGAATGCCCGGTCCCTGATCTTGAGCCTGCACGACCAGCGCACGCCGTCCCTCGCGCTCTTCCACGGTGATCCGGATCTCGCCCGTGCCCGCATAACTGGTGATGTTGCGGGCCACTTCGGAGATCGCGGTGGAGATCATGGTGATATCGGTGAGCGTGAACCCGAGCTTCGCCGCGAGTTCCCGCCCGGCCTGACGTGCGGTCACGATGTCGTTGGACGTCTTCACCGCGATCACCACATTGTCAGCGGTCACGATCACGACCGTATTGCTGTCGCCGGGCCGGGATCTGTTTGTTCAGCCACGCCAGACCCTCTTCGAGATCCAGTGCGGTGTGCATATCCTCGAAGGTGAGGCCCAATTGCACCATGGCGAAGGCCACTTCGGGCTGCAGGCCGACGATGACCGTCTCCGCACCCCGCAGCTTGGTCATGTGCGCGATGGTACGCAGCGAGCGTGCGGCGAAGGAATCCATGACATCGATCGCGGTGACGTCCACGATGATTCCCTGCGCGCGGTACTTGCTGACGAACTTCATCAGGTCGTCCTGCAGCCGCTCGGTGTCGGCATCGGTCAGAGCCGATTGCACCGAGGCGATCAGATAGGTGCCCTGCTTCAGAATGGGTACCGGCATTTACCCACCCTTGGCTTAGCGTCCGTCGCGATCGGTCAGTCGCGAAACCTCGTAGCCGAGCAATCGCTCGGCCTCTTCGATACCACCCTGCAGGTCGCCGACCGCGTTCATCTTGGTCAGATCGAGGCCGATGGTGACCAGGGTCAGCGCGATCTCCGACGACAATCCGGTGATGATGACGCTCGCGCCCATCAGGCCCGAGGCGTCGACCGTCTGCACGAGGTGGTTGGCGACCGTGGAGTCGATCTGGGGGACACCGGTGATATCGACGACGACCACCTTGGCGCGGTTGGCTCGGATCGCGCGCAGCAGCTGCTCGGTGAGCTGCCGGGCGCGCTGAGAGTCCAGCACGCCGATGATCGGCAGAATCAGCAGCTGTTCACGCACCTGCAGCACGGGCGTGGACAGCTCGCGGATGGCCTCCTGCTGCTGGCGGATGACACGCTCGCGCTCCTGCACGAACGAGATGCTCACCGTGTTCGCGATGCGGTTGGCCGCCGGCTCGTAGGCGTCCAGCACCCGCTTGAGCAGGCCGAAGTCGGACTGGTACTTCTCGAACAGGCTGCGCGAGAGCACATCTCGCAGCAACAACACGATGCCGATGACCTCGTCGGTCTCGACGCCTCGGGGAATGATGCGCTCGGACAGATCACGCGCGTAGGCCTGCAGCGCCTCGACGCTACCGGTCTCGAGCACCTCGACGTAGTTGTCGAAGATCGAGGTGGCCTCGGAGAAGATCTCCTCCGGCGTCATCGCGGTGAGCAGTTGGGCGTCGGTAATGCGACGCGCCCATTCCTCTCGCAGCTCGGTGCGGTTTTGACGCAGGTGTTCGACCAGCTCCGGGAGGAGGTTGTCGACCGGGCCGGCCGGCCGGGAATCCGGCGACAGGCCGATGGACACGTCGGACATTGGAATCTCCTGCCCCTTTCGTGAGGGTCGGTCGGGGCTCATCCCCGTGCGTGCGGGGAGCGCGGCTGCCCATCGCTTGTCATTGTCGAGCCTAGTCTTACCCGATACTCGATGGGGCTCAAACCAAACCTGTCCGTCAGGCTTGTCGCACTTCCCGCTCGTCCTGGCGATGATGGGCCAGCAGCGTGTCGTAGATATCGGCCAGCGCGTTGAGCTGATCGCGGTCGAGCACGTCGATCATGTGACGACGAACACTGGTCACATGTGCGGGGGCCGCGGTGTCGAGCACCTCCGCCCCCTTGGCCGTCAGCACCGCCGCGGTGCGCCGGGCGTCGTCCGGAATGGATTCGCGCGCAACCAGTCCGCGCTTCTCCATCCGGGTGATCTGATGCGACAACCGGCTCTGCGACCACTCCAGCACGGCGGCCAGTTCGGCGAAACTCCGGCGATGTTCGGCGGCGTCGGCGAGGCGGGACAGGACCGTGTACTCGACATACGTCAGATTGGAGGCGCGCAGCGAATCGCGTCCCACCGCGGCGGCGATCAGATCGCGGGTGAACACGAAGCCGAGCCAGGCGCGCTTCTCGAGGTCGTCGAGCCAACGGGGTTCGGTCACGATTCCTCTCCAGGTCCCTGGTTTGTCAATGCTATTGCCTCCGCGTTGTCGACCACCACTTCTCAACGAGAGGTACACCGCGCGGGTTGAAGGTGCAACCTGGGTCCTTCGCCGGGAAGATTAGGCTTGCCTGAGATCGGTGGCGTACCGGGTCGTGATTACAGTGCGATTCGAGCTTGACCCTGAACCCGCCCATAGGAGTGCGATCGTGACCGCGCCTGATTTCCTCTACTCGGATCTGTTGCCGACCGGCGCCGACAACACCCCGTACCGATTGCTCACCACCGAGGGCGTCCGCACCTTCGAGGCGGGCGGGCGCACCTTCCTGCAGGTCGATCCGGAGGCGCTGCGGCTGCTGACCGCGGAGGCGATGCACGACATCAGCCACTATCTGCGCCCGGCGCATCTGACCCAGCTGCGCCGGATCATCGACGATCCGGAGTCCTCGGGCAACGACCGCTTCGTGGCGCTGGATCTGCTCAAGAACGTCAACATCTCCGCGGGCGGCGTGCTGCCGATGTGCCAGGACACCGGCACCGCGATCGTGATGGGCAAGAAGTCCGAGGGTGTGCTGACCGGTGTCGACGACGCCGAATGGATCAGCCGCGGCGTCTACGACGCCTACACCAAGCTGAATCTGCGCTATTCGCAGCTGGCTCCGATCACCATGTGGGACGAGAAGAACACCGGCACGAATCTGCCCGCGCAGGTCGAGTTGTATTCCACGGCAGGTGATCCCGCGCATCCGGCCTACAAGTTCCTCTACATGGCCAAGGGCGGCGGCTCGGCGAACAAGTCGTTCCTCTATCAGGAGACCAAGGCGATCCTGAATCCGGATCGGATGCTGGAGTTCCTCGACGAGAAGATCCGCTCGCTGGGCACCGCGGCCTGCCCGCCGTATCATCTGGCGGTCGTGATCGGCGGCACCTCGGCCGAATTCGCCTTGAAGACGGCGAAATACGCCTCGGCGCACTATCTGGACACCATGCCGACCGAGGGATCGATGGCCGCGCACGGCTTCCGGGATCTCGAGCTCGAGGAGCAGGTGTTCAAGCTCACCCAATCCTTCGGTATCGGCGCACAATTCGGCGGCAAGTACTTCTGCCACGATGTGCGTGTGATCCGGCTGCCGCGCCACGGCGCGAGTTGTCCGGTGGCCATCGCCGTATCGTGTTCGGCCGACCGGCAGGCGCTGGCGAAGATCACCCCCGAGGGCGTCTTCCTGGAGCAGCTGGAACGTGAACCGGCGCAGTATCTTCCGGAGCAGACCGAGGAGATCCTCGGCGGTGACGTGGTGCAGGTCGACCTGAACCGCCCGATGTCCGAGATCCGCGCGGAACTGTCGAAATACCCGGTGAAGACCCGGCTTTCGCTGACCGGTCCGCTGGTGGTGGCGCGCGATATCGCGCACGCCAAGATCAAGGAGCGCCTCGACGCGGGCGAGCCGATGCCGCAGTACCTGCGGGATATGGCCGTCTACTACGCCGGGCCCGCCAAGACGCCCGAGGGCTACGCCTCGGGCTCGTTCGGTCCGACCACCGCCGGGCGGATGGACTCCTACGTCGACCAATTCCAGGCCGCCGGTGGCTCATTCGTCATGTTGGCCAAGGGCAACCGTTCGGCGCAGGTCACCCGCGCGTGCAAGGAGCACGGCGGCTTCTATCTCGGCTCGATCGGCGGCCCGGCCGCGCGCCTTGCCCTGGACTGCATCAAATCCGTCGAGGTGCTGGAGTATCAGGAGCTCGGCATGGAGGCGGTCTGGAAGATCGAGGTCGAGGACTTCCCCGCCTTCATCGTCGTCGACGACAAGGGCAACGACTTCTTCGCCGAGACCCAGAAGCCGATCGCGTTGCGGGTGCGCACGCGGTCGAAGGAGCGGGTCTAGGTCAGACCTCGAGGCCCGGCCGCAGACGGCGGTCGGGGTCGACGGTCCGGCGGATCGTGCGCAGCCGGTCCAGATTCGATCCGTAGTAGCGGCGGGGATCGTCGCCCGGCTCGAGGTAGTTGACGTACGCGCCCGCCGACGCCGCGGCGACGGCGCGATGAGCCCCGGCGATCCAGGCGCGGGCGGTCGCGGGGGAGTCGGGTTGGTCGACGATCCACTGCAGGGTCGCGGCGTGGGCGCGCCAGGGGAATGCGGTGGCGTCGGGGGCGGTGTCGCGGATCGCGCCGTCGAGCGGATCGATCAGGACGTAACCGGTTGCGTCGCCGCGGGATCGGATGGCGTCGACGATCGACTCGGCGGTGGCGGGGGACAGTGCGGTGAGCACATCGGAGCCCGCGACCTTGGTCGACCGCGCCGTCGACGGGCCGCCGCCCAGATCGCGGGCGGCGTCCAGGGCGGAGAATGTGCGGCGATCCACCGAGGCGGGTGGAACCGTTGCGGCGGCGGCCAATTCGGTGGCGGCGGCCTCGCCGCGGCCCGCGGGACAGGTGATCAGAGCCGTGCAGCCCAATTCGCCCGCGCGGGTGGCGATCTGGATGTTCGACCACACCGCGCGATCGGCGGCGGGCAGCCAGCGCGCCCAGCCGTCGAGGACCCGCGCGGCGGCATCGCCCGGGAAGTCCATGCGCACAATGTCTTTCGATTCCGCCGGGCAGGTACGCACGGTCAGCGAGGTGACGATGCCGGTGACCCCGCCCGCGCCGCGCACCGCCCAGAACAGACCGGGGAGCCGCTCGGCGGAGGCGTCGGCCGTACTTCCGTTGGGCAGCACCAGTTTCGCCGACACCAGCCGATCGCAGCTCACCCCGTACCGCCGCGATTCCACCCCGAGCCCGCCGCCGAGCGTGAGCCCCGCTACGCCCACGGTCGGGCAGGTGCCCAGCGGCAGGGTGCGGCCCACCCGATCCAACGCCTCGCAGACGGCCATGATCGTCGCCCCCGCGCCGAGGGTGACCAGATCGCCGTCGATCGAGATCTCGGCCAGCCGGCGCACATCCACGATCAGCGCACCGCTGGTCGCCGAGGCCCCGACATAGGAATGCCCGCCCGCCCGCACCGCCAGCGGAAGTCCGTGATCGCGCGCGAAGACGACGGCGGTCCGCACATCGTCGGCATCGGCCGCGCCCACCACGGCCACCGGCGTCGACCCGTCGAACTGCGGATCGAAAAGCGCCTTGGCCGAGCCGAATTCAGCGTCTGGGGGCCGTACGACCGTCCCGCGCACCTGCCGCCGCAACGATTCCCACGCCCCGGGGTCGATCACATCCGCGCGCGCCGTCCCCACCGCCAGTGCCGCCAGCGAGCCCGCCGCAGCGATCAACATCCGCCGGGACAGCCCGGTGCGGCCGTGCTCGTGCTCGCCCACGAATCCTCGATCCCTCGCCCATTCCTCGTGCAGTACCCACTGTGCCCGGCCTCAGCCGCTCGCGGGCTCGGCCGCATGGCCGTCCTGCGAGTCCTCCGGCTCGGCGTCCGGCGAGTACTCCCGTTGCGGAGCGATCGCTGTCAGCGCGATCAGCGTTGCCGGGCCGAGCGCGGCTATCAGCGGCACGAGCGCATTCGTCGAGATCGGAAGTGCCACCACACGCTCCTTGCCGTCGAGGCATTGCATCGCGGATCCGGATACGACGGTAGCCGGTGCGTTGCTTGCACTCTCGACGGACACGCGGGGGCGGATCAGCCCGATTCGGCCCGGTAGGGGTGGGACACGGTGGGCTGGGTGGACAGATCGAGCAGGACCATGGCGTCGTGGTCCGGTGTGCCCGGTTCGGCCAGATAGACGACCAGGCGTTGGCCGTTGCCGTCGGCCAGCGGCAGATGTTCGAAGTCCAGGCTCATGCGGCCGACGGTCGGATGGTTGTAGGTCTTGGTGCCGGTGCTGCGCGGGCAGACGTCGTAGCGATTCCACAGCCGCGCGAATTCCGGACTCTTGACACAGAGTTCGCCGACGAGTGCCGCGAGTTCCGGATCGTCGGGATCGGTGCCCGCCGCCGCCCGCAGATGTCCGACGCTGCGGGTCACCAGGCCTTCCCAGTCCGTCCAGAGGCTGCGCGCGGCCGGATGCAGGAAGTGATAGCGAATCAGATTGCGCCGCAGCGGCGGAAAGTCCGTAATGCCCGGAAAGATAGCCAGCCCAGCGGGATTCGCGGCGAGGACGTCGTTGATATGGCTCACGATGAACGCCGGATTCGGCCGCATCGCCTCGAGCAGCAGTCGCGCGGTCGGCCGCACGGTGCGGTCGGCCGCGCGACGAGCGGGCAGCGTCCCGGCGATCCGGCCGGCCAGGGCGGTCAGATGTGCCGCCTCGGCCTCGGTCATCAGCAGCGCCTCGGCCAGCCGACTCAGCACGGCCGCACTGGGATTGGTCTCCCTACCCCGCTCGAGCCGCACGTAGTAATCCACGCTCACCCCGGCCAGGGTGGCCAACTCCTCGCGACGCAGACCCGGAGTGCGGCGCACCCCGGCCGTCGGCAGGCCCACCTCGGCCGGCCGCACCCGTTCGCGTCGCGCTCTCAGATATCTGCCCAGTTCTCCGCAATCGGTCATCGCAACCCATTGTAGAAAACGTCCGAGCGGCCAAAGGGGTTGTCGCACACCCCGGAAGCGCGCGGCCTTCCTGTTTCGCGCCGCCGCGCACACACTCGACCCATGTCGATGACCTTGTATTCCGGGCCGGTCACCACCGCGCACCGGCCGTCGGCGGTGCTGATCCCCGCACTGTTCGGCAGTTTTCTGATCATCCTGGACGCCTCGGTGGTCAATGTGGCCCTGCCCCTACTGGGTAGCCGGCTCGGGGCGGATATGTCCGGGCTGCAATGGGTGCTCGACGGCTACACGCTGATGTTCGCCGCGCTGCTGCTGTCGGCGGGCGCTGGCGGTCGCGGTCTTCGGCGCGCTGTTGGCGGGCCCGGACGGAATGCGGCACGGCATGAGCGTGAGCCTCGCGATCGGTGCGGTGCTGATACTGGCGACCGCGCTGCTGTCGCTGGGACTGCTGCGCGGTGACACGACGGCCCGGCCGGGCATCGGGCGATCGGATCGGTAGCAATGGTTACGATCGGCGGCGTGTTGCGAGAATTAGCCGGATCCGCGGTCGTGGCGGCCATCGTTGTTTGGGGACCGATGCTGGCCGGGCCCGCCCATGCCCTCGAATCCGCCACCGGCACAGCCGGTTTGGATCCGGCGCTCGCCGCCGCCTATACCCTTGCCGAGCAGGACGCGCATGCGGCGGGCGTGCCGCTGTCGATCACTTCGGGCTATCGCACCGAGGCCGAACAGGAGTGGTTGTGGGAGGACGGCATCCGCACCCACGGCAGTCCCGAGGCGGCGCGGCGGTGGGTGCTGCCACCCGGCGAGTCGACCCATGTGCAGGGCCGGGCCGTGGATGTGGGGCCCGAACAGGGTGCGCGATGGCTCGAGGAGCACGGTAACCGCTGGGGCCTGTGCCGGACGTTCGACAACGAGTACTGGCATTTCGAGCTGGCGACGATTCCGGGTGGAACCTGTCCGCCGCGCCTGCCCGACGCCAGTCAGCGATAGCTACGGCCTACCTCCCAGCAAACTTATGCGGACACGCGGATTGTCCGGTCGATAATCCGTGCGTTCGGCCCTCGCGTCCGGCATTCTGTTGTGCTGCGGTAGCTCGGCAAACGGCCGGGCGCTCGAGATGACGGAGGGTTCGAGTGGGACAGCGGTCCGCGGGAGTGATCGAATGGTCCGTGCCGTTCGGCACGGCCGATGCAGAGGTGGCGCGCAAACCTGTAGCGACCGGCCTCCGTTCGTACTGCCCGCCTGGCTGGCTGCTGCTCGAGCTGCCGATCGCACTGCTGCTGGCCGTATTCGTCGGGACCGGCTGGCTCGGCTACGCCCAGCACGCCGCGCCGACCTTCGAACGCCCCGCACAGGTCGTGGTGCTGCCCGCGCCGCGCTGAGCGTACTCACCGCAATTCCAGTGTGACAGAATCATTTCCGACAGCAGTACATCGTCGAGGGGGAGCCTGATGCGTATCAGCGGATTTCTGGATGTGGTCGGCAGCCGCCGCATGGCGGTGACGGTGCTCGCGACGATCACCGGCCTGTACTACCTGATCGTCGGAATCACCAATTGCACCGATACCGATACGAATCGGCGCGGGGTCACGGCGGTGCTGTCGATGCGGCAGACGATTCATCACCCGTCGATCGACTGGCATGCCATCACCAACGGCACCGTCGTGTGGATCGCCTACATCATCGTGGTGATCTGGGAGCTGCTCACCGCGCTGGTTCTGCTGTCGGCCGCGGTCGCGTGGATCCGGACGCTGTTCGGCCGCCCGGCCGAGGCCCTTGCCACGAGACTGGCCACGCTCGGCTGGATCATGGCGATCCTGTTGTTCCTCGGCGGATTCCTCACCATCGGCGGCGAGTGGTTTCGCATGTGGGCGAACAAGGAGGTCAATGCGTCCTCGGCGGCGTTGCAGAACTTCCTTATCGCGTCGGTGGGGTTGATTCTGATGTATCTGCCGGATCGGGCGTCGCACACGGAGCCGAGTTGAGCGTTTCGCGGGCGAGCGCGATGACGATCCGAATTATCCTGGCGCACCTGATTTCACTCGAGCCACGCGTTGAGGCTGCGCCTCCATGCCGTCTCAGCCAACCTCCGGCGAATCCGCTTGCTCCGCATCGCAATCCGGCACGCTGTGCGACCATGGGAACCTAGCAGTTCGACCTCGGGCACGACCACGGCACGATGGTGGGGGCCGGATGACCGCGAATATCAGCAGCCCCGATATGCGGGCGGTCTTGCGGACAGCCTGCCTGCGGGCAGGCATTCCCGCCGTCCGCGAACCCCTGCGCCTGGGCTCGAGTGCGGTATTCCGGTTGCCTGGCGGTATGGTCGCGCGCATCCATCGGCCCGAGCGGATGGCCGCCGCCCGGCGCGTGGTCGTCGGCGCGCGCTGGCTGCGCGCCTCGGGAATTGATGCGGTACAACCGGTTTCGGGTATCGAGCAACCCGTCCGCAGCCACGATCGCGGCGTCACCTTCTGGCATGAACTGCCGCCCTTCCGCCCCGGCGCGCCCGCACAGGTGGCCGCGGCCCTCGCGCGCCTGCACGAGCTGCCCCGGCCCACCGAACCCGAACTCGGGCTGGTGGAGCCGTTCGGCCCGCTGGAGCTGCGCATCCGGCATGCGCACTTCCTGAGCGAGACCGATCGGAACTGGCTGGTCGACCATGTGGCCTGGCTGCGCGATCGGTGGACCGCGCTGCCCGCCGGACGTCCCTGGACGGTCATCCACGGCAATGCCACCCCGAATTCGGTGATCGTCACCCGCGACGGCCGCGTGGTCGTGCGCAATCTCGACCATCTGACGGTCGGTCCGCCGGAATGGGATCTGGTCCCCACCGCCCTGGAACTGATGTCGCTGGGCTGGACCACCGCATCCCAGTACACCGAATTCACCCGCGCCTACGGATGCGATGTGCTGCGCTGGCCGGGCTACTACTTGCTGCGTGATATCCGGGAACTGAATCTGACCACCCACGCCACCCACGCCGCGCGCACCCATTCGGCCTATCGCGGCCAGGCCCTGCATCGGGTGGCCTGCCTGCGCGGCGACGAGGGCCCGCGCCCGTGGCCGGGCTGGCGGCGGCTGCCGTCCTCGTCGCTGGTGGCATCGATGGTGATCCATCGGGTGTGATCCCCGTCATGGGCGATATCGCGAATAGCCCATACACTCCGGCTAATAAGAAGCAACAACATGCGGCTGTCGTAGATCTCATGGCAGCTTCGGTCAGTGCATGTCTCGAGCCGGGGAGTGCCTGTGAATAGAGTTAATCCGCTATCGATCGGCAAACGATCGTTGGGCGTTGTCGGCACCGCCCTGGTGATCGGGCTCGCCGGATCACAACCCGCCTCGGCGGAATTCGTCGATCCGGCCTCCCTCGGGCTGCGCATCCTGCATCAGGATTCGGCCTCGACGCTGGACGGTTTCCGATTGATGGTGACCGAGGCGAATACGACCTCGCGCAGTGTGCCGCCGCTGGACGGAAATCCGATGACCCGCGAGGCCTTCCTGTCGAGCGTGGCGATCGGTCAGATCGACGGCCCGGTCGGCGCGACCGTCTCGGGCGCGACGCTGGACGTCGGTTTCGAGGTCGGGGTGCCGTGGTCGCTGCAGAACATCGCCGTGGACGTGTACACGCCCAGCCTGGCGGTCAACGGCGGTGTGAACGCCGGAGTGTCGGTCCCACTGACCATCGGACAGGGCGGGCCCTCGATCGGCATCAGCCCGCAAGTGGGTGCGCAGGCGGGCGCCACGGCGACGGTTCTGCCCTCCCAGGAGCTGGTGATCTCGGTGAATCCGGGCGGCATCGACGAGAAGAGCTTCGCCACCCTGACTCTCACCAGTCCGCTGGTCTACCTCGACCTGTCGAATGTGCATATGAGCGTGAAAGGCGCACTGGGACAGGTGAATCTGCGGATGTATGTGAAACTGACGGTCGCCACGGCGGCCGGGCAGACCACGCGCACGATCTACAGCGACCCCGTCGTCCTGTAGCCGCGGCTCAGCTCGGATGGCCCGGGGTGAGGTGGGCGACCGCGCCGTAGCGCAGCACCGCCGGATGGCCGCCGCGCATCTGGCCGGTGGTTGGCTCGAGCAGTACGCCGACGTGATCGCCGAAGTCGTAGCGTTCCAGGATCTTTCCGGTGAACCAGCCGGGCGCCGCGGACAGAATCGGCAGCCCGTCGGGGCCGGGATGCCATTCGCAGTGGGTGAACTTGTCCAGGCCGTCGCCGCTTTCGGAGCCGAACAGGCGGGCCAGCGGGAGTTGACCGGCATCGAGCAGATGCACCGCCAGCGCGGCGGCGTCGGCGGCGACGCGGAAGGTGTTGTTGGCCTTGGATAATCCGACGAGATAGCGGCGCGGATCGATACTCACCTGGGTGGCGAATCCGACCAGGCAGCCCGCGCGGCGGCCGGCGGATTCGGTGGTGACCACGACCACGGGATGATCGGCGGCCGCGACGAACTCGTCGAAGTATTCCTGGATCGGTTCGGTAGCGCCGGACATGGCTTCTCCTCGATCGTGCTGTCCAGTGTCATCGGGATCGGGAAACGAACCGTTTCAATCAAAAGTCGAGAGCGGGGATGCGCGCGTAGACGCCCGGATACCCGGGCTGGGCGGCTCCCTTCGCCCAGGAGGTGATGCCCGCGATTTTCCCGTCCACCAGAAGTGGTCCGCCGCTGTCGTATTCGCCGGTATCGGCCACGGGGGAGCCCGCGCACAGTGCCTCGGCGGGGTCGTAATCGGAGCCGTAGGCGGTCGCGCACGCCTCGTCGGAGCGCAATGGGATGGTGGCCGCGTGCAGGCGGGTATTGGACAGGTCGTCGTCGGAGGTGGCGCCCCAGCCCACGACCGTGCCCGAATCACCGTGTGGCGCACCGATACCCACGGTGGGCAGCGCGACCGGCTGGGACAGCGTGAGAACCGCGACGTCGTGATGCCAGGCGAGATCCCCGTCGAACAGGGACGGGTGGAAATCGGGATGCACCCGAATCGACTTGACACCCACCGTGATTCCGCCGCCCGATGCCATCTCGGTGCGTCCGAAGGTGACTTGCAGCGCGGCCGGAACCGCTGCCGCGAGCACCGCGCAGTGTCCGGCGGTCAACACCCGATCCGGCGCGATGAGCGCACCGCCGCAGAACTGGCCGCCCGCCCGCAGCGGGAACGCCGGCGAACCGATCGCCGCGAGCCAGGGATACGCCGAGGCGTCGACCTCGTGCCCGCCCACGACGGCCTGCGCCGGACCCGCGACGGCGAGCCCGAGGAATGCCGCCGCCACCAGCGCGGCCCCACGACCGAACATCCGCACGAGTTCACCCTCCCAGGCTTCGACCGATCATTGCCGGCTCATTCAATCAGACCGCACGTGACCATGCCGAGCTCGAAATCCGTCGGTACCCGCGCCTACCGTAGGAAGGGTGAGCACCTGGACCGAATTCGCGGCGGCGGCCCCGCGTATCGCGGAGATCTTCCGGCGCCGGCACACCGCCACCCGCAACCTGTGCCTGCTGGCGACGACCCGCGCCGACGGCTATCCGCGGATCAGCCCGCTCGAACCGCGCGTATTCGAGGGCGAACTGTGGCTGGGCGGCATGCCCGAAACCCGCAAGTTCGCCGACCTGCGCCGCGATCCGCGCTTCTGCCTGCACACCGCCACCACCGACCCGGAGGTGACCGAGGGCGACGCCAAACTCTTCGGCACCGTCCACGACGTCCGCGACGAGGCCCTGCATCAACGCTATGCCCAATCCCTGTACGAGGACACGGGTTTCGACCTGCGCGGCCACGCGTTCAACCCCTTCTACGCCGCCGATATCACCTCCGCGTCGGCGATCGAGGTGAGCGATGATCGTATGGATGTGATCATCTGGAAGCCCGGCCACGGCGAGTACGTGGTCCGGAAACACTGACTCCGAAGGGCCGCGAACGTGTCTACCGACGCTGATATCTTGACCTTGATCATCGTCCTGGATGTCAAGCCCGAGAACTGCGAGGCGCCGCTCGAACTCATCGAACGCAACACCCGGGAGTTCATCTCCCAGCAGCCCGGATTCGTCTCGGCGAATCTGCATCGCGACGCCGAATCGACGCGGCTGGTCAACTATGCCCAATGGGAAAGCGGCGCACTGTATGCGCAGGCGCGGGCGCAGGCGGAGTTCATCGCCTTCTCGGCCCAGGTCGCCGCTCTGACCGAACATATCGAGCCGATTCCGTGCCGCCCGGTCTTCGCCCTGCGGCGCTGATCACCGGTTACAGTCCGCCCCCGGCCGCGAGCACGTCGAAGGCGGCGTCCGCGGTGCGCCACAGCAGGTCGATCTCCGCGGCGGGCGCGGGCGCCAGCGCGGGATTCCGCAGGGCGAGGCCGTTGGAGAAGATCACGACATTGGCACCGGCGTCGGCCAGCCGCAGCAGTGGGCCGCTCGCGACACCGGCACCGAGGACCGCGTCGAGCCCGTCGCCGAGGAAGTAGAACCGCCACAGCGGTCCGAGATCGCCGCCGTAGACGGATCTGGTGCCGTCGATGATCAGGTCCGCTCGCGCCGCGATGGCGTCGATCATCGTGAAGTAGTCGCGGGCATTCGCCGGTGTCGTACCCACGGCCGCAACGGAATACGACAGGTCGACACCGAGGTGGGCGTCGTAGCCGGTCATCGCCACCCGTGCCGGGGACAGCTCACATCGGCGGGTCAGCTCGAAGTAGCGCGCCCACTGTGCGTCCAGGGATGCTCCGGTGAACTCGGCGTGCAGGTTGCGCAGAAACCGGGACAGCAGCTCCAGGCTGATCCGATGCGCCCACTCGGGATCGTCGAAGGCGCCCGGATTCCGCTGCAGCTGCAGGACCGCCGCACCCGGGCTACCTACCGCAGCGCCGGGATCACCGGATGGTTGCGGGGCGGTGTGCCCCCGGATCGGTGAAGGCGTTGACGATGCGGCCGGTTCCACCCCGGACCGACCTCGACGCGACCGGCCGGAGGATCGGGGCCGCGATCGCCCAGAGCGGTTGCGGCAGAACACGTTCCACCCGCAGACCACCGCGCGACAGAGCCCGGGTCAGGACGACGGTATCGGGTATTCCGTCACGGCATGGTTACGCGGTGGCCCTGCGGCGAACGGTTCGCTCGAGGATGCCGAGGGTGGCCTTGAGCGCGGATTCGGGGACCACCGGGAAGGTGAGGCGGCTGCGCCATTGGTCGTCGATTGCCGACCAGTCGTAGTAGGAGGTGACGTGGGTGCCGCCCTCGGCCGGTTCGAGTCGGTAGCCGTAGATATGGCCGACATGCGGGCGGAAGCGGCCCTCGACGGTCCAGGCGATCTCCCGTGCGGGGGTGAGCGTGGTGATGACGACCTCGATGTCGTATTTGCCCAACGGGAAATCGCCGAGGGCCTCACGATCCATATGGACCAGGAATCGATCGCCCGTCCGCGTGACCGGATCGCCGTCGGCATCGAGGAGCATTCCCGACGCATCGATATCCACGTGGCCCTTCGGATCGGCCAGGATCGCGAAGACGGCCTCGGCGGAGGCGGGGATGAGCCGGGAAACCTCGATCCGTTGGATGTCGTTGTCCGCGTGCGGGTTCTGTGCCGTGGCGATCAGGACCGCGCGCCCGAGGATGTGGCTGCTCATGGTGAATCCGAGCAGGGCCGGGGTGGCATCGGTGGGGACGCCGAGGGATTCGACATCGAGGGCGTGCACCACGATGAAGTAGCGATGCCGACCGTGTCCGGCGGGCGGGGCGGCGCCGAGGTAGCGGGCCGCGCGGGCGTCATTGGGCAACTGGAACGCGCCCTCGGGCAGACCCGAACCGGTGTCGTCGCCCGCGCCCTCGGGCAGCTCGGTGACGTCGGCCGGAATGTCGGCGACCGCCCAGTGCCAGAACCCGGATCCGGTGGGTGCGTCGGGATCGTAGACGGTGACGGCATAACTCTTGGTGCCCTCCGGCGCCCCGCTCCAGGACAGCTGCGGGGAAACGTCCTTCCCGCCAGGGACACTGGCGGAGAGTTGCTCGGGCGACCAGGCGGCGCCGTGGGCGACGGTAGTGCTGGTCACGGTGAAGGAGGCCGCCTCGGGAAGGCGGGCGAAGGGGTCGTTGGCGCTCATCGCGTCGTTCCTTTCAGGCCGTCGCTGGTCATCGGCCACGATCGACCCTAGCACGGATAATCGATTATCGATCGAATCATCTATGATGGCCGCATGGACGGGAAGCAGATGCTCTCCGAGCAGATCTACACATATCTGCGAGAGGCGATCATGCGCGGGGACTACGCCCCCGGTGACGCCCTCAAACCGCAGGACCTCGCCAAACGGCACGGTGTGAGCCTGGCCGTCGTGCGCGAGGCGCTCGTGCGGGTGGTCGGCGAGGGTCTCGCCGATCGGCTGCCCAACCGCGGCTTCGCCGTCCCCGCCTTCTCCGATCGCCGCTGGCAGGACATCGCGGAGGCCCGCCGGACCATCGAACCGGTGTTGCTGCGCATATCCATCGAGCGCGGCGACCTCGACTGGGAGGCACGCGTGCGCGCCGCGCATCATCGTCTGGCCCGCACCCCGGCCTGGGTGCCGGAGCAGGGCGAATACTACAGCGACGCATGGTCGCAGGCCCATCGGATCTTCCACCGCACCCTGCTGGAGGGCTGCGGCAACCCGGTCCTGCTGGAGACCTTCGACCGATTGTGGACCGCGAGCGAACTGGCCCGCCGCTGGTCGGCCCGCCGCAATCCCGACCGCGACGGAGTCGAGGAGCACCGCCGATTGGAGGAGGCGGCACTGGCCCGCGACGCCGACACCGCCGCCGAGACATTGGCCCGACACCTCACCCTGACCGCGGCCGGACTGGAAGTCTGACGAATCGCCCGGTGCCGGAACGACTCCGAGCGCTAGCGGGAGAGGTTCGGATCGACGGCCGCCACGGCGGCCTGCAGGGCGGCGGCCAGATCGGTCAGCGCCTTGTTGATCGCCGCGGCGATATCGGCCAGTTCGCGGTCGCGCTGGGGTGTCCTGGTGCTGGCGCCGGGGCGGACACGTTGGGTCAGCGCGTCACTCGCGTCCATCGCCACGCTGATACTCGAGGTGACACTGCGCGACATGGTGTCGAGATCGTGGGCCATGGCCGGATTGTGTTCGGGGACATCGTGCAGGCGATGGAGGGTGTCGTCGGGGACCACATCGGCGTCGCGGCGGGTGGAGGCCGTGACCGCCGGAGCCGGAATCCGTTCCGGGTGCTTCGCCTCCGGTTCGAGGGGTCCGGCCTGATAGACCGGCGGTGCGAGCTCCTCGCCGGGTTGCTCCGGCGCGGGTGGCGCGATCGGCTCCGAATACTCCCGGGAGGCGGACAGGCCGGTGGCGTCCGTCGGCGCGGTCGCGGTGTGCTCCTCGGGCGAGGGGCGATGGTCGGTGGCGACCACCGCCGTGACCACCGCGGTGGCCGAGAGGAAGGCCACCCGCTTCGCGGTGAACGGATGTCGTCGGGCGGAGTGCTTACCCATCAAGTGGTTCCTCGCGCATTCCCCAGTGCAGTCTGTGATGTCGGTGGTGCGGTTCTCCCGCGTGCATATGCGATCGAAGGATAGGGCCAACGAGTCGGACGGGCGACCGATATAAGGTGGCGCTTAACGTCAGTGGATATCGGTGTCACATCCGCGGTTTGACCAGATGAACGGCGTTGTCGATATGGCCGTGGGGAAACAGGCCGGGCACCGCGCTGATTCGATAGCCGGCCTTCTGATAGAGGCGGATGTTCCGCTCACTGCGGGCACCGGTGAACAGCACGAACCGTTCGACCTGTGGCGGGGCGAGGCCCTCGATGAGACCGAGCAGGGCCGAACCGATTCCGCGACCGGCCAGGTCCGGGGCGACCATGAGACGGCCCACCTGCCAGTCGGCGCCCTCTGCTCTGCCTCGCACCGCGGCGACCAGGCGCTGCTCTCGGCGGACGACCAGAGTCGTCCAGGTCATCGCCCAGTCCGATACCTCGTCAGGGGTCTCGCGCAGCGCGGGAATGTTCAAGGTGTCGTTGATCAATGCCTCCTCGACCCAGCAGCATCGCTGGAGGACAACGAGTTCCGCGAGATCCTCGGTGCGGAACGGGGCCACCGTGGAATCGGGGAGAAAGGTCGAGAGGGTATCGGAAGGCGGATTGATCACGGACCGAACCTATCCGGCGATCCGCTCCGACCGGAAGTGAATATCGACTACCCGTGGGCCCGGCCGCCGGAATCCGGCCATTTCTCGATTGGCCGGGATGGCGATATCGTTCAATGCGAACCGTTCCGGCTGGTTGCCAGCGTTCGACCCTCGTTCTGCGGCACCGGATTCGGGGGGATATCGGTACCGGCCAGGACGCCGGGGAGCTTGTTGCGTCGTTCGGTTTCGAGGTCGGCGATGATGCGGCCGACCGTGCGGCGGCTGGTGTCCAGTCGGGTGGCGATCTCGGTCGGGGGTGTATTCGCGGCGTGGAGTTCGCGGACGCGTTCGCGCATGGCCGGGTCGCGTCGGCGTTGTCGGGCCGGGGTGGGGTCGTTCTGCTCGGGGCCCGGCGCCTTGGTGTCGGGCGTTTCAGTGTTGGGTGATTTGGTGTTGGGCACTTCGATGTCGGTCGCTTCGGTGTCGGGCACGTCAGTCTCGAGCACCTCGGTGTCGGGGACTTCAGTCTCGAACGTCTCGGTGTCGGGCGCTTCGCTTTCGGCCGAGGCCGGTGACCCTGCCCTGGACTCGGGCTGGATCAGTTCTGCCGCAACGTCGGTCGATACCGGCGTCGGTGTGTCGAAAGCCCTGCTGCCGCTGTGTGTTTCGGTGGGCTGCCATGGATTCGGCATCTCCATATCCAGCAGCGCCGAGGTGCTGGACAGCATGCCGATCGTATCGAGCAGCACGGCCCGCTGACCGGACGCGGTCACCAGGCCGCCCTCTTCGACCGCGGCCCGCATGACCTTCTGCAGCCGATGCCGGGCAAGCCGGATACGCCATTCGCGGGCGCCGGAATCGCGCAGCGCGCGCACACGATCGTGGGCCAGGGCGACCTCGACCAGGCGACGCTGGGTGGCGACCTCGCTGGCCGTCCGATCGGTCGGATCGGCGAGCCCGAGCCGAATCAGCACGCGCTCGGGCGTGATTCGCCAGTTGATCGTCCGGAGATGACCCGCGCGGCGACGTTCCAACGCCATGCTGCGTTCCCAGCCCCACGCCGCCACGAGCGGCGCGGACAACCGGATCAGCAGGGTGCCGAGATTGCCCGCGTCGGTGGCCGCCAGCACCGCGGACAGACATGTCAGCACCCACATGGCGACACCGTCGACACCGGCCGACCCGCTGTGCTGCTGTGCGGCGCGCGCCCGCAACGCCGAGGTGACCACCATGATCTCGAGGAATGCGAAGAACATGATCCGCAGCGACAACGTCAGCCGCAACGACTCCTCGAAGAACACCCACATGCCCTGCGCGCTCACCCCCGTCGCGATCGCCGCGGCCATCACCGTGCCGATCTGCTCGGCGGTGATCCCCTGGCGTCGAACAATTCTCGACACCCGCCGAAGACATACGGCCACGCCGCCCAGGAGAATCAGCACGGTCACCGCGGCGAGCAGAGCGGATACGGGGTGCGCGTCGACACCCGCGACGAATCGATCGATCTGCCTCATCCGATGGTTGTGTCCTTCCAGACGTGAGGGCGCCATCGCCACCGACGATTCTCGACTGTTCGCTCTGCTGCGCAACCCTATTCGCGGAATCCGGTGGTCATCGGGGTGGGGAGACGGGACAAATGCGGCTGAGCAGACCGGACAGCACGCCGAGCAGCGTGGACTTACCCGCCCCGTTCTGCCCGACGGGTGCGAAGTTCTCCTCGGCGGCAACGCTTCTGGTCATGCCCGGTTGTCCTTGTCCTGTGCGAGAACGGCTCCCATCAGGGCCGCCACGTCCTCGTATTCCATCCCCGCCTCGTGCGCGGTGTTCACATTGACTCCGCTGCCGGCCACCACGCCCCGCACCGTCGGCAGCTGATCACCCGGTGCCAGCCACCCATCCGCAAGGCCTCCCGGACCTGGTCGACCCGCTGCCGATAGGCGGGTAGGCCACCGGCCAGGTCCACCCGGAACTCGACCACCCCACCTTCCGGAATGTACTAGTGGACCAAGACGACCGGACGACCCGGCCACGCCCGTCTGCGCCAACGACGCAGACGGGCGTGGCGGAGAACGTGGGTTGCTCGGTTCCCGGCGCGAATGACGCATGGCCCCAGTCGATTTGGGCGTACGCTGAGCGTCGCGGACCCGTTCTGTCCGTATTTCGATCATGATGGCGGCGGATCTCGGTAGGCTGAGCGCTATCAGCCCGCCGCACCCCGCGACGCGGCCCGTCAGAAGGGGGCAGTACCGATGGCCAAGCTCAAGGGGCAGGTCAAATGGTTCAACGAGTCCAAGGGTTTCGGATTCATCACCCCAGCGGACGGAAGTAAGGACATCTTCGTGCACTTCTCGGCCATCCAGGGTGGCGGCTTCAAGACCCTGGCCGAGGGGCAGAACGTCGAATTCGAGGTCGAGGACGGCGCCAAGGGGCCATCCGCGGTGAACGTCTCCCCGATCTGAACCGACCGCACCGCCGAACGGCACCGTAGATTGCCAACTACGGTGGGGCATAGTGCTTTCTGTTGTTGGGCCCCGGTGGGATGGTGGGTTGAGGCGCCGCACCGCGGGGGGAGTCGGTGCCAATTGATCGGCGGTCCGGGAAACTCGGTTGCCGTTCTGTCGTCGCGTGGTCTATCGATGACGCATGGAATGGAACCCGATGGTGCCCGAACTGCTGGTCAGCGACCATCGGGCCAGTCGTGCCTTCTATACCGATGTGCTGGGCTTTGCCGTCGTGTTCGAGCGCGCCGAGGATCGGTTCAGCTATCTCGCTCTCGGCGGCGCCCAGTTGATGATCGTGCAGGACCACTCCGAGGCGTGGCTGACCGCAGACCTGCGCGCTCCTCGGGGACGTGGCTGCAATCTGCAGATCGAGGTCGATGACGTCACGTCCCTGCGCGACCGCATCCTTGCCGCTGCGCACACCTTGTTCCGAGACCTGGCCGACGAGGTATATGACGTGGGCGGTGGCGAAGAATCCCACCGTGAGCTCTTGGTTCAGGATCCCGACGGCTACCTGCTGCGGCTGGTCCAACCGCTGAGTCTGTGAAGCAAGCGGCGCAAGAACATCCTCCTGCTGATCCGAAAATGGCGGGTGCCGAGTTGTGATCGTGGGGCACGGTCACGCGATCAGACGCAGCCAGGCCGCCGCGAGTGCGGCGTGACCCGCTGGTGTCGGGTGCACGCCGTCCTCGGCCCAATACTCCGGTCCGGTCGTCGCGGCGAGCTCGGCGAACATATCGTCGGCGGCGAGCAGGTGTGCGCCGTATTCGTGGGCGAGTTCGCGCACGACCTGGATCTTCGGGTCCAGGTCGGCGCGCCACTTCTTGCGGTCCTCCTCGTCGAGGACCGCATGGCCGTTGCCGACCTCGATGAGGCCGCTGATCGGCAGGAGGAACGGTTCGATGAGGATCAACTCGGTGCCGGCCTCGGCGAGAGGTGCGAGCAGGCGGTCGTATCCTGCGGCGTAATCCTGCGGGGAGATCACGTAACCGTCCGGCGCCAACGAGTGCCATCCGACGTCGTTTATGCCGACGAGGATCGATACCACGTCCGGGCGCGCGTCGAGAATATCTGCTTGCCAACGGGTTTCGAGGTCCATCACCTTATCGCCCGCGCCTCCGGAGTTCAGCCAGGTCACGGGCCGCTCGGGGTGCCGCAGCCCCCATTCGCCCGCGATGAGCAGCGGATAGCCGGATCCGAGGCCGTGTTCGCTGTCCAGCCGGTGGGAGTCGGTGATCGAATCGCCGGTGAACATCACGGTGCTTCCCGGCCGAAGGGTGATCGTCATCTGTACTCCTGAAAGATGGTGGAGGAGAGGAAGTGTCGGCGTCGAGCCTTGATCGGACTGGCCAATCCCGGGCACGGGAAGCCGGGCACTGCTACGGCAAGGGCCACTTTCGGCGCGTCGGCGAGCGAGCCCTGCCGCACCAATGAGGGCGAATCAGATTGCCGGACTACCGAACCACCGGCCGGCGGCCTGCTCGAACGCCGCCCGGTCGGGGTCGCGACCATCTGCCCAGACGACTACGCCGTCGGGCCGGATCAGCACAGCACCCACTCCGAGGTCGTTCCTCGCCCGCCCGGCGGCATACCGTATCCCGCCCTCCCAGCCCATCGCCGCCTCGTGCAGGGATCGGTCGGCGCTGAAATCGAGTGTGACGCCACGTCCGTCGTGCATGAGGTCGCCGAGCCGAGTGCCATCCTCGAGCCGGAAGTCCGGGGCGTTACGGCCGACCAGCGGGTGCTTGCCGCCGAGGTCGTAGTGGATCCACGCGCCCGAGATCCGTTGGAACACATAGGTTGTGCCGTCACGGGTCCCGAGCAGATTTCGGATAAACCCCTGGGCAGCCTGAGCATGCGGGTCCGGCCGCATGACCTCGACTTGGGCGCGCGACCAGTCGAGCACCCGGGCGCCGATCGGATGGCGCTCGCCGGAGTAGGTGTCGAGCAGCCCGTCGGGCGCGTTCCCGCGCACGGTCGCGGCGAGCTTCCAGCCCAGATTCACCGCATCGCCGAGGCCGGTATTGAGTCCCTGCCCGCCCAGCGGGGAATGGATATGCGCGGCATCGCCCGCGAGCAGGACGCGTCCGCGCCGGTAGGTCGTCGCCTGCATCGACCGATCCGTGAAGCTCGAGGCGAGGTGGACCTCGCTCAACGTCACGTCGGTGCCGGACACCCGGCGCAACACCGCCTGAAGATGCTCGCGGGTCGGCTGCTGCGAGCGATCGAACGCGCCGCCGTCGAAATCCATCATGCCGATATGCCCTTGCGCGGACATTCGGATGTACAAACCCGTCGGCGTCAGATTGAAGAACCCAGGACTCAGCTTCTCCTGGTCGGCGATGCTCGCGAGCATGGTGTAGCCGGTGAATTGTGGCTCGGTGCCGACGAATTCGAAGCCCGCGAGCCCGCGCACCGCACTGCGTCCGCCATCGCAGCCGACGACCCAGCGCCCTACGTATTCACCGTCGCCCGCATGCACGACCACACTCTCGTCGTCCTGAGTGATGGCCGAGACCGAGGCGCCGTACCGGACCTGCACGCCGAGCTTGGCTGCCCGCTCGGACAGCACCGTCTCGATCGCCACGAGACTCGTCATCACGAATTCCGGTGCCGGACTGGGCAACCGGAACGGCAGGGCGGCGAGGTCGACATCGGCCGGATCGAGCATGATACCGGCGAAGTGGCCCGCGATGGGAGGGGGCGACGGCTCATCCGAGTCGACGTTCGCCCCGGAATCGTCACCGACGCCTGCCGCCACCAGCAGCGGATGCAGCATCCCACGGCGATGGAACGCCTTGACCGACGTCCCGAACAGCCCCCGCATCCCGAGCGGTTCCGCCCGCCACGGAGATCCGGGCTCCGCCTCCCGCTCGAGTACCAGCACGGAGCACCCCGCAAGACCGAGCTCACAGGCGAGGAAAAGACCAACCGGCCCGGCCCCCACGATCACCACATCGAATTCTTTCATGACCCAATGCTTTTCGACACCGCTTGCATCACGCTGGCACGACGCTTGCGGCGCGCCTGCGCGGTCACCCGCCCGCGGCCTCGTTCCGCATTCCTAGTCGCCGATGTCCCGGCTGCGGATGCGCTGGCCGAGGAACAGAGCCGCGCGATCGAGGGCCTCGTCGGCTTCGTCGAGGACTCCGGCGAAAGCCTGGAATACGTGGGGTACGTCGGCGGTGATGTCCAGGATGACGTCCGCCCCGGCCGCCGTCGCGCGCGTCGCCAGGCGGGTGGAGTCGTCCAGGAGCATTTCGTTCGTGCCTACCTGCAGCAGTAGCGGAGGAAAGCCGGTGAGGTCGGCGTGGACGGCCGGGCTGAGCAGGGGCTGACGGGGGTCGTGGGCCGCGCGGTACATGGCTCCGGTGTATTCGAGGCCTTCGCGGGTGAACAGCGGGTCGCTCTCCGCCTTGCTGTCCATGCTCGCGCCCGTCCTGGTCATGTCGAGCCCGGGGGAGAAGGCCACGATCGCGGCGGGCATGGGCAGGCCCGCGTCGCGGGCGGCAAGGCAGGTGGTGACGGTCAGGCCGCCGCCGGCGGAGTCCCCGGCGAAGGCGATCGCCGACGGCTGTTCGCCGCTGTCGAGCAGTGCCCGGTAAGCGCTGAGCGCATCGTCGATCGCTGCCGGGAACGGATGCTCGGGGGCCAGTCGGTAGTCCAGCGAGAAGGCCCGGAATCCGGTCCTGGACACCAGGTTTCCCGTCAGCGACATCGCCGTATCGGGGGAACCGTAGACGAAGCCGCCGCCGTGGAAGTACAGAATCGTCCCGGCTCGCGCGGTGCCCGGCGGTTCGACGAGCACCGCGGGCCGGTCGCCGAGTGTCACGGTGTGGGTGCGTATCCCGGCGGGCACGACCATCCCGGCCATCAGCTTGTCGAATCCGGCTCGCAGTTCCGCCACCGATCGAGGCCCGGCAGGTGCGGGCTGCCGCAGTAGCGCGTCGATCCTGGCACGTTGTTCTCTGCTCATCATCGCCTTCCCAGGAAGAGTATTCCTGTACAGTATATGCCATGGCATCTAAATTGAGTCGCGATGCTGTCGACCTACCGGACTTCTTCGCCGATCTCGTCCGATGTGAGACACGGCTCTACAACGCGCTGAACGACCGCCTTCGCGAGCGGCACGGGATCGTCACCTCGCAGTACGAGTTCCTGCGCTTCCTGGCCGATCATCCCGGGTCCCGGGTGGCAGACCTCGCGACCGAGTTCGCCACGGGCATCGGGGCGACCAGCAAAGGGGTGGACCGCCTGGAAAGTCAGGGATGGGTTGCGCGGCAACCGAATCCATCCGATCGCCGATCGTCGCTGCTGGCCTTGACCGAGGACGGCATCCGGCTCGTCGAGGCAGCGGGGGAAACCTTCACCGAGCGGCTGGCCGAGCTGCTCGACGCCAGCCTGTCCGGCTCGTCGTTATCGGCTGCCGCACAGTTGCTTTCGCAGCTGCGGGCCGCGCTTGAACGGGAAAGGATCGGCCTGCCCGCAGGCTGAAGGGCATTCGGCCGAGCGGGTCGTTCACTCGAGGCGTGTTTATGCTGGTCGTCGTGGCTCCGAGCGCATGGCAGTGGGATCCGTCGCTGTACCGCGGTAGCGCCGCGTACTACGCGCGAGGTCGAATGCCGTATCCCGGCGCGCTCGCCGACGCCCTGACCGCCGAGCTTCACCTCGACGGCCGCGGCCGTCTACTCGATATCGGATGCGGGCCCGGTTCCTTGACCCTGCTGCTGGCCGAGAAGTTCGAGCGGGCCGTCGGGCTCGACGCGGACCCCGACATGATCGAGGAAGCCGCTCGGCTCGCCGGACAGGGTGGCAGGACGAATATCGACTGGTTGTGTATGCGTGCCGAGGAACTGCCCGCCGGGCTCGGCCGTTTCGAGCTGATCGCTTTCGCTCAGTCGTTCCACTGGATGGATCGGCCGAAAGTCGCTGCGGCAGTGCACGATATGCTCCATCCCGGCGGAGTGTGCCTGCACGTGCATGCCACGACGCATCGAGGGGATCCGGCCGCGGCCGCGCACCCGATACCGCCATATCCAGCGATCGAGGAACTGGTCCGCACGTACCTCGGGTCGGTTCGCCGCGCCGGTCGGGGCTCGTTGCCGGACGGCACGGCGGCCGGTGAGGACGAGATCTACCAGGCTGCGGGGTTCACGCGAGAACGTCGAATCGACATCTCCGGCGATATGGTCACTCGCACAAACGATGACGTCGTCGCCGCGGTCTTCTCCCTGTCCAGCTCGGCACCGCATCTGTTCGCGGACAACCGTATTCGGTTCGAGTCCGAACTGCGGCAACTACTACACGACGCCAGCCCCAGCGGAATGTTCTGCGAGCACACCCGTGCGATCGCCATCGACATCTGGAGGCCCGCATGACGATGCAAGCCGGGCGCAAGAGCGGCGCAATCACCGGTCGGCACGCTCGTCACCATGACGACTTCAGTGACGATCATCGGTGCCGGACTCGGCGGGCTCACCCTCGCCCGCGTCCTGCACGTCCACGGAATCGCGGCCACGGTCTACGAGGCGGAGAGCTCGCCGACGGCGCGTTCCCAGGGTGGGATGCTCGATATCCACGATTACAACGGGCAACTCGCCGTCGAGGCGGCCGGTCTGATGGCGGAGTTCCGAAGCCGGGTTCTGGAGGGGCGCCAGGCGCTACGGGTGCTCGATCGGGACGGGATCGTTCTGTTCGACAAGGCCGATGACGGCACGGGCGGACGCCCCGAGATTCTGCGCAGCGAGCTGCGGCAGATGTTGCTCGACTCGCTGCCCGCGGGCACCGTCGTGTGGGGCGGAAAGGTCACCGGCGCACGGGCTCTCGGTGCGGGCCGCTACGAGGTGACCTTCGCCGACGACGGCACCGTCGTCACCGGCCTGCTGGTCGGTGCGGACGGCGCGTGGTCACGAATCCGGCCGCTGCTGACCACCGACACCCCCGAATACATCGGCGAGTCGTTCGTCGAGACGTACCTGTTCGACGCCGATACCCGCCACCCCGCGGCCGCGAAAGCGGTGGGCAGCGGGTCGATGTTCACCTCCGCGCCCACACCGGGCCGGGAGATCCACGCGCACCGGGAGAAGGGCGCGACCCTGCACGCCTACGTGGTGATCGCCGAACCGATGGAGTGGTTCGCCGCCATCGATTTCACCGATCCGGCCGCGGCCACCGCGCGGATCGCGCGCGAATTCGACGGCTGGGCACCGGAACTCACCGCACTGATCACCGACGCCGACACCGCACCGGTCCACCGCCCGCACTTCACTCTGCCGGTGGAGCACCGATGGGATCGGGTGCCGGGCGTGACCCTGGTCGGCGACGCCGCGCACCTGTCGGTCCCCAACGGCGAGGGCGCCAACCTGGCCATGCTCGACGGCGCCGAACTCGGCAAGGCCCTCGGCGCGCACCCCGACGATATCGAGGCCGCCCTCACCGAATACGAGCAGGCCATGTTCGCCCGGAGCGCCGAGGCCGCCGGCCCCCACCCCGACATCTTCGCGGCGCTCTTCGGCGACAACGCACCCGAGAGCCTGCTCACCGCGTTCACCCGACACGAGCAGGCCTCCTGAGGCTCTCCCGACGGTGGCAAGAAGCCCGAGTGGAATGCCGAGTCGCTCACCATGATTCGGCCGAAACCGGACGGGTTGAATGCCTTGCGCGGAGATCGGTTCGCGAACAAGGCTGGCGCTATGACAGATTACGAAACCATCCGCAGGGTCGTCACCGGTCACGACAGCTCCGGTAAGGCCATCGTGGTCGCTGACGAACAGGTGCCGTCGGTGGCGCCGCCGGAATTCGGTGGGCGCTGGGCGGTCTGGGCCGCCGATGCCACCGTGAGCCTTCCCGACGACGGCACCGCACCGGCGGCGGGCACCTCACAGGTCCCGCCGCCCGGTGGAGTCAAGGTGCTCGAGTTGGCGTTCCCGCCGAAGTACAACCCGGATGCGTTGCTCGATACGACCGAGCTGCTGGATCCGGAATCCCTGGCCCGGGCTGGATTCATGGTCGACCCGAACCCGCGTGGCAGCTACGGCTCACTGCCGGGCGTCGCGGGCATGCACGCCACCGCGACCGTCGACCTCGTGTTGCAGTTGTCCGGCGAATCGGTATTCATCATGGAGGACACCGAGGTTCACCTGAAGCCGGGTGATTGGCTCGTGATCAACGGCGTGGTGCACAGTTGGCGTAACGACGGCGACGAACCGGCGAAACTCCTCGGTGTGACGGTCGGCGCCGAGCACCGCGGCATCCCGAAGCGTTAGCGCACGGCCGTCCGCCGCCGCTCGGCGCGGTGGACGAGCGCATCGAGGATGCGTTCCCAGGCCGGTGATGCCTCGGAGATCCGGGACACGATCAGCTCCAGGCTCGCCGACCGGCCGTCCCGTCCTCCTCGGATCTTCGTGCGATCTGCCGAGTCTAGGGGTGCGCCGCCCGGTCGACGACGTCGCGGACCGCCTGGACCACGGCGTCGGGGCGGTCGAAGCAGAGCCGGTGATGGAAGGTGTCGGACAGGATGCGCTGTTCCCCGTGTGAGACCGCGTTCACCAGGGTCGCATCCATTCTCGTTCTGCCATCGTGCATCTCGTGCATCGTCGGCGCCCGCTGGGTGGGGTCGATGCCCAGCACGGTGAGCGCGACCACCGGCACGTCGGGAATGTCCGGCCCGGCCCGCAGTTCGGTGGCGAGTTCGGCCAATCCCGCGCATTCGGCGATGCCGATGCGGAGCCACTCGTCGCTCACCTTGGCCTCGATCAGCGGCTGCCGCACGTGCTCCGGATAGTCCGCGAGCAATTCGGCGCTCATCTCGCGCAGCGCCGAACGGATGTGCGCGATCTGTTCCGGGCCGGGCGACATCCGCTCGGTCGCGGCCAAACTCGCTGCGGGAGGCATGAAGGCGTCCCAGTCGCGGTGCAGGGCGTCCAACCAGACCAGGCCCGAGACATCCCGCGGATACAGTTGCGCGAACCGGTGCGCGTAGAGGCCGCCGAGGGAGTGCGGCGCGAGAACGTATGGGGCGGCGATGTTCTGGGCGCGTAGCAGCTCACGCAGTTCCGTGGCGACCGCGGCGGCGGTGCGCGGCAACGGGACCGGATCGCTGTAACCCGTGCCCCCGCGGTCGTACACCACGGCGGTGGTGAATCGCGAAACGCCTTGCTGTACACCGAGATAATCCAGGCCGACCGCACTGGCGCCCGGCAGGAACACGACGGCCGGTCCGCCGCTACCCGACCGATGCACGAAGAGGCGGCGGCCGTCGATCTCCTGGAATCCGCCGATCGGCGGATCGAGCCGGGTCGGATGAGCGCTGATGTTCGTCATGCGACCAGGCTGCAACCCTGACGTAGGGTCAGGGTCAAACCTCGATTCCGAAAAGGCGGCGCGCAGTGCCGCCGGTGAACTTCTCCCGGTCCTCGTCGGTGTCGAATTCGGTCAGGAATTGCTGGATTTCGGGCCGGGTGGGTCGCTGGAAGGGGTAGTCGGTCGAGAAGAGCAGCCGGTCGATCGTCGTGGCGGTCAGGGTGTGGTGCAGCAATGCCGGGTTGAACATGCCGGAGCTGGTGATGAAGACGTTGGACCGGATGTAGTCCGATACCTTTCGTTCCAGGCCCGCGATGCGGGAGATGCTGTCGGCCCGGTCCAGCCAGAACAGCAGCAGTTCGCCCCAGTGACCGAGGATGATCTCGAGTTCGGGGTGCCGGTCGAAGGTGCCTCGGGTGATCAGGCGCAGCGCGGCGAGCGCGGCCTCGAGATGCCATCCCCAGCCGAAGGTCGACAGCGCGAGGTCGGTCATGGGGTCGAATCCGGCATAGGCCGCCCGGCGGATGGTGCGCGAGGGTATCTGGGGATGGATGAAGATCGGCCGGCGCAGGGCCGCGGCGGTCGCGAACAGGTCGTCATAGCACGGATCGTCGAGGGTGGTGTCGCCGGTTCGGCCGTAGACCATCGCGCCGACGAATCCGAGTCCGGCGGCACGTTCGAGCTCCCCGGCCACCGCGCTGGGCTCGGCCATCGGCAAGGTGGCCATGGCTCGCAGCCGGGATGGATTGCGGCGCACCGCTTCTGCGGCCAGGTCGTTCATTCGTCTGCTGAGTGAGACCGCGTCGGCGGCGGCGAGCGGACCGGTCGCGGGCGGTGCCACCGAGAGGATCTGTATATCGATGCCCTGCTCGTCCATCATCGCCAGGCGCGCGTCGCCGATATCCTCCAGGCGGGAAAGGTTGTCACCCATATCGTTCAACGCCAGGCTGTCATCCCGGCTCTCCTCGGGAAGACCCGCGAGCGCCGCCGTGAGCTCCGGTGTGGTCCAGTGTTCTTCGATCGCGATGACTGTCATGACCGATCCTTCGTGTCGGAATCCACTTTCGCTAAACATACGTTCGATGCGTGTCAGAGTTTTCGCCGCCGCATGATCAGCGAGCGGGAGGGCGGAGGAGGCTTCCGGTGTAGACGCCCTTGGTGGTGCGGGCCGTGACCAGGACCCAGGCCGCGAGCAGCAGGGCGTACAGGGCGGTGGCGGTGAGGGCGAAAAGGGTTGCGCCGGTGCGGGTGTAGAGGAGGGTGCTGGCGGTGACGCAGGTGCCCAGGGGGAAGGTGAAGCCCCACCAGGTCAGGTTGAAGGGCATGGTGTTTCGTTCGCGGAGGGTGACGGCGAGGGCCAGCGCCAGCCAGAGCATGGCGAAACCCCAGGTGGCGACGCCGTATACGACCGCGAAGACATCGAGGCCCGAGGCGTAGAGCGGGGGGAGTGCGAGGGGGGCGGTGTTGGCGAGCAGGCCTGCGGCGGTGACCGATTGGCCGAGGGGGCCGAGGACGAGCCAGACCGTCGCGACCGCGCCCGCGGCGGGTGGGCCGTGATGCAGCAGGCGCGACCAGATCAGGGCGAGGGTGATCAGGGCGGCGATCAGGCTCAGGCCGAACATCGCGAAACAGGCCAGTATCAAGGTGAGTCGCGGTTGCCCGGCGGGGATATGCCGCACGAGCATCGCGCCGGTGGCCGCCGAGACCATGGGCGGCACCACCGGCATCAGCCAGCCGCCGAATGCCGCATCCGCCTCGTAGCGATGCCGGGTGATCATGCGGTAGGGGATCGCGAAGGCGCTCAACAGGCCGAGCGCCGATCCGGCCGACCACAGCACCCAGTCGACGGTCACGGCCGCGGTGAGTCCGATGACATCGCGGCCCACCAGCAGCGCGCCGAGTCCGACGGTCAGCAGGGCCATCGGCGGCGCGCCATAGAACTGGGACATGACCGGATGGGCGCCGTGCGCCCGGGCCGCGGCGGGGAATCGCCGCCAATGCACCGCCCACGCGGCGGTCACGACGGCCAGCAGCGCGGCCGCCAGCAACCAGACGACCGTCGCGAAGGCCCGCTGCCCGGGGAGCTGCAGGGGCAGGGTCACCGCCGCGTTGGCGACGATGCCGGTGCCCATCACCGCGGCGAACCAGTTGGGCCCGATGTGGGCGAACGCGTCGCCGGGCCGGTCCACTGCGCTCAGGAAGCGGCGACCGCGGGGAGCTCGGGGTCCGCTGTCGGGGTGATCGGTCCCGAGGACTGGGCGATCGGTCAGCGTGGTCATGTCCTCAGCCTCGCGGGGATCCGGCGTGCCGGGTACGGGCCACGTATCGATGGGTCCATAGAATCGTTCTATGCCGCTGTCGCCTCGAGTGCCCGATCTGGCCGCCCTGGATCTGCTGCTGTCGGTGATCGAATTGGGCAGTCTCGGGCGCGCCGCGCAGGCGCACGGCATCAGCCAGCCGTCGGCGAGCTCGCGGATCCGCTACCTCGAGAAGCTGGTCGGGGTGCCGGTGCTCGAGCGCACCACCCTCGGCTCGCGCCCGACCGCCGCGGGCGCGCTGATCGCCGAATGGGCGCGCGCGGTCATCGATGCCGCCGCGCGCCTCGACGCGGGTATCGAAACGCTGCGGACACAACGCGATTCGCATCTGAGCGTCGCGGCCAGTCAAACCGTCGCCGAATACCTGTTCCCGAAATGGCTGATGGCCCTGCGGAACCGGCTTCCGGATACCGCGATCGCCCTGGAGGCGGGCAACTCCGCCGAGGTGCTCCGCGCCGTGCGCGAGGGCCGCGCGACGATCGGCTTCGTCGAAATCCCCGATGCGCCCGATGAACTCGACGGCGAGGTGGTCGCCCACGATCATCTGGTCGTGGTCGTCGCACCCACCCATCGCTGGGCCACACGCGCCTCGATCACCCCGGCCGAACTCGCCCGTACCCCACTGATCTGCCGCGAGCCCAGCTCCGGCACGCGAATCGCCTTCGAACAGGCCATGATTCGACGGTTGCCCGACTGGCGGCCCGAGGTTCTGCTGGAACTGTCCTCCACCACGGCCATCAAGAGCGCTGTCGCCGAGGGCGTCGGGCCCGCGGTGCTCAGCTCCCTGGCCGTGCGCACCGAACTGATCGAGGGCGTTTTGATGTCGCCCACCCTCACCGATCTGGATCTGAGCCGCCCGCTGCGGGCCATCTGGCCCCACGGCCAGCGTCCCGCGGGTCCGGCCAGGGATCTGCTCGCCGTCGCGCAGAAGACGACCGTTCCCGACGGAGCCCGGCGCGATTCCGCTACCTCGTGACGGGGCATCAGGATAGCTACTACAAGGCGAACAGTACGTAACTCGTTGGTATTCGGAGGGTGCGGCGATCGTTCCCTATTCGTTACCGCAGCACGGGTTTCCGCGATCTGCTGCGCCCACCCGACCGCAAGATCTACCATCAATCCTGCTGGAACGTGCTGTAGCGCACGAGACCTCGCTCGAGTAATCAGTTTCCGCAGGCGGTAATCGCCTGCTTCGTCGGCGCGAACACCACCTCGAGGTAAGGACCGACGCATGACCATCGATCTGCCAGCAACCTCCGAGAGTCAAGCCCGCAAAAGTCTGAGTACGACGGCCGCCGCACAGCTGGCCCACACCACCAAATCCGAACCGCAGATGCAGGGCATCACCTCTTGGTGGCTGACCCGCATGCTGCCCTGGGTGGAGGTCAAAGGCGGCGTCTACCGCGTGAACCGCCGTCTGACCCATACCGTCGGTAACGGCGACCTGGTCAACAATCCCGATTTCGGCCTGCTCAACAACTGCGACCTCAAACAACGCATCTACACCGAGGCCGGTCCGCCGACTCCGGATGATATGGATGAACTGTTGAGCATGCGGCGCCACACGAAACTCTTTCTCGCACATCCGAAAGCGATCGCCGCATTCGGCCGAGAATGCAACAAACGCGGCCTGTACCCCGAACCGATCGACGTCGATGGTCATCGGATTCCCGCGTGGCGCGGGGTACCTATCTACCCGTGCGGCAAGATCCCGGTCAGCAACACCCAGACGACTTCGATACTCGCCATGCGCATCGGCGAAAAGGATCAAGGCGTGGTGGGTCTGCACCAGACAGGATTACCCGACGAATACGAGCCCGGTCTCAACATCCGATTCAAGGGTATCGATGACCGGTCGATCATCTCCTACCTGGTCAGCTGCTACTACTCGGCAGCCGTACTGGTACCCGACGCACTGGGCGTGCTCGACAACGTCCTGGTCGCCCGGCAGACCGACTGACCGATACTGGACGTGCACCCCTCGTGCCGTAGTAGAAGACGGGGTTTCGATGATCACGACGAATACGCCAGCGCCCCTTCACCCCAGGGCCGGTGAGATTCTGGCACGCTCGCGGCGGACGTGCGAGCCGTACTTGCGGGAAGCGGTCGAGCTGTTACCGAATCCGTTGCGGCTCATGGCCGGATATCATTTCGGCTGGTGGGACAAGGCCGGTACGCCGACCGGATCAACATCCGGAAAGGCGCTGCGACCGGCGCTGACGCTCTGTGCCGCAGCAGCGTTGGGCGGTGCCGAGGCGAGGGCGGTCCATGCCGCGACGGCGATCGAGCTGGTCCACAACTTCTCCCTGATACACGACGACATCATGGATGCCGATCCGATCCGGCGCGGCCGGCCCACGATATGGAATGTGTGGAGTATCGCCGATGCGATATTGCTCGGCGATGCTCTGCACGCCCTGGCCGCCAGAGTATTGGTCGCTGGTCTGCCGGGAACCGTTGGGACGGAAGCGGTCTCGCGGATGGAAGCAGCAGTGGCCGAGATGTGTCGAGGCCAGTGTGAGGACTGCTCGTTCGAGAACCGCCGACGAGTGGATGTCGAGGAGTACACCCGGATGGCGATGGGTAAGACAGGCGCCTTGATGGGCTGTGCGTGCGCGCTCGGCGCGTTGTGTGCCGGGGCCGAGGGCGCCGCGATATCGGCGATGGATGAGTTCGGACGCCAACTGGGGCTTGCCTTCCAGTTCATGGACGACCTGATGGGCATTTGGGGCGATTCCCGGCTCACCGGAAAACCGGCGAACGATCTGGCGCGCCGTAAGCTGTCACTGCCCGTCGTGATCGCGCTCGGATCGAGCGCCGATGCCGCGGCCGAATTGGCCGCTATCTATCAGCACACCGCCGCCGCGGGCTCGGCGGACACCGAACGCGCCGCGGCTCTGATCGATGACATCGGAGGTCGCGACGTCACCCAGCAGCATGCCGACCAGCGAGTACGGATCGCGATCCAAGCATTACCGGATAAGTCGGTCACCGACGATCTGATGGCATTGGCCCTCATGGTCGGTCGCAGAGACCGGTAGCGGACTCGGGAGATATCTCTCGAGGCGACCGGCCATTGACCGCATCCGTTCACATCCAGAGTCGAGGAGCAGAGCCGGATGACCGAACGCACGCATCTCTTCAGCGGCCCCACCGGATTGGGCACGACGTCCACCCGGATTGTCGACCTGCTGCAGGACCGCACCGCACCCATCGAAGGCGCCGACCGTGAGCACCAGGTCGTCGTCGGAAGTCCCGATCCGGCGCCGCAATCCGAGTCGGACGCGCCCCCCGAACGAGGACATTCCACACAGCCATTCGAGTTACCCGACTTCTACATGCCTTATCCGGCGCGGTTGAACCCCCATGTCGACGGTGCTCGCCAGCACACCAGGCGGTGGGCCGCGGAGATGGGATTCTTCGAACCGCAACACGGCCACCGCATCTGGGACGAGGACGACCTGGAACGTCACGACTACGGGCTGCTGTGTGCCTACACCCATCCCGAGTGCGACGGCCCCGAGTTGGATCTGATCACCGACTGGTACGTCTGGGTGTTCTACTTCGACGATCATTTCCTGGAGTTGTTCAAGCGCACCAAGGACACCGCGGGCGCCAAGGCGTACCTGGAGCGGCTGCTCGAATTCATGCCGGTGGACGGCGATACCATGCCCGAACCGACGAATCCGGTGGAACGTGGACTGGCAGATCTATGGCCACGCACCGTACCGAGGATGTCGGCCGACTGGCGGCGCCGCTTCATCGCGACCACCAGAGCACTCCTGGAGGAGTCGCGCTGGGAATTGACCAACATATCCGACGACCGAGTCGCCAACCCGATCGAGTATATCGAGATGCGCCGCAAGGTCGGTGGCGCACCCTGGTCGGCCAATCTGGTCGAGCACGCGGTGCACGCGGAAATCCCTGCGGGACTTGCCGAGACCAGGCCTCTGCAGGTGCTGCGAGATACCTTCGCCGATAGCGTCCATCTGCGCAACGACATCTTCTCCTATCAACGCGAGGTCCAGGAGGAAGGGGAGAACGCCAACGGGATCCTGGTGGCCGAGCGATTCCTCGATTGCGATACCCAGCAGGCCGCGGACATCATCAACGATCTGCTGACATCGCGATTGCAGCAGTTCGAACACACCGCGCTCACCGAATTACCGCTGCTGTTCGCGGAATTCGGCGTTGCCCCGCCGGAACAGGCGCAGGTGCTGGCGTACGCCAAAGGCCTGCAGGATTGGCAGTCGGGGGGACACGAATGGCATATGCGATCGAGCCGATACATGAACCAGAGCCGGACGACCACCGCCCACCCCAGCGACAGTTTGGGATTGGGCAGGTACAAGAGTTTCACCGACACCGGCCCCAGGGAAGTCGGCCCGACTCCACTGCCGGAGATCTACATGCCCTACCGGGTGCAGCACAACCCGCACCTCGACGATGCGCGCGAGAACCTCGTCGAATGGTGCCGTCGGACAGGATTTCTCGGCCCGATACCTCGTGTGGCCGGTCCCGGCCTGTGGCGTGAGAAGGATCTTCGCGAATTCGACTTCGCCCTCTGTGCCGCGGGATTGGACCCGGACGGCACGCCGGAGGAGTTGGATCTGGCGAGCGCTTGGCTGGCCTGGGGCACTTACATCGACGACTACTATCCGGAAGTGTTCGGCCGGGACAAGGACGTGGTCGGTGCGAAACTGCAGAGTCGGCGGCTCTTGGACTGCACGGCGAGCGAGGCGGCCGAGGCCGCGCCTGGCGCCAATCCGGTGGAGCTGGGGCTGACCGACCTCTGGCACCGGACGACAGCCATGATGAGCGAGAGCCAGAAGCGTGAATTCCGGCGGGCCATAGAGCTTTTCCTCATGGCTTGCGAATGGGAGATCGCCAACTTCGCCCTGAACCGAATCCCCGATCCCGTCGATTATACCGAGATGCGCCGGCACACCTTCGGCTCGGACCTCACCAAAGCGCTCTCCAGGTTCTCCCACGGCGACCAGGTTCCCGCGGAAGTCCATGCGACACAGACGATCGCGAATCTGGAGAACACCGCCAGCGACGTCGCCGTGATGATCAACGATTTGTTCTCGTATCAGAAGGAAACGCAATTCGACGGCGATTTCCATAACGCCGTTCGCGTCATGCAGAACTTCTTCGAATGCGATCGAGACCAGGCCGTCGACATCGTCGGCAAACTCATCACCGCACGAATGCATCAGTTCGAGAATGTGGTCACCACCGAACTGCCCAATCTGTACCGGGAATACGAGCTCGATGAGGGAGCTCGCAGGACCCTCGACCGACGCGCCACCGAGCTGCAGGACTGGATGGCCAGCATCCTCCACTGGCACATCGAGACCGGCCGCTACCCCGAAGCCCAGCTCCTCGACCGCGACCGATTCCGCGGATCGCGGTCGACGATGGACGGCCTTCGTTCACCGCAACCGTTCGCTCGACCGAGAGGCGTGGGCACCAGCGCCGCGCGGCTCGGCAAGTAGCCCGTTACGCAACGCTTGTCGTCATTCCTCCGGCGAGTCGGTCTGCGGTGTGTCGAACGCGCCGGTCGACCCGGCACGATGGTTGGTGCGCGATCGGTAGCCTGCTGCTAGCCTGGGCCTCAATCCGGCTGGCGCAGTGGATTTCTCGTCGGGGCGAGTCTGCTCCGTCAGCGCATATCATCGACGTAAGGGGACGTTCATGGGTCGGCGTCACATCGTAGGTTGGGGCGCGGCGATTGTTGCCGGATGTGGTCTCTGCGTGATCGGAGATGGTGTGGTGGCGCCCTTGGCGGGTGCGGACCCCGCCGCGGGCCAGGGCACGTTGACGGTGCAGGCCACCACCGACGATTTCGGAGTGAGTGGTGTGGCCGTCGGTGTGACCACCTGCGCCGCGGGTCCCGTCCTGGCCACCCTCACCACCGCCGGGCGGGAGGGCACGGCTCTGCAAGACTTCGCCCCGGGCTGCTATCAGGCGCAGGTCACCTCCGTCCCGACCGGGTGCGGTCTCGACAGCATCGCCTACGTCACGGTGAATGTGGTCGCGGGCGGTACCGCGGTCGCGCCGTTCAAGTTCCGGTGCGCCTGAGCGATTCACGCCGGGCCAAGGCGATCACGGCTTGCGACCTGTAAGACCGACCTGGAACAACCTCGAATCCCCCGAGGAACCACCGGTAACCGACATCGGGATCCGCTGGCATAGCCACTCTGTCGCCTCGAATACCCGCGACAACACATCGACTTGAACTCGTCGAGCTTCGACGCTCGCGGCGGATGCCTCGCTCGGCCGGCTACGCCGCAGCGGGCCGATCAGTCAACCCATGGGAAGAAACGACCTGAAGTGGCCGGGGTGTACTGGAATCCGATGGTGCCCGAGCTATTGGTGAGTAGCTTCTCCCGAAGCCACGCCTTCTATGTCGGACGTCTCGGGTTGACCGCTGTATTTGAACGCGGCGATCCCCTTTTCGTCTATCTGTCCCTTGGAAAAGCGCAGCTGATGTTGGTGGCGGACGATCCGGAGGCTTGGGTGACCAGTGAACTGAGCGCACCACGCGGACGGGGGATCAACCTGCAGATCGAGGTCGAGAACGTCACCGTGCTGCGAGACCGGATCGTGGCAGCCGGCCATCCGCTGTTTCGTGACATGCTCGACGAATGGTACGACGTCGATGGTAATCAGGAGGGCCAGCGGGAGTACCTGATTCAGGATCCCGATGGATACCTTCTGCGCTTCGTCGAACCGCTCGGCACGAGCGGCAACGGTTCAGCGTGATCCAGGCCCTGTGAACGGAGTGGTTCGTGATCTCGACCGGTCGAGAGTGGAAGCCGCGCAGGCGCGTCGGTTCGGTACGAACGCCGCTGGCGGTGCGGTGCAGGCTCCTTGTCGGGATCAATATCGCAATCTGCCCACGCTGCAAGGGATTACAGCGATTATTGAAGAGCAGGGTTCTTATCCCGACACCGTGGAGGCAACCTCATGTCCGAGAAGCAGATCTCCGATTTCCTCGATCGCAAGCTCGAACGTCGTTTCCGCACCTACGACCTGGACGGGGACGGGTTCATCGAGCGCAGCGACTTCCAGCTCGCTGTCGACGGCATGGCACGCGAGTACAACTTGTCAGCCGATGACAAGAAGCTACAGCAGCTCACCGAGCTGTTCCTGGGGCTGTGGGACCGGCTGGCCGCGGCTGCCGATCGCGACGGCGACGGCCGGGTCACCCTGGCGGAGTACAAGACCGCGTTCAACGCAGGGATGTTGGAGACTCCTGAATCGTTCGACGCGGGGTACGTGCCATTTCTGGATGCCATCATGGATATCGCCGATGTCGACAATGACGGTCGGCTGACTCCCGTCGAACACGCGAGGTGGATCAAGGCGCTGATGAGCGTTCCCGCCGAGCATGCCGAGGTGATCGGCCGCCGCCTGGATGCCGACGGTGACGGTTATATCGACCGCACCGAGATCCTGAACGCTATTCGTGCCTACTACTTCGACGAAGCACCGGACTCGGCGGGGAGCTGGCTGCTCGGCCCGTTGCCCTGATCCCGGCTGGGCGATAGGGGTTTCGCGCGAACGCCGCAACTGCCGCAGGGCGCGTTGTCGGGCGGTGGTCCGACATCCGCGAAGTAGCCGATGGGCAGGTGCGGCGGAACCGGATCGATCTCCGGTTATTGATATGTGCTAACTAGACTTCCAGGCGAATTGAAGTACGGCGTCGTTATAGTCGGAATCGTCTCCATTTTCGCCGACCACGATGGCGAACCCGCTGCTGCCTATCACGTAGGGGCCACCCACTCTGGTGGCCGAGGTATTCCATGTGGTGCCGTCGGTGGAGTATTCGAGGAGCACCTGGAAAGCGTTGCCGCTCAGTTGCGCAGCGCCGATTTGGCTCCGTTGGCCCGAACCCACGAATTGATCGAGCTGATTCCCGTTGTTGTCACTGATCGTTACTCGCTGAGTGGCCGCGGCGTTGCTGGTTGCCGTGACGGTAGACGATGCGCTCGACGATGTCGGTAGGTTGACGGCGACACTTCCGGATGTAGCTGTGGTCATCTCTGTTCACCCTCTGTTCTTGTGGATTGCCCTGCCGTCATCGCGGGACTGGGCTCTGTCCGCTGGCTGTGCACGACTTGTCGGCGGCGTCGCCGATGGTCGCGTCGCCTGGAGGAACTGCTACCCCGAAGGGCTGGTAGCGATTTCGACATTACTTCGGTAGTTGTCATCGGACGTTGCTCTGCCCATCGCGACTCCAACGGTGTCCAGTGTGATGGCGGCGGAATCTCTATCGCCTCTATGGTCTCAGCTCGACATCCGTGTCGAGCGGCGTTCGCAAATCCGGTTGCCTGCGACATCATTCCAACCGCGACACCACGATCATCTACACGAGCGGACCGCCCCGCCGCGGTTTCTGCTACGCCCCAAAACCATTCGATGATCATCGGCGATCCACTCGAACTACCCATGGGCGGAGGACGCCGAAGATCATTGTGTGACGAACCAGCTCGAGTCAAGGCCTTGCAGGTCGATCGGCGGCAGAAGTTGATCGCCGGTCAGTGGCCCTCCCGACCGAAGTGAGGTCGATTGAACAGGGTTCGAGCATGCAACACGTGGGTGCACAGAGGCATGCGATCGGCCCTGTCCGGCCGGGCGCCGGACAGGGCCGAAAGGTGCCGTGGTGCTTGGTTAGTGCTGGGAGCCGAAGGCGTCGGTGCGGACGTCGTCGGTGAATGCTGCCCACTCGTGCGAGGCGAATACCAGGGCCGGGCCGGTGGGGTTCTTGGAGTCGCGGACGCCGACGAGATCGTGGTCGAGGAAGGCGATCTCGACGCACGAGTCCTTGCTGGCGCTGTAGCTGCTCTTGAACCAGCCGGCGTCGGTCAGATCTTCGTTCACTCGCTCAACTCCTCTGCTACTCGAAGGATGAGTGCACAGCTGGCGTCCTCATCCAGGGCCACCCGTTCGATGGCCGCGTAGGCCTCACGATACAACCGGACCTCCGTCTCGCTCTCCAGATAAACGTCTCCGAGAAAGCCCTGGACGAATATCACGGGAGGCACGGTCAGCCGGGCCGTCGGGTGCAATGGGAAGTCGAACACTACGAAGAGTTGACTGGCCAATCCGAGATACGCCTCTGCCGATATGGGGACGACCCGAATGGAGACGTTTGGCAGCGAGCCGACTTCGGCAAGGTGCCGGAGCTGTTCGGACATTACGCGCCTCCCGCCGATGGGTCTGTGCAGAATCGCCTCGTCGAGCAGAATCGACAGCTTCAGTGGATTTCTGCTGTTGGTCAGTCGCTCTTGGCGCTTCATCGAAAGCTCCACACGCCGTTCGACTTCCTCGGTCGGCATGTTCGGCACTTCGACCCATGCGAGCGCTCGCCGGTAATCGGCGGTTTGCACCAGGCCCGGCAGCAGGGTGTTCTGATAGGTCCAAATCCGATCGGCCGCCTCCTCGAGACCGATGAAGTACGCGAAGCCCGCCGGCATGGTGTCGTCGAACGCCAACCACCAGCTCTTGACCTTCGACTCCTCCGCGAGCACCATCGCCACCTGCGTGTCATCCGCCGTGGCCCGATACAACTCGCACAGTGCCTTCACCGTATGCGGCGCGTACTTGGTCATCTGACCCGTTTCCATCCGCCACAGCGTGTGTTTACTGACCGAAATCGTGCGATACGCCTCCTCCGCGCTCACCCCCGCGTCTTCACGCAGCTTCCGCAGCAGCGCGGCCAACAGCCTGCAGGGGACAGTGGAACCTTGTTGCCGACTATCGTTCATCCACTCCAACTTTCGATGAGGGTTCAGAACTTCGCCGCGTCGAGGCCATTCTGCACCCTGCTTCCTCCCGAAACTGCAACTTCGTCAGATTTCCGCCGAAATCCAGTCGGAAACCATTGCGGCAACATCGCATTCGGAGGTTTGCTGTTCTCGCACCCGGGTCCGGGACAGCTGCCACTCCCCAATTCCGCCGCGTCGGGCTGTGGCGGAACATCCGGCGTCGATCATGGAGTATCGGTGCCGGATGGCGCTTTTCGGCCCCGGCCCCGGGTGCGCCCATGCTCATCCATTCGAAAGAGGCCGAATCCATGCTGCCGCAAGCCCATCCGGTCCTGCTCGTCTGCACGGCGCCCCCACCTGGGGAGACCTGGACGCCAGGGGAGGCTCATCTGGTGATGCAGGCGCATATCGACCATCCGGTCACGGTGTGTCCGGCGAAACGGCATGCCAAATGGATTCTGGTCCAGTCGAATCGAATGGTCCCGGCCGATGTGCCCCATATCGGGACCTGATTCGGTCGATTCGAATTCCTATTCCGAGAGAGTCAGGAGCAGTGATGTTCGCCGATCCGTTCCCCTCCAAACATCAGCTACTGCAGGCGTGCCGGGCCGAACCCGCGCTTGATCACCCGATCCTGCATTGCGCCCACGAACTCACCGCGCTGCACGAACAACTGCTGTGCGCCCCGGCATCCCCGCCGACGGAATCCGATGCTCGCCGAGCCACGCTCATCGCGGAAATCGACCGCTGGACAACATCTCAACTTCCGCCTTCGCACGGCTCGGCGTCCATTCATACCGAAACCCTCGGTGCTGTCATCGATCGTTTGGCCCATCGCACCACCACGGCCTATGCCGCACTGACCACCCAGGGCGACTGGAATCTCTGGGACGCCTGGGAGCGCTTGGCGGAATTGGCAATCGGCTATGCCGATCTCACTACCGATCTGACCACCGGCCGCCGCCGCCTTCCAGGTGGACCGTGATGGGTGCGGTCGAAGACCGTGATGGAAGCGGATGGGGCCGGGGGTGCGCTCGAGGACCGTGATGTGACCGGCCGGTCCCGTGGGGGTGCTCTAGGACTGTAACGAACGGTCGGGGACGGTGATGGTGGCGGTGACAGTCGAGAACCGTGTGGGAGCGGTCCAGGACTGCAGCGAACATGGTCAATCGGCCGCGGCCGCAATCGCTTTCGACAGCAGCCGATGCAGCTGCCGCTTCTCCCGCAGAGACAGGCGGCTCATGGGGGAGCGCGCGGTGACGGCCGCTACCAGTTCGCGGCGCAGTCGCGCGCCCTCGGTGGTGAGCGCGACGACCTTCACGCGTCCGTCGCTGGCGCTGGGTCGTCGTTCGACGATGCCGCGTTTCTCCAGCTTGTCGACGATGAAGGTGATCGTCGAGGGGTCGCAGAACAGCCCCGCGGCGAGCTGCCGCATCGAGGGCGGTTCGTTCGCCGGGTCGAGCAGCCACACCAGATTCGCGGAGGGTTCGGTGAGATCCAGCTCACGCAGAGCATCCGCCACCGCCGCGCCCATCTGGCCCGCGGCAACCTGGAACTGGGTGATCAATGCATAGCCCAGCGCGTGGTCAGAGGGTTCTGCAGCCATAACGGCATCTTACAATATGCTTGGAGACTCAAATCTTGACAGGCTAATATCTGTAGCGCATTGTTAGCTGGAGAAGCTTGGAGACTCCAAGTAGATCGGAAGGCGGTGCGCTGATGTCGAAAACTGTCGTTATCACCGGTGCCAGCTCGGGTATCGGCGCCGCGGCGGCGCGGGAACTGCATCGCAGGGGTGCGCTCGTCGTGCCGGTCGGGCGGTCGCCGGATAAGACCGCGGCGATCGCCGACGAACTCGGTGTGCGGCCCTGGATCGCGGACTTCGCCGATCTGGACTCGGTCCGCAGGCTGGCAGAGGGTCTGCTCGAGCAGTATCCACGCATCGATGTGCTCGCGAACAATGCCGGAGGGCTGTGGTCACGGCGCGTCATCACCGTGGACGGATATGAACAAACGCTTCAGGTGAATGCGCTCGCGCCGACATTGCTGGCGCGGCTGCTCGCCGATCGGCTGCGGGCGAGTGCAGGGCGGGTCATCGTCACCTCGTCGGCCGAGCATAAGAAGGGCCGGTTGAATCTCGACGATCTCAACAGCGAGCGCGACTATCGGCCGATGCGAGTCTATGCGACAAGTAAACTCGCCGAGGCGCTGCTGACCCGCGAATTCGCGCGCCGATATCCCGATATCGGCGTCGCTGATTTCAATCCCGGCGGTATCGCCTCGGATTTCAACCGCGATATGGGCCGCACCGGACAGGTGCTGCGGAGTCCGCTGGGTCGTTTGATCCTGACCACTCCCGAGCGGGGCGCGCAGACGCTCGTCTATCTGGCCGAGACCGATGAACCGCTGCACGGAGAGTACTACTTCCGGAACCGGAGGGCCCGCGCATCGCGTGCCACCGGAGATCTCGACACTGCCCGCGCGCTCTGGGCGATCAGTGACGCCACCGTCGGCGTCGTTTCCCGATAGTCAAGGAGAGGAAGTTCCGATGCCAATCATGTTGCCCAGCTATCACATCGGTATCGTCGTCGCCGATCTGCGTCAGGCCATGGCCGAATTCGGCAAGATCGGCCTGGAGTGGCACGCACCGGTTCGCAACGAGAGTGACCTCATCGTCGGCGGTGAGAAGGTGCCGTATTCGACGTGGATGACCTACTCCAAGCAGGGACCCGCGTATCTGGAGCTCCTGCAGCAGTCGCCCGGCACGATCTGGGCCGAGACCGGACTGCATCATCTGGGTCTGTGGGTCGACGATGTGCCCGCCGAATCCGAACATCTGACCGCCGAGGGCATTCCGTTGCTGCAGCAGGCGTACGACAAGGTCGTGGACGCGCCGTTCAGCTATCACCAGACCAGTGACGGCATTCGCCTGGAGCTGATGGATATCGGACACGTCGGTCCGGGGCTGGCGACCTATCTCAGCGGCGCTGCCGACGATTATCTCAACGGGATCGCCACGGCCGGGCTCGACGGCGTCTCCGAGGGCTGATCCGGAAACAACCCGCATTCCGCACACATCCGCCCGGCCGTCGGTGACGAATACCTCGTACGAATGCTGTTAGACCACAGCAGCTTTCGACGTGCGCGGGTCGAGATTATACCTCGGCGGCTTCATCATGTACTCGGGTTCGATGGAATCGTGTGATGGCGGGGAGTGGATATGGTCCTGGCTTTGATAGTCGCCGTTGTCAGTGCGGCGGTGGCGGTGCTGGTGTTCGTGGTCGGTGCCAGGGTGTGGCCGAAGAAGTGGCAGCGGGACGGGCACGAGATAGCCAGGGATCAGGTACTGGATCTGATCACCACGTTCTTCGTGGCCGTGGTCGCGTTCGTGGTGGTGCTGTGCTGGCAGCAGTACGACAACGCGGAGAACCATACGATCAACGAGGCCAAGGGGCTCGTGGCCACGTACTGGATCGCGCACTCGCTGCCCGAACCGGCGCATACGCGGATTCAGGGGCTGGTGCGTCAGTACACCCAGCAGGTCCTCGGTCCGGAGTGGACGCTGATGGACCGGGAGAAGCGGCTGGGGCGGCTCGCTCAGGAGACGCTCAGCGAACTGCACGATGCGATAGCCGCGGTGCCCGTGGACGATCCCACCGTTGCCGATTTGCGCGGCAAGGCATTCGACAGTGTTCAAGTCGTGGTCGACGCGCGTCAGGACCGTGCCATAGACGCCGATCGGGATGTGCCGGAGTTCCTGGTACTGGCGCTGTATGTCGGGACGGTGCTGGTACTGCTGAGTCCGGTGCTGTCGGGTATCCGTGTGAGTTTGGGCAGTGCGCTGATGATCGGGTTGCTCGGTATCGTGATCGGGTCGGTGCTGCTGCAGATACATAATCTCGAGCGGCCCTTCTCCGGCCAAACCCAGGTTCCCAGAAGCGCATTCGAGAATGCGATGGCGACCTATCAGCAGATCAGTTGAGCCGGTTCAGCGATGGGAATCCCACGATCCGCAGCAGCCCTCGCCGTCGGTACCGCGGCGATGCTTCTCTCCTGCCCGGCCGCGGTCGCCGATCCGACACCGTTCGGCAGCGGCAGTGCGATGCCGGAGATCTCCACCGGCAGTGCGTCGGCCGAACTACCGCTGGATCTGCATCCGCCCGCCGCGCAGCCGGTGCGGATTCCGACGCGGCACGAAAGACGGGCTGTCGATGAGGAACTCGCGATTCCGGCTCCGGCGCCCGGGAACGGATCGGTGGCGGAGGGCTCCGGCGTGCCACCGAGTCCCGACAGCGGTAGCGTCCAAACCGCCTGTGCCGGAAGCGCGATCGTCGGCGGCACGGCGCTGCTGCTCGGGCTGCTGACCGGCAGCGGGGGTAGCCATGGGGTGCTCGGTTTCGGATCGGTGGGACCGGGATCGAGTCTCGGCTCGGTGGTGACAGGTTCGGGCGGCTCCGCGCTGGGCAGTGCGGCGGTGGGCAGCGCGGTCACCGGCAGCGCACTGCTGACCTGCCTGCTGTTAGTGCCCGGCGTTCCGCCGCCGCCCGCACCGGAAAGCCCTCTGCAGCTGAGCCCGCCTCCGCCGCCCGTCCCGAACGTCCCTGTCCCGCCGACAGTCGTTGTGCCGGTCGCCACTCCGATACCGGTGCCCCCGCCCGAACCCACGCCACCCGTCGCGCCGCAGCCACCCCGATACCGCGCGGCGGAGCGGGCCCCACTGTCGATGGCACCGGTCGTCGGCTGGAATCCCCTGCGCCTGATGACGGTTCTGATCATCTCGGTCCTCGCGGTCGCAGGAAGCAAGGCCTTCCGCCGTCGGCGCTGATACCGCGGCGCGCTCGCTCGTATCGGTGCTTGCCGCCGCTGGAGTGAGTATGGGCCGCACCGCAGACCCCGGCCATCTGTCAACGCAGACAACAACATCCACGGCTTACTTCGACACAGAACCCAGGTGTTCGGGTGGCGAGTCTGCGGGAGACCGCGGTCAGTTGCCGCAGAGGGCGAGGGTCGCGACCTTGTCGGTGGCCTCCAAAAGGGTGAGGACCGCGTGGATATCGTCTTGGTCTATGCCCGGGCCGTGGGTCATCGACAGTTCTACGCGGGTGGTGCCGTCGGTCGTGCTGAGCAGGTCCGAGTTGTAGCCGGGCACCTCGCCGTTGTGGCCGATGTAGTCACAGTCGGGGCCTCGGGTGACGTGCATCAGGCCGAGACCGTAGGCACCGCCCGGGGAGACCGTGCGCCAGTCGCGCATCTCGGCGAGTTGCGCGGGGGCGAGAAGTCGGCTGCCGAGTAGGGCGGTGATGAAGGTGTCGAGATCCTGTGTCGTGGAGATGATCTCGCCCGCACCGTAGGCCCAGGACGGGTTCTGGTTGGTGAAATCGACGGCCTTCAGGGTGTCGTCCTGTTTGTAGGCGTCGTAGCCGTGGGCGTACGGGCCGAGGATGCCCGGCCAATGGCCCGGAAGCATCGTGCCCCACAGGCCGAGCGGCAGGATGATGCGGCCGTAGATCTGCGCGGCATATGGTGTGCCGGTCAGCTTTTCGATCAGCAGGGCCGCCAGGACGTAGTTGGTGTTGGAGTATCTCCAGTCGGTGCCCGGTGCGAACCGCGCCGGTTTGCTCGTGGCGATGCGCACGAGTTCCTCCGGGGTGTGGTCGCGGAAGAAGACCTCGACCGCGTCCTTACCCGACGGTGGGATCAGGCCGGGCTCCAGCGTCCCGTCGGGGGAGAGCTCGCCGGTGTAGTTGAACAATCCGCTAGTGTGCTGCAACAGCATTCGCACGGTGATGCGCGGGTCCAGGCCGAACTGCGGCAGATAGCGGGCCACCGGATCGTCCAGGCCGAGCCTGCCCTCCCCGACCAGTTGCAGCATCACCGTGGCGAGGAAGGTTTTGGAGATGCTGCCGATCCGGAATCGTCCGTCGGTCGGCACACCCTCCGGGCGGCCCACTTCGGCCACCCCGGCGCTGCCGGTCCACTCGCCCTGCGCGTCGTGCAGGCGTAGTTGAACGCCCGCGGCTCCCTGGGTGACCAGATCGTTCATCGCCTGTTGTAGCGCCGCGCGATCGGCGCCCGGCGGCCCGGCCGCCGCCTCGGTCCCGGTCCAGCCCGTCAGCACGGCTGCCGTCACGATCGCTACGACGATCCGTCGCATGAATCGACACCCCCCTCGGCCGATAAGTCATCCCTGACCGTCACGGTACAGGAATCGGGTTGTAGTGCAATGGAATACGGCCGGGACGCGTCGACTATAGACGTGGTGTATACACCGCGGTTATAGTCCTCGGCATGTCTATCGGGCACACCCTGCTCGGCCTGCTCGAACCGGGCCCGCGGCACGGATACGACCTCAAGAAGGTCTATGACGAACAGTTCGGTCATGATCGGCCGCTGCATTACGGGCAGGTCTATTCGACGCTGTCGCGACTGTTGCGCAACGGTCTGATCGATGTCGCCGGGGTGGAGGCGGGGGAGGGGCCGGATCGTAAGCGGTACACCATCACCGACGCCGGCGTCACCGATGTCGAACAGTGGCTGGCGACGCCGGAGAGTCCGCAGCCGTATCTGCAGAACACCCTCTATGCGAAGGTCGTGCTGGCGCTGCTGTCCGGGCGCGACGCCGGGCGACTGCTGGATGCGCAGCGCGGGGAGCATCTGGCTCTGATGCGGGCGCTGACGCGGCGAAAGGCGAAGGGGGACTTGGCCGATCAGCTCATCTGCGATCATGCGCTGTTTCATCTCGAGGCCGATCTGCGCTGGCTGGAACTGACCGCGGCGCGGCTCGACGAGCTCGCCGAGGCGGTGACCGGATGAGTGAGGGCACGCTGCTGACGGCACGGGATCTGCACAAGGCGTTCGGTAAGACGGTGGCGCTGGCCGGGGCCGGGCTCTCGGTTCGGGCCGGGGAGGTCGTGGCGCTGATGGGTGCGTCCGGTTCCGGGAAGTCGACGTTGCTGCATTGCCTGGCGGGGATCATCCGGCCCGATTCGGGTTCGGTGACCTATCGCGGTGCGGAGTTGACGGCGATGAGTGATCGGGAGCGAAGTGCGTTGCGGCGCGGGGAATTCGGCTTCATCTTCCAATTCGGGCAGCTGTTGCCGGAGCTGACCTGTCTGGAAAACGTCGCGCTGCCACTGCGATTGGATCGGGCCGAGCGCAAGGTCGCCGCGGCGAAGGCGCGAGAGTGGTTGCAGCGCCTGGAGGTCGACGATCTCGCCGACCATCGGCCCGGCGACATCTCCGGTGGGCAGGGGCAGCGGGTGGCCATTGCACGGGCATTGGTGACCGATCCGCGGGTGGTGTTCGCCGACGAGCCGACCGGCGCGCTGGATTCCCTCAACGGCGAGAAGGTCATGCAGTTGCTCACCAGCGCGGCCCGGGACAGCGATGCCGCGGTCGTACTGGTCACCCATGAGCCCCGGGTGGCGGCGTATTCCGACCGCGAACTGATCGTCCGCGACGGTACGACCGTGGAACGGGAGGTGATCTTGTGATCAGGGATCTGCTGCTGGGACTTCGCCTGGCGCTGGGGGATCGAGGATCCGGTCCGAAGGTGTTGCGGCTCGCCCTGATCACCGTCGGTCTGGGCCTGGCGACCGCCGTGCTTGTGGGCGCGGTCTCGCTCGTGCACGCGGTGGACGCGCATAGCGAGCGCTTCGCCGGGAAGCTGGCGAGCAAGCAGGTGCGACCCGATATCGCGCCGCTTTACCAGAGCGGGATCATGTCCAGCTTCCGTCTGGTGCGCGGCACGGAGGTGCGAGTGCGCTGGATCGCGGCATCCGGTCCGAATTCGCCTGTGCCGCCGGGAGTGTCGAGGGTGCCGGCGCCGGGAGAGTTGGTGGTCTCGCCGGGAGTGGCGCGGGCGTTCGCCTCGCCGGACGGTCCTTCCTACCGCGCGCAGATCCCCGGCGCGGTGATCGGTGAGATCGCCGGACCTGCTCTGGTGGAGCCGAACGATCTCGAGGTGTATGTCGGTGCTCCGTTGGAACAGTTGAGGGCGGACCCGGATTCGGAGGCGGTCTACGGATTCAGCGTGCGCACCGACGATCACCGACGGGACTTCGCATTGCGCGCCGTGCTGGCCGCGGCGGTGGCGGCCCTGCTGGCGTCGCTGTTGATTTTCGTCGCCGCGGCCTCGCGCATGGGGGCCGCCCAGCGTGAGCGGCGGTTGGCGGCATTGCGGTTGCTCGGGCTCGAGATCCACCGCGTGCGGCGGGTCGCCGCGGCGGAATCGCTGATCGGCGCGGTTGCCGGGCTGATCCTCGGTACCGCACTGGTTCTCGCCGCTCGTCCGCTGCTGGCTGGTGTGCAGTTCTACGGCATTCGGGTGTCCGGCGCCGATCTCGTGCCCGCGCCGGTGCTGGCGGTGTTGATCGCGTTGATGATTCCGGTGCTCGCCGTCGGGGCGTCGATCGCCGGGTTGCGCCGCACGATCATCGAGCCGCTCGGGGTGGCCCGGCAGGCCGAGCCGCCGCGTCGCCGAATGTGGTGGCGCTGGGCGATTCTCGGTGTGGGGGCGGTCGTGATGTTGCTGACGCTGCTCGCGCCGGTCCGGTCTGATCTCGATGCCGTGCTGTTGGCGCTGTTCGCGGGTAACGGGTTGCTGCTGCTCGGTATGGCGGCACTGTTGCCCTGGCTCGTCGAACGGTTGGCGCATCGGTTGCGCGGTGGGCCGCTCTCGTGGGAGCTGGCGGTGCGGCGGCTGCGATTGGACAGCGGCACACCGAGTCGCGTGGTGTCCGGACTGGTCGTGGTGCTGGCGGGGGCGATTCTGATCCAGGTGACCATCGTCTCGATGAACCAGAGGGCGTACGGCGATACCCGGCCGGCAACCAGAGCGCCCGGGGCGGTGCGGGTGGAGGCCGACAGTCGATATGCGGATGAGATCGGGCGGCGACTGGACGCGTCCGGGGTGACCGAGAGGCACACGCTGACATCGACATTCGTGGCGTCGGGCGCGGATTCGAGCCGGGCCTGGATCGGCGATTGCGCGGCCTTGGCCGTGTTGGCGTCGATCGGTCCGTGTGTGGACGGCGATGTCTTCGCGATCGATCGAGACCCGTCCGGCCCGTACCCCGAGCCGGAACTCCCCTCAGGCGAGGTGCGATTCGACGGGTATCGCAACCAGTCTCGAGACGCCGGACCCACGTGGACGACTCTACCTGTCGTGCAGCACATCTCGGCGGCACGGGCCGCGCGCTACGAGTCTCGCGAGCTGCTGATCACTCCCGCGGCGCTGCACGGTGTGGTCGTGCCGACCGATCGGGCCCAGATCTACGTGAACGGTTCCGGTACCGCGGATGACGTTGCCGATCGGGTGGCGGTGGCACTGGCCCCGCTGTCCTGGCATGTCACCGTGATGCCCAGCGGGTTCCGGGATCGGCAGGGCGACAGCCTGGCGCGGATGCGTGCGGTGATGCTGCTGATCTCGCTGTTCGTGCTGGCGGTGGCCGGAACCAGCCTGTTGCTGCATGCGATCGAGCAGATCGCCGGGCAGCGCCGCGCCCTGGCCGCATTGACGGCCGGTGGGGTGCCGGTATGGGTGCTGGTCCGAGTGTTCTTCTGGCAGAACATGATTCCGATGGCGGTGGGTGTGCTTCTCGCGGTGGCGACGGGGATAGGGTTGACCGTGCCGACCCTGCGGGTGGCCGATGTGCCGATCGTGCTCGACCCCACGCTGATCGGTGTGCTGGTCGCGGCCGCCGTCCTGGCATGCGTCGCCGTCACCGTGTTGACCATTCCGTTGTTGCGGCAGGCCACTCGGCTCGAGGATCTGCGCACCGAATGAGAGTCAGAACAGGCCCGCGCGCAGGGCGGTCACTCGGCCGACGGCGTCGGTGAATGCGGCAGGGTCGAGTCGGCCGCCGGTGCAGGCGTCGGCCAGGGCGGTCGTGGCGGCCTCGCCCTGGCCGACGTCGCGGGCCGCGCACAGGATGAGATCCATGCCGGCGGATGCGGCGGCCACCGCGCGTTCGCCGGTGCTGCCGAACGCGGCGAGTGAACCGGCCTCGAGGGCGTCGGTGATGGTGACGCCGCGAAAACCGATGTGGTCGCGCAATTCTCGGCCGATGATGGTGGGCGACAGACCGGCCGGGTGATCGGGGTCCAGGGCGGGATAGACGGCCCAGGACAGCATGACGAGCTTCACCCCGGCGGTCACGGCCACCGGATACGGCGCCTCGTCGACCGCGTGCAGTGCCGAGATGTCCGCTGGGATCGTGACGGGGGTCTCATCGGTGTTCTGGTCGGCGGCCGCCCTGCCCAGGCCTGGGAAGTGCTTGACGGTGGCGGCGACGCCGGTGACGTTCTGCTGCGCGGCGAGGAATGCCGTGCCGAGGGTGGCGACGAGGCCCGGGTTGTTGCCGAACGAGCGGCCCGTGCCGTCGATGAAGTTGCCGGGTGTGTCGTAAACATCCAGCACCGGAGCGAGATTGACGTTCATGCCGACCCCGCGCAGCGTGCGCCCCGCCCCCGTCCCGGCGGCGACGGCGGCGCTCACCGGATCGGCGGACTGACCGACCTGCTTGGCCGAGAGCACCGGCTCGCCGGGCAGCCGCCGCACCAGCCCGCCCTCCTGATCGGTCATCAACAACAGCGGCACCCCGATCGGGCTCTGCGCCTGCGCCTGCCGCAATTGCGCGACCACTCCCGCGATCTGCGCGAGGTCGGTGATGTTGTCGCCGAAGAAGATCACACCGGCGGCCCGGCCCGCGTGAATGGCATCGAACAGGGCTGGGGGTGGGGTCGGGCCGGGATAGGAGTAGATCACCCGCTGCCCGGCCAGTTGCGGCGGCGTCAGCGCCGAAGGCTGTGCCTGGCCGGATACGGCCGAGGCCGCCACCGACACCATCAGGCCCGCCGAGGCGGCCGCGAGCAACTCTCGGCGGCTGGGACCTACTGATCGCGCCATAACGAACTCCCTACCACTCGGATAAGAGGATGGTCGCGCACCCGGGTGCCGTGCGGGGGCAACTTCACCCGGGATATGCCCGGGCCGCCCCTACGCGTGCGTCGGATCTGTCGCGGATCCGCTGGATGAGCGAGGATAGGCTGTGCCACATCGTAATCGCGTGCTGCCCACCGGGGAGATCGTCGCCGCGTCGTATCGGGGAGCCTGGATGGGGAATCGGGGTGGGCCGATTTCGGAGAAGTCGGGGCGTCGGCAGTGGGCGAGTGTGCATTGGATCTATTGCCAGCTGGACTTCAACGGGCGAGAGCGGGTGTTTCGGCAGCCCGGGCGTCGGTACACCGAGCTGTTCTTCTTCGATGAGGCCGTGGCGTTGGCGGCCGGGCATCGGCCGTGTGGTGAGTGTCAGCATCGGCGGCTGGTCGAATACAAGGCGGCGGCGTTCGATGCGGCGGTGTCGGTGGACGTGGTCGACTCGGTACTGCATCGGGAACGGTCCGTGCTGGTGTATGCGGAGGTGGGCGGTCTGTCCGCCGGGACGTTCGTGCGTCACGACGGGGAGCTCGTATTGCTGTGGCACGGTGCGGCTTACGCGTGGGATCGCGATCGCGGCTATACCGAGTCGACGCCGCCGGCGGCGTCGACTCGGGTGCTGGTGCTCACCCCGGAGTCGACCCGGCGGGCATTGTCCGCTGGATTCGCGGTCGACCCGCGACCGGACGCCGGTCGGTGACCTACATATCGGTGGAGAAGTCGGCGGTCAGCCAGCGGTCGGGGCGGATGGTGAACAGGATCGTGTCGATTCCCGCCATGCTGCGGATGAATTCGCGGGCACCCTCCTCGCCGAGGTAACGCGCGGCGATGGTCTCGCGGGTGGATTCCGGGGTGGGTGTGGTGGTGTCGACCACGGTGCCCTCGACGATGACGTACTGGTAGGGCTGCTGTTCACGCTGAACCACCAGCGTGACCATACCGGCCTGCTGGATGAGCCTGGCCTTGCGTCGCCCCGCACCCATGTTGACCAGGATGTCCCCGCCGGGTGTGTAGCCGTACCAGATCGGCACGCTCGCGGGCGGGCGGCCGTCCTGCGCCGCGACCGACAGCACGGCAACATGCTGTCCCGCAAGGAATTCCTGGCGCTCGGCTTCGGTGAACTTCCTCGGCATATCTGTGCAACCTCCGTCAGTGCAGTCGGATCAGAAAAGCGTCGATATTGGTGTGTACTCGTTCGGCCCGTTGTTCGATGGTCAGGCTCTCACGGTAGCGGGCGCCCAGGGCTGGCCGTTTCCGGTCGCGGGCGTACAGGGAGCAAGCCGGATCGGTGCATATGTAGGTGCCGATCGAATTGCCCAGGCGGCCGGATTCGCCGGCCCTGGGTGCGGTCATGAGCGAGACGCCGTGGGCGGTGTGGGTGGTCAGGCAGATGGTGCACATCTGCGCGCGGCCGGAACCGCCACTCTGGTACCGCATAGCGACTCCCACGAGACGATTGTATTGCGGCACAACCAGATAGCAGCGTCCGGGTAGCGACGGATCGCTCCAGCTGGTCGGCGGCGCGGAAACCGCTGCCCGCATGGGTGGTGGAGTGATCTGGCATACAATGTGACCGACTGGTCGTATAGTTTGTTACGGTTGGCGTATGACCACTACTGATGCAACTTTCGCCGAGGACCGGGCACGGATGCGCGCGGTCATCGAGAGCTTCTACGAGCGCACGTCGGCCAAGGATCTGGACAGCGTGCTGAAACTGTGTACCGATGATCTGCGGATGCGGATTCCGTTCGATCCCTTCGTGTCGGTTCGAGAGGTCGTCGGGAAGGAGGCGGTGCGGGCGGTGGGGAAACCGGCGCTCGAGTGGTACGACTCCTATCGGCAGATCGTGACCGGGATCGAGCCGATGCTCGATCCGGATGTGTGGCTGGTCACGGTCAAGGGTGATCTGTTCGTGCGCAGCACCGGGCGTGCGTATCGCAACGACTATCTGACCGTGTTCCGATTCCGGGACGGCAAGATCGCGGAGTGGACGACCTATCACGATCCGATCCGGCAGATGGTCGCCTTCGGCGCGACCGAGCTGCCCGCGCTCGCGGATGCGTGAACGACGCTCATGACCAACTGAATTCGAGTCCCACTGACCCCGCGGTCGCCAGCGCGGGGTCAGTGGGCGGACGCGGTGTGGATGGCCGCCAGGCGCGCGGTGCGGATGGCATCCCACAGCGGGCGCAGCAGCGTTTCCTGGGCCTGCATCGCGCTGGCCGAGGCGGGGGAGGAGGCCGGAGTCTGCTGGGCGACGGTGAGAATCGCCGCGACATGATCGGCCGAGTCGAGGATGCGCCGGGCGCGCAGCGGGGCGGAGTCGGGATAGATGTGGCGGGAGTAATCGGCCAGTTCGGCCTCGATCAGCTCGCGAGGATCGTCGTCGCCGGTGCCGATTCCGGTGGTCTGCAGTCGCATCAGGGCGTCGGCCGCGTCGCGGACCGCCTGGCGCATGGCGTATTCCGCCTCACCGAGGGCCACATCGGGCACGGGGGTGGGGATGGTGGTGTGGTAGACCGTCCACTGCAGCATGTCCTCGTCGGACCACTGCGGCACGAGGCCGGTGCCCTCGGCGCCCGGCGTGCCGATCAGGATGCCCTCCTCGGCATCCATTGCGGCGGAGGCGAATTCGGTGCCCGGGGGTAGTCCGCGCGCGTCCCCGGGGACGGGTAGGACCAATCGCAGCTGCGCCCGCGGATCGACCATGGCCTCACGGATCACCTTGAGCAGCACCATGATTCCCGAACCGGCGTCGAGCGGTTCGGCGGCGGGCCAGGGCAGTCCGGTGTGTCCGCCGGTGACCGGGTCGCCGGCCGCGACACTCTGCCGCGTCGCCCAGGCCCGCAGCGCATCCAGCACGTCGTCGGGCGCGCTGCGGCCGGCCAGCCAGGAGCCGGCCCATACCGTCAGCGTCGCACTGGGGGAACACATGTTTTCGAGCATAACTGCGCCGTTGCGTACGCACCGGCCGGTGGGCAAGGCCGTTACCGCGGCTCGGTGACGAAGTCGATGAGTCGCTCCACCGCGCCGATCAACGGCGACTCCAGATCCCGGAACGATTCGACCGCCCCGTACACCCGTCGCCAGCCGTCCTGCGGTGTGCCCCAGCCCAGCCGCTCGCAGATGCCGGTCTTCCAATCCTCGCCGCGCGGCACCTGTGGCCAGGCCGCGATGCCCAGTGCCGCGGGCCGCACGGCCTGCCAGACATCGACGTAGGGATGGCCGGTGACCAGGACGTGCGGGCCCAGTCCGGTGGTGAGCGAGGTCTCCTTCGAACCCTGAACGAGATGATCGACAAGCACCCCCACCCGACGCTGCGGACCGGGCTCGAATTCGGTGAGCCGTTCGGCCAGATTGTCCAGTCCCTCCAGATGTTCCACGACCACGCCCTCGACGCGCAGATCGTGTCCCCACACCCGTTCGACCAGTGCCGCGTCGTGCACGCCCTCCACCCAGATCCGGCTGGCCCGCGCCACCCGCGCGCGCAGCCCCTCGACCCGCGTCGATCCGGACGCCGAACGGACCGCTTTCGCCGGCGTGGCAACCTTCGGGCGGACGAGTGTCACCGGCCGCCCATCAATGAGAAACGCCGCCTCGCGCAACGCGAACAGTCGCACGCCGCCGTGGCGATCCTCGAGCTTCACGAATTCGCCGTCGTAGGTGCGCTCGAATCCGACCACGGCGCCGCAGAACCCGGTCGCCGCGTCCTCGGCCACCAGATCGCGGGTGGCCTCCACCTGTGGCGCCGCACGCTTGCGCGTCCTGGCGTGTCGGTCATAGATGTCTCCGTACTCGCGCCCACTCACGTGCCCGAAAATACCTCGTCGGGGCGCCGAGTCGCGGATATGGCAACGTAACAACTGATTTCGTGAGTACATGGGTCACTCGTCGGGAACGCTCGAGAGCCGACCGACCGGCGTGGCACTGACTCGTATGGCCTGAATACGCGGAGAGGCGGATAAGCTGAATGGCGTGGCCGCAATCGTGTGGCTGGTCGCGGGGATTCTGCTCGCGGCCGCCGAAATGCTCACCGGGGACTTCACGCTGCTCATGCTGGGTGGGGCCGCGTTGGTCACGGCGGGCGTCGCGGGAGTGGCCGATACCTCGGTGCTGATCGATGCCATCGTCTTCGCCGTGAGTGTTCTGGGCCTGCTGTTCCTGGTGCGGCCGATGTTGTTGCGGCGCTTCGCCGTTGGACCGACCACGCCCACCAATGTGCATGCGCTGCCCGGTAAGACCGCCAAGGTGCTCGAGACGGTCGACGAGGATCAGGGCCGGGTGAAGATCGATGGCGAGGTGTGGAGTGCTCGCTCGTTCGCTCCGTCGGAGGTGTACCCGACGGGTGAGACCGTCTACGTCATGAGGATCGACGGCGCGCACGCCGTCGTCTGGAAGGGGCCGTAATGGCTGTACTGATCGTCGCCATTGTCCTCGTGTTGTTGATAGTGGTGGTCATATTCCGTTCGATCGCGTTGGTGCCGCAGGCCGAGGCCGCAGTCATCGAGCGCCTGGGCCGCTATTCGCGCACGGTGTCGGGTCAGCTGACGCTGCTGGTGCCGTTCGCCGATCGGGTGCGGGCCCGGGTGGACCTGCGCGAACGGGTCGTCTCCTTCCCGCCGCAGCCGGTGATCACCCAGGACAACCTGACCGTGCAGATCGACTCGGTGGTGTACTTCCAGGTCACCAGCCCGCAGGCCGCGGTCTACGAGATCAGCAACTACATCGCCGCGGTCGAGCAGCTGACCATCACCACACTGCGCAACGTGGTCGGCGGCATGACCCTGGAGGAGACGCTGACCTCCCGCGATCAGATCAACTCCCAGCTGCGCGGCGTGCTCGACGAGGCCACCGGCCGCTGGGGTCTGCGGGTGTCGCGCGTGGAGCTCAAGGCCATCGATCCGCCGCCGTCGATCCAGGAGTCGATGGAAAAGCAGATGAAGGCCGACCGTGAGAAGCGCGCGATCATCCTGACCGCCGAGGGTAATCGCGAGGCGCAGATCAAGACCGCCGAGGGCGCCAAGCAGGCGCAGATCCTCTCGGCCGAGGGTTCCAAGCAGTCGGCGATCCTGTCCGCGGAAGGTGAACGGCAGAGCCGGATCCTGCGCGCCCAGGGTGAGCGGGCCGCCTCGTATCTGCAGGCCCAGGGCCAGGCCAAGGCCATCGAGAAGGTCTTCGCCGCAATCAAATCCGGTAAGCCCACCCCGGAACTGCTTGCCTACCAGTACATGCAGACCCTGCCGCTGGTCGCCAAGGGCGACGCCAACAAGGTGTGGGTGGTGCCCAGCGATTTCGGCAAGGCGCTCGAGGGTTTCGCCAAGCAGTTCGGCGAGCGCGGCGAGGACGGCGTATTCCGCTACGAGGCCAGCCCCGACGGCGAGACCGGTGCGCGGCCCGAGGACGATTCCGACGAGGTCGCCGACTGGTTCGACGTCAAGACCGATCCGGCCGCCGAGCGCGCGGTGCGGGCGGCCGAGGCCGCGGCGGCCACCCCGGCGGAATCCCCGCCGTCCGCGCTGTCGCGAAACCTGGGGCAGCAGCCCGGAATCGGGCAGGCGCAGCCGCCGCAATATCTGCCGCCGCAGCCGTATCAGCCGCCGCAGTCCCAGCCGCAGCCCCGCGGCGACGATCAGGCCCGCCCGTGGCAGCCGCCGGAGTATCCGGGGCGCTGACCGCGCACGGGGATCGAGGCCGGTCCGATGCGCAGCACCTATCCGCAGGAGCACATCGGGGTGCGAATGTGGTTGTGGCTGAACGGATTACTGAATCCGATCCTGCCGCTGCCGACCATGCTCGACCAGTGGCCCGCTGCCCGAACCGGATAACCCCCGGGGCTGACGGTTGTGACCGTCGACCCCGGGGACGTACCGATCAGGCAGCCGCGCTACCGGTGAGCGCCCCGATCATCGTGGTCAAGAACTGTGCGACGACACCCAAGAGTTCCATGTGCTAGCCCTTTCGATTCGATCAAAGCAACGAGCGTCCGTTGCCGCCCAGCAGGTTACGCTGTGGCGCGTCCGCGTGTGCGGTGAGCGACGACCGCGACCGTGACGGACGTCGCGACGACGAGCGCCGCGAGGGCGGGATGGATGTCCTTGGACAGGCTCGGCGCGCGATCGGGCCGGAGTATCCAGAGGCAGAGCGGGATCGCGTAGGCCGTGGCGAGTGCCGTTGCCCACCACCGCAGTCGCCGGTTTCGTAGTGAGCCGATCGACACGATCGCGACCGGAACGGCTGCCACGAGGGCGAATTGGCCGATGATGAGGGCGGGTGCGAGCCACGCCGCGATGATGACGCCGCGAGATGTGCTGGGGGACATGGTCTTCTCCTGAATGCCGGGTCGGCTCAGCCCTGGGCCTCGGCGGCGGTCCGGAGATCGGCCAGCCAGGCCTCGAGTCCGCCGCCGAGCAGGGCGGTGGAGGCGGGCACATCGGCCTCGACCTGCGGGCCGTTCCAGCTCTCCTCGGTGCGGACCAGGGTGCCGCCCTCGACGGCGGTGAAGTTCCAGACATGGGTGCCCAGGTCGATGCGGGCGCCCTCGCCGATCGCGGGTCCGGTCCAGCGGAGGCACTGCCGATCGCGCAGCTGCTGCACGGTGGAGGTGATGACCAGGGTGGTCGCGGGGGAGGCGGCGGTGGCGGGCGCCGGTGTGGTCCAACGGAATTGCGAGCCCGGGCGCAGCGGTCCGGCATCGAGGCGCTGCATGCTCGTGACGGGTTGCTGCCACGACGGCCACTGGGCCACATCGGTTTGCAGATTCCAGACCGTGTCCAGCGGCGCCTTGATCATGGTCTCGGTGCGGTAGTGGATCTCGGCGCCGGGGGCGATCGTGTTGCCGTCGCAGCTCAGCGGCACGGCGGGGATGGCCGATCCGCTCGGTGCGGCGGCGAGGGCGGGGGTGGTGGCGCCGAGGATTCCGGCGGTCAGCGCGAGGGTCAGCAGTGCGGCGCGGCGGGTGGTGTTCATCGTTGTTCTCCTGGTCAGGGCCCAGAGTGTTGGTACCTCTTACAATGGTTAGAGGCTATAACGCTTGTCTCGTTAGAGTCAATAGGAAAAGTGATAACCTCTAACTCATGACGGAGGCGAAGAGTCCGCGAGAGCGCTATCGCATGCAGATGCGCGCGGAGATCAAGCAACACGCCTGGGGTCAGATCGCCGCCGCGGGCGCAACGTCGTTATCGCTCAACGCGATCGCCAAACAGGTGGGTATGAGCGGACCCGCGCTGTATCGGTACTTCGCCAGCCGCGACGAGTTGATCACCGAACTCATCCGCGATGCTTACCGAAGCCTCGCCGACACCGTCCGGGCGGCCTTCGATGCCGGGGCCGATGTGGCGAAACTGGCCTATACCGTGCGGGATTGGGCGTTGAGCGATCCGCAGCGTTACTTCCTCGTCTATGGAACGCCCGTCCCCGGCTATCACGCGCCCGCCGACACCACCGCGATCTCCGACGAGATCATGACCGTGCTGCTCGAGGCGCACGGCAGGGGCCCGGCGGCTCCCGCCGACGAGCACGGCCGCAGGCGTGGCGCGCTGATCTTCTGGACCCGGGTGCACGGTGTGCTGTCGCTGGAACTGGCCGGACACTTCGCCGGGATGGGATTCGACCCGGCGGTGCTGTTCGCCGACGAGGTGGACGGGCTCTCGACGCCGTGAGGGAATCGGTCCGCGCGGTATACCGGGTTCAGGAACTTCACAGCGGTCGGCCGGGGTGTTCCACAGGCAGGGCGAGTGTAGTGAGCGGTCGAGCGGCCCGAGGCGGCCGACTCTGCGCACACCAGCGTATTTGTACGCTCCGAAGGGAATTGCCCAATGTCAGTTCAAACGATTCGTCGACGTCGCATCGCGGCTCGTCTCGGTGCGGCCGCCGCGGTGGTGGCCGTGCCTGTCGTCATGGTTGCCGCACCCGCCATGGCCGCGGAGACCACGGCATCCGGCCCGTCGGTGCAGTTCGTCGACGACGACTGGCACCATCACTGCAACCCGTGGGACCGTGACGACTTCTGCCGCGACCGTGGCCCCGGCGACTGGCACCGTCGCCAGGACGGCGGCTGGGACCGCGACAATGCCGGCCAGCCCGCACCGGGCCTGCCCCCGACCGGTAGCGGCATGTAACCGTCGCTCTCCTCGACGATGACCGTGGATCGGCTCGGATCGACGCCGAATATGCGCGCCGGGCCGATTCACCACAACAGCGTTACCGGTTTCCCACCAGCCGCCGATGAACTGCGCTCGGCCGCCGTCGCGTTGGGGGCGGCATGACCGCACTGCTCAGCCGTGCGCGTCGTAGATCGCCTGTGCCAGTTCGGATTTGAGAGACTGGAACTGCGGGGTCGCGGTGACCGCGAGATCGCGTACGCCGTCGGCGGTATCACCGGGCAGCGTGATGGTGCGGTCGACGATCACCCGGCCGGGGCGGGCACTCATCACCAGTACGCGGGTGGACAAGAAGACCGCCTCGGCCACCGAATGTGTCACGAACACAATGGTTTTGCCCGCTCGTCGCCACAGTCGCAGCAGTTCGACCTGCAGTCGTTCGCGGGTGAGCTGGTCCAATGCGCCGTAGGGCTCGTCCATGAGGATGATGCCCGGATCGTTGGCCAGGACGCGGGCGATCTGGGCGCGCTGCTGCATACCGCCGGACAACTCGTAGGGGCGCTTGTCGGCGGCGTCGGCGAGGCCGACCAGATCGAGCAGCCGCAGCGCCTCGGCGCGGCGTGTCCTGCGGTCCACCCCACGGCATTTCGGCCCGAATTCGACATTGCCGCGCACCGACAGCCACGGATACAGCGTCGGCGATTGGAACACCACGCCGCGCTCGGGCGCGGGCCCGGTGACCGGATCGAGCCCGATCAGCAGGCGACCGTCGGTCGGGGCGAGGAATCCGGCGAGCAGATTGAGCAGTGTCGACTTCCCGCATCCCGACGGCCCGACCACGCTGACGAATTCGCCGGGCTCGATGACCAGATCGGTGGGTGCCAGGGCGACCGTGCGGCCGGTGGCGGTGTCGTAGGTCTTCGACACCCCGGTCAGCACCACGCGGTCGCCGACGGCCGTCGTCATTTGGCGCCCACCTTCGCCGCGGCCTCGGAATAGCTTGCGCCGGAATACACCTCGGGCGCGGCGACGCCCTGCACCTCACCCTGGCTCAGCAGGAATTCCGCCGCGCCGCGCAGATCGGCGCCCAGCTGCCTGCCCAGATACGTGGTGCCGGACTGGGTTCCGGCGTCGAGGTAGGTGTATTCACCCAGCTGCCTGCGCACCGCGTCGACCGGAATGCCGAGCTGGGCGGCGATATGGGTGGCCGCTTCCGCCGGGTCGCCGTTGATCTGGCCGACTGCCCAGTTCTGCGCGGCGGTCCACACCTGGAGGAACGCCGGGTTGGCCGCGACGAAGTCGGCCCGCGCGCCCGCCAGATCGTAGGTGGGCTTACCCGCCTTGGCGGTCTCGGCGGCCGAGACGACGATATGACCGTCGCTCAGCAGCTGCGCCAGCGTCGGCTCCCAGACGAACGCCGCATCGATCTGATTACCCTTCCACGCACCGAGAATCGCGTCGGGAGCGAGATTGACCAGCTGCACATCCTTGTCGATCCCGGCCGCCGACAACGCCGCGAGCAGGCTGTAATGCGAGGTGCTGGCGAACGGCACCGCGATCCGCTTCCCCTTCAGCGCGGCCACCGAGGTGATCGCGGGATCCTTGGCCACCAGCGATTCGGCCGTGCCGATCACATCGTGAATCCAGATGGCCCGCAGGTTCTGTCGCAGCGGCGCCGACAGCGCCCGGGACAGTGCCGCGCTGCCGAGCAGTCCGACGTCGAGGGAATTCGCGCCGAAGGCCTGGATCACGTCGGCGCCGGAGGCGAACTTCGACCAGGTGAACTTCCCGTTCGGCAGGCAGGTGTTCAACAACCCGGTGTCCTTGACGATCAGATCGCCGTTGGGAATGTCCTGATACCCCAGACGCACACTGCCGGTGAAGGTTTCGTCGACCGGTACCGGGCAGGCCACCGCGGGACCGGTGGACCGGGAGGAGTCGGTGCGCCCGGATTCCACGCATCCGGTCAGTGCCATGGTCAGCGCCCCGGCCAGCGCGACGGCGGCGAAAGTCGTTCTCATGCTTTACCTTTCCACGGGACGGCGACCGCGCCGAACCCCTTGATCGCCGCGTCCAACGCGAGCGCGGTGATGCCGATGACGATGATGCAGGCCAGCGTGAGCGCCGTGTCCAGGCGCTGACCGGCCAGATAGGCGAGCCCGCCGACGCCGGGGATGCCGTTGTTGAGTTCGGCCGCGACCACGGTCGTCCACGCGAAGCCGATCGCGACCCGGATGCCGCCGATCACCTCCGGCAGTGTCGCGGGCAGCAGGACCCGGGTGACGACCTGGACCCGGTTCGCGCCGAGCGATCGCGCGGCATTGATCCGATCGATCGATACCCCGTGCACCCCGGCCACGGTCGCGATCACCACCGGCGGGAACGCCGCCAGGAACAGCAGCCAGATCTTGGAGGTGTCGCCGATGCCGAACCATACGATGAGCAGTCCTATATATCCCAGCGGCGGCAGCGCCCGCAGGAAGTTCAGATACGGCTCCACCACGGCCGCGACGACCTTCGAGGTGCCCAGCACGAAACCCGTGATCGGGCCGAGCACGATCGCCGCGCCCGCGCCCGCGCCGATGCGCTGCAGGCTGGCGACCAGGTGCTCCCACAGGAAGTAGTTCTGCTCGCCACGTACCTCGCGCGGCACCCCGGGCGCCAGCTCGTGCCAGCTGTTCGCCCGCATGAACGCATGCCATACCGCGCCCGGACCGGGCAGGAACTGCGGATCGACCAGCGCGGCCGCGGTGACGGCCCACCACAGCGCCACGAACGCGATCACCGACAGCGTCCGCACCCCGAGGCGACGCAGCCGCGGTGATACCGCGACGGCCGGGACGGTGACCCCTGCGGCCCCTCTCCTTACTCTCCGCAGGCCGATCTCCGACACCCCGTGGCCACCTCTCTCGCACCCGATCCGACCGGTCGATCGGTACGAGCCCGCGACCATCCGGGCCGATCCTGGCCCGCGGACCGGCCTCCTGCCCAGATCCACGCTCAGCGTGATTCGAATGCCCGCGCGGGCCTGTCAAGGCGGTTGCGACCCGAATCACTATCAAGCGGTGATCTCACCCACATAACGACTGGGTAACTACAGATATGTAGTCCGCGTTTCTTCCCATGCGATCTGCGCAAACGATGGCAGTCTCATTCATCGGTTGAGACTGCGTTTATGTTATCGCTACGTGATTGGCAGCGATTTTCTGGTTACCGTCATCTCCGGCTCGCAGAGGCGGGCCGCAACTCGGATCGGTGAACACCGGCAACCCTGTCCCACGATCCGAGTTCGAACCCGACATTCCTGGGGACGGGGACCCGGTGACGCATTGCCGCCGGGCCGGCTGGGCGCAGGGGAAGAAACCCACTATGTCTCGGAACCGGAAGTTCACCCGCGCATTCGGATTCACCGCTGTCGCCGCCGCTCTGGTCGCCGTTCCGTTCGGCCTGTCGGCCGCCGCCTCCGCGGAGAGCGGTCACAACTGGGATGCCGTCGCCGAATGCGAGTCCAGTGGCAACTGGGGCGCCAACACCGGCAACGGTTTCTACGGTGGCCTGCAGTTCACCCAGGGCACCTGGAGTGCCAACGGCGGTTCGGGCAACCCCGCCCACGCCGGCCGCTCCGAGCAGATCCGCGTCGCGGAGAACGTGCTCGCCACCCAGGGCCCCGGCGCGTGGCCCGTGTGCGGCTCCTACCTCTGAGGTTCGCGAAACCCGCGTACGACGGTCCGCCCTCGAATGTCGAGGGCGGACCGTTTCTTGTATCCGCGGTGTATTCAGTGTGAAACAGACCGCGCTCCCGAAGGATCGGAGCCATCCGATCGATGAAATCCTCCAGCCCGCCCGGAAGATACGTCGGCATGATGGTCAAACCCTCCGAATCATCCGCTTAGAACCAACAATGCAATTCATCGGCAACCTGTTCTGGCGTCCCGACGAAGATTCGATGTCCGCGCCCGCCATCGAGTGTGGCGATGAGCTGCCGCACCGTCGAATCCTCCTGCTCGACCAGTGTGAAACAGTGCTTCCCGCCCTCGATCTCGCGTGCGGTGGGCAGCGGCGCGTCGAGCACATCAGCGTTGCGCACTCTGTGCGGAGCCCGGGGCGGGCGGCACCGGTTGTGTGCGGTGCGCGGCGATTGACCTGGAAGTCGGCGGTTTCGTATGGTGAGTGGGCGATGAGTCGAGGAATCCGGTGTGAAGCCGGAGCGGTCGCGCCACTGTGAGCACCCCGCCGGGGTGCGAGCCAGACCCTCACATCGCCGGTACTGTCCGACGACGGGGACGCGTAATCCCCTGTAGTTAAGGAGTTTTCGTGGCTACGTCCTACGCTCCCCGATCCGGCGCGCCCGCCGTATCACTCTCGATTCCCAGCACCGCCCTGTGGTTGGTCGGTACCACGGTGCTGGCGCTGCTGGCCCTGTACTTCATCGGCGTCGATCAGGGCGCGGTGTCGATCTTCGGCAGCGATATGCACGTCCACGAGTTCGTGCACGACGGCCGGCATTTCCTCGGATTCCCCTGCCACTAGTCCGCGGGAATCGAGTTCACACAATGGAAAAGCGAATCATCGGCCTGGGCGTGCTGTTCGGCGGTCTGGGCGGGTTGCTGGCGTTCCTCTTCGCCCGCGTGCTGGCCGAGCCGGTCATGGGGCGCGCCATCGACTACGAGAGCGGCCGTGACGATGCGCAGATGGCGCTGGAGAAGGCCGCCGGGCACGGCATGGACCACACCCAGGACGTGGAGCTGTTCACCCGCACGGTGCAGTCCAACATCGGACTCGGATTCGGCGTGATCGTCTTCGGTCTGGCCATGGGCGCGCTGTTCGCGGTGGTGTACACCCTCGCACTCGGCCGGGTCGGCCGCCTCGCCCCGCGTCCACTGGCGCTGCTGGTCGCCGGGGGTATGTTCCTCGCGCTGTATGCCGTGCCGTTCCTGAAGTATCCGGCCAATCCGCCGTCGATCGGGCATCCGGAGTCCATCAAGGAGCGTACCGGCCTGTACCTGCTGATGATGCTGCTCTCCGTGGTGCTGCTGCTGGCGGCGATCTGGCTGGGCCGCAGACTCCAGGCACGCCTGGGCAATTGGTACGCGACACTGGTGTCCGCGGTGGCCTTCGTCGTCGTGATCGCCGTGGTGATCGCGCTGCTGCCGTCACTGGGACATCTGTCGGTCGACAAGGCCTACGGCGATTTCGCGACCGAGACGCCGCAGCCGCTGACCGATCCGTCGGGCCGGATCGTCTTCCCCGGGTTCCCGGCCGACGATCTGTTCTACTTCCGGCTGTATTCGGTGCTGGCGCAGGCGATCCTGTGGACCGTGATCGGCGTCGGCTTCGCCTCGCTGAGCACCCGGCTGTTCGGGCGCGACACCGTGCGCGGCGAGACCGCGACGGCACCGCTGGTATGAGCGAGGTCACCCGGCTCGCGCTGGTGACCCATGCGGTCACCGAGGCGGTCACCGCGGCCCGCTTCCCGGCCGATGAACCGCTCAGCGAGCCGGGTGCGCGGGCGGTGGCCCGCGCCGCCCGCCCGGTGCGGCTCGAGCGTGCCGAGCTCGTCGTGACCGCGCCCGAGCTGCGCACCCGCCAGACCGCCGAGGGGCTGGGTCTGGCCGCGACATCCGAACCGGCGCTGGGGGATTGGCGCTGCGGAGACTGGTCGGGGCGGTCCATGGACGCACTCGCGCCCGAGGATCTCATGGCCTGGCTGACCGATCCCGCTCATCGGCCGCCCGGCGGCGAATCGATCGTCGAACTGCTCGAGCGCGTCCGGACCTGGCTGGGGACCCTCACCGCATCGCCCCGGCGCATCGCCGCGGTCACCCATCCCGCGATCGTGCGCGCCGTGGTCCTGCTCGCGCTCGACGCGCCCCCGAAATCCTTGTGGCGCGTGGACATTCCGCCGCTGTCGGTCACCACTCTGCACGGCCGCCCCTCGGCCTGGACCCTGCGCACCACGGCCCACCCCCTGACCCCTGTCGGGTAGGCGTTTCCGTCCGGCGCGTCGCCGGTCGCCGTGGCAAGATCTGGGGACCGAGCGATTGGGGTGAGATGTTCGAAACCTCTTCGACGCCAACGACCCTCGCCTCGGCCGCGGCCGCGCTGCGCGACGGTGCGGTGAGCGCGACCGAGCTGGTGGAGCGGGCGCTGGCCGCGGCCGATACCTACGACGAAACCCTCGGGGTGTATCTGACCCGATTCGATCAGCGTGCCCGTGAACAGGCCGAGCGGGTGGACCGCAAGATCGCGGCAGGGCTGCCGTTGGCGCCTTTGGACGGAATTCCGTTGGGGGTCAAGGATATCTACGCGCATTCGGCCGGTCCGACCACCGCGCAGAGCCTGGTGCTGGATCCGGCGTGGGCCGTGTCGGCGGGCGACAGTGCGGTGGTGCGACGGCTCGAGGCCGCGGGCGGGATCGTGACCGGTAAGACCACGACCATGGAATTCGCGATCGGCGTGCCCGATCCGGACAAGCCCTTCCCGATTCCGCGCAATCCGTGGGATCCGCGGCGCTGGGCGGGCGGCTCGAGTTCCGGCTCGGCCAGCGGCCTGGCGGCGGGGATGTTCCTCGGCGCGGTGGGCACCGATACCGTGGGCAGCCTGCGGATTCCGGCGGCCTACTGCGGCGTCACCGGATTCAAGCCGACCTTCGGCCGGGTGCCGAAATCCGGTGTGGTGCCGCTGGCCTACACCCTCGATCACACCGGTCCGATGGCGATCACGGCCGCCGATTGCGCGCTGATGCTGTCGGTGCTGGCCGGGTACGACGCCGCCGATCAGTACAGCGCCGCCGAACCCGTACCCGACTATCCGGCCGCCCTCGTCGGCGATCTGGACGGGGTGACCATCGGCGTCGACGATCTGAACCGCTTCGCCGCGGGGCTCGCCGATCCCGGGCAGCCCGCGCGATTCGGCGCGGCGGTGGAGACGTTGCGGCGGGCCGGGGCGCGGATCGTTCCGGTCGAGCTCCCGATGTACCCCGAGCTGATGGCCGTGGCGCTCATCGTGGTGTCCGCGGAGGCGGGCGCCTTTCATCATCCGACGCTGCGTTCGCGATGGGACGATTACGCCCGCGGCACGCGCATCGCCTTCGCCGGGGGTGCGGGAGTGAGTGGGTCGGATTATGTTCAGGCGCAACGGGTCCGGCATCTGGCGCAGCGCCGGATGGCGGCGCTGCTCACCGAGGTGGACCTGATCGCGACGCCCACCGGACATCGCGGCGCCACCCTCGTCGCGGAGCTGGACCAGTACGATCCGGTCGCGGTGCTGGCGGGCCTGCACTGCGGATACTGGAATCCGCTGGGCAATCCCACCGTCGCCTTCCCGATCGGCCCCGGCGCCGACGGGATGCCGCTGTCGATGTCGGTGAGCGGCAGGCATTTCGACGATGCCACCGTGCTGCGCGCCGCCGACGCCTATCAGCGCCGCACCGAACATCACCGCCGTCGTCCCACCGCCCTGCGCTGATCTCTCGAAAGGCATTGCGATGAGCACCGATTCGCCCTGGCCCGGCGACGAACGGGAGAACGCGGCCATCGCCGCGCTCGCGGAGACGCTGCGCGGCATGGCCGATCTGCTGTACGCGGTCGACCAGGCCCGGTATCTCGATCCGAGCGGCGGCTACGCGCCCTATCGGGGTCCCAACCCTGCCGACTGACCGCGCCGGGCCAGCAGGGATTCGCCGACGACGAGCGCACCGAGGACGAGCACCGTCACCCCACCGTCCGCAGGCCGAGCTCGGCGCCGGAGACCAAGGCGGTCACGACCCTCATGGGCGCGGCCGGGCCCGGTCGCGGCGAGCGCCTGGGCGACGGTGTGCGGATCGCGGAGGTGGAGGTGTGTCTGCTGTGGCATGTCCGGCTCGACGACGATCCGGCGCAGCGCTGGCTGTGCGAGACGATTCGTGCGGCGCTGGGTGAGCGGTGAGCCTAGGCGTCGACGGGTTCGGCCTCGGCGGCCGGTTCGGTGAATTGTGCCGCGCCCCAGCGGGCATCGACGATCAGGCCGACCACGCCGAGGGTGATGCACGCCCCGGACAGCACCAGCAGCCCCGCATTCGTCCGGCCGGTGAGCGCATCGCCGAGCACCACCACGCCGATCGTGCCGGGGATGACGCCGATCAGGGTGGCCAGCAGATAGGGCAGCAGCCGCACCGAGGACAGGCCCGCGCAGTAGTTGATGATCGAGAACGGCACGGGTGCGATCAGGCGCAGCGAGCCGACCGCGAGCCAGCCGCGGCGTTGCAGCCGCCGATCCACCGCGCGCACCGCGGGATGTTTGAGCCGCGCGGCGACCTGTTCGCGATCGAGGGTTCGCACCAGCAGCAGCGCCAGCAGCGCGCTGACCGTGGTCGCCGCCACCGCGAGGGTGATGCCGAGTACCGGACCGAACAGCAGTCCGGCGCTGAGGGTGAAGACGGTGCGCGGGAACGGCGCGACCGTGACGAGCGCGTGCACGAGGAAGAAGACCACCGGAAACAGCGGACCGACCGAATGCGCCCAGTCGCGAATCTGCTGCGGCGAGGGATGCGGCGCCAGCAGGGTGGCCACGACCAGGGCGACGATCAGCCCGAGCAGCGCCAGGACGCGCGGGTCGCGGAATCTCCTCAGCACAGCCGCAAGGCTACCGGCGGCGACGCCGCCGGTAGGGAACGGCCTTCGGAACAGAGATCGAACTCTGGTGCGGTACCTGGTGATCGGGGCGCGGCGATCCGATGAGATGCTGTGGTGCGCGTAACATCGGCGCAGGCTGAGAATTCTCGTTAACTTATCGACAGGCCCCCGACCTGCTCGAACGGGTTTCGTGAACCACTGTGAACGACTCGCACAGCGGACTGCGAAGCCGCTGCGAAGGGTTGGGCGCGAACGTGGGTATCCGGTAGAGCTGAAGGTGTCGGACCAGAGTGGAAGAGGAAACAGCAGCGATGCGCAACGATTCGGATCCGAGCCCAGGGGATCGGGTGCCCGGATATGCCGCGTGGCGCCAGGGCGTGGCCGGGGTGCTGGCCAAGGCCCGCAGGGTGGAGCCCGCCGCACTCGGCGACGAGCCCGAGCGGCTGCTGGCGGTGTCGACCTATGACGGGCTGACCGTCTCCCCGCTCTACACCCGCCGCGACGAGCTGCCCGAACAGCCGCTGCCCGGACAGTTCCCATTCGTGCGCGGTAACGACGCGACCCGGGATGTGCGACGCGGCTGGTATGTCAGCGCCCGCTTCGGCGGCCCCGATGCCGCCGCGGTCAACCGGCAGATCCTCGGGGGCCTCGACAACGGTGTGAGCGCGGTGTGGCTGGGCGTCGGGGCGCACGGCGTGGCGGTGGCCGAGCTGCCGATCGCGGTGGACGGCTTGCTGTTCGAGCTCGCCCCGCTGACCCTCGAGGCCGGTGCCGACACCACCGAGGCCGCCGCGCGGCTGTTCTCGATTCTCGATGAGTATCAGACCCCGCAGCGCGACGGTATTCACGTGATCCTGGGCGCGGCCCCGCTCACCAACCGCTTCGCCGGGGTCGCCGATATCGATCTCGACGGCACCGTGGCGCTGGCGCGCCACGCCTGCGCCCGGCCCGAAACCGTGCGTACCGTGGTGGTTTCCGGTGAGGTGTTCCACAATGCGGGCGCCTCGGACGCCCAGGAACTGGGTGCGGCGATCGCCGCGGGCCTGGCCTATCTGCGCGCGTTCACCGAGGCCGATATCGACACCCTCGACGCACTGCGGCAGCTGAGTTTTCGTTTCGCCGCCACCGACGACCAGTTCGCGACGATCGCGAAATTCCGTGCGGCGCGGCGATTGTGGGCCCGCGTCGCGCATGAGCTCGGCGCGCCGGATCTGGGCAATGCGCCCCAGCACGCGGTGACCTCGGCGGCCATGATGACTCAGCGTGATCCGTGGGTGAACATGCTGCGCACGACGCTGGCCGCGTTCGGCGCGGGCGTCGGCGGCGCGGATCTGGTGACCGTGCTGCCCTTCGACTCGGCGCTGCCGCCCGGGGAACTGGAAGTGTCGCAGGCATTCTCCGACCGGATGGCCCGCAACACCCAGCTGCTGCTGCTCGAGGAATCGCATCTGGGCTTCGTACAGGATCCGGGCGCGGGGTCGTGGTACGTCGAAAGCCTCACCGACGCACTGGCCGCCGCGGCATGGGAGTTCATGCGGGAGATCGAGCGCGCGGGCGGCTACCGCGCCGCACTGGATTCGGGCCTGCTCGCCGAGCGCATCGCCGAGACCAGGACGACGCGCGATTCGGATGTGGCGCACCGCAAGACGGCCGTCACCGGGGTGAACGAATTCCCGAATCTGGGCGAGAAGCCACTATCGGAGGCGGCCCGGACCCCGGGCGGGATCGCCCGCTACGGTGCGTCGTTCGAGCGGCTGCGCGACCGATCCGACGCCTATCTCACCGCCCACGGCACGCGGCCGAGTGCGCTGCTGGTGCCGCTGGGTCCGGTCGCGGAAAACAATGTGCGCGTGATGTTCACGGCCAACCTGCTCGCCTCCGGCGGAATCGAGACGATGAATCCGGGCGTGCTGGGGATCGACGCGATCGCGGCCGCGGCGACCGAATCCGGTGCGTCCCTGGCGGTGTTGTGCGGCTCGGACGCCCGCTACGGCGCGGAAGCCGGTGCGGCGGTGGATCGCCTGCGCGCGGCCGGAATCGTGACCGTGCTGCTGGCCGGACCGGAGAAGGCGGTCGCCGACCTGGACGGCGCGCAGCGGCCGGACGGATTCCTCACCGCCCGCATGGATGCGGTGGCGGGCCTGTCCGAGCTGCTCGACAAGCTGGGAGCATAGCTGATGACACGCGAATTCAAGCATGTGATCGGCAGTTTCGCCGAGGTGCCGCTGGACCGGCCGCGCGCGGCCGAGGTGAGCGCGGAGCAGGTCGAACAGTTCGTCGCGACCGCCGCGGGCGCGAACTTCCAGACCCCCGATCAGCTGGTGTGGGCGACGCCCGAAGGTATCGACGTCCCACCTGTTTTCACCAAGGCCGACCGGGATCGCGTTGCCGCCGAGGGCTATCCGCTCGACAGTCTGCCCGGTATCGCGCCGTTCGTGCGCGGGCCGTACCCCACGATGTATGTGAACCAGCCGTGGACGATCCGCCAGTACGCGGGCTTCTCCACTGCCGCGGATTCCAACGCCTTCTATCGCCGCAACCTCGCCGCCGGGCAGAAGGGCCTGTCGGTGGCGTTCGATCTGGCCACCCACCGCGGCTACGACTCCGATCATCCGCGCGTGACCGGTGACGTCGGCATGGCCGGGGTGGCCATCGACTCCATCCTCGATATGCGGGAGCTGTTCGATCAGATTCCGCTGGACCAGGTTTCGGTATCGATGACCATGAACGGCGCGGTGCTGCCGATCCTGGCGCTGTATGTCGTGGCGGCGGAGGAGCAGGGCGTCAAGCCCGAACAGCTGGCCGGAACCATTCAGAACGACATTCTGAAGGAGTTCATGGTCCGCAACACCTACATCTATCCGCCCAAGCCGTCCATGCGGATCATCTCCGATATCTTCGCCTATACCTCGGCGAAGATGCCCAAGTTCAACTCGATCTCCATCTCCGGCTATCACATCCAAGAGGCCGGTGCCACAGCGGATCTGGAGCTGGCCTATACCCTCGCCGATGGCGTGGAGTACATCAAGGCCGGACTGGACGCGGGCATGGCCGTCGACCAGTTCGCCCCGCGGCTGTCGTTCTTCTGGGCGATCGGGATGAACTTCTTCATGGAGGTCGCGAAACTGCGTGCGGGACGGCTGCTCTGGAGCGAGCTGGTCGCCGAATTCGAGCCCAAGAGCGCGAAATCGCTTGCCCTGCGCACACATTCGCAGACCTCCGGCTGGTCGCTGACCGCGCAGGATGTCTTCAACAACGTGGCACGCACGTGTGTGGAGGCGATGGCCGCCACCCAGGGCCACACCCAATCGCTGCATACCAACGCCCTGGACGAGGCGCTGGCCCTGCCGACGGACTTCTCCGCCCGCATCGCCCGCAACACCCAGCTGCTGATACAGCAGGAATCGGGCACCACCAGGCCCGCCGACCCGTGGGGCGGCTCCTACTACGTGGAATGGCTGACCCATCAGCTGGCCCAGCGCGCCCGCGCGCATATCGCCGAGGTCGCCGCGCACGGCGGTATGGCCCAGGCGATTTCGGAGGGCATCCCGAAGCTGCGCATCGAGGAGGCCGCGGCCCGCACCCAGGCCCGCATCGACACCGGCCAGCAGCCGGTGATCGGAGTCAACAAGTATCAGGTGCGAGAGGATCAGCAGATCGAGGTCCTCAAGGTCGAGAACACCCGCGTGCGCACCGAACAGGCCGAGAAGCTGCTCCGGTTGCGCGCCGAACGCGATCCGGTCCAGGTGCGACACGCGCTGGACGAATTGACCAGGGCCGCGGCATCGTCGGAGGGCGGCATGGGTGACAACCTGCTCGCCCTGGCCATCGACGCCGCGCGCGCGAAGGCGACCGTCGGAGAGATCTCCGACGCCCTGGAGAAGGTCTACGGGCGGCATCAGGCCGAGATCCGCACGCTGTCCGGTGTCTACCGCGAGGAGGCCGGGAAGGTGAGCAATATCAGCCGGGCGATCGAACTGGTCGAGGAGTTCGCCGACGCCGAGGGTCGCCGCCCCCGCATCCTGGTCGCCAAGATGGGCCAGGACGGGCACGACCGCGGTCAGAAGGTCATCGCCACCGCCTTCGCCGACCTCGGATTCGACGTCGATGTGGGCCCGCTGTTCCAGACCCCGGAAGAGGTGGCGCAACAGGCCGCCGACAACGATGTGCATGTGGTGGGCGTGTCGTCGCTGGCGGCGGGTCACCTCACGCTGGTGCCCGCACTGCGCGAGGCACTGGCCGAGGTCGGGCGGCCCGACATCATGGTCATCGTCGGCGGCGTGATCCCGCCCGGCGACTTCGACGAGCTGTATCGCGCGGGCGCCGCGGCGATCTTCCCGCCGGGCACGGTGATCGCCGATGCCGCGATCGATCTGCTGAAGAAGCTGGCGGCCGAGCTCGGCCACGAGATCGGCGGGGGCACAGGACAACCCGCCGCGGCCGAATGACCGAGCGCGCGCCGGGGCGCACGATCGATATCGACCAGTTGTCCGCGTCGGTCCGCGCGGGGGAACGGGCCGCGCTGGCGCGGGCCATCACGTTGGTCGAGTCCACCCGTGCCGATCATCGGGAGCTCGCGCAGCAATTACTGCTCGCGGTGACACCCGATTCCGATGCCGTCGACTCGAATCGTGTGGGCATCACCGGTGTTCCGGGCGTGGGCAAGTCCACGTTCATCGACGCGCTGGGGATGTATCTGATCGGGCAGGGGCATCGGGTGGCGGTGCTGGCGGTGGATCCGTCCTCCACACGCACCGGCGGATCGATCCTCGGCGACAAGACGCGGATGGCGCGGCTGGCCGTGGAGCGCAACGCCTATATCCGGCCCTCGCCGACCGCGGGCACGCTCGGCGGTGTCGCGAAGGCGACCCGGGAGACGATCGTGCTGCTCGAGGCCGCGGGCTATGACGTGATCCTGGTGGAGACGGTCGGCGTGGGCCAGTCGGAGGTGACCGTCGCCAATATGGTCGACGTGTTCACCTTCCTGACCCTGGCCCGCACGGGCGATCAGTTGCAGGGCATCAAGAAGGGTGTGCTGGAGCTGGCCGATCTGGTCGCGGTCAACAAGGCCGACGGCCGGCACGAGGTGGAGGCCCGCGCCGCCGCCCGCGAACTGCAGGGCGCCATGCGTCTCATCCATCCGCGCGAATCCCTGTGGCGCCCACCGGTTCTCACCATGAGCGGACTCAACGGCACGGGGCTGGACACGTTCTGGGACACCGTCCTGGAACACCGCCGCATCCTCACCGAGGCGGGTGAATTCGCCGAGAAGCGCCGCCGCCAGCAGGTCGACTGGACCTGGACCATGGTGCACGATCAGCTGCTGCGCCGCCTGGCCGACAATCCGGGCGTGAAATCGCTTCGCTCCCAGGTGGAGAAGCAGGTCCGCGACGGCTCGCTCACCCCGGCGCTGGCCGCCCAGGAGATTCTGCGGGCCTTCGACGAGCGCTGATTTTCTGGAAATGCTCCAAACAGTACAATCCGATCGCGTGGAAGTAGCTGGCGAGTAGCGTCGATGTGACCATGAGTCGGAATCCGATCGCCGGCCCGCCGATGTCACTGCCGCCGGATCATCCGCCCGGTGATTCGATCCTGGTCACTGTGGGCGATATCGGATGCAGCTCGACCCTGGTCTACACCCCCTCGGGCGTGCATCCGCTGGCCGGGACCACTTGGATCCTCACTCATCAGACCACCGTCCGCGAGCGCATTCCGACTTATGCCATCGTGCTGGCGGTGCTGTTTGTCCTCGCCTGCTTCCTCGGCCTGCTGTTTCTGGCGATCCGCGAGCAACGTATCGAGGGTTTCGTCCAGGTCAGCGTGCAGGGACCGGACTTCTACTACGCCACCCAGGTGCCGGTCGGCAGCCCCGAGCAGGTATTCGATACCGAGCGGCGGGTGAACTACATTCGCGCCCTCGTCGCCGGGTCGTCGCGCTGGGGGTGATCTTGCCCCTACGCTGCACTCATGGTCGACGATGACATGACACCCGTGGCGCTGGGTCCGGCGCCGTGGGGATCTCGGCTGCTGGGCCCGGCAGTGGAGGGTGCGGTGCGCCGCCGCATCCGGGTGCAGCTGTTGCTGACCCTGCCGCTGATCATGGCCAATCTGGTCGGCGTCGCGGTGGCGATCGTGCTCGACGTGTTCGTGCTGCCCGGTCCGCCGGTGCTCACCTGGTCGCTGGTATATCTGAATTTCGTTGCCGCGCCGCTCTATATCGCGTTGGCACTGCTGATCGGACTGGTGTGGGGGACCCGGTGGGGTTTGCGCACGCTGCGCTGGGCGACCGACGACGAGCGCGTTCCGACCGAGCGGGAACAGATTTCGGCCGCGACGGTGCCGCGGCGGCTGGTCGTGCAGCAGGCCGTGCTGTGGCTGGCGGGGATGCTGATATTGACACCGATGTACGCCAGCGTCGATCCGGCGTTCCTGCCGAAGTTCGTGCTGGGCACGAGTTTCAGCGCGATCGTGGTGTGCGCCAACAGTTATCTGCTCGCCGAATTCGCGCTGCGGGTGGTCACCGCGCGGGTGCTCGATGCGGCGCCGTCGCGACGGCGGCGGGGGATCGGTGTGTTCGGTCGTTCGGTGCTGATGTGGATCGTCGGATCCGCGACGCCGGTGGCGCTGTTGATGGTCGTGGCGGTGCTGGCTCTGACGGGTGAGTCGGTCAGTACCGAGCGGCTCGCGGTGTGCGTGTTGTCGCTGGGCGGTGCGACCCTGGTGTTCGGCTTGCTGCTGATGACCCAGACGCTCTCGGCGACGGTCGCGCCGATCCGCGGCGTGCGCAACGCGCTGCGCCGGGTCGAGAACGGTGCCCTCGACGTCGCGGTCACCGTCTACGACGGCACCGAATTGGGTGAGCTGCAAAGCGGTTTCAACCGCATGGTCTCGGGCCTGCGCGAACGCGAACGCCTGCGCGATCTGTTCGGCCGCCACGTCGGCCACGATGTCGCCACCGCCGCGCTGGCCCGCAATCCGGGCCTGGGCGGCGAGGAACTCGAGGCGGCGGCGCTGTTCGTCGATATCACCGGCTCCACCACCATGGCCGCCACCCGTCCCGCCCCCGAGATCGTCAGCATTCTGAACCGCTTCTTCGAGATCGTCGTCGACGAGGTCGAACGCCACGGCGGCCTGGTCAACAAGTTCGAGGGCGATGCGGCCCTCGCCGTCTTCGGCGCCCCCGCCCCCATCCCCGACCCGCCGGGCGCGGCTCTGGCCGCGGCCCGAGCGATCTGCGAACGTATCTCCGCCACAACGGAATTCGACGCCGGAATCGGTGTTGCCGCCGGAAGCGTCGTCGCGGGCAACGTCGGCGCGCACAGCCGCTACGAATTCACCGTCATCGGCGACGCCGTCAACGAGGCGGCCCGCCTCTGCGAACTCGCGAAACAGGATCCGGCCCGACTGCTGGCGTCGGCCGCCGCGGTGCTCTGCGCCGATCCGAGCGAACAGACCCGATGGACGCTCGGCGAATCGGTGACGCTGCGGGGCCGGGTGCAGCCGACTCGGCTGGCTCGCCCGTGAGCAGGGGTCAGTCGAGGGCGAACAGGCGGGCGGCGTTCGCGACCTCCTGTCTCAAGCGGGTGGATACACCGCGTGTGCGAAATCGCCCACCCGGGCGATCAACCGATCGAAGAACCGCGCCGGATCGGTCCCGATCACGATGTCGGCGTTGGGTTCTCGCCCCCACATGCCCGCCCAGTCGGCCACCGTGGTGCCCCGGGTGAGCGTGCCGCCCAGTTCGACGTCGACGGTGGCCGGACGGGTCACGGCCAGCCCGGGATCCAGGGCGACGGCGGCCGCGAACGGATCGTGCATATGTGCCAGATAGCCCTGGTCGTGGGCGCGATGGAATTCGAAGTAGAACCGCACCGCGTCGGTGACGAATCGCACGATCGGATTGCTCGCCTTCGACCGGGTACCGGGCGTATCGGTCTCCGAGATCTCGTGGCGCGGAATGCTTTCCGCGCGCTCGGCCAGCCGCGGCAGATGGTCGGGCAACATCTCGATCGTCTCGGTCACATCGAGCCCGCAGATCAGGGGCCTGCGATCGGCCGGGGCCGCGGCGAAGGCGTCGAAGACCTCCTGCCAGGCCTCCGGATCGACGTGCACATTCCATTCGTTGGTCGGTGTGGTGTTACCGGGATGATTGAACGCGCCGCCCATCACCACCAGCCGTTTCAGCAGTCGCGGCAGGCGGGGCTCGAGCCGCAGCGCCAGCGCGAGATTGGTGAGCGGGCCCGTGCACAGCCCGACGATCTCGCCCGGATGCGCGCGCACCAGATCCACCCACAGCTGTGCCGCCGATCGCTGTGACAGCGTCCGCGGTGACGGTGGGAACTCCGCGTATCCGATGCCCTGCGGCCCGTGCGTATCCTCGGTGGTGCGCAACGGAATCGCCAGCGGCGTGAGCGAACCCAGCGCCACCTCGATCTCGGGCGCGCGGCACAGGTCCAGCAGCGCAAGGTTGTTCGCGGCCACCTGCGATGCGGGGACGTTACCCGCGGTGGACGCGATCGCGAGGATCTCGGCCTCCGGGCTGGCCAGGAGATAGAGCAGGGCGAGCGCATCGTCGATTCCGGTATCGACATCCATGATGATCTTCTGCCGCACCAGACGAGCCTAGCGAGGGGTCACGACGGCCGAATCCCCGGCCACATCGGTGGCCGGGGATTTCCCCTCCGTGGTCGCGCCCGGACTCAGTAGGTAGGCAGCACGTAATCCTCGGTCCTGGGCGTGAACATCTTCCGTGCCAGGGGCGAGAGGACGCGAGATGTCATCAGCCGCATGCCGATTCGTCCCATCCGGAGGCCCAGCTTCGACTTCGGGCAGATCGCCTTGATGCCGCCGCCCGGCAGCTCCTTGGCCTTGTCCAGGAACGGCGTGATCTTCTCCTCGTAGCGGGCCAGCGCACCGGGCATATCGCCGGGGCTCGCGGCGAGCTCTCCGGCCAGCACATAGGCGCCGACGATGGCCATGGCCGTTCCCATTCCGGTCATCGGCGAGCCGCAGAATCCGGCGTCGCCGAGCAGGGTCACCCGCCCCGACGACAGCGAGGGCATATCGATGCGGGCGAGCTCGTCGAAGTAGAAATCCGGCGTGCGGCTCATCTCGTCGAGAATCTGCGGGGCCTTCCATCCCGCGTCGGCGAGGCGCTGGTGAATGAACCGCTGCTGGGCGGCCACGTCCCGGTGCAGCGCGGGGTCGGCATCCGAGCGCAGGGTGATGAGAGCCTTGGCGCTCGACGGATCCCGGTCGGGGCGAATTCCGAAGAAGCCGCTGGGAATTCCGAGTCCGACCAGCCAGTCCGCTTCCATATCCGCCGGGGTGGGCATGGTGAAGAAGGCCATATATCCGCCGAGATGGGTGGCGAAGCGCTCCTCGGGGCCGAAGATCAGTCGTCGCGTGGCCGAGTGCACGCCGTCGGCTCCGATGACCAGGTCGAAGCGCTCGCTGGGGCCGGAGGCGTAGGTGACAGAGACCCCGTCGGTGTCCTGCGTGATCTGCTCGATCCACTCGCCGTAGCGATAGTCCAGCTCTCCGCCCTGCTCATGAATCAGATCCAGCAGTACCTGATTGAGATCGCCGCGTTGGATCTCGATCTCCGCTGCCGGGCCCTCGCCGCCGAACATGTCCGCGGTCATCCGGGCATACACCTCGCCCTTCTCGTTGATCCACTTCCAACCCGTCTCGCGCAGCTGGAGCTTGCGGATCCCGGGCATGAGACCCATCCGTTCGGCGACCTCCCGGCTCTGCCCGCGCAGATCCACCGCCTGCCCGCCCGGCCGCGGCTCGGCGGCCCGCTCGACGATCGTGACCCGGATTCCGGCCCGAAGCAGTTGCAGCGCAACGGCATTGCCCGCGATGCCGCCGCCGGAGATCAGGATGTGGGGGGTGCTCATGATGTCGTATCCCATCTTGTTCGGATGTCTTAGACAAATGTGTAACACGATGGTGGCACACCTGTCTAGAACAAATGTCTAAGACGCTGATAGGGTGGGGTGATGGGAAATCGAGAAGACCTGCTGGCGGGGGCGCGTAAGGCGCTACTGGAACGTGGCCTCGCCAAGGTGACGGCCCGCGATATCGCCGCGGCCGCCGGGGTGAGCCTGGCGGCGATCGGCTATCACTTCGGCTCGAAGGACCGGCTGATCTCCGAGGCCGTCACCATGTCCACGGGCAGCCAGATCGGCGACGGCATCGATGCCGCGATCCGCGATGCGGGGGAGGGGCATTCGCTGTGGGAGTCGCTCGGGCCGACCTGGAACGGGATGTTCGATGTGGTGCAGAACTACCACGAGCAGCTGATGCTCAGTTTAGAGAACGCCACCAACATCATTCGTTCGCCGGAGTCGCAGGCGTTCATGGCCGATGCGGTCGAGGGGGCCTACGCCGGTCTGATCCAGACGCTGCGCGAGGTGTATCCGGAGCTGTCGGCCGACCGAGCCCGCGCGGTCGGCAAGCTGTACTTGGCCCTGTTCCAGGGTATGGCGATGCACTGGCTGCTGGCCCCCGCGAGCGACCCGTTGACCGGCGACGATGTCGAGCTGGCGGTGAAAACGCTGCGCGGCAAGTAGATTGCGACGCGGACCCCACCGTCACCCCCGAGCAGATGCGCCGGTGGCAAGGGCATACGACGGGGGAGTTCGAGTTGACGACGTTCCCGGGCAGGCACTTCTATCTCGACGAAAAGCCCGGCGCCGTGGCCGATCTCGTCACCGCCCGGCTGGCCTGAGCGGATCGGTGATCGGGCGGCGCGGCCGGGCCAGTCGCCAGTAGCCGATCCAGGACACCGCGACCACGAGCAGGACCAGCACGCGCACCAGCTCGAGTGCGTCGCGGGGATACAGCACGCCGGTGATGTAGTGGTCGATGAATCCGCTCGGCGGCAGTCCGGCCTCATCCGCGCGGCCGCGCGCCCAGTTCTCGAGATATGTGAGCGGGCAGTCGAATCCGAACAGCACCGTGCTGAAACCCCATGCGGCCGCGGCCGCATGGGTCCAGATGGTCCAGCGCCAGCGCCAGGCCAGGAAGCCGCCCGTCACCACGTAGGCGACGAACAGGAAATGCACCACGACGGTCGCCTCGGCGAGCAGTCGATACATCCTTCCAGCGTAGGCGCGGGCGCGGGTTCAGCCGAGGTATTCGGACTCGAGGACCAGATCCTTGAGCAGTGACTGGTATTCCACATGCGCCGGATGGTCGACCGTATGCCAGCTCTCGCCCTCGTGCTCACGCATATAGCGCAGATAGTCGGGTGCGCCGGGCAGGCGCATGTTGTCGGCGACCACGACGGTGCCCGCATGCAGCCAGCCGGTGGCGAGCAGGATGCGCAGATCCGGCAGATAGGAGGTCTTGGCGTGATCGAGGAAGGTGAAATCCAATGTGCCGAAACCGAATCCGTGATCGACGGCGAGGCGGCGCAGCGTGGTTCCGCCGTCGCCGATCCGTCCGACCACGACGGTGACCCGCTGGCCCAGGCCCGCATGCGCGAGGATGGCGCGGGCGATCTCGGCATTGGCGGCGCTGAACTCCACCGACACCAGCCGCGCGCCCGGCGGCATCGCCCGGCCGATGCGCACCGCGCTGTAACCGCAGTAGGTGCCCAGTTCCAGCAGCCGCCGCGGCGCCGAACGCCGCACGGCCGCATCGAGTATCAGGCCCTTCTCGTCACCGATGGTGACCAGCATGCTGCGATGGCGCGCGAAATCGTCGATGGTGGCGAGCACATCGTCCGGATCGCCGGCCGCGGCATGGGCAAGCACATGATCGCGCAGCGCCGCCTCCCGTCCGTCCCCGACCTGGCCGGTTCGCTGAAAGGTGGTCATTCCCAGCCCGAGTCGCACCCACGACCATCGCGCGAACGGTATCCGCTCCCGCCATCGCGCCCCAAATCCTTTGCCGCCCATATGTCCTCCAGTATTCGGACCGTACCCGCCCCCCGATTATGCGCGGGCACACCGCGGCGGCGAACGCCGAGATTCCTGGGGTTGCGGGAGTGCCGCGCGGCCAGGACGAGGGACCGGCAATCACAATAATATCTATACGCAGATATGCGCATCTGAACATGTCAGGCCGTAGTGTCGACCCACTGAAAACCAGCACCGAGAAGGGAGCCGACCGGCCTGGGGGATCGCGTGGGTCACCAATTCGAGGGGGCGTAATCCTTGAGGAAGCAGCCGTACAGGTCGGTGCCGTTCTCACCGCGCACGATCGGGTCGTAGACGCGGGCCGCGCCGTCGACCAGGTCCAGCGGTGCGTGGAAGCCCTCGTCGGCGAGGCGGATCTTGGTGTAGTGCGGGCGCTCGTCGGTGATCCAGCCGGTGTCGACCGCGGTCATGAGGATGCGGTCGGCCTCGAACATCTCGTTCGCGCTGGTGCGGGTGAGCATGTTCAGCGCGGCTTTGGCCATATTGGTGTGCGGATGGCCCGCGCCCTTGTAGCCGCGCGCGAAGACGCCCTCCATCGCCGAGACGTTCACGACGTACTTGCGGCGGGCGGGGGAGGCGGCCAGCGCCGGGCGCAGATGGGAGATGAGGATGAACGGCGCGACCGAATTGCACAGCTGCACCTCGAGCAGTTCGGTGGCGTCGACCTCGCCGACGGTCTGCACCCAGCTGTTGGTATGCGCGAGATCGGGGACCAGACCGCCCGCATCGATGGCCACGCCGCGCGAAATGCGTTCGGGCGTGGCCGATCCCGCGACGAGGGCGAGATCGGTGATATCGGCCGCGGAGAGGGCGGGGGTGAGCGAGGCGGTCAGCGCGGTGGGATGCGCCTGCATGGTCTTGCCGAAGCTGACGGTGTCGGGCAGCTCGCCCGCGGGCAGCGGTCCGTTCTCGGCCTCGACCAGTGCGCTGTAAGAGCCGGCGGAGCGGCGGACGGTCTGGGCGGCGTTGTTGATGAGGATGTCCAGCGGTCCGGCGGCCGCCACGCTGTCGGCGAGCGCGACCACCTGGGCCGGATCACGCAGATCGATGCCGACGATGCGCAGGCGGTGGATCCAGTCGGCGCTGTCGGGCTGGGCCTTGAAGCGGCGGATCGCGTCATTGGGGAAGCGGGTGGTGACGGTGGTGTGCGCGCCGTCGCGCAGCAGCCGCAGCGCGATGTACATGCCGATCTTGGCGCGGCCGCCGGTGAGCAGGGCGCGGCGACCGGACAGATCGGTGCGGGCGTCGCGCTTGGCGTGGTTCAGCTCGGCGCACGACGGGCACAGCTGGTGGTAGAAGGCGTCGACGCGGGTGTAGCGCTGCTTGCAGATGTAGCAGGGCCGCGGCCGCAGCAGTTCACCCGCGGTGCCGTCGGAGGTATTGGAGGACAACGGGATTCCCGCCGTCTCGTCGTCGATCCGGTTCGGCGATCCGGTGGCGGTGGCGGCGACCACCGCGCGGTCGGCCTCGGAGACCGCATCGCGCGCCTCGATCCGGCGCCGGCGCTTGAGTTCCTTGAACAGATACCCGACCGCGCGCTGCACGGCGATCGAATCGGGATGGTTCTTGTCGAGCTGTCCGGCCTGATCCAGCACGCGCAGACAGACCGCGAGCTCGTCGCGGTCGATGACCGGCTCGGGTGCTGCGGCGGTGATCGTGGTCGAGTCCTGATCGGCCATCGTGCTGGGGTATGACCCTTCGTGCGGGAACGGTTTGCCGCGCCCATTGTCGCATCGCCCCGCATGTGGGCCCGCCCACGCCTACCGGAACTGGCCGAGGGTGCCCTTCTGCGTATCCATCGGCAGCGGGAAACCGTTGGCGATGCAGGAACTGCCCGCGTTGATGCCGACCCGATTCACCGCGATGTCCAGACGCCTGCGGGATTCGCGCCCGCCGGGTTCGGAATTGACGATCTCGATGGTGTGCCAGCCCAGCCGGTCCGGAGTCCAGCGGACCCAATAGCCGCTGTACGGATAGGGATTGAGCGGTCCGGTCTCGATACCGTCGATGAAGACCCGGGTGTCGGGTAGCACCGGGTCGTACAGGCTGAATCCGACTTCATGCGGGCAGCCCATCACCGGGCCCTCGGAGCCGGTGTACATCACCGCGATCCCGCCCACGTCGGCCGTCGCGGCCGGAAGCGGGGCGCAGAGCAAAGCCGCCGCCGCGGCGGCCGTGGGCAGTAGAACATGCGAAACCCGTGTCATGACAACTCCGTTCGCTAGTCCTGGCGATGATCTCCTGGGTCGATCCCTCGAGCAGCGTCCGGTCCTGGAGCAAGGGCCGCCGGATCGGCAATAACTGAACAGTAGCTAGTTGTTCGGTGTCGCGAAACCTGAATCGATGAGGCCTTCGGCGTATCCGGTGTGGCCGAGTTCACGAGCCCGTGCGGCCAGGCGTTCGCGCAGCCCGGCCGGAATCTCGGCGCGCACCTCGGTGAACGCGTTCCACACCACCTCGGGTGTGGCCGGAGTCAGGGCGGTGAGGAAGTCGTCGAGATCGGGCATGCCGTCGATGAGGTCGAGGATCCGGGCGCGGCCCGTCTGGTCCTGAGCGAGGGCGATCTCCACCAGCGCCGGGATGTCGGCGCTGTCGGCGGCGGCGCGGACGGCCGCCAGGAGCTGCTCGCGGGTGAGGTCGCCGAGGCAGGCGGCGATGGTGGGTTTGACCTGCTGGGGCAGCGCGTCCACCAGCGGCAGGACCTCCGGCCAGAGTTCGTGCGCGGCGGCGGTGTCGATCACCTTGCGCAGCACCTGCGGTTCGGCCAGGATCGGCAGCCCCGCCACGCGGCGGCGGTCGGGTTCGGTCATGGCGAGGGCGACGGGGATCAACGCGTCCCAGCGTCCCGCACCGTCGGCTTCGCGGACGAGTTCGGCGAGTCGTTCGTCGGTGTGGGCGGCGACGCGACCGGCCACGAATTCCCTTGGCGCCTGCGCCAATTCGGTGACACACGGCAGCAGATCCAGCCACAGGCCCTCGGCGATGGCGAGATCGACCAGGACACCGAAGTTCTCGCCCTCGGCGGCCGCCAGTACGGCCGCGCGCACCTGCTTGTCGGTGAGTTCGGCCAGGCAGAGGCCGAGGGTCTTCTTGCCCGCCTCCGGCAGCGCGTCGACCAAAGGCAGGACCTGCGACCACAATTCGTGCCGCGCGCAGGTGACGGTGATGGCCCGCAGCACGTCCGGATCCTGCATCACCGGCAGGCCGGCCATCCGGCGGCGCTCGGGATCGGTCATGGCCAGGGCGATCGGGATCATCGCGTCCCACAGGTCGGCGGCATCGGCCTGGCCGATCAACTCCGCTAGTTCGTGGTCGGGTTCGGCCGCGACGCGGGCGGCGATGAAGGCCAGCGGCTGGGCGGGCAGGTGGGTGGCCAGCGGTAGCAGATCCAGCCAGAGACCGTGGTCGAGAGCCACATCCACGATCGCCGTGAGCACCGGCTCGGTGTGCACGATCGGGCGCTGGGCGAAGACGGCCAGGCTGTCGTGGCTCATGGCCGAGGTGACCGGGAGCAGGGTGGCCCAGGCGTCGAGTTCGTAGACGGCCTCGACCAGGCTGTCGAGGATCTCGCCGCCGAGTTGGGCGCTCAGATCGCCGATGCGGGCCCGGTTGGCCGGGTTCACGGTGGCGAGCAGGTCGATGCCCTCGGCCCACATGGCCTGTTCGTGGGCGGCGCGCACGACGCCGGGCAGACGGGCGGCGACGATCTCGAGCAGGTTGTCCATCGAGGATTTGTCCTCGAGCAGGTAGCCGGTGCGCAGCAGATCGGTGTCGTCCATCACCTCCGCCGCCGCGGCCATCATCTCCTCGGAGACCACGCCGACGAATCGGCCGAGCGTGACATGCTCACCCCGCGAGAGCAATTCACGCGCGACCGCCACCACCATGGGCAGCGGCACCTTGGGGATGATCTGGGCGGTGCGGCGCGGATCGAGCTGGATCGTGGCCTCCGCGAGGAACGGTGCGGGCAGCGCCTTGGCGATATCGACCGCGCGGGCCGGTTCGACCTGGGCGGCGACCGCCGCGCACAGGCCGGGGCCGAAGGCGCGTTCGGCGGCCCTGGCCGCGATCGGCGTGGGGACCAGTTTGGTGGCCGCGGCGATCCGCCGCAGTTTCGGGCCGTCGGCGTCGAACAGCAGATCGGTGGCGCGTTCGCGGAAGGCGCGGATCGCCTCCGGCGGCAGTGCGGTGAGGAATTCCAGCGCGTCCGGATCCGGGATATCCAGCAGCCGTGCGAGTTTGGTGGTCTCGGCGCGGGCGAGCAGGCGGTCGGTCACAGGCCCAGCGCCTTCTTCACGGCGGGACGCATCAGTCGCGGGATGAAATCCATCGACGAATCGAGTGCCGCCGCAAGCCGTTTCGCGCGCCGGATCTGCGCCTCGCGCAGCAGGCGATCCAGTTCGCCGAGTTCGGCATCGGACAGCCGGGTGAATTCCTCCGGTAACGGAGCCCCGAGTGTGCGGGTCAGCAGTTCGGCGGACATGGGTGTGCCTCCAGGTCTTTCGGCTAGCGCGGGGAGTATTCGATCGGGCTGTTGTCGGCGCGCAGATCGTCGATGAAGTTGGCGATCGCCTCCACCACCAGCAGCGGTTCGGTGATCGGCAGCCAGTGATCGGCGGGCAGGCGATAGCACCAGAGCCGGTCCACGCCGCGGCGCAGCTGCGCGCCGACGGCGGGCAGGGCGGCCGCGTCGGCGCGATCGACGATCAATTGCACCGGCACCGCGATGCGGCGCTCGCGCGGATGTCGCAGGCGGTGGGGGAGATTGGCCGCCACGATGCGCGCGCCGGACAGCAGATCCGCCGGCGACAGGCGCAGCGCCGAACGCGGGGCGCGGCGGATGCGCGGCCAGCGCAGCAGTCTGCGACCGAGTACCAGCCAGCCCAGGCCGGGCAGCCGCCACCACGGCGCGCGTGGAAATCGCGGTTCCCGCAACGCGTTCGCGAGGTGGTCGAGGCCGGGTGCGCCCAGCGCGGTGGCCGAGACGATGCGGGTGTTGGCCCGCGGATCGCCCAGGGCCTCCCACACCTGGATCGCGCCCCAGCCGTGTCCGGCCAGATGGACGGGCCGGTGCGGGCTGGTCGCGTCGAGGACGGCGTAGAGGTCCTCGACGAGTCCGGTGAGCCGATAGTCGTGTGGCCGTGGGGATTTCGCGGAGCGGCCGTGGCCGCGCACATCGTAGGTCACGACATGGAAGCCGTCGGCGAGCATGTGCGCCACCGGATTCCAGATGCGCTGGGTGTCGGTGAGGCCGTGCACCAGCACCAGGGTGTCGGCCTTCGGGTCGCCGTATTCGCGGACGGCCAGGTCGCCGCCGGGTCCGGACACGACCCGCGAGCGGGGGGTGATGTCGGGCAGTGGGGTCATCTCGTTCACCTCGGGGCGTGGCCGGGGCCACGCCATACGTACCGCCAGTACGGTTCCTGATACTGGCAGTACGGAACGCCGGAAGCAATGCCGCGGCGAAGCGGATCGGTGTGCAGTGAATCACAGTGATCGGCCGTGCTCATCGCCCTCGACGGCTGCGGTGGCAGGCCGCGTACCGGCGGTACGTGTATGCTCGCGTCCCAGACATTCCTCCCCGCATCGGAGCCGAGTCACCGTGTCCCGAGCCAGCAGTAGAACCACTGCGCCGATCAGTCGCGACGATATCGTCGACGCGGCGATCCGGGTGATCGATCGAGACGGCCCCCGCCCGAGCATGGACGATATCGCCCGGGAGGCGGGTATCACCAAGCCGCGGCTGTATCGGCAGTTCGCGGATAAGGCCGATCTGTACACCGAGATCGCGAATCGGTTCTCGCGCAGCGCCTTCGCCGCCACCGGCGAGGATATGACGCTGATGCTGCAGCCGCCCGGCGCGGCGCTGCGCCGGGTGTTCACCGGCTATGCCGAGGGAATTCTCGCCCACCCCAACATCTTTCGCTTCCTGGCGCTGGCTCCGCTGGCGCGCAGCGGCGAGGGGGCGGTGTTGCAGTTCGATCTGGGGCGCGAGGCCGCTCGCCGGTTCGGCAAGTTGGCCCGCGCGGTCGCCGAGGCCGTGCCGCTGGAGACCGCGGGCATCGACTATCTCGCGCGGGCCGTGGTCGGCGCGGTCGTGGCGATCACCGACCTGTGGCTCGAGACCGCGCCCGCACCGGCCGCCGCGGAATTCGTCGATCAGGCCAGCGAACTGGTCTGGGGGCTGATCGACGGATTCCTGCGCCGCCAGGACATCACCGCCGATGCGCGGACCCCGATCTTCACGACGTTGGCCGAGGTCAATCAGGCGCGCAACCCGTCTTATTGACAGCATGCCAATAGAACTGCACTCTGGTGCCCACGAGATCGGGCAGGAACGAAGGGTGGCGACGATGGCGCGCGCGGCATGGAGCGACGACGAGGTCGAGGCCGTCCGGGAACTGGCGAGGACCTTCTTCGACAAGGAGGTGATCCCGCACGAGGAGCGATTCGCCGCGCAAGGCCACCCCGACCGCGAGCTGTATCGCCGCGCGGGGGAGCTGGGGCTGCTGTGTGCCGCGGTGCCGAGCGAATACGGCGGCGGCGGGGGCAGTTTCGCGCATGAGGCGGCCATCATCGAGGAGCAGGCCTATCTCGGTGACGGCGCGCTGGGCATGCCGGTGCACTCGTCGATCATCGCGCCGTATATCCAGCAGTTCGGCTCCGAGGAGCTCAAGCGCCGAGTGCTGCCGCTGGCCGCGAGCGGGGAGATGGTGCTGTCGATCGGAATGACCGAGCCGGGCACCGGATCGGATCTGCAGAACATCAAGACCCGCGCGGTGCGCGAGGGCAACGAATACGTCATCACCGGCTCGAAGATCTTCATCTCCAACGGCCGGCTGTGCGACGGCATCATCATCGCCGCCAAGACCGATCCTGGTAAGGGCGCGGCCGGGGTCTCGCTGATCTTCGCCGAGATCGCCGACGACACACCGGGTTTCACGCGCGGACGTATCCTGTCCAAGATCGGCGGCAAGGGGCAGGACACCGCTGAGCTGTTCTTCGACGGGTTGCGGGTGCCTGCGGCGAATCTGCTCGGCGAGGCCGAGGGGCAGGGCTTCTATCAGATGATGCAACTGCTCGCGCAGGAGCGGCTGGTCACCGCGGTCATGGCGGTGGCGATGATGGAGAAGGCGGTCGATCTGACCGTCGACTACACCAAGGGCCGCGAGGCATTCGGCAAGCCGTTGTTCGCGATGCAGAACACCCGATTCGAACTGGCCGAATGCGCCACCCTCGCCCGAGTGAGCCGGGTCTTCCTCGACGATGCGATCGTGAAACACCTGCGCGGCGAGCTCGACATTCCGACCGCGGCCATGGCGAAGTACTGGCTGACCGACCAGTTGGGTATCGTGGTGGATCGTTGTCTGCAACTGTTCGGTGGCTATGGATATATGACGGAGTACCCGATCTCCCAGCTGTACACGGGCGCGCGTGTGTTGCGCATCCTGGCAGGCGCCAACGAGGTGATGAAGGATCTCATTGCCCGCTCACTCTGATACGACGACCATGTCCGACGCCGAGGCGACCGCGCGCCGGCGTCGGCTCGAACCCGACGAACGGCGGGCGCAGATACTCGACTGCGCCATCGCCATGTTCGGCGAACGCCCGTACGCGGCGGTGTCCACGGCCGAGCTCGCGCAGCGCGCGGGCGTGGCGCGGGGCCTGATCAACCACTACTTCGGCAATAAGCGCGACCTGTATCTGGCGGTCGTGCGCCGCATGGTGACGCTGCCGCGCCCGGGCCAGATGATCGTGCCGACCGGCACCATCCGCGAACGCGTCGACGCCAGCGTGTCGTGGCTGCTGGACACCATCGGCGAACACGGCAGCACCTGGGTGAAGGTGACCGGCCACGAGGGCGTAGGCGAGGATCCGGAGGTACAGCGCATCCTCGACGCCGCCGACGACGCGGCCGCCGACCGCCTGCTGGAGATGGTCGGCCTCGCCGATTCCGCCCACGGCGACGAACTACGCGCCCTGGTCCGCGCCTACGGCGGCCTGGTGAAAGCCGCGGGGCGCGAATGGATCACCCGCGGCTCCCTCAATCGCGCCCAGGTCCACCACCTGCTCGCCGATATGCTGCTGGCCCTGGTCACCAAGTCCTTTCCGAAGATCGAACGCGGTGCGTAGCGGCTAGGACAGTGCGGCTGTCCGCGCCGGCGGGATCATCCGCTGCGGTGGTCGGGCGGTGCGGGTGGCGACCGGGTAGTACAGCGCCGCGGTGATGAGAATGCCGATGAGCCAGGAGATGTCGGCGCCGCCGAGCAGTGTGGTGATCGGGCCGGTGTAGAGCTTCTGGGCGAGGAACGGGATCTGGGCGAGGATGCCGACGGCGTAGCAGGCCAGGGCGGGCAGGTTCCAGGAGCCGTAGCGGCCGGTCGGGTCGTAGAGGGCGGGGATATCTATGCGCTCGCGCGAGATCAGGTAGTAGTCGATGAGGTTGATCGTGCTCCACGGGGTGAACACCAGCAGCAGCACGAGCACGAAACTCTTGAAGTTGTCGAGGAAGTCGGCGCTGGCGGCCAGCGCGATGAGCATCGAGGCCGCGGTGAAGCCGAGGATGCTCACCGCGCGGGTCGTGCGGGAGACGGTCGTGCGCGGATCGAAGGCGGTCACCGTGGTGAGGATGGACATGAATCCGCCGTAGGCGTTGAGCACGTTGATGGTCAGCTTCCCGACCACGATCACCAGATAGATCAGCGCGGCCACCGCGGCCGGACCGGCGAGCGCGCCGATGAAGCCGACCTGATCGACGGTGAACGCCGTGCCCGCGCAGGCCGCCAGCAGCGCGCCGAAGGTCATCGACCACTGCGAGCCGAGCACGCTGCCGGCGAAGGTGAACCAGAATGTCTTGCGCGCGGAGGTGTTTCGCGGCAGATAGCGCGAGTAGTCGGCGACATACGGTCCGAAGGTCAACTGCCAGCTCGCGCCGAGCGAGATCGCCAGCAGAAAGGTGGCGGCCGCGAAACCGTGTCCGCCCAGATGCGCGCCGACGTCGTAGCGCACGAACAGTCGCACCGCCAGATAGGTGAATCCGAGCACGCCGAGCACGGTCGCGATCCGCCCCACCACGTGAATCAGCCGATACCCCAGCACCGCGACCACACCGGTGAGCGCCCCGAAGACCACGATGCCCACGGCCCGGTTCTCGCTGTGCAGCAACTTCCCGATCGCCTGGCCCGCTAGCACCGTGCCCGTCGCGGCGAAGCCGAGATACATCAGCACCACCAGCACCAGCGGCACGACCGCCCCGCGCACCCCGAATTGCGCTCTGCTGGAGATCATCTGGGGCAGTCCCAGCCGCGGCCCCTGCGCCGAATGCAGCGCCATCACCGCGCCGCCCGCGAGGTTCCCGACCAGCGTGCCCGCGATCGCCCAGATCGCATCGGCGCCGAACACCACCGCCAGCGCGCCGTCGACGATCGCGGTGATCTGCATATTCGCCCCGAACCAGAGCGTGAACTGGTTGACCGGCCGCCCGTGGCGCTCGTCATCGGGAATGACGTCGATGGTGCGACGTTCGGGGGTGAGGGCGGTGGCCTCGGGTCGATCGTGACTCATACGTCGATACAACCAGTCGAACCGAACGCACAGTACGGTTTTCGCGGAGCCGTTCAGACCTTGCGGGCCTTACTCGGCTGGACGCGCGGCGGCTCGTCGGGCATCTTCGGGTATACCGGCGGCCAGGGGGCGTCCATCAGGCCCGAATCCCGGTCGCGCGCGGACATTTCCAGCAGCGGCTCGATCGATTGGGGAGTCCGGTCGGCCCAGGGGTCGCCCCGTTCGGCGACGCGGGCGGGAACCGTGGCCAGGGTCAGCTCATCGGGGATGACGGTGTCGAGTTCGTCCCAGGCGATCGGTGTGGAGACCTGACCGCCGACCTTGGGCCGCACGCACCAGGCGCCGAAAACCGTTCGGTGCGGGGCGTTCTGGTTGTAGTCGACGAAGACGCGGCGGCCGCGTTCCTCCTTCCACCACGCCGCGGTGATGAGGTCGCGATGGCGGCGTTCGAGTTCGCGGGCCAGGGCGACCGAGGCGGTGCGCACCTGATAGCCGTCCCAGCGCGGCTCGAGCAGGACGTAGATGTGCAGCCCGCGCGAGCCGGAGGTCTTCACGCGGGCGTCGATGCCCAGTTCGGTGCACAGGTCGCGGGTCGCGGCCGCGGTCTCGCGCAGATCGTCGAATGTGGTGCCGGGGGACGGATCCAGGTCGATGCGCAGTTCGTCGGTCACCCCGGTCGGGGGCAGGGGTTGTCCGGCCGCGTCGTGGACGACCGGAGCCGTGCTCTGCTCGGCGGCGCCCGCGTGGGTGGGCCAGACGTGAAATCCCAAGCAGCCCAGGTTGACCGCCCACAGGATGTGGGCCAGGTCGGCGGCGACGAGGGCGTCGCTGGTGGTGCCGTTGGGGGTCGACACGACCGTGGTCCGCAGCCAGTCCGGCACCGATGCGGGAACTCGCTTCTGGAACCACGACTTTCCGCCCGCGCCGTCGGGATAGCGTTCCAGCAGAACGGGTCGCTCGCCCATCGTGCGCAGGATCGGCTCGGCCACGGCCTGGTAGTAGCGCACCAGATCGAGCTTGGTCTCACCGTGTTTGGAGAAGTAGACCTTGTCCGGATTGCTGATCGGCACGATCCGGCCGTCGGCCTCGATATCGATCGATGCGCTCATGACCGGGCCCGCTTCGCCTCGGCGAAGATATCGGCCAATTCGGCGGGCGCGACCTCGTCGAGCTGGGCGTAGGTGCAGGATTCGGGGGTGCGGTCGTCGCGGAAGCGGACCAGCCGCCCGCCGTGGCGCAGTCGCCCGGCCATCACATGTTCGTAGCGGATCTCCGCGATCAGTTCCGGTCGCAGCGCCTCCCAGGACAGATCCTTGCCGCCGGTCCAGCGGCTCACCCCGCCGGGCATCTTCCCGTCGGCCTTGGCCTGGGCGGCGGCGTCGGCCCAGTGCCGCCAGGGATGATTGTCCAGGGCGTTCTCGCGTAACGGGGCCAGCTCCTGCACCAGCTCCGTGCGGCGCGCGGCGGTGAAACTGCTCGCGACGCCGACGTGATGGAGGTGGCCCTCGTCGTCGTAGAGCCCCAGCAGCAGCGAGCCGACGCCCTGTCCGTCCTTGTGCCAACGGAATCCGGCCACCACGCAGTCGGCGGTGCGCTCGTGTTTGACCTTGATCATCACCCGCTTGTCCTGCAGATAGGGCAGATCGGTGGCCTTGACCATGACCCCGTCGAAGCCCGCGCCCTCGAAGCGGGTGAACCAGTCCTGCGCGGTATCGGGATCAGACGTCAGTGGGGTCAGATGCAGTCGCGGCACGGAGTTGTCGACGATCGTCTCGAGCAGCCGCCGACGCTGCGCGAAATGCTGCTCGGTCAGGTCCTCATCGCCCAGGGCCAGCAGGTCGAAGGCGACGAAACTGGCCGGGGTCTCCACCGCCAGCTTGTTGACCCGCGAGGCGGCCGGATGCAGCCGCTGCTGCAGCGTGTCGAAGTCCAGGCCGTGGTCGGTGACCACGACGATCTCCCCGTCGATCACGCATCGCCGCGGGAGTGCGGCGCGCAGCGACTCCACCAGTTCGGGGAAGTACCGCGTGAGCGGCCGGTCGTTGCGGGATCCGAGTTCCACCTCGTCGCCGTCGCGGAATACGACGGCGCGGAAGCCGTCCCATTTCGGTTCGTAGTACAGCGCCGGATCGCGCGGCAGTTCCGACGCGGATTTCGCCAGCATCGGTTTCACGGGCGGCATGACGGGCAGGTCCACACGATCCTCCTCGGAAGTCTCATGCATGTGGACGGTGCGAGCGAAGAGAATTCATCGCCCGCACACTGTCAGCCAAGATCGTATGCCTCTTAGTTCTCGAGCCATCCGTGCTGATCCGCGAAATCCGTCAACCGGTCGCGGATCGTGAGAATCTCCCCGGCCGTGAGGGCCGGGCTCGCATCCAGTAGTAACTCGGTGATCAGCCGCTTATGTTCGGTCGGGGTGAGCTGCCCGGATGTGCGGGCGCCGCGATGGCGCGGCGCGGGCTGCCCGCCGACGGCGGTCAGATTCACCGCCTTCGGCCCCCGGTCACCCTCGGTCACCTCGAATTCGAACACCCGACCCTGCCTCAGCTCGTCCTCGTCCAATCCGATGTCGTTCACATGAACGAACACATCGGGGCCACCGTCTTCCGGACGGATGAAACCGAACCCCCGAGAACTGTCGAAGGACACCAATTTCCCGATCGACACCTACACCCGCTCCTCGTCGCCGTCCCTATTCCTGCACTCTATCCACCGTGCTGGTGTTGTGTTCGTTGTTGGGCGAAAGTGCCTTCTGCAGCGAATTGAACACCGTCAGGCCCTGTCCGACCATCCCGTTGACGAGCTCGCCCACGCCGTCGGGACCGTTGAGGACCGTCAGATGGGCGCCCGACAGACCCTTGGCCGCCTGGGCGACGATCTCCGGCAACTGTTCGATCAGCAATTGATCCAGGGCGATGCGGTTGTTGGAGGCCGCGGCATCGGCCTGGATGCGGGTGCGATCGGCCTCGGCCTGCGCGAGGATGCGCACCCGTTCGGCCTCGGCCTGCGCGGGTTTGACCACCTCGGCCTGCAGCTGCTGTTCGCGCAGTTCGGCCTGTTTGCGGGCCTGTACGGCCTGCGCGGAGAGCACCTCCTGCAGCGCGTTGGCCTGCGCGAGCGGACCCGATTGCGCCGCTTCGGCATTGGCCTTGTCGATATCGCGCTGGTACTGCGCGCGCAGAATGGATGTCTCGCGCTGATATTCGGCCTGTCTGCGCTGAGACTCCTGTTCGGCCTTGGCCGATTCCTGCGCGGCCTGGGATTGCGCGATCTTCGCATCGCGCTGCACCGCGGCATTGTGCGGCGCGGCCAACGCCGCGATGTATCCGAGATTGCCGTCATCGATGGACTGGATCTGGAACGAATCCACCCACAGCCCGATACTGCTCATTTCCACCTTCGAGGCCATCAGCACCTCATCGGCGAGCTTCTGGCGTTCGCGGATGATCTCCTCGACCGTCATCGAGCCCACGATCGAGCGCAGATGTCCGGAGAAGATCCGTCCGGTCAGGACGCTCATCTCCCGCTCCTGCTCGGACAGGAACCGTTGCGCCGCATTGACGATCGACGGCGTGTCGTTGGCGACCTTGAATGCGATCACCGCCCGCACATCCAGCTGAATACCCTGTTTGGTGACGCATCGCTCACCGATCTCGGCCTCGGACATCGACAGCGACAGATAGCGGACCTTACGGAACATCGGCACCACGAAGGCGCCGTGCCCGATTATCACCCGAAATGGCGCGTTGTCCTTGGCGCGCCCGCCGCTGACCAGCATGGCCTCGTCGGGATCGGGTACGTGGTACCCCAGCACTGTTGTCTTCCTTGTTATTTCGGTAAATCCCCACCCGGTCCGAAGTCGAGCGGTATCCAGGGAACTACGTCCACGATCCGGCCCGGGTTCACGCCGATCACGAGCACCGCAGTGCCCGCCGCCAGCGGCTGGGTGGATCGCGCGAGGTAGATTTCTGTGCCCCCTCGGATCGCGACCAGAACCTCACCGAGCATGTCTGCGCCTCGGATCGGCGATGTGAGCGTACCGGTCAATCCGTGCACCGGGTCGGTCATCACATCGATCTCCTTGCCCCGCAATGGGAACCGGGTGACCTCTCAGCGTACGCCCGCCGCGGAAATACGGCGCCACCTGGGATCGGATCGAGGATCGCGCGGGCTGTGGAGGGTGAGCGCAGATGGCCGAAGAATGTGCTGGTATATCGCTGGCGCGCCTGGCAGGCTGAACCGGTGACCCAACCTCCGGATAGTCGGGCCGCAGGGCCCGACTCGGCATCGGACGCACTCGATGCCGCCGTTTTCAAGGTGGCCGGTGTGGTCGTCCTCGGGGCGATCATGTCGATCCTGGACATCACCGTTGTCACCATCGCTCTGCCGAAGTTCCAGACCGAATTCCACACCTCCACCGCCGTCGCCGCCTGGTCGATGACCGGTTATACGCTGGCCCTGGCCAGCGTCATCCCCCTGACCGGCTGGGCCGCCGACCGATTCGGCACCAAACGCCTGTACATGATGGCGCTGGTGCTGTTCGTCTTCGGATCGATGCTGTGCGCGACGGCATGGAATATCGAGACGCTCATCGCCTTCCGCGTGATCCAGGGCCTCGGCGGCGGCATGCTGATGCCCCTCGGCATGACGATCATGACCCACGCCGCCGGCCCGCAGCGGATCGGCCGGGTGATGGCCGTGCTCGGCGTGCCGATGCTGCTGGGACCCATCCTCGGCCCGATCCTGGGCGGCTGGCTGATCGGATTCAGCTGGAAGCTGATCTTCCTGATCAACGTGCCGATCGGCATCGTGGCGCTGGTGCTGGCCTTGGTGGTCTTCCCCGCCGACCGGCCGGAGCCGTCGCAGAGCTTCGATCTGCTCGGAATGGTGCTGGCCTCACCCGGGTTGGCGCTGTTCCTGTTCGGCGTGTCCTCGATTCCGGAGAAACATACGGTCATGGCCGCGCGGGTATTGATCCCGGCGGCGCTCGGGCTGGTGTTGATGGTGGCCTTCGTCTTCCACGCGTTGCGCACCGAACATCCGTTGATAGATCTGCATCTGTTCCGCAACCGGTCGCTGACCTTCGCGGTGCTCACCATGTTGCTGTTCGCGGTGGCGTTCTTCGGATCCGGTCTACTGCTGCCGACCTATCTGCAGCAGGTGCGCGGTGAATCGGCGTTGGCGGCCGGATTGCTGCTGGCCCCACAGGGTTTGGGTGCGATGGTCACGATGCCGATCGCGGGACGGCTGGTCGACAAGATCGGTCCGGGCAAGATCGTGCTCACCGGGGTGTCGATCATCGCGGTGGCCCTGCTGTTCTTCACCCGATTGCACAGTGACACGTCCTATGTACTGATCGGCGTGGCGCTGTTCGTGATGGGCCTGGGTATGGGCTGCACCATGATGCCGACCATGACCGCCGCCATCCAGACTCTCACCCACGAGCAGGTGGCGCGCGGGTCGACGCTGATGAACATCGTCAACCAGACGGCCGCCTCGATCGGCACCGCGGTCATCTCGGTGGTGCTGACCAATCAGCTCACCGGCAACAAGCTGATCGGCCTCGCGATCGCCTCACGCAGCCAGCCGGAGATCGCCGCCCAGGTGCCGCCGGATGCGCTCGAGAGCGGATTCTCCGCGGCCGCAGGCGCGTTCGCACACACCTACATCGTCGCGGTGATCCTCGTCGTGGTGACGTTGATCCCGGCGGCATTCCTGCCGCGTACCAAGCCCAAGATCCCCGAGGGCACGGATGCGCCGGTGCTGATGGGGCACTAGCTCGCCGAATCGCGGTACGACGTATCGATGTGTGGGACGTGTCGAAGGTGCGAAGTCCCGCGCAGAGATTCCAGATCCCGGAGGTGTCGCAATCCTCCGGAGCCCGTTTCGACTATGTGGAATTCACGGACTCCGACACCGTGGTGTATCAGACGATCGGTCATCCGTGGGGAATTCAACCCGAATTGGATTTCACGGTCCTGGATGTGGGTAAGGTCCAGTCGCGACTATGCGCCATGGTTCCGGTGATCTCGGAACAACAGTGGCGGCAGTACGTGCACGCGGTTCCCTATAAGAAGGCCTGCGGATGACCGAACACGCCGCCCGCGTCCTGGACGTGGGCGGCGTGCGGGTGCGTACTACGCCACGGGTGTGGTGCCGGTTCTCGGAACCGGTTGCGGTGTGCGGGGTCTCAACAGCACCGCGCCCAGAACCGCTGCGGCGAGGGCGAATCCGCTGCTGATCCAGGAGCCGTAGGACATGGCGCTGGTGAAGGCGGATTTGGCGGCGTCGGCGTAGCCGAGTTGGAATGCGGCGCCGATCGATTCGCGCGCCGCGGCCGGGATGTCGGCGGGCATGTTGCCGGTGAACTGACCGGCGAGGACGCTGCCCAGGACCGCGATGCTGATGGCCATGCCGACCTGCTGGATGGTGTCGTTCATGGCCGAGCCGACGCCCGCATGCTCGAGCGGGATGGCGCTCATGATGGCCGCGTACGCCGCCGGGCCCGTCAGGCCACTGCCCATGCCCATGATCATCATCGAGATCAGCACCCACCCGTAGCTGTCGGCATTGGCGAGTACGGCGAAGGCCGCGGCCATCACGAGCAGGCCCGCGATGATCAGGATCTTGTTGCTCACCGTCTTGCCCAGCGTCGCGCCCAGGCCGTTGCAGATCGTGGAGGCCACCGCGAACGGCAACAGCGCCAGGCCCGCCTTCATGGGGCCGAAGCCGAGCACGAACTGCAGATACTGGGTGAGCATCAGCATCACCGCGCCCATGCCGAACACCATGAGCAGCAACGTCAGACAGGTGCCGGTGAAGTCGCGGCTGCGGAATACGCGCAGGGGCAGCATCGGATGGGCCGAACGCGATTCCCAGAACACGAACGCCGCGCCGGCGATGACCGCGAGCGCGATCACGGGGATGTTCCACTCCCGCTGGATGATGACGTACACGGTCGCGGTCAGGGTCACGATCGACAGCGCCACCCCCACCGGATCCACCGGGCGCTGATCGCCCTTGGTCTCGGGCATCAGGATCACCGCGGCGGCGATCGCGATCACCGCGAAGGGGATGTTGAGCAGGAAGACCGAGCCCCACCAGAAGTGTTCCAGCAGAAAGCCGCCCAGCGTCGGGCCGAGCACGATGCTGACCATGGCCACCGTCGACCAGGCCGCCATGGCCTTGCGGCGCTCGTCCTCGGCGAAGGTGGTCATCATGATCGACAGCGTCGAGGGCATGAGCACCGAACCGCCCACGCCCATGACCGCCCGCGCCGCGATCACCTGCCATGGTTCGGTGGCCAGCACCGCGAACAGCGAGGCCGCGCCGAAGATCGCCACACCGCTGATCAAGGCCAGCCGCCGCCCGAACCGATCGGACAGGCTGCCCGCGGTGAGCAGCAGTCCGGCGAAGACCAGCACATAGGCGTCGAGGATCCACTGGATATCCGACGGGCTCGCATGCAGCTCCCGGATCAGCGACGGGATCGCGAGATTGAGCACGGTGCTGTCGATCCCGATCACCAGCACCGACAGGCACAGGACGCCCAGCACCCACCAGCGCCGGGGATCGCGGTCGATCGTCATCGTCTCGGGACCCCGAGCCCCCATAGTCCCGGCATCTGTAGCCGCCATGGTTCCGGCATCTGTAGCCGCCATGGTTCCGGCATCTGTAGCCCCCTTGGTCCCGGCACGCTCTTCGCCGGGATCTCGTACAGCGTTCGAATTCACTCGCACAGTGTACGATAAACTGGAACAGCGTGCGAGTGAATTAAGGTGACCAGGTGACCAAGCCCTTCTCCTCGGTCTGGCTGCGGCCGCCGCGCCAGCCGAAGACCTCCGGTCTGAGTCGTGAGCAGATCGTGGCCGCGGCGATCGAGCTGCTCGACACCGAGGGCTTGGGCGCGTTGAGCATGCGCAAGCTCGGCGCGAAACTGGGCGCGGGCGCGACGAGTCTGTACTGGTATGTCACCAACAAGGACGAACTGCTGGAGCTGGTGCTCGACGAGATGTGGGGGGAGGTCGACCTACCGGATCCGCCGACCACGCCGTGGCGTGAGGCCGCCGGTGTCCTGGCTTACAACCTGCGCACGACCATGCGCGCCCATCCGTGGATGGTGGAGTTGACCGGGCGCATGGTGAGCCTGGGGCCCAACGTCCTTCGGCTCAACGAACGAATGCGCCGCACGTTCCACGCCGCCGGATTCTCGGGCATGGACGTCTACTTCGCTTCGGGAACGGTGATCAGCTACGTGCTCGGCCAGGTGGTCCCCGAAACCACATTCCAGCGGAGGTCGGACCGTCAACCGGCGGACTTCGATACCGAAGGAGTCATGCGGGCCCTTCGCGACCTCGCCGGCGGCTATCCGGAGTTGGCGTCGGACCTCGAGCAGTATGCCGACACCGATCAGGAGGCCAACCGCGCGATGGCCTTCGACTTCGGATTGGTCTGCGTGCTCGACGGTTTGGCGGCCCGGCTCAGCTCCACTGATCCCGCACGCCCGCGAACTCCTCCGCTGCCGGATCCGCGGTGATCTGATCGTCGTCGGCGTCGTAATCGTAGAGCTCGGCGTAGCGGCCCCAGTCGATGGCGATATCGAGCTGGCGGCGGGCGTCGTCGGGGCCGAAGCCGCGGCGCAGCAGATCCAGGAAGAAGCTCGACCGCAGGCTGCCGTCGGCGCTGCCGGCCAGGCCCTTGCAGATGGTGCGCACCAGCGGTGCGCGGTGACGGGCCTGCTCGGCGAAGATCTTCTTGCTCTCCTGGATATCGGCGGTGGTGAAGCGGGTGCCGGTCTGGGTGAGCGTCACATCGCCGGATTCCACGGTGAGCAGGCCCAGCAGGGCCGCGGCGTCGACCAGTGGCAGTAGATCGTCGATCTCGAAGTTCAATTCGTCGGCGATCTCCGGCAGATCCGCGCGCCCGCCCGAGGCGTAGACCAGCTCCACCAGACCGGCCAGCCCGCCGACCGAGGCGTCGGGCAGCGGCGTCGCGGTCGGGGTCGCCTTATCCGGTTCGGGCATGACGCGTTCGGTGTCTCGGCCGGTGAGCAGGCCGTAGATCTCGTCGACGAGCAGTTCGAAGCCGGGGGCGCGGCGGTCGCGCGGGCGGGGCATGGCCACCGGGATATCGGCGATGATGCGGCCCGGATTCGAGCCGAGCACGACCACCCGGTCGGCCAGCAGCACCGCCTCCTCGATGTTGTGGGTCACGATGCAGATGCATTTGGTGGGGAAATCGGCTGTGCCCCACAGGTTCACCAGTTCGGTGCGCAGGTTCTCCGCGGTCAGCACATCGAGTGCGGAGAACGGTTCGTCCATCAGCAGCAGATCCGGCTCGAGCACCAGCGCGCGGGCGAAGCCGACCCGTTGGCGCATACCGCCGGACAGCTCCTTGGGATAGGCGGTCTCGAATCCGTCCAGGCCGATGAGATCGATCGCGTCGAGCGCGCGGCGGCGGCGCTCGGCGGGGGTGACACCGCGCGCGGCCAGGCCGAGTTCCACATTGTCCTGCACGCTCAGCCACGGCATCAGCGCGAAGGACTGGAACACCAGCGCCGCACCGGGATTCGCGCCGTCGAGGCGGCGGCCACGATAGCGGACCTCCCCGGTGGTCGGCGCGATCAGGCCCGCGATCGTGCGCAGCAGCGTCGACTTGCCCGAACCCGAGCGGCCCAGCAGCGCGACGAATTCCCCGTCGTGCAGGGTCAGATCGATATCGTCGAGTACGCGCAGCGTGTCCCCGGCCGCGCCGTGGAACGATTTGCCCACGCCGTCGACCCGCAGCAGGACCTCGGCCGTATCACCGGTGGCGGTCATGAAAGCTCTCCTGTCACAACGAGTATCGACGTTCGGCCAGGGCATAGAGGCGACGCCAGAAGAACCGGTTGATGCCGACGACGTAGATGCTCATCACCACCACGCCGACCAGGATGCGCGGCCAGTCGCCGGAGCCGGTGGCCTCGGCGATATAGGCGCCCAGGCCCGCCGCGGTGAGGGTGGTGTCCCGGTAGCTCACCACCTCCGAGACGATCGAGGCGTTCCAGGCGCCGCCCGCCGCGGTGATCGCGCCGGTCACGTAGCTGGGGAAGATGGCCGGGAGAATCAGCTTGCGCCACCACAATCCGCGCGGCAGCCGCAGATTCGCCGCGGCCTCGCGCAGATCGTTGGGCACCGCGCTGGCCCCGGCGATCACATTGAACAGGATGTACCACTGCGCGCCCAGGGCCATCAGCAGTGTCCCGGCCCAGTTGAGGCTCGCGCCCGTGGCCACCAGCGCCGCGGTCACCAGGGGGAACAGGAAGTTGGCGGGGAAGCTGGCCGCCACCTGCACGATCGGCTGCGCGAAGCGGGACACCCTGGGGTTCAACCCGATCCACACCCCGATCGGCACCCAGATCACGCTGGCCAGCACCAGCAGCACCACCACCCGCACGAGGGTGAGCGCGCCGAGTCCGAACGCATGCGCCACCTCACCGAAGCCGACGGTGTCGTCGATATAGGTGACCACGTGATAGCAGCCCCATGCGATGAGCACGGTGACCACCAGCCCGAAGACGATATCGCCCGCCCGCCGTCGCCGCAGGGGCACATGCAGCGGATGTTCGGCCAGCCCGAACACCCGCATGGCGCGATCGATCGGAAATACCAACGGCCCCAGCACCTTTCCGAACAGTTCGGGAATGTGCGAGCGGCGCAGCAGATCCAGGGTGATACTGCGCGGGGCCTGGGCGGGTTCGGAGTCCTCGAAGCGGAACCGCTCGGCGAAGGCGGTCAGCGGCCGCCAGAACACGACGTTCACCGCGATCACCATGACGATCATGACGGCGATGGCGATGAGCACCCTGCCGGTGGCGCCCTGTTCGGACGCGGCGGCGACATAGGAGCCGATGCCCGGCAGCACGTACTTGTGGTTGTTCACGCTGATCGCCTCGGAGGCGACCAGGAAGAACCAGCCGCCGCCGAAACTCATCATCGCGTTCCACACCAGCGGGACCATGCCGGTGGGCACGTCCACCCGCCAGAACCGTTGCCAGCGCGACAGTCTCAGGTTGCGGGCGGCCTCGTCGATCTCGTGCGGCTGCGAGACCAGGCTGTGATAAAAGGCGAAGGTCATATTCCAGGCCTGCGAGGTGAAGATCGCGAAGATCGACGCGAACTCCAGGCCGAGCTGCGATCCCGGGGCGAGTGCGATGAACGCGGTCACCGTCACCGACAGGAAGCCCAGGATCGGCACCGATTGCAGGATGTCGAGCATCGGCAGCAGCACCGTGCGGGCGCGCCGCATGCGGGCCGCGGCGGTGGCGTAGCCGAAGGTGAACAGGATCGACAGGCCCAGCGCGATGAACATGCGCAGCAGCGAGCGGGCGGCATAGTAGGGCAGTTCGGTGGCGTCGGTGGAGACCACGGCGGTCGTCTCGCCCTCGCGGAAGGGCACATTCAGCCCGGCCGAGAGGCGCACGATCACCCAGATCAGCACGGCCGCGCCGAGGAACACCACCACATCGGCGAGCCGCGAGCGCGGCCGGTCGAGGGTCCCGCGGGCGGGATAGGAACGCAACGCCGACATCAGTGCTCCGCTCCGGCGGGCTGCGGGATGTTCCAACCGACGCTGGTCACCGACGGCTCGAGGCTCAGGCGGCTGACCGCGGATTCCATCTGGCGGTCGTCGCGATGATCGCCGACCAGTTCCGCGCGCACCTCGACGAGACCCGTGGCATCCTCGCGGTTGCGACTCGAGATCGAGACGAGCCGAAAGTCCGTGCGGGTCAGGGCCTGTACCAGCAGCGCGCGCACATGCGCCTCACCAGCGTCGTCGGTGACCGCGGTGAACACATAGGCCGTGGACTGCTCCTTGCCGGCGTCCGGGGCGCGGTCCACCGCGCGCCCGGCCCAGCGCAGCGCGATATTCACCGCGACAATGACCACCGTGCCCGCGAGCGCGGTGCTGAACATGCCCGCACCCGCCAGCGATCCGACCGCGGCCGAACACCACAGCGTCGCCGCGGTATTGAGCCCGCGCACGGTGAAGCCCTCGCGCATGATCACACCCGCGCCGAGAAAGCCGATGCCCGAGACGATCTGGGCCGCGACCCGGGTCGGATCGGCGTCGGCGCCGTGGAAGCCGTGCACCGAGAGCAAGACGAACAATGTCGCACCGGCCGACACCAGCGTATTGGTGCGCAGACCGGCCATCCGCGCGCGATACTGCCGTTCCAGGCCGATCATCGCGCCGCAGCCGACTCCGGCCCCGAGCCGTAGCAACATCTCCACAGTTGTCATGGGACCCTTCCGGATTTGGCGGCGACCCGCGCCGCGCAGGCTACCGGACGGGGGTGGGAAATCCGTGGCGCGCGCGGGGGTCGTCGAGTGAACAGTTGGCAAATCGATACGGACAAATGCCATCAGGCATGCCAACCACCTCCTTCGGGCGCGAACACAAGGGGAATGTACCCGAGGATCAATCGCGGTACATGGCGCGATAGGCGGTGATGACCGCGACGAGATGGTCGGCGACCTGTTCGCGGGTCACCCGCAGCGATCCGTTCAGCCAGGCCGAGAACATGCCCGCATTGCCCGAGGCCATGGTGACCGCGGCGAGGCGGCGTCGTTCGGGATCGGCGATATGGGTGAACAGATGGTCCTGGATGAGCCGGGTGAACGCGGGCATGACGGCGATCGTGGTCTGGCCCAGGCCGGTGCTGGAATACGGTTCGACCAGGAACAGCCGCGATCTGCGCGGATCCTCGAGCACCTTGTCGACCAGCACCCGGGCCAGTTCGCGATCGCGGGCCGGATCGTCGGTGGCGGCGAAGGCGGTCATCGGCGCGAGGAATTCGTCGGCCACCTGCCGGTAGAGGATGTCGAGGAGCTGGTCGCGGCTGGTGAAGCTCTCGTAGAAGTATCGGTCGGTGAGCCCGGCCGTGCGGCAGACCGCCCGCATCGTGACCGCACCCGCGCCCGCCTCACCGATCAGATCCAGCGCGGCGTCCAGCAGCGCCGCCCGCCGCGCCTCGCGGCGCTCGGTGAGCGTGGTGCCGCCCCAGATGCGGGGTTCACCGCCGGCGGAGTCCTGACCTGTGGGCACGGGCCAACACTAATGCCCGTGGCCGCCGCGGCCGCGAGTACCCGCTGTCCGGTCCCGGGCCGTGGCTCGCGCGGTCGAGGCGAACCGATCATGGACCGGGTGCCGGGTGCCCGCGCGAATCCGCCTGCCCTGAGCCGGATCTGGTGAGTGAGCCGCCGATTACCCACCCTGCTCGCCGCGGCTCGGTAGCGTGGAGATATGGGTGTTATCGGTGAACTGTTCCCCGGCGGAAAGCTCGAGGACGAAGGCGGCGGAGACAGCGACGGGCAGACCCACCGCCCGCGGCTGGATCTGGATCTCGACGCGGGGGTGATCCGATTGAGCAGGCCGACCCCGCCGGACGAGGCGGGGGATCAGCCCAGGATCTCGTCGACGTAGCACCAGCGCCACTTCTCGCCCGGTTCGACGCTGCGCATCACCGCGTGGTGCGTGCCGCGGTAATGGCCGGTGGCGTGGTTGCCGACCGAGGAGTCGCAGCAGGCGACGTGACCGCAGGCCAGGCACATGCGCAAATGGACCCAGGTCAGGCCCTCGGCCACGCATTCGGCGCAGGAGTCGGGCAGTTGGGTCAGGGCGATCTTCGGGGCGTCGCGCAGATGTTCACAGCCCGAGCCGCCCGGTGCCAGCAGCGGTTCGCCGGCCTCGTCGTCGGCCGCCACGACGCGGTCGACGGTGGACTCCTCGATATCGAGGGTGGTCATCACGTGTTCGAGCACCTCATGGTCGAGGGTGCCGGAATCGCGTGCGCGCAACAGGGTTTCGCGTTCGGCGCGCAGCATCACCAGCCGCAGCCGCCGGTATTCGCCGCTGGGGGTGATGCGTACCGATTCGGCGCGGCCCAGCTGTTCCCATGCGGTGTTGGCGCGCCGGGCGACCCGATCGCGCAGGGCGGAGACGACCTCCGGCGGTGTCTCCGGGGCGATCTCGGCCTCGAGGGCGGCCAGGCCCGCGGCCGTGGCCTGCTGTAACAGATTCGCCTCCTGCAGCGCGTCCTCGGCGCGGCTGGGACCGCGCAGGCGCAGCAGCCGGATCAGCCACGGCAGCGAAAAGCCTTGGAGCAGCAGCGTTCCGCCGACGACGACCAGCGCCAGCAGTTTCAGGGTCGCCAATTGCGGTGTGTCCGAAGGTAACAGCAGCGCAGCGGCCAGGGTGACCACCCCGCGCATACCCGCCCACGACACCACCGCCGGACCGGTCCACACCGGTTTCGCCACGCCGCGCGGGCGGCTCTCCACGTACCAGGCGAAGTAGATGGCCGGATACACCCAGATCGGGCGCACCACGACGACGGTGAGCAGTACCGCGGCACAGGTCAGCAGCAGGGTGGTGTGGCCGATGCCGCCCGCCCACGCCTCCTCGAGGATGTGGCGCACCTCGAGGCCCATGAGCAGGAAAACCGCGTTCTCCAGGATGAATTGGATGGTGCGCCAATTGGTGCGGTCGGCGATGCGCGAGGCCGCGCTCTGCCACACCGGCGCGCCCTGACCGAGGATCAGGCCGCACACCACCACCGCGATGACGCCCGAGGCATGTGCGGCCTCGGCGGGCAGATACGCCGCGAACGGGGCGAGCAGCGACACGCTGGTGTCCAGCACGGGATCGGTGATGCGCCGCCGCAGCACGACCAGCACCCCGGCCGTCACGATGCCGATCGCCGCGCCGCCGATCGTGGCGATCGCGAAATCCGCGCCCGCGCGCCAGATGCTGAACGCCCCGGTCATGGCGACGATGGCGGTCCGCACCGTGACCAGCGCGGTCGCGTCGTTGAACAGTGCCTCGCCCTCGAGCAGCGTCACGATGCGCCGCGGCATGCCGACCCGCCGCGCGATCGAACTGGCGGCGACCGCATCCGGCGGCGATACCACCGCGCCGATCGCGACGGCCGCCGCGAACGGCACGTCCAGCAGCTTCCACACCACCACCGCCACCGCGAACGTCGTGAACAGCACCAACCCGACCGACAGCAGCGCGATCGACAGCTTCTTGGGCCGGAACTCCACCAGCGAGGTGCTGATGGCCGCGGTGTAGACCAGCGGCGGCAGCAGGCCCAGCATCACGATCTCGGGATTGACCTCGACGCGGGGCACGAACGGCAGATAGGAGGCCGCGATCCCGGCCAGCGTCAGAAACAGCGGTTCGGCCACCCCCAGCCGCCGGGCGAGCGCGGCCAACCCGATCGCCGCGGCGACCAGCACCACCAGACCGAACGCGATATGCACCTCGTCATAGTGCCAGTTCGGATGGTGACCAGGGCAATTGGATCGATTCTGGTCATAAGGGGTGCGAGGGTGGATTGATTGCTGCGCGGGCCCGGTTCCCGTCGATAAGATCGCCCCATGCCCGCCAATCTCCCCGAACTCGAGACCCGCGTCGCAGCGCTGGAAGCCGATCGCGTGGACAACAAAGCAGTGCTGCAGGCCCTCCACGCATTGAACCGCCGGTTCGACGATGTCGACAGTCGGTTCGACGATATCGACAGTCGGTTCGATGCCGTCGACCGCCGGTTCGACGACCATGACCGCCGGTTCGACGATATCGATCGTCGGCTCGAAGCGCATGATCGCCGCTTCGACGAGCATGATCGCCGGTTCGATGATGTCGATCGTCGGCTCGATGGGCACGATCAACGACACCGGCTGATGTTGGGTGTCGTCAACGTCCTGAGTCTGCAGACCCGGGAGCGGTTCGATGTGGCGGACGCGAAGATCGACCGAGTCGAGAGCCGGCTCGAGAAGAAGATCGACGATGTCGAGCAGAGGCTCACCAGCAAACTCGATGACACCAACGCTCGAGTGCGCACCATCGAGGAGAACATGGCCGAGATGAAGGATCTGCTCGTTCGCGCTCTCGGGAAACGGTGATCGCGACGACGCACGCATACTGGTTGCCGTGAGCGCGTTTCGGGAAGGGTTCTCATCCGGGCCGGTCGGTGCCGTCTCCGGGCCGATCGGGTTGCCCAAGCCGCGGCGCACCGAGCTGGTGTTGTGCGTGGCGGCGGTGGCGCTGGTGAGTGTGGCGGGATTGGCCATGGCCGCGGCGACCGGCGGAGGTGACGGGAGTGCGTTGCAGTGGGCGCTGGCGGTGTTCGCGGGGCTGTCGCTGCTGGCGCATCTGACGGTGCGGGTGCTCGCGCCGAAGGCCGATCCGGTGATTCTGCCGTGTGTGATCGTGCTCAACGGGCTGGGGCTGGTGCTCATCGACCGGCTCGACCGGGCCGAGGCGGCCAGCGCCGCGGCGTTCGGGAAACCCGCGCCCTCCTCGGACGCGGCGCACCAATTGATCTGGACCGCAGCGGGAATCGCGTTGTTCGCGCTGTTGCTGGCGCTGGTGCGCAATCACGGCCAGCCCGCGCGCTACGGCTACACGTGTGGGCTGGCGGGTCTCGTGGCGCTGCTCCTCCCGGCCGTGCTGCCCTCGCGGTTCAGTGAGGTCAACGGCGGTAAGAGCTGGATCCTGTTCCACGGCTTCTCGATTCAGCCCGGTGAGTTCGCCAAGGTGCTGCTGCTGATCTTCATCGCCGCGTTCCTGGTCGACAATCGCGATCTGTTCGGCACGGCCGGGACGCAGTTCCTCGGCTTCACCGTGCCGCGGCTGCGGGATCTGGGTCCGCTGTTGCTGGTGACGTTCGTATCGGTGCTGGTGCTGGTGTACGAGAAGAACCTCGGCTTCTCGCTGCTGGTGTTCGGGACCGTGCTGGCGATGGTCTATATCGCGACCCGGCGGGCCTCGTGGCTGCTGATCGGGATCGCCATGTTCGCGGTCGGCGCGGTGATCGCCTACAACCTGTTCGGGCATGTGCGGGTGCGGGTGCACGTCTGGCAGGACCCGTTCGCGACCTACTACACCAATGGATATCAGATCGCGCAGGGACTGTTCGGGCTGGGCACCGGCGGTCTGTGGGGCGCCGGGCTGGGCGGCGGACGACCGCAGGAGGTGCCCTTCGCCAAGACCGACTTCATCATCGCCACGATCGGCGAGGAGATGGGTCTGTTCGGCCTGACCGCGATCATCCTGCTGTTCACCGTGATCACCGTGCGCGGTTTCACCGCGGCCCTGGCCACCCGTGACGCCTTCGGCAAACTGCTCGGCGGCGGGCTGGCGTTCTCGCTGGGCTGGCAGCTGTTCGTCGTGGTCGGCGGGGTGACGAAACTGATTCCGCTGACCGGCCTCACGACACCGTTCATGTCCTACGGTGGCTCCTCACTGCTGGCCAACTACGTGATCATCGCCCTGCTCATCAGAATCTCCCACGACGCCCGCTCCGTCGCCGCCCCCGCCGCACCGCGGGCTGCTCCTATTGCCGAGGCGATGACCGAACATATCCGCCAGCCCGGCCCGCCACGCCGGGCCCGATAGCGAATTCAGCTCCCGCCGGAGTCCGCGGCGGTCACGAGCAGATCGGTGAGCTGGGCGATGATCGCGTCGCGATGGTCGTCGAACTCCGGGCTGGTCAGTCCGGACTGGGGGAGACCCTCGAGAATCGGGACATGGATATGGCCGCCGGGCAGGACGGCGCCCGCCACATCGCGTAAGAGTGTTGCGCGATAGGCGATCTCGTTGGACAGGTAACTTCCGCCGCCACCCGCCCGCGCGATCGACCCCGGGGGTGGCCCGTCGGGCACGGAGATGCTCGGCAGCGCGGGGAGGCCGCAGGTCGTGATCACGGGCAGGGCGGGGAACAGGGGCGGTGCGATGGCCACCTCGGTGCGCACCCGGATCGGGAAAGGCCCGGGCGTGGCCGCCATCTCCGACAGCGGCAAGGTCGATCGAGTCCATTGCGGCGCCGCGCCCGCGGCCGCGGTGTGGGGAGTCTGTCCGAGATAGCAGGCGGATTCGTTATCGGACTTTCCGCCGCGCCATGCGCCGTTGGTCTGCTCGAGGTCGAATTCGCCCGGGCTGCCCACACTCACGGTGGCGAACAGATCCACTCGGCCGACGTCGCCGGTCAATAACGGCCGCAGCGTCCGTTCGACGACTCCCTCGCCGAAGTCGCGCCAGCGGACCGGGAACAGGGCAGCGGCGAATTCGGTACGGCCGTGGGCGGTTTCGATGGTCGTGCCATCCAACGCCAGAGCGGCCGCGCCCGAGGGATTGCCGTGCCTGATGTCCGAGTCCAAGGTGAAGGGGTCGAAGCCGGTGATCAGGATGTGCCGGGTGGTCGAATGGGTCGTGGCGAAGGTCAGGGCGTCCTGGCCGCGACCGATTCGGTCGATGGCCGCGACGATCTCGGCGCGTTGGCGTGCCGGTAACGCGAACGACGGCCGCCATTGCCGCACCGATGCCACCTCGGCCAGCCGAGCCCAGTACAGCGGCCGATCGTCGCTGGCGGACAAGGAGCCGGGCGGCTCCTTGCCCTGGGCGCGGTCCACCGCGTGGCGCCACAGCCGTCTCGCATCGGTGCCGGCCGAGGCGAGTGCCGACGAATAGTTCGGCGCCGCACAGAGATCCGAGACGAACGACCGCACCAGATCGGCGAAGCCACCGCCCTCGATCAACTCCGCCGGTTCCGGCCTGCTCAATCGCATTTCCTCCGGGCCGAGCGGCAGTGCCGGATCGATGCATTCGGCGGGCGGAGTCGATACCACCGCACCGGTCGGCTCGGCCGCGGCGGGGCCGCCCAGGACGACCATCGCGATCAGCGGTACGAACATGGCCGACAATCTCATCCGGATGACGCTCGGCATCGGACGGGTCAGCTCTGTGGGCGGCCGACGTTATCGGGGAATTGGCCGAGAACGTTTCCGGGTGGGGTGAAGCGGGCGATGACGAAGGTGCTGGGCTCGGGGAAGACGGTGCCCGCCGGACAGGAGGCGATGCCCACCGTCATCTGCGTGCTGCCCTTCCAGACCACCTGGGTGAAGTGTCCGGTCTCGGCGGAGAAGCCGGGGTGGTTGTAGTCGTAGGCGGTTGCCTCGGCCATCCAGTTCTGCAGCGCGTCGTCGAAGGCGACCGTTCCGGTACCCGCGTACAGGTTCTCGCCGTAGCGGCCGCCGGAATTCGAATGCTCGAACTTGCATGACTGGGCGTATTGCTGTGTGCTGGAAGATAAGTCGGAGTTCCAGCTCAGCGGGGCCGCGCCGTATCGCGCCCGCGCCGAATTCGCCACCGAGAGCATATGGTCCTGGGATGTGTCCGCACCCGCCGGGACGGCGGCTACGACCGATCCGGCAGTGAGAGCGGCCAGGATGCTGGCAATCGCCCACCGGGACTTCGACATTCGAGTTCCTTCCGATTGGTAGAGATACCGGTGCCAGTCACGCTAGGGACGCGTGGTCGCCGCCACAAGAGGCCGTGACGGCCGACTTGTGACATTCGGGATGAACGGAAGGTAACCGGCTGCTCGCCAACGGAATTGGCGCAGGGCGAAGTCGAGTAGGTGGCGCAGTGGATGATTCGGCGGGATCGGTCAGCCGGGCCGCTGTCCGGAGGGGCTTTGGGTCGGAATCTGGTTCGACTCCAACGGGTTTCCCGAATCCCGCCACCCCACGATGCCCCCGTCGAGACTGGCCGCGTCGTGACCGGCGCGGCGGGCCAGGGCGGCGAAGCGTCGCGACAGTTCGCCGACGGGGCAGACGAACAGCAGCGGGCGGGTGCGGGGGAACGGGATGCCCTGGACGAACATATCGTCGAGTTGATCGTCGCGGATGTTGATGGCGCCGGGGACGTGACCGATGCGATAGGCCATGGCGCCGCGGGTGTCGACGATGATCGGGTCCGCGAGGGTGGCCACGGCATCGGGGGATACCGCCGGGACCGCGGCCAGCTCCTGCGGGCTGGGTGGCGGGATGCGGGAGGCGCTGCGGCCGAACAGGTCCGGGCGCCGCTTCTTGATGTAGTACAGATACGGTTCGATGCGGTCGCAGACGATGAGCACCGCCACCGCCGGGCCGTCGGCGCCGGCGGCCGGGAACTCGTCGGTACCCAGCAGATCGAGCGCCGCGGCATAGGACGCGCCGCTGGTCGGACCGGCGAGCACACCGTGGCGCAGGGCCAGATCCAGGGTGGCGTCGACGGCCTGGCCGGAGTCGATGGTCACGATCCGGTCGTAGAAATCCGGCTGGAACAGCCCGACATCCCACATCTCGGTCTCCGAGCGGATGCCGGGGATGAAGTCCGACCGTTCCGACACCACCGCGATGGTGCGCAGGTCCGGATGATGTTTGCGCAGGTAGGTGGCCGTGCCGCGGGTCGATCCGGTGGTGCCCAAACCGCCTATCAGATAATCGATCCGGGTGATTCCGTCGCGGGACAGATCCTCGTGGATCTCCCGGCCGGTGCCGTGATAGTGCGTGTCGATATTCTTCTCATTGGTGTACTGCGAGGGGTAGAAGTAGGCGCCGGGATTGCGCGCCAGCTCCGCCTCGATCACCGCGTACACATTGTTCGGCGTCGTCGGATCCGGACATTCCGACAGTCCGGGCAGCTCCTCGATCTCGGTGCCGAACAGTTCGAGCAGCTCGCGCACCTCGGCGACCTTGACGCGGTTGGTGACCGCCCGCAACCCTATTCCCCGCATGGCACCCAGGATGCGCAGCGCCTTGGCCGTGTTACCGCTGGACGCCTCGATGAAATCCTGTCCGCGCGTGGCGATCCCGTCGATATCGTCGCGAATCATGCCCCAGGCCGCTCGGTCCTTCACCGAACCGAACGGGTTGTAGAACTCGAGCTTCGCGTACAGCTCGACGTTGTCCAGCCCGTGCGCGGCCGGATCCAGCCGCAGCAGTGGGGTATTGCCGATCAGATCGGTGATGTGGTCATAGCGCATCAGGGCATCACCAGCGCCGGTTCGTAGTCGGTATCGGGGCAGATCCGGAATTCGCCGCCGTGCCGGGTCACCGCCAGTTTCGGCGGCAGCGGATGCATCGAGGCGGCGGCCGCCGACAGATCCTGGTGGTAGGCGGCCGTATTCGGGAATACGACCAGATCGCCCGCCTGCGGACGATGCGGCAGCCACGCCTTGTGATTGGTGATCATGTCGCGTTCCAGGCACAGTCGCCCGGCGAAGTACACCCCCACCGGTCCGGCGCCGTTCGTTTCGCGCCGGGCCGGGCCGGGCAGGATCAGCGGATCCACCATCACCTCCTGATCGGCCGGGGTGACGGTATCGCGGCTGAGGTCGAGATTGACCAGCATGCTGCCGTCGGCGGCCTGTTTGACGAATTCGACCCGGGCCACGGTGATTCCGGCGTGGTCGACCAGCGACTTGCCCGGCTCGAGCCACAGCTCCAGCAGATTCTCCCCGGCCACCTGCGCGACCGTGCGCCCGCCGTGCGCGTCCAGCGGTGCGGTGAGCAGATCGTCGAGCATCCGGGTGGCGGGCACGGTATTGGCGTACTTGTGGAATACCGGCGTGCCGTGCACGCCGGTATCGTCGACCTGATAGCCGAAGGTGTTGTGCCCCCAGGTCATCGGTTCGCCGCGGCCGAGCAGCGCCGCCCGCAGCGCCGCGACGTAGCCGTCGAAGCGATCGGCGTCGGCGGTGAACACCTGCCGGAAGCCGCCGCCGATATCGAGCACCGTCGGGGTCAGGCCGTGACCGTAGGCGCGTTCCACCAGCCCCAGACATTCCTGCACCGCGCGCACCCGCTCGCCCGGCTCCCCGGAGTCGAGATGAAAGGCGAAGCCGCGCAGCGTGATTCGGCTGCGATGTGTCGCCGCGAGCGTCAGCGCCCGATCGGCCTCGGCCAGCGCGATTCCGAACCGGCTCATCGCGCTCGCGGGGAAACCTGAGATGCGCAGCAGCACCGGCACTTCCGTATGGTCGCCGTCGAACTCCGCCAGCCGCTGCAACTCCCAGAGATTGTCGACATTGATCGTCACCCGGGCCTCGATCAACTCGCGCAGCAGCCGCTCACCCTTGGGGCCGGTCACCTCGATGCGGTCCGGTGCGAATCCGGCGCTCGCGGCGGCCGCGAGCTCCTGTGCGGAGGCCACGTCGACCGCGATCCCGGCGCGTTCGGCCGTGCGCAGGAAGGCGCGCGACCGATTCACCTTGTGCGCGTAGCAGATTCGATATCGGACCGCGTGCCGGTCCAGGACCGACCGCAGCCGGGCCAGATTGTCCGAGAAGACCTGCGGGAACAGTAGATGCGCGGGCGAGCCGAACCGTGCCAGGCCGTCGTGGGCCGCATCCGGGGTGTCGAGGAAGGCGCGCACCAGCGGATGGATCTTCGCCGGAAGCGCGGGCACCGGAGTCGTCATACGGCCGTTTCCGTGGCCTGCGGCCGATCGGGCGTGGCGGTGGGACGGGTCGCGACCGGGTTGTAGCCGCCGTCACGCAGCGCCTCGAAGGCGCGCTGGCGGTTGCGCGGGCTGCGGAATTCGGCGACCACGCGTTTGCTGATCAGATCGATGTCGTGCACTCGGATCCGCATCGACTCCAGCACCCCGGTGATGGTGTGCACGCAGTGTTTGCAGTTCATGTCCGGGACGTAGAACACCCGATCCTCGGCCGCCAATTCGCTGGTCTCGTCGGCGGATTCGCCGGCCACCTCGATGACCGACAGGTGTGCGGCCGTCGTGGCGAAGGTGTCGACGAACCGGTCGGCCACCACCGGCAGGACGCTGTAATGCCCGCCGTCGACGGTATGCGGCATCGCGGCCAGACAGGCCGGACGGGTGCCCTGCGGCAGCAGCGCGTACTGGCGCGAGATCAGATCCAGATCGTCGTGATACTTCGCGATCGCCGCAGGGGTCGACAGGCCCTCGGAGGTGGTGGCGCGGCGCATGACGGTATGCGCGTCGGCGATGGTGGCGTCCTTCATCGCGCGCAGCGTCGCGACCGTATCGGCGGTGTAGCGCACGGTCCCGTCGGGCTGCGCGGCGAATGCCACCGGGATCATGCCGCGCCGATAGGTCGACGCCTGCAGCTCCCAGTACCAGCGGGTTGCCACGGCCGAGAAGATACCGGAATCGCGCATGCCGCAGGCGAATTCGGCGGGCGTACGATAGGGCGTCCATCGCGCCAGCAGCGCGTGCTGGGCCAGCGCCCGCCCGCAGGCCTCGATGCCGACCCGGAAGATATCGATCGGCTCGTGATCGGTCGTGGTGGCGGCCAGGATCGTGCGGTCGCGCGTGGCGACCTTCGAGATGCGTTCGGCCAGTGCGCTATTCGACTCGAGGGCATGCCACAGCGTCAGGACCGTCTCGCGCATGGCGATCGGCACGATCGGCCCGAGCCCGCCGGAGCGGAAGAAGCCGGTATTGGGGATGCCGTCGGAGTCGGTCCAGGCGATGCGGTGGGTGGCACTGGTGACCTGGTCGGCGCGGCACGGCCGCATGAACCGCTCCAGATACAGCCGCTGCGACAGGGTCAGGTGGCTGTTGGGCTCGGAACGCACTGTCGCACAGGTGTATTCGATGCGTACCGGTCTCGCGACGGGTAGCGGGGCGAACAGGCCGGGATAGGCCAGCCCGGCGAGCACCCGGGAGGCGGCGCGCCGGTCGTAGCTGGGGGTGCTCATCGGACCTCCGAGGCGATCGTGGCGACACATCGAACGAACCGGTCGATGTCGTCGCCGGTGGTGTAGACGTGTGTGCTCACCCGCACCGAATCCGCGCCGACGTCCTCGGAGGGTATGCAGTGGGCGCCCGTGCGCACCAGGAATCCGAGCTCGGCCAGGACGAAGCCCAGATCGGTGGCGCCGATGCCGTCGAGGGTGAACGAGACGATGCCGTGGCCGCTCTCGCGCGGGGTGTGGGCGGGGCCGGGCAGGAAACGCAGTCCCGGCAGCGGGCGCAGACCCTCGACGAGTTGTCGTGTCAGCCCGCGATTGTGCTCGGCGATGGCGGCCACGCCCAAGTCGCCGAGGACCTCCAGCGCCGCACCGAGCGCGAGAATGCCCGGGATGTTGTGGGTGCCGCCCTCGAGCTGATGCGGCATGCCGGTGGGCCGCAGGCCCGAATCGGTCACGGCCACACCGGAATTGCCGCCCGGCAGGAACGTCGTGAGCCGCTCGTGCACGCGGCGCGCGCAGTAGAGCACCCCTGTGCCCGGCGCGCCGAACATCTTATGCGCCGACAGCACCGCGAAATCCGCGCCCAGCGCGGTCACATCGACCGGCAGATGTCCGCCGCTCTGGCTGCAGTCGAAGCACCACAGGATGCGCGGATCCACCCGGGGGCGCAGCTGTTCGAGCGTGGTCAGCGCGCCGAAGACGTGATGCAGATGGCTCACGGTGATCAACCGGGTGCGCGGGGTGATCCGGGCGGCGACGTCCTCGGCGTCGGCCTCGCCCGTGGCGGTCACCCGATACGGCAGCACGTGGATGCGGCGTCCGAAGCGGGCCAGGGTGTCGCGCAATCGCAGCCACGGATAGACGTTGGCGGAGTGATCGCGTGGGCTGTAGAGGATCTCGTCGCCGTCGTCGAGTTCGGCGAGCCCCCACGACAGCGCGATCGCGTTGAGTCCCGCGGTCGCGCCGGGAGTGAACACCACCTCGTCCGGATGCGCGCCCAGAAACTCGGCCGTGCGCGCCCGGACCGATTCGATCCGCCGATCCAGGCTCGTGGCCCAGCCGTAGCTGCCCCGCCCGGCGTTCGCGGTGTGGTGGGAGTGGTACCGATGGATCGCCTCGATCACCGGGAGCGGTTTCTGTGTGGTGGAGGCGCTGTCGAGGTAGGTCTCGCGCGCGTCGGCGACGGCGGGGAACAGGGTGCGGATCCGGTCCGGGTCGAACCCGCGCTCGGGATCGGCCGCCGCCCGCACGGGGGCCGATGAAGACGCAGGTAACCGCAACGCGACGCTCCCTTCGGGTCGTACGCTCCGACCCCACCACGATACGCACTTTCGACGCGCCGATTCGAAGGGTTTCGCCGACAACAGGTTTGGGGCCGGTACTTTGTTCGCCATGCCACTGACCCTTCGAGAGCGCGAACTGTTCCTGTCCGAACCGCATATCGGTGCGCTATCCGTGGACGCGGGGCCCGGCCGGGCGCCGCTGACCGTGCCGATCTGGTACGACTACTCCCCGGGTGAGGAATTGTGGCTACTCACCGGGGCGGAGTCGAAGAAGGTCGAATTGATCAAGGCCGCGGGGCGGTTCAGCATGATGGCCGAGCGGCAGGAGCCGTCGGTGCGGTATGTGAATGTGGAGGGATCGCTGTCCCGGATCACCCCGGCCAGCGACGAACTGCATCTGCATATGGCACGGCGCTATCTGCCCGAGGACAAGGTCCGGCCGTATCTGCGCCGCGCCGAGGAGTTCGGCGAGCAGGTGATCGTGGCGCTGCGGCCCGAGCATTGGTACTCGGCCGATCTGGGCACGCTGTAGCGCGAATTCGACACGCCGGAAGCCCGATCCACCCGGATGCGGTGAGCTGACTCACTCGGTACCGTCGTGCCGGTGAGCGTAGCGGGCGTGGGGACGAGGGTGCTGGCGGTGCTGGGCGATCCGCGTCGCGGCGGGTTACCCGCCACCGCACTCGATGATGCCGTGACCGCGCTCGCCGCGCTATGGCTGGTGAGTGGTCTGGTGCTCGAGGCCTGGGCGCATGGCGCCACGCCCGAACCCGGATCGTTCTTCGCCGCCTGGCATCTCGTCTTCGATACCGGATTCGTCGCGATGGCGGGGTGGACGCTCGCCCTGGTGTGGCGGCGGACCCGCGGCGGGCTCCGGGGATTCGCGGCCGTGCCGCTGGGCTATCGGTCCACCGTGGTCGCGGTGGCGGGTTTCGCGGTATCGGGCGTGATCGATCTGATCTGGCATGCGTACTTCGGCGCCCAGACCGGTATCGGAATGCTGTTCGCGCCCGGACATCTCGGGCTCGCGGTGTCGATGCTGGTGCTGGTCACCTCGCCGGTGCGTTCGGCGATGGGCCGGGCCGATGTGGGGGAGGCGCCGCCGCTGCGGTTGCTGTGGCCCGCGCTGTTGACCACCGGGCTGGCCGCGGCGCTGGTGATGGTGTTCGTCGGCTACGGCAATGCGATCACCTACTCCGCGGCGCGGATCGTGGAGGTGCTCTCGCAGACCGACGATTCGCCGGTGCGCGAACTGGCCGCGTCGGTGGTGATCAGCGCGGCGGTGCTGCTCGTGCCGTTGCTGTTCCTGGCGCGGCGCTGGCGGCTGCCGTTCGGTGCGGGCATGCTGACCATGCTGCCGGTGATCGTGGTGTCCGGCGCGGAGACCGGCGGTAACAACGTCAGCGTGCTGCTGGCGTTCGTCATCGCCGCGGTCGGCGTGGATCTGCTGATCCTGTGCCTGGACCCGTGCGCGGCCCGGCCCGGGATCTACTGGGGATTCTCCTGCGCGGCGGCGTTTTTCACCTGGTCGCTGTACATAGGCATCGCGGCGGCCGCGGCCGGGCAGGCGCCCTCGGTGGTCGAGCTGTGGACCGGCATCCCGATCATGGCGGGCCTGCTCGGCTGGCTGCTGGGCGTGCTCATGCTGCCGAGCCGCCACCCGATGCCACCGATCGCGCTGCCGTAGTCGATTCGGTGCGGCATCGAGTGCCAGTGTGCGTTTCGTGCCGATTGCCGGATGATCGGCGTCGATGACCATGGCGCCGATCCGTGTATGTCCGGCCCGCCGACGCTGTAGGGAATCGGGTGGCGGTGCCGGATCATGATCGCCTACCGTCCGGTTCGTGGAAATCGGACGGGGATGGGACAGTGTCGCGACGCTCGTCGACGGGTGGGTGTATCGACGGCCGCAGCGACCGGAGATCGTCGAGCAGCTGCGCCGCGAGACGCGGTTGATGCCGTGGCTCGCGCCGCGGCTGCCGCTGCCCGTGCCGGTTCCCGAAGCGGTCGACGGGGATCCGGTCGCGGTGCGGCACCGCATGATTGCTGGTGAACCGTTGTGCGAACCGGCGGCCGGGCACGGAACGGCACTCGGTGCGTTCCTGCGCGCCCTGCACGACAGTCCGGTGGACGAGGCACTGCGGCACGGGCTGCCGTCGGCCGAGCGGACCGCGGCCGAGCGTGCCGCGGCGGTCGGACAGTTCCGCGCGCAGGTGATTCCGTTGCTGCCCAGCGCTGTTCGCTCGCGCGCGTGGGATCTGCTCGGCGCGGTCGCCGACCTGCCCGCCGATACCGTGGTGCACGGCGATCTCGGCCCCGATCATCTCCTCGTCGACGCGGACGGACTCACCGGCATCATCGATTTCGGCGATGCGCATCTGGGCGACGCGGCCATCGATCTGGCGTGGGCGCTGCACGGGGCGCCCGCGGCGTTCGCCGACGCCCTCGCCGCGGAGTACGGCGTGAGCGACGAGCAGCGTGCCCGGGCGCTGCTGTGGTATCGGCTCGGGCCGTGGTACGAGGTCGTCTTCGGCCGGATGACGGCCGACGACAGTCTGATTCGCGGCGGCACGGCCGGTGTGATCGGTCGCTTGACCTGATTCAGTTCCCGGCCGGATCGGGTCCGCCCGGATTACACAGCGCCTGTACGGTCGCGTCGTAGCCGACGGCCGGGCGCCACGGCTCGAGATTCCAGCTGGGCTTATCCGGCCGGAACAGCCGCGCCCAGTCCCAATGGCAGCGGAATTGGTCGTACATGCCGGGCGTGTCGGCATCGGGTGCATCGATGAGCACCTCGCCCCACGCGCGGTCGCGCGCCGCGGGGAAGGTGTCGGCGCGTCCGGCCGGTGTGGGGTAGACGTGCAGGCGGCGGCCGTCGGGATCGGTGGTCCACTCGGTGTGGTCGATCAGTGGGCTGTCGGCGAATTCGTCGACGGCCGGGATCGCGGCGGCGGTCGCCGTGGTGCTCGGCGCGGTGGTGGGATGCGATGTGGGCCCGGGGCCCAGCGCGACCGGTTCGGAACGATCGGTGGTGCCGCATCCGCCGATCACCGGTGCGAGGGCCAGCATCGCCACCGCCCCGATTCCCAGGATGCCAAGCCGCACCGGAATCCCTCTCCTCCCATGGCCTTCTCGTCCCCGGTACGTTACCCGTTCGCCGCGAATGCCCGGAATCGCTTGTCCGCCCGGGCGTGCGGGTGGTGTGGTCTTGCCCGAAATGCCGGTCCGGGCAACGTACAGTGGATGGGTGGCCGCTCAGCTGACCAGGGGACAGGTGGACCGACTCACCGTCGACGACATCGTCGTGGCAGTTCGGCACAGCGAGCCGATCGATATCGCGGCCATGCTGCTCGATGCCGGCGGCCGGGTCCGCGGCGAGAGCGATCTCATCTTCTACAACAAGCCCGCCGGCCCCGGCCTGCGGCTGATCCCCGGACAGACGCCCGCGCTGGCCCTCGATCTACGCCGGCTCCCGACCGAGATCGATCACGTCCGCGTGGTGGTGACCCTCGACGACCGCCAGGCGCATTTCGGCGACTATCCGCCCCCGGAGCTGCGCATCGACGATCCGGCCGGAAATCTGTTGTACGAGTACGCGATCGAGGGGCTGGGACCCGAATCCACGGTGATCGCCTTCGATCTGGACCGGGTCGGACAGGTCTGGCAGGTGCGGGTGCTCGGCCATGGGTATTCCGCCGGATTCGAGGCGCTGGTCAAGGCGCATGGCGTGCCGGTCGGCGGCGGCCCGGGCGATCAACCGGCGTATCGCGGTCCGGCCGTGCTGAATCCGGGCCAGGAGGTCCCGCTGCACCAGATCCGCAAGGATGAGCTCACCATGGTGAAGATGGGCCTGGCCTGGGATCCGGTGAAGGTGCACGGCGCGCGCGGGATGCGCGATGTCGAGATCGATCTGGACGCCTCGGCGCTGCTGTTCATCGGCCACGATCTGGTGGATGTCGCCTTCTACCAACAACTCGCCTCGCGCAATGGCGCGGTGCGGCATTCCGGCGACAACGTCACCGGCGACGGCAAGGGCGACGACGAGACCATCACCGTCGATCTGGCCCGGTTGCCCGCGCAGGTCACCTCGGTCGTATTCGTGGTCACCTCCTACGCCGGGCACACCTTCGAACGGGTGCGAAACTCCTACTGGCGCATGATCGATGGCACCACCAACGCCGAACTGGCCCGCGGCAATCTGCGCGCGGGCGGTTCGCATACCGGCATGATCGTGGCGAAGGTGTACCGCGACGATACGACGTGGCGCCTCGCCGCGATCGGCGAACCCATTCAGGCGGGGCATCCGGTGGAGGCAGTACAGCCCGTGACGCGATTCATCTAGTGCGCTGGTTCTGGGATTGAGTGTCAGCTGACGTCGGCAGGTTCGACTGGCGGTTGACAACTTGTCGGCACACAAGGCACCGGTCGTGCATCACTGGCTGCTGGCCCATCCCCGCTTCGCCCCGCACTCCACCCCGACCTACTCCACCAGATCCAGCGATGGCTCGCCGAACTCCAACGCCACTGCCTCGAACGGTGATTGGTATCACATTCTTCGGCTTCGTGATAATTCCACATGGAAATAACTGCAAGTGGTGTGTTAGCTTCCCCACAACGTTTAGCACTTTGCCAGGTGGTTCCCGTGGAGGACATGCTTCAAGCTGATCTCGACACCCTGCATCGACTCGGCGCCACGCTGGCCGGACATGCGGATGCGATCGATCAGATCAGGATATCGGACACGGTGACGATGCCGGACTCGCCGATCCAGGCTGTGTCGTCGCAGGTCAATGACGCGGTGGTCACCGCGTACAAACTCATCGGTGACAATATTCGTCGGATGTCCGACGGATCGAAGTCGGCGGCCGAGACCTACGAGAAGACTGATCAGGCGTTCGCCGGCCAGCTCCACCGATATATCGCGGGCGAGTAGGTGTGCGATGACCACGATCAGCTATGTGCGCAAATGTAATCCACAGTCGATGGTTACCTACGCGGCCGATCTGGCCGCTCAGAACGACACCTTCACGGGTCGGGTCGGGCAGATGAACCGTGACGTCGACACCGCTATGCACACCTGGAAGGGCGAAGCAGCTACAGCGGCTTCCGCCTGCGGGTTATCGCAAGAGCTGGTCGGCAATCACTTGAGTGAAACTGTCGTCACGATCGCCGACACATTCATTACCTACGGCGGTGAGCTCGACGGCTATCGGACGTCGCTGCTGAACATTGTCGACAACTGCCTCCCGTTCGCGGGCATGACCGTGGACGACGAGGGTAATGTCACCGCGTCGAGGCCCCCGGCCCATGCGGGCACACCGCTCGCGGTAGCCCTGTTGCAGCAGGCCCTCGACGGCCAGGCCGCATGCTTTCAGACTCGTATCAAGACCTTGCTCGCGCAGTTCGGTGATGCCGAAGCCGCAGCGGCACAGGCGATCACGACCGACCTGCGGTTCCTTACCGGCTACGAGCGGACCCCGGACGGGGTGCCGCTGCGGTCGCGGGTGCGAGACATCGTCGACGGCCGTGCGCAGCTGCCGACGGATCCCAGGCAGTTGCACGATTTCTGGCAGACCCTGACTCCGGCGGAGAAAGACGCGTTGTGGCAGCACGACCAGTACCTCGGCAATCACGACGGCCTCCCCGCAGTAGATCGTGACCACTACAACCGGATGAAGCTGCAGGACGAGCTCGCCCGCGCTCGAGCCGGCGACCCGGCGGTCAAGGACAAGCTCGACGATCTGCGCACGATCGCGGCGTCGGTCGACAGACCGGACCGCTACCTGCTGCAACTGGACACCCAATCCGGCAGGATCCCGCACGTCGCCATCGCGTCCGGAAATCCCGACACCAGCAGCAATGTGGCCACCTATGTGCCGGGTACCGGTTCGCGACCAGCGAAAATGGGTGATGACATGAAGCGGGTGGACGCGATGAAAGCCGAAGCCTTGAATGCCGGTGCCGCGCGGCCGTCGGTGATCGCCTGGTTGGGCTACGACGCCCCGCAGGACATAGTGACCGGCGCCACGCAGCGCGATTATGCCGATGCCGGGGCACCGGCTCTGGACCGGTTCCAGGATGGACTGCGCGCTTCGCACGAGGGTGCGCCATCCTACAATTCGGTGGTCGGGCACAGTTACGGCACCGTGTTGGTCGGCGACGCCGCCGGCCACGGCCGTAGCCTCGATGCCGATGCCGCGGTGATGGTCGCGAGTCCGGGGACCACGGTCGACCATGCCGGGGACCTCAGCCTGACCGGTGTGCCGCACGACGAGGTGGCCAAACACATCTTCGCCACCGAGGCCGACCACGATCCGGTTCCCGAGTATGCGAGGGAACGAGGTGGTCAGCTGGAACACAGGATCGAGCACTGGGCGATCTCGAACACCGTGAACCAGTGCCTGCCCTTCGGTCCTGGCAATGTGGTTGCCGACGTCGTGGGCAGTACCGCCGGGCACGCGATCGACGACTTCGGCCCGGACCCTGCTGGAAGGAGTTTCGGAGCTCGGGTGTTCGACTCGGATCCGGGAAAGTCGGGTCCGTACGCTGGCTTCAGCGCACAGGCGCACAGCCAGTATTGGGACCAGAACAGCTCATCACTACGCGGCATGGGCGACATCATCGCCGGTCACGGAGATGCGGTGGTGAATACCACGTGATACCGAAATGGGGGACGAGCTCACCGGATGATATCGAAACGGGGGATGAGCTCAATGGTCGCAGCGTGCGCGATCGCACTGCTGGCGACGGTCGGAATGCTGACTGGACGTGGAAGTGACAATGGAGACAACGACGGCAAGGGGGCGCAGGTGAACGCCTCTCTGACGGAAGCCACGGCGAGAGAACGCATCAACACCTACCTCCTGGAGGCGTTGCAGGCATTGCCGCCCGGGGCTGCGTTATCGCATCAGCCGGACAACCCTGGTCTGGGAGCCTTCGGTGATGAAGCCGCGATCACCGTTCCGTGCGAGGACAGCGACGTTCACACCGGCGGTCCGGAGCAGGTACAGATCCGGTACTGGGTCGTCGGTATCCCGGCGGGGCGCAACGCCCACTACTTCGAGGTCGTCCGCGATACCTGGATCGGCCGGGGCTATCGACTCGAGTCCGACGTGAATTCGGCATGGGCGCCGGTGCGCACTCCCGATGGCTACGGCTTGGTCGTGCGGTACGTGTCCGCCAAGGAGCAATCGCTCAGTATCACCGCGGGATCGCCATGCTTCCCGAGGGCGAACCTGGGCACGACGACTCCGCAACCAGCGGAACTCCATCGGCCTTTTTGACGACGATCTGTGAGCCGATGGAGAGTAGCGAATGTCCGTGCAGCACAATGATTTCGACGAACTCGGTGCGAAGGTGCAGCGCGCCCAGTACGCACTGGAACAGGCCCGCGGTGTCGGCGTGGTCAACGGTATCCGCGTAATCGTGGATGCGGAATACCGATTGCTGTCGGTGAATGTCGATGAGGCGGCCATCATCGTCGCCGCCTATCAGGCCGCAGTCGACGATGTGCAGTCCAAGGTCGAGGAAGCCACCCGAGAGCTTCGGGCCGATCCTCACTTCGAAGCCCTCTCGACATTCACCGAGGCCAACACCGCGCGCCTGGACGCCGAGCAGATCCGGCGGGAGCAGCAACTCGAAGAGGACGAGGACCGGTTCTACGAGGAACACAACCGCCGCGGCTGGTTCGTCAAGTGAACCGCCTTACCAGGATGTTTCGACGGTGGTTCGATCACGTCGAGATCGGTTACGGCCCTCGATGACACCGCGGTGTATACGCGTGGTGGCTAGTTTCGGTGCAGGTCGGATGTTATACACGAACCTGCCAACGCCAGCTGACACTCAATCCCAGAACCAGCGCACCAGGGCCAGGCCCACAGAGCGAACAACTCTTGCCGGACTGGAATTCGCCTCTGCGCGAACCTACTATGTCCTCTCGCGGGGGCGGCCCGAGAATCCGGGGCTTGTTCCAGCCGAGTGGTACCTGAATCGTTGCTGTCGAAGCGTCGACCGTAGGGGCGGATATGACATCACCGGCCGTGAAATGCCTTGTCTGGGAGGTGGACAACATCCTGTGGGACGGTGTGGTCTGCGACTCGACCAGTGGCGCGCTGCGACCGGACGCCTTGCGGGCCCTGCGCACCCTGACCCGCCGGGGCGTGGTGCATGCGGTCGCCAGCCGCGGCGAATGGGCTTGGACCACCGGCAAATTGCATAAACACGGCCTGCACGGACTGTTCGGCGCCGTCGAGGTCGGCTGGGGTCGCAAATCCGCCGCAATCCACCGCATCACCCAGCAGCTGCGCCTGGACCTGAACGCCATCGGCTACATCGACGCCGAACCGCTCGAGCGCAGCGAGGTAGCCCACGCCCTCCCGCAGGTCCGCTGCTACGCCGGGCGACACGTCGACGTCCTGACCGCCCTCCAGGAGTTCCGGGCTCCGGCAACCGCCGCCCCGCCTCCTACCTCGCCGATGGGCTTCTCCCACATCACCACCCAATAACCTCGCACCCTTTCCCGCCCCTCGCACCCTCTCCAGCCGCCCGCACAGGGTGCGAGGCGCGGGAAAGGGTGCGGGGTGGGGGTGGATCAGGCGCTGTCGCGGGTGATTTCGACGATGGGGAGGATCAGGGCGGCGGGGGCCGCGGCGGGGACGATGGGGCGGTTCGGTGCGGTGGGGGCGATGCGCTGATAGCCCTCGCTCTGCGGCGGGCGGGTGTCGCGTTCGCCCTTGTTGGGCCACAGGGCGGCGGCGCGTTCGGCCTGGGCGGTGATGGTCAGCGACGGGTTGACACCGAGATTGGCCGAGACCGCGGCGCCGTCGACGACGCTCAGGGTCGGATAGCCGTAGACGCGATGGTAGGCATCGATCACGCCCTGATCGGCGGAGGCGCCGATCACCGCACCGCCGAGGAAGTGCGCGGTGAGCGGAATGTTGAACACCTCGCCCCAGCTGCCCCCGGCGACGCCGCCGATCTTGTCGGCGACCCGGCGGGTGACGTCGTTGCCGGCGGGGATCCAGGTCGGATTCGGTTCGCCGTGGCCCTGTTTGGAGGTCAGCCTGCGGCCGAACAGGCCCCGTTTGGTGTAGGTGGTGATCGAATTGTCGAGTTGCTGCATGACCAGGCAGATGATCGTGCGCTCGCTCCAATTCCGCACCGTCAGCATCGACACCAGCGTCACCGGATGGCGCAACACCTCCAGCACGAACCGCAGCCAGCGCGGAATCCGCCCGCCGCCGTCCACCATCAGTGTCTGCAACAACCCCATCGCATTGGAGCCCTTGCCGTAGCGCACCGGCTCGAGATGGGTGTCGGGGGTGGGATGGATCGAGGAGGTGATCGCCACGCCGTGGCTGTAGTCGTGTGCCGGATTCACCTTCCGGGTCGCCGCGCCCACGATGGATTCGGAATTGGTGCGGGTCATCCGGCCCAGCGTCGGGGAAAGCCCGGGCAGAATCCCCTTGTCCCGCATGGCGAACAGCAGCTGCTGGGTGCCGCGGGTGCCGGCGGCGAGCACCACATGTCCGGCGGTGAACGAGCGCGGCGACTTGCGCAGCCACGCCCCGGTCCGCTGGGTGTCGATCTGCCAGCCGCCGCCCGGCAGCGGCCGCACCGCGGTGGCGGTGGTCAGCGGAATCACCTGCGCCCCGGCCTTTTCCGCGAGATACAGATAGTTCTTCACCAGTGTGTTCTTCGCGCCGTGCCGGCATCCGGTCATACATTCACCGCATTCGGTGCAGCCGGTCCGGTCCGGGCCGACGCCGCCGAAATACGGATCGGCGACGGTCTGTCCGGGCTCGCCGAAGAACACCCCGACGGGGGTCTGCACGAAGGTGTCGCCGACGCCCATATCCTCGGCGACCTGCTTGAACACCTCATCGGCGGGCGTGATGTGCGGATTGCGCACCACGCCGAGCATCTTGGTGGCCTGCTCGTAGTAGGGCGTCAGCTCCGAGTGCCAGTCGGTGATATCGCGCCACTGCGCGTCCCGGAAGAACGGCTCCGGCGGCACGTAGAGAGTATTGGCGTAGTTCAGCGAGCCGCCGCCCACCCCGGCGCCGCCGAGGATCATCACATCGCGCAGCAGATGGATGCGCTGAATACCGAAGCAGCCCAGCCGCGGCGCCCACAGGTACTTGCGCAGATCCCAACTGTTGCGGGGCAATTCGTCATCGGCGAACCGCCGCCCGGCCTCGAGTACGCCGACCCGATAGCCCTTCTCCACGAGGCGCAGCGCGCTCACGCTGCCGCCGAAGCCCGAACCCACGATGAGCACATCGAAATCGGTGTCGTTTTGTGCCATGTGACACTCCTCGCTCGCGGTCGCCTGTGACCCCGACAACGTTACTACCGGGTAGGGTACCTGTGTCGCGGGGTACGGCTTACCACCCAGGGGCCCCGAGGACCGGCAGATTCACCCAACTCGGCCGGCTCGGATCCAGCTCCACATGCTGCGGGCGCAGGCCGCTCTCGTTGAGCAGCGGCCGCAGCGGAAGGCTGCGCGGGAAGTCCAGCGCGTACACATCCACCCGCAGCCGATGGCCGGGCTGCAGTACGCCGTCGGTCGCGTCGAGCCCGATGTCGACGACGGTCGGCCGGCCGGGCACGACGGGCTGGCGGGTGTCGAGGGTGAGGATCGGATAGGGATCGGTGTAGTCGCCGCCGGGGGAGCGGGTCGAGGCGGCCTCGTCGATCGCGCGCAGGGATGCGGCCAGCTGGCCGTACGTCCATTCCGTCGAACGGCCGTCAGGTGCGACATCGTTGAGCGTCACCGCCCAGAATCCGTCGGTCGCGTCCAGAACGGTGTCGAGATGCACCGCGATCGGGCCCGACAGCTCGGTCGCCGCGGCGACGGGCGCACTGGTGAAGGTCAGCGCGCTGGTCTCGGCGATCCGCGAATCCCGGGTGCACGCGTCGAGGACGGCCGTGATCCCGCCGGTGCCGGTCGCGGCGTCCTGCGAGCACAGCGTCGCGAGGCCGGGTGCGACGGTCAGGCGCGCCGGATCGCCCGGCGCGGCCGACAGACTGCCGTCGTGCGCGCTCACCGCGACCGTCCCGGATGGCGCGGAGTTCAGATACAGCCGCCGGTAATCGGCGTCGGGGCGCGGGAATTGCGCCGCCGCGGCCCAGCCGCCGCCCTGTTGCCACGTCGTCACCGGCGGATACGCGTCGATACCGTTATCGATACCCTTGAGCCACTTGTCGAACCACGCGCGCTGCAGCACATCCAGCCGCGGCGGCGCGCCCGGTTCGCCCAGTCCGGAGGCGGAGGAGATGTGGAAGGTGTTGCCCATGATCATCTTCTTCTCGCCCGCGGGCAGTGGTATCGCGCGGTAGATCTTGGTCTGGTCGTAGGAGAAGATGTCGTGCCAGCCGCCGTAGAGGAAGGTCGGCACGTCGATGGTGTCGGGACGGCCCAGCCAGGAATCGCGAATCGGGCTGCCCTGCTGGATGAGTGAGCGCAGCGAGTCCGGAATCGTGTCGATGCTGGGCACGGTCAGCGCCGCGAACAGATAATCGAAGAAGGTGAACGGATCCGCGATCCGATCGGCGAGCCACCGCATATCGAAACGCCCGTTCAGCAGCGATCCCACATCGGGCACCAGTTTGGCGATGTCGACCGCGGCCAGCCACATCGGCAGGAAGCCCGTGCCCAGCCCGCCGCCGGTGGCGACGATATCGTGCAGCAGATCGCTGCCCGGCACCACCGGGAAGATCGCCTTCAGGCCCGCGGGATGCCGCTCGGCCGTTTGTAATTGGTTGATCGCCGAATAGGACACTCCCGACATTCCGACGGCCCCATCCGAGAACGGTTGCCGGGCGGCCCATTCCACGACCTCCGGGCCGTCGCGTTGCTCGCGGTCGCCGAAGACCTGCCAATCCCCCTGGGAGAAGCCGGTTCCGCGGACATCGACGACGACCTGCACATAGCCGCTCTGAATCAGCTTGCGGTCCACCGTGAACGTGCGCGCCAGCCCGCCCGGCAGCGCCTTGCCCAGATCCGAGGCGCCGCCCAGCCCGAGGCCGGACAGATCGAAACCGCGCAGGAAGTTCATCAGCGCATCGCCGAGCACCGGCACCGACAGCATCGAATCCGCCACGTTGGAGACGAGTTTCGTATAGGGCGTCAGATTGACCACGACCGGCAGCCGCTCGGTGATCGGCCCCGCGGCGTCGGCCGGGCGATACACATTGGCCTTCAACACCGTGCCGTCGCTCATCGTGATCGGCACATCCCAGTCGATATGCACGCCAGGGTACTTCGGCGGCCCGTCCTGCAGCGCGGTCCAGCGGGCGCCGTCGCCGGGATCGGCGTGGGTGACCGGTGCGAAGGCCAGCGCCCCGAGGATGAGTGCCGAGACGGCCGCGGTCGCAACCGCCCGAAGTGGACGACGGTGTCGAAACATAGTGTTACCCCACGTGATTCGCCGATCGGAGCCCGCCGGCCGATCGCGGCCGATCGGTGACAGTAACCTGGATCACTTCGAGCGGGCAATTGTGGTCCATCCCACGGAAAGCGACGTTCACATTTGAATGCAGTGCTCTCGATATGGCAGGGTGAGGGAATGACGGCGACCACACCGCGAGCGCGAGCGCGCGCCCGCACCATGGCGGATATCGTCCGCATCGGCCGCGATCATCTGGCCGTGCACGGCGCGGCCGCGCTGTCGTTGCGGGCCGTGGCGCGGGATCTGGGCGTGGTGTCCTCGGCGGTGTACCGCTATGTCCGCAGCCGTGACGAACTGCTCACCCTGTTGGTGGTCGACGGCTATACCGAGCTGGCCGACGCCGTCGACGCCGCGCTGGCCGCCGCTCCGGTGGATCCGGCGCAGGGGCTGCGGGTGCTGGGGCGGGCCGTGCGCGAATGGGCGCTGGCCGAACCCGCGCGCTACGGACTGCTGTTCGGCACACCGGTTCCGGGATATCAGGCGCCCGCCGAGGAGACCAGCCCGCCGGGGATCCGAGTCATCGTGGCCCTGATGCGTGTGATCGAAAGAGCGTATGCGGCAGGCGTTCTGGCGAGCCCCGAGCCGCCGCCGGTCATCGCGCATCCGCTGTCGGGCGATTTCGCCGCCATCCGAGCCGAATTCGCGCTCGAGGTACCCGATTGGCTGCTGGCGCGGGGGATCTCGGTGTGGACGGGACTGTTCGGCGCGGTGAGCTTCGACGTGTTCGACATGTACGGGCCGGGCAGTTTCACCGATCGCGCGGACCTGTTCGAGCGGCACCTGGACAACCTGGGCGGCATACTGGGACTGTCCGCCGCGGCGAGCGAATAGCGCACCCCGGGATGTGCATTTGTCACAAACATCGGGCACGATGACACGATCCGATGAAAGGCATTCTCAGCTTCCCCTCAGCACGGTGATGTGAAACTGAACGGCGAGATGAACGATCACACCGAACCGATCCCGGTCGTGCCGGACCCACGCACCAGTGGTCGCCACGCCCGACACGCGCGCGCGGAGAATCAGGCCCCGGATCGGTCCGGGCCGGCCCCCACTCCGGCAGAACGTGCCGCTCGCCTCGAGGCGAGCGGCACGAGCCGTCGTGCGCGCGAGGAAGCCCCAGAGGCCGCGCCGCGCCGCGCGGAGCGCCCCGAGGCGCCCGCGCGTCGCACCGCGCGTCCGAGCGCCGAGCGCGCGAACGCGCGTCGCGGCGAACGCGTCGACGCGGGGCGTGACATCGAGGCTCGCCGCCCGCGCGCCAAGAGTGCCGCCGCCGATCTGGCGGATGCGCCGACCGACCGGTACGTTCCGGCGAAGCCGAGCCGCAGCACCCGCCGCGCCGCCGCCAAGCGACCCAGTAAACAGGCCCGGCGCGCGCGTATCGTGGGCCGCCTCGCCGCGGCGGCCACCGCGGTGATCGTGGTGTCCGGCACGGGATTCGCCTACTACACCGAGAAGAGCGTCAACGAGGGCTTCACCCGATCCCAGGTGATCAGCGCCGGTGACGCGGCCGCCCTCGACGGCGATATGAATCTGCTGCTGATCGGTCTGGACACCCGGAAGGATCTGAACGGCAACGATCTTCCCAAGAATATCCTCGATCAGCTGCACGCCGGCGACGGCAGCGAGGGCGGCTACAACGCCAATTCGCTGATCCTGGTGCATATTCCGAAGGATCTGAGCAAGATCACCGCCTTCTCCATCCCGCGCGACGACTATGTCGCGGTCAACAACATCCCCGGCTACGACCACGCCAAGATCAAGGAGGCCTACGGGCTGAAGAAGGCTTCGGCGGAACAGAAGCTGCAGAATCAGGGCGTCAAGGACAAGGTGGAACTGGAACGTCAGGGCCGCGAGGCCGGGCGCGAATCCATCGTGGCGACCGTCAAGCAGCTCACCGGCGTCCCGATCAACCGCTTCGCTGAGGTCTCGCTGGTCGGCTTCTACGATTTGGCCAACATCCTCGGCGGCGTCGACGTCTGCCTGAACCACGCGGTCGACGACGAGTACTACTCCGGCGCGGTGTTCCCGGCCGGGCGCCAGCATCTGGACGCGGCCAACGCGCTGTCGTTCGTGCGCCAGCGGCACGGCCTGGACAACGGCGACCTCGACCGCACCCATCGCCAGCAGGCGTTCCTCACCTCGGTCGCCAAGCAGCTCAAGGATTCCGGCACGCTGACCAATGTCGGCAAGCTGCAGCAGCTGATCACCGCCGCGCAGAACGATATCGTGCTGTCGGACGGCTGGAACGTGCTCGACTTCGCCCAGACCATGGGCAAGGCGGGCTCGATCCCGATCGAATTCCAGACCCTGCCGGTGAAGACCTACGACACCATCGACGGCCAGGACGTCAACATCGTCGATCCCGCCGCGATCAAGAAGACAGTGCGCGCCGCGTTCGGCGTGCAGACCACGCAGCCGACCGCGCCCAAGACCGCGCCGCTGAGCACCATCGACGTCCGCAACGCGGGCGCGACCGGCGGCATGGCGGGCAAGGTGTCGAACTTCCTGGCCGACAAGGGATTCCGTCAGGGCGATGCCAAGAACGCCGAATACGGCGACGGCACCAGCTCGATCGTCTACTACCCGGCGACGAGCACCGACGCCGACGCCACCCAGGTGGCCGATATGCTCGGCGGCCTGCCGACCGCCCCGTCGAAGAATGTCGAGGCCGGTCACGTGAAGGTCGTGCTCGGGTCCGATTTCGCCATGCCCGACGGCATGACCACCGGCGGCTCGGCATCGACCACCTCCTCGGCCGAACCCACCGGTTCGAGCTCGTCGACCACGACCTCGGGTGGCGCGTCGGCCTCGGCGGTCGCCGACGGCCTGCCCGATTCCGGGAAGCCGGTCACCACCAGCATCGGATCGGATATCCCCTGTGTGAACTGAACCCGCGTGTGCGCGCGGGCTTCTCGGCGGCCTCGCCTTAGGATGCCCCGGTGACCGGATACGACGACGCGTTCGACCAGCTCGACACCTCGGCCCTGCCGCCGCGCCAGCAGCACATCCTGGCCACTATCGCGGACTGGGTGGTGCGCCACGGATATCCGCCCGGCACCCGGGAACTGGGCGAGGCGGTCGGGCTGCGCTCGAGCTCGTCGGTGTCCAAACATCTGAAGGCGCTGGAGGACAAGGGCTTCCTGCGCCGCGGCGAGACCATGACGCGGCCGGTCGACGTGCGGCTGTTCCTGCGGGCCACCGCGCCGCGCGAGCGCGACGAGGATGCGGTGACGGTGCCGGTGGTCGGCGATATCGCCGCGGGCACCCCGATCCTCGCCGCGGAGCACACCGACGATATGCTCACCCTGTCACGCCAGATGGTCGGGCGCGGAACGGTTTTCGCGCTGCGGGTGCGCGGCGACTCGATGATCGACGCGGCCATCTGCGACGGCGATATCGTGGTGGTGCGCCAACAGCACGAGGCGCACTCCGGTGACATCGTGGCCGCCATGATCGACGAGGAGGCCACGGTGAAGGTGTATCGCCGCCGCGGCGGCCACGTCTACCTCGAACCGCGCAATCCGGCCTACGCCGTCATCGACGGCGACCGGGCGGTGGTGCTGGGCAAGGTGGTCTCGGTGATGCGGCGGATGTGACGTCCGCAGCTAGCGCACGGTGAGGACCAGTTTGCCTGCGGTGCGGTTGGTTTCGCCGAGGGCGTGGGCCTTGGCCGCCTCGGCGAGGGGGAACACACCCGCGATCGTCGGGCGCAGCCGCCCGGCCTCGGCCAGATCCGCGAGCGCGGTCATACCCGCGTGATCGGCCTCGACCAGGAGCACCGCGGCGCGCACGCCGGCCGCGGCGTGCGCGGCCTCGGGTACCGGCAGCAACGAGACCACGACACCGCCGGGGCGTAGCGTGCGCAGGGAGCCGAGCGCGCTGTCGCCGCCGAGGGGATCGAGGACCACGTCGATATCGGTGACCGTGGCCGCGACATCGGTTGTGCGGTAATCGATCACCTCGTCCGCGCCGAGTTCGCGAAGCAGATCGTGATTGGGTGTGCTCGCGGTGCCGATGACATACGCGCCGTGGGCTTTGGCGATCTGTACGGCGAAGTGACCGACACCGCCCGCGGCGGCATGCACCAGAACCCGCTGTCCCGGTTGCAGATTCGCGGTGTCGATCAGCACCTGGCGGGCGGTCAGGGCGGCCAGTGGGGTGGCGGCGGCCTGAATGTGGTCGAAGTTCTTCGGCTTTCGGGTGAGGGCGCGGGCCGGGGCGACGACGTATTCGGCCGCCGCGCCGTGCCCGTGCGGATAGGGCAGCATGCCGAAGACCTCGTCGCCCGGCGCGAAGATGGTCACGCCGTAGCCGGTCGCGACCACCTCGCCGGAGACGTCCCAGCCCAGCGTGAACGGCGGCTTCAGCCCGGACAGGCCGCCGTACGCGCGGTGCTTCCAGTCGGTGGGGTTCAGACCGGTCGCGTGCACCCGGATCAGCAGCTCGCTCGGCCCGGGCCGGGGCACCGGCAGTTCGATCTCGTGCAGTACCTCGGGTCCGCCCAGGATGTCCTGGCTGATGGCGCGCATGGTGTCGGGGATGTCGTATTCGGTCATGACTTCAGCTTGCCGGGGATTCGCGGGCCCGAAAATGGCGGGATCGCCATAATTCGATAGGATCGTGCCATGACGAGTCCGGATCCTCATCGCGTGGTCGTGCTGGCGTTGGACGGGGTGTATCCGTTCGAACTGGGGATTGCGAACCGGGTGTTCGGCACGGCCGACGGCCACTACGAGGTGCTCACCTGTTCACTCGACGGCCGCCCGGTGCACAGTCAGGCGGATTTCACGATCGCCGTCGAGCATGACGCGTCGATCCTGGCGACCGCGCAGACCGTCGTCATCCCGCCGTGCGATGTCACGCCATATCTGAATGATGATCTGCCGCCGAATGTTTCGGCGGCGCTCGAGATGATCCCGGCGGGCACGCGGCTGGTATCGATCTGCACGGGCGCGGCCGTGCTGTGTGCGGCGGGGCTGCTCGACGATCGCCCGGCGACCACCCACTGGGATCTCAGCGACCTGTTCCGCCGCGCCTTTCCCCGGGTGCGCTTCGATCCCGGCGTGCTCTACATCGACGACGACGACATCCTCACCTCCGCGGGCGCCGCGGCCGGAATCGATCTGTGCCTGCATATGCTGCGCCGTGATCACGGCAGCGAACTGGCCAATGCGGTGGCGCGCCGCTGCGTGGTCCCGCCGTGGCGCGAGGGCGGCCAAGCCCAGTTCATCGAACAACCGGTGCCACCGCCGTCCGCGGCGGGAACCGCCACCGCGCGGCAGTGGGCGCTCGAACATCTGCACCTGCCGATCAGCATGGCCGAGCTGGCCGACCAGGCCCGCATGAGCGGACGCACCTTCGCCCGCCGCTTCCGCGACGAGGTCGGACTCAGCCCCGGCCGCTGGCTCATCCAGCAGCGTCTGTTCCGGGCCCGCGAACTGCTCGAGGCCACCGACCTCACCATCGACCGCATCGCCGCCGAGGTCGGTTTCGCCACCGGCGCCTCGCTGCGCCAGCATCTGCAGGAGGCGATCGGCGTCACCCCGCTGACCTACCGGCGCACCTTCCGCACAACGGTCGCCGCGGGGTAGCTCATCGGTCCCTGATCCAGCACATCTCCGTGCCCGAGTCCGACGGCGCGGACTTCTCGCGCGGCTGCGTCCGGTCGAGGCGGAATCCGAGCCGCCGGGGGACCGCGGCGCTGCGGAGATTGTTTACATCGCAATGGATTTCGACGCGGTCGATGCCCGGTAGTGCCAGGGCGAGTTCGGTCAGGGCGGCCGCCGCGCGCGTGATCACCCCGTGGCCGGTATGCGCGACATGGCACCAGTAGCCGAGTTCGATTGCGCCGCTGCCGAGTCTGTCTTGGAGATTGATGCCGCCGAGCACGGTGTCGTGGTGATCGAAGATGCCGTAGCGGTAGTCGCCGCTGGTGGTGGGCCAATGCTCGGCGTTGCGGCCGTAGACGCGTTGGCCGTCGAGCGTGGCGAGTTCGATGAGGCTGTCGCTCCACCAGGGGCGCAGATGGTCGAACGAGGCGGTGATCGCTTCCCAGCGCGGCCGGAGATCCTCCGGCTGCCATTGGCGAATCAGCAACTCGTCCAGGGTGATTCGGCGGGCCGGGGTGATGCCGGGCGCCAACGCCGCTGACCGTTCGGCTTGCATGGCATGATCGTGACCGTGAAAGTGCCCGGCAGGCAAGGCATTATCGTCAGGAGCCCTGGCGCTGGGCCCGCCGCCGGATCATCTCCTCGACCGCGCTCGGCAGGGTTGTCTCGAAGTCGATCAGCTTCGCCCAGGTCGGGGTGACGACGATGCGGACCATGCTCTCGTAGAGCGAACGCACCTCCGCCTCCCAGTTGATCCGTTGCTCGGGTGTCATCTCGTAGGTGCCGTTCATCTGGAGGTACTCCTGCGGGATGCCCTCGACGACATCCAGTTCGGCTCGGCCGCGGATGAGCAGGATCCGGGGCGGATGCACCTCGGTGTCGATCGTCAGGGCGACCGCCGGATTGTGGCGCAGGGCAGGCAGTTTCGGGGCGTTGGTGCTCGTGCACATCACTATCTGCGAGCCGTTCCAGGTGAAGCCGATCGGCACGGTGCGCGGGGTGCCGTCCTCGGCGACGTAGGCCAGGCGGGTCAGGTCGCGAGCCAGCAGTTCCCGGCTGATCGGCCGGTTCAGGATCTCGGTGATCTCGTTCGGTCGCACGGTCGTTCTCCTTGGTGCGGTCGGCCCATTGTGACCGTGTTCATCCCGGGGACGAAGCCGAATTCGGATTCTCGACATCCGCGGGAGAGATCGCCCCGTCGACGGCCTTCACGGCTGCCGGACGCGCAGTACGCCGGTCAGCATCGGGAGGGTGAATTCGCCGTGGGTGGTCTCCGGTCTGCTCGCGAGAAATGCGTGGATGCGGCCGAGCGTGGCCTGTCGTTCGGGTTCCGGCATGACCAGCACACCCGCCCGCGTCGCGAGTGTCGCGACGAGCGAGTCGGCGGTGCGGCGCTGCCCATGCGGGAACTCGGCCTGCTCCGGGGAGCCGAACCGAGCGATCAGGCCGGTGCCGGGACGGTGCAAGCCCGCCGTCGCGGCGCGCCAGCCGGTGGCCGTGTCCCGCGGGCCGATGGCCGCGCTTCCGCTGACCCGCTCGAGTCCGGCAACCCACTCGACCCGGTTGTCCATGACGTTCCACAAACCGGCCAGGATGCCGCCGGGTGCAAGCACTCTGGCTATCTCGGGCCCGGCGACGGCCATGTCGAACCAGTGCAGGGCGTTGTCGGCCAGCACGGCATCGACGGACGCGTCCGGCAGCGGTATCTTCTCGGCACTACCCGGCAGAGCGCGGGCGGCAGGCAGTACACGACGCAGCTCGGTCAGCATCGCAGGGTCGGGCTCGACCGCGATGACGTTGGCGCCCAGCGCAATCAGCGTGCCGGTCAGCTTGCCGGTTCCGGCCCCGAGATCCAGCACCCGCAGTCCGGGCGCGGACTCCAGCGCCCAGCGCACCGCGGCCGCCGCGTAGTCCGGGCGGTGCTCGGCGTAGGCGGGCGCCGCCGCACCGAACGATGACGAATGACGTTGCCGCACAGGGTCGTCCATACAGTCACACTATCCGTGCCGCGATGTGCCGATCAGAAGGTGCGTGAAACGCGACGCGAGATACTTCGGGGCAGCGGCGGATATTGTGCGATTGTGCCGACCGCGCGGTGACAACGCCGTAGAATAGATCTGCTGTTAACTCGAAATATGCGGTGGCAGTGGGTAATTCGAGGTATTTGCCCGATCGTGTACTGCGGGAAGGTGGACCACCATGGCAGGTAACGACAGCGATATCGCCAACGCCAACGGCTCGAAGACCGGATACGGCAATACGAGGACCGGAGGTGAGGAAAGCCCTCAGATGAGCTTGATCCAAGGCACGCTCAACAAGCCGTGCATCGGCGTCGGGAAGCTGGGCATACAGAGCGTTCTCGCGTTGATCAATGTCGGAGTTCAGGATGTTCCGGTCTTGTCCTCGGCTCAGCAGCAGCAATGCGCCGACAACTCGACCATCAATGACGGCGATGACCCGTTGAGTCATGTTCTCGACGAGATTCCCATTCTCTCGGGTAACGGATCGGCCAACGGGTGACGGACAAGGAGCCGAAGTCCATGGAAGCGTTCACTTCTCAAACGCGCATCCCGGTCTGGGTCGGCCACGGCCGCCGCAGCCCGGTCATCGCCCTGCTCCCTCCGGAGTCGGAGCACAAACATGTATCCGGCGGCCACGTCGTACTGCGTCACGTATCGGGCCATGTGCACCATTCATTGTCGAAGAGTGAGGCGAAATCCGCGGCCACGGAGGAGACCCATGTCCTGGGCCACAACGACAACGGGGAGGTGGTGGCCGCCGCGCTCCTGATTCCCACAGCATCGCCCGATCTGTCCAAGAGCGCCGCATGCTGTCTGGTCGACGCGACGCTGACCATCCCGAAATCGTCCGTGGTCGACAAGACCGCACCCACCGTCGCGGGCGCATGGAAACTGAGCCGGGGCACGCTGACCGTGCCTGCGATGACCTCCCCACCGTCATCCGAACACGAAATCCACATCACCACCGAGGTGGTGGCGATCATCGACAACGCGGGAGTGCCGATCGCTGCGGCCATCCCGCTCCACGCCATCGATGGAAAAGCGATAGACAGCTGGAGCTTCACCCGAGGCCATTACAGCGTCGCAGTCTGACGCAGACCCGGTCCGAGGTGCCGGATACGGTACTGAGCCAGCTGACAGGCCGCCACGAGGGATCTCCCAAGGACGGTGCATAGCGTTGCCGCCATGACACATTCGATGCCTTCGGGGTCCCGGTCCGGTTCGGCAACACGGGCACGCCGTCGCACCATCCTGCTGATCGGTGCCGTCGGTGGCGTAGTCGCCGCCGCGATGCTGACCGCTTGCAGTTCGTCCGGTAGCCCGAGTTCGGCACCTACATCGTCGGCCGCGCCCACCAGCTCAGCGCAGGCGTCGGCCGCGCCCGGCCCGCATCGGGGAAATGCGGTCTTCGGCACGATCGCCGCCGAGAACGGGAACACCTGGACGATCACCACACGTGACGGTGCCACCGAGACCGTGACGATCACATCGTCGACAACCTTCGGCAGCAACGACAAACCGGAAACCTCATCGGAATTCGCGGTCGGCACCCCGGTGATGATCGACGGGCAGGCGTCGGGAAACAGCATCACGGCGACCCGAATCGCACAGCCCCGCAACCGTTCCGGCAAACCGGCACCCAGCGCCACCGGCGCGCCGACGACCAACTGAGCGGCCCTTAGGGTTGTACATCAGTCGATTCGATCAAGCCTCGTAAACGCCCCTGTGTTCTGTCTCATATAGGTGTTTTGCCGGTAAGGCCTGTCGGGCTTCAGTGCGCCAGAGCTAGGTTCGTTATCGGCGCCGGTTGCCGCCGCCACCTGTGAGCAAGGGGGAAATGCCATGCAGGACAAGAGAATACGTCGAGTGGGAACGGGAATCATCGCGGTAGCGGTGGCCGCGATGGTGGGCACACTACCCGCGCCCACCGCCTCCGCGACCGTATGGGCCACGGATGCGAAACCGGGCGTCGGCGGTGACCCGGGGGTGTACACGGTGTCGGCCACCCTGGGTGGGAGCGGGGCCGATGATCAGAACGCGCAGATCTTCTTCTACGACAGGGTATGGGATAGCAAGAGCACCAACGTGATGAAGTCGGACATCCTCATCGGCGGCGGTCCGCAGCGGCCCAACGGTAACACCGCATCGGTGACCTGGTACCCCACGATGACGGGCACCCACGATCTGCTCATCGAGGAATGGACGGCAGCCCACGGGATGATCTCGTACGGTGGTCCCGGGGTCGATGTGAGCCAGCTGCCGAAGACGCCCGCTCCGATCGTGCCCGAACCGACCGGCGGCAGCCTGACGGACAAGCTCATCACCATGTCAGGGCTGGTTCACCATCCGAATGAGAGTGTCGCGCTGAGCGTGTCGACGGCCTCGGTACCGGCCGATGCCACGGTGCATATCACGGCGGGTGGCACCGATCTCGGCGTGGCCTCCATCGCCAACGGCATGGCGACGGCGCAGTACACGCCGACAAAGGTCGGGACGACCACACTGACGGCGGTATACGACGAGCCCGGTAAGCCGCGCGTGTGGTTCGCCGGGCAAACGTGGCTCGAGGTCACCAACCCGATCACCCCCGCCGTCGCGGACTGGCAGGCAGCCGGACATTACAACGCCGGGGATGTGGTGAACTACAACGGCGCGAAATACCGGTGTCTGCAGGCTCATACCGCCCAGGCCGACTGGACTCCCGACGCGACACCCGCACTCTGGCAGCGGATCTGAGCAGGGCGCGGTAGCCCCGTCATCGGCGGCACGCTGTCAGGGTGAACTCGGGTCGGCAGTCATTCCCGGATGACTTCGCGGGGAGATTTGTCCGGCCTGAGTCCTCGCCAGGAGGGGTGACGGAGTTTGCCGTCACCCGTCCACTCGGCGAACGACACCTCACCCACGATCTGTGGTTCGACCCAGACGGCGTCCGTCACGTCGGTGTCGACGGTGGGTGTTTCGCGTTGCAGCGGTTGGAGTTCGGCCCGGAGCCGATCGAGCATCGCGTGGGTGAAGCCGGTACCGACGTTGCCGATGTAGATCAGTTTCCCGGTATCGTCGTGGACGGCCATGAGCAGTGAGCCGATCCCACCCGCGCGGCGTCCGGATCCCGGACGCCAGCCGACGATCACGACCTCCTGGGTGGTGATGTTCTTGACCTTGATCCAGTGCGGGCCGCGCCGCCCGGGCAGGTACGGGCCGTCGATCCGCTTGGCGAGGATGCCCTCGAGCCGGAGTCGCCGGGATTCGGCGAGGGCGTCGGCGCCGCTGTCGGGCAGTCGGGACGGAACCTGCCAGTGCGGGCCGCGTAAGCCGAGTTGCTCGAGCAGTCGGCGTCGCTGCCGATAGGGCAGATCGATGAGCGATCGGTCGCCGATGTGGAGCAGATCGAAGATCATGTAGGTCACCGGGACGGACTTCGTCAGGGCCTGGATCGTCGCCGGGTTGCGCTGATGCATCCGCGGCTGCAATGCCTCGAACGAGGTTCGCCCATAGGCCGAGAAGGCGACGATCTCCCCGTCGACGACGAACGGGGGATCCGAGGGAGCCAGATCCGCCAATTCGGGCCAGGCGACGGTGATGTCCTTGTTGTTCCGCGACACCAGCCGCAGGTCATGGCCGATATAACCGATGGCTCGAATGCCGTCGAATTTGACCTCGTAGTTCCACGCGGAGTCGTCCTCGGGCAGCGTGCCCGCAGTCGCGTGCATCGGCGCGTACTGCGGCAGTCCCGTCACCCGCGTCTCGCCGCCATCGCCGGTTCCTCTCGCGAGAATCGAACATCGGTGGTCGATAACCGATCGGATAATACCGGCCGGTCCGATTATTAGCGGACGTCGCGGGCCTGCGGCGCGGCGAGTCCGGCACGATAGGCAACTCCCGGTGTCCGTGCGACGATGTGCACCGTGAGCAAACCTGCCGCGGAGCAGAATGTGCGGGATCTCGCGCGCTTGCGGCGCGTGCGTGATCGCATCGACCGCGAGTACGCACAGCCGCTGGACGTCGAGGCGCTCGCGCGGGACGCGTATATGTCGGCGGGACATCTCAGTCGCCAATTCAAGCTCGCCTACGGGGAATCGCCGTACTCCTATCTGATGACGCGGCGCATCGAGCGCGCGATGGCGCTGCTGCGGCGCGGCGATCTCACCGTCACCGAGGTGTGTTTCGCGGTCGGCTGCTCCTCGCTGGGCACCTTCTCCACGCGGTTCACCGAACTGGTCGGCGTATCGCCCAGCGTCTATCGCAAGGAGCAGGCGCAGTCGACGGAGGGAATGCCGTCGTGCGTGGCGAAACAGGTCACCAGACCGATCAGGAATCGAGAAGCGCAGGCAACCAAGCCGCAATTAGCCTGATCCTCATGGATATCAGCATCGCCGCCAGCTTCCTCCCGCAGAACGATCCGGACGCGGCCCGGACCTTCTATCGCGACACCCTCGGCTTCGAGATCCGCAAGGATGTGGGCTACAACGGGATGTACTGGATCACCGTGGGCCCGGCCGATCAGCCCGATACCGCCATCGTCCTGTATCCGCCCGCCGCGACGCCCGGCCTGACCGACGACGAGCGCCGCACCCTCACCGAGATGATGGCCAAGGGCACCTACGGCACCGTGGTGCTGGCCAGCAAGGACGTCGACGGCACCTTCGAACGGCTGCAGGCCGCCGACGCCGAGGTCGTCCAGGAACCGACCGATCAGCCTTACGGCGTGCGCGACTGCGCGTTCCGCGATCCCGCGGGCAACCTCATCCGCATCCAGCAACTGGGCTGAGCCATCCGGCCCGAGAACAGGGAGACCCGATGAGCAAGGTCGACAGCCACGATCTGATTCGCGTGCACGGCGCGCGCGAGAACAATCTCAAAGACATCAGCATCGAGATCCCGAAGCGCCGGCTGACCGTGTTCACCGGCGTCTCCGGCTCGGGCAAGAGCTCACTGGTCTTCGATACGATCGCCGCGGAATCGCAGCGGCTGATCAACGAGACCTACAGCGCCTTCGTGCAGGGCTTCATGCCCACGCTGGCCCGGCCCGAGGTCGATGTGCTCGAGGGGCTGACCACCGCGATCATCGTCGATCAGCAGCGCATGGGCGGTGACCTCCGCTCCACGGTCGGCACCGCCACCGACGCCAACGCGATGCTGCGAATCCTGTTCAGCCGCCTCGCGAAACCGCATATCGGCTCGCAGCGGGCCTACGCGTTCAACGTCGCCTCGGTCAGCGGCGGGGGCGCGGTCACCTTCGAGCGCGGCGGCCGCCAGGTGCGCGAGCGCCGCACCTTCACCGTCACCGGCGGCATGTGCTCGCGCTGCGAGGGCCGCGGCGCGGTCAACGATATCGACCTGACCCAGCTCTACGACGACACCAAATCCCTCAACGAGGGCGCGCTCACCATCCCTGGCTACAGCATGGACGGCTGGTTCGGCCGGATCTTCACCGGCTGCGGGTACTTCGATCCGGACAAGCCGATCAAGAAGTTCACCAAGCGCGAGCTGGACGATCTGCTCTACAAGGAACCGACCAAGATCAAGGTCGACGGCATCAACCTCACCTACGAGGGTCTGATCCCCAGGATCCGAAAGTCCATGCTGTCCAAGGACGTCGACGCGCTGCAGCCGCATATCCGCGCCTTCGTGGAGCGCGCGGTCACCTTCCAGATCTGTCCGGACTGCGATGGCACCCGCCTGAACGAGGGCGCCCGAACCTCGAAGATCAAGGGTAAGAGCATCGCCGACGCCTGCGCGATGCAGATCAGCGATCTCGCGGGGTGGGTCGGCGCACTGAAGGAACCCTCGGTGGCGCCGCTGCTCGACGCTCTGCGCCACACCCTCGACTCGTTCGTGGAGATCGGGCTGGGCTACCTGGCGCTGGAGCGGTCGGCGGGCACGCTCTCGGGCGGAGAGGCCCAGCGCGTCAAGATGATTCGCCACCTGGGCTCCGCACTGACCGATGTCACCTACGTCTTCGACGAGCCCACCGCGGGCCTGCATCCGCACGATATCGGGCGCATGAACGACCTGCTGCTCCGATTGCGCGACAAGGGCAATACGGTGCTGGTCGTCGAGCACAAACCGGAGACGATCGCGATCGCCGACCATATCGTCGATCTCGGTCCCGGCGCGGGCGCGGCGGGCGGCACGGTCTGCTTCGAGGGCACCGTGGCGGGCCTGCGGTCCAGCCGCACCATTACCGGCCGGCACTTCGACGACCGGGCCGCGCTCAAGACCGATGTGCGAAAGTCGAACGGCGCGGTGGAGATTCGCGGCGCGAACACCAACAACCTGCGCGATGTGGACGTCGACATCCCGCTCGGAGTGCTGGTCGTCGTCACCGGCGTCGCGGGCTCGGGCAAGAGTTCGCTGCTGCACGGCTCGATCCCGCCCGGCGATGTCGTCTCGGTCGACCAGACCCCGATCCGCGGTTCACGGCGCAGTAATCCGGCGACCTACACCGGACTGCTCGAGCCGATCCGCAAGGCGTTCGCGAAGGCCAACGGCGTGAAACCGGCTCTGTTCAGCGCCAATTCGGAGGGCGCCTGCCCGAACTGCAACGGCGCCGGTGTCATCTACACCGATCTGGCGATGATGGCCGGTGTGGCCAGCGTCTGTGAGGAGTGCGGCGGGAAGCGATTCGACGCGTCGGTGCTGAAGTACCGCCTCGGCGGGTGCGATATCAGCGAGGTGCTGGCGATGCCGGTGAGCGAGGCCGAGCGGTTCTTCGCCTCCGGCGCGGCGAAACTCCCCGCCGCGCATGCGATCCTGGAGCGGCTCGCCGAGGTCGGACTGGGCTATCTCACGATCGGGCAGCCGCTCACTACGCTGTCCGGCGGTGAACGGCAGCGGCTCAAGCTTGCCACGCATATGGCGGACAAGGGTGGTGTCTACGTGCTCGACGAGCCGACCACCGGGCTGCATCCGGCCGATGTCGAACAGCTGCTCGTCCTGCTGGATCGGCTGGTGGATTCCGGGAAGTCGGTGATCGTGATCGAACATCATCAGGCGGTGATGGCGCACGCCGACTGGATCATCGATCTGGGCCCGGGCGCGGGACACGACGGCGGCACGATCGTCTTCGAAGGCACGCCCGCCGATCTGGTCGCTGCGCGCTCCACCCTCACCGGCGAACATCTCGCCGCCTATGTCGGCGCCTGATCTCAGCGTTCGACCGAGTCGACCGGATTGTCGCAGCTGTCGGGCGGATCGACCTGCGAACAGGGCACGGGCGGGCGGGTGGGGCGATAGTTCGCGGGTACCCCGCCCGCGCGGGCCAGGGTCGCGAAGGCCTCGACCGCCTCGGTGGGGCGGCGCACCAGCTCGGGATCGTCGACGACGTTCACCGTGAACAGGCCGAAACGCGGTGCGTAGGAACCCCATTCGTAGTTGTCGGTGAGGCTCCAGTAGTTGTAGCCGATCACGTTCATGCCGTCGGCCTTGGCGCGCTGCAGCCAGTAGATCGTGTCGCGCAGATGATCGGCGCGCGAGTACTGGTCCGGGCGGGGCCGGTCGTTCTCGGTCGGCATGCCGTTCTCGACGACGTACAGCGGCTTGCCGGGAAACTGCCGGGCGTAGTGCCGCAGCGCGTAGTAGATGCCCTCGGTCTGCAGGGGCAGATTCCACATCCCGGGCGCACCCGCCGCGGTGGCGCCCTGCTGGGGACCCGGATCGGGGCCGAAGTAGTAGTCGATGCCGAGGAAGTCGAGCTTATCGCGCACCTTGTCGATGAAGGGCTGGTTGACCGAGGTCTCGGCGCCGGGCACGTAGCCGACATTGCTGGTGACCAGGGCCTTGGGCTGGATCCGGTGGATCTCGTCGTAGATGGCGTTATGCGCCTGGGCCATTCGATCCATGGCCGCGGGCCACTGCTCGTCGGTGATCGCGCCGATCCGGCGCTCGGTGCCCAGATAGGCGCCGGGCTCGTTGATCGTCACCCAGATCGGATTGCGGGAGGCGAAGTGCCCCACCACCTTCCGCGCGTTGGCCAGCCAGTCCTCGACCATGCCCTGCTGGCGCCAGCCGCCGCGATCAGCGGCCCAGCCCGGATAGACCCAATGGTCCAGGGTCAGCATCGGCGTCATGCCCGCGCCCTCGATGGCGTTGACGATCGCGTCGTAGACCGAGAACGCGCCATCGTCCCAGCGGTCCGGATTCGGCTGCACCCGAGCCCATTCGATGCTGATCCGGAACACCTTGGCACCCAGCCGGGCCGCGCGATCGATATCGGCGGTGTAGCGATCGAGGAATCGCACCGAATCGTGGTACGGCTCGACCGCGCCGGTGGCGATGTAGCGGGTCCAATTGCTGTCGGGGGCACGGCCTTCGGATTGGAAGCCCGAGGCCGCCACACCCCACAGGAACTGCTCGCCCAGCGACGGCAGCTCCGCCGCGGGTGCGGGCGCGGCGGCGGCGACCGGACCGGTCGCGACCAGGGCGGTCACCGCGGCCGCCGCGGCCAGCAGCCGCCGATGCAGGGACTGTCGCATTCAGCAACAGTAGCCAGGGAGTAGCTCGAAATCGTGTCGCGACCCGGCGTGTCGCGCGAGTCGCCTGGAGCATCGGAGCGATGCCGACAAGACAGCGAAAAGCGGACCGCGCGCGTCGACGGCCTCGGCGACGCGCGCGATCCGCTACTTCCGTACCGGCTCCTTTCGCATGGACCGATACGGAAGCCCTTCCCCTGGGCCGGCTTTCAGCAGTTACTCGGTGCGGGCCTGCCCGCGAACCGATCGGCGAGGTAGTCGATGGCACGCGGGGCGTTGAGCATTCCCGTGCCGTGGTCGGCGCCGGGCAGCATGTCCAGCTGCACCGGAGTTCCCGCATGGCAGTAGCGGCCCGCGACCTCGCGGACGAGCTGCGGGCTCACCACGTCGGAGGTGCCGTGCCACTGGTAGATCGGGGCCCGCGGCACGCCGTCGAAGGTCTCGAGGCTGTTGGCGTGGATGATGTGGACCTGGGTGGCGTTGACGTCGTCGGCGCTGCCGTTGAAGTAGTCGGTGAACTTCTTGTTGGCCGCGTCGGCGATGATCTCCTCGGTGCACGCGTTGGACATCTGGTTGCGCAACGCGAGGCCGGCCGGGTTCAGCCACTTGTCCAGCGCCATATCCTTCGGATACTCGCGCTCGAGTCCGACCGCGCCCGCGAAGCCCAGTCCGAACAGCGGATTGGGGGCGCCGTACGTGTCGAGGGCCAGCTTGCCGATGTTCTCCACCACGCCGCCCATGGCCACACCGACGATCGGCAGTTCGGGCGCGTAGTCCGGCGCCAACGCCGCCGCGAAGCCGGTCACCATGCCGCCGCCGGAGTAGCCGGCGAGGGCGACCGGGCTGTCGGCCAGGCCGATCTGCTTGAACCGCTTGATCGCTCGCGTGCTGTCGAGCACGAGCCGGCCGCCCATCTTGGCCGCACCGTAGGCGCTGTCCGGTCCGAGGTAGTCCGGCACGGTGACCGCCCAGCCGCGGGCCAGCAGCAGATTCAGCGCCACCGACTCCTTCACCTCACCGGTGAACAGGCCGTGCGAGGGCGCGCACTGCAGACCGAGCGCGTTGATGAACGGCTGATAGGACACCAGCGGCTGATTGTGCCCGCCGCCCAGCGGCAGGATCACCGTGGTCATCGCGGCGATCGGATCGCCTCCGGAGTCCGTCGATCGGTACAACAGTTGCCAGACCGTCGAGCCCGGGAACTGGACCGCGGGGATCTGGCGGCTGCGCACCACATCTCCGGGTCGGAAGTTCCCGATATCGGCCGGCGCCGCGTAGAACGGATCCGGGTCGGCGATCGGGTAGATCGCCGTCGCCTGAGCGGGGCTCGCCGTCGCCAGCGCCGCGGTGATCGCCGCCGCCGTGACGGCGAGGCGTACGGTCATCCGCCGCATCACCGCTCGCCATCGACGCCCTGAGCGAATTCCGGTCATCGTCACTCCTGCCACTTCTTGCCGTGTCGCAAACTGGGGAAAAGGGAAGCGGCGCGATTTTCGCGTCGCCCCGCGATAACTCGTGAAACTTTCTTGCATTTACCGTGGAACAAATATGCCGATCTCACGCGGCGGCCTGCACTTCCTCATCGGACCCGTGGGCGGCCAACAGCTTGGCGCGCTTACGCGGGAGAACATTGGCGCGCCCGAGATCGCCGTCGTAGTGCTCGAGCAGCCGGGCGTCCATGACGTGACGCCACACCGGCGGGAAGATCGCGAAGAGGATCATCGTCGCGTAACCCGCTGGCAATTGCGGAGATTCCTCGCTGCTCCGCAACGTCTGATACCGGCGACCCGGGTTGGCGTGATGGTCGCTGTGCCGCTGCAGATGGAACAGGAAGATGTTGGTCACCAGCCGATCGCTGTTCCAGCTGTCGCGCGGCGAGCAGCGCGCCCACCGGCCGTTGGGCCGGCGCTCGCGCTGCAGCCCGTAGTGCTCGATGTAGTTGACGGTCTCGAGCAGCGCCGCACCGAGCACCGCCTGCAGCAGCAGATACGGAAGGATGGTCCAACCCCACACGGCCAGCAGCGTACCGAACAACACGACGGTCATCGACCAGGCCTGCAGGACATGATTGTGAATGCTCCACCAGCCATGGTTCTTGCGCCGCAACCGATTCCGCTCCAGCTCGATGGCCGAGCGCAGACCGCCGAACACGCTGCGGGGCAGGAATTCGTAGAGCGATTCGCCGAACCGCGCGCTCGCCGGATCGTCGGGGGTGGCGACGCGTGCGTGATGGCCCTTGTTGTGCTCGACGAAGAAGTGTCCGTAACCCGATTGGGCCAGCGCGATTTTCGCCAGCCACTGCTCCGCATGCTCCACGCGGTGGCCGAGCTCGTGCGCGGCGTTGATGCCGATACCGCTGACGAAGCCGAGCGTGGCCGCCAGGCCGAGCTTGTCCACCAGGCTCAACTCGTTGCCGGCCCACATGGCACAGGCGATGAGCAGGCCGATCAGCTGAACCGGCAGGAACAGGAAGGTGCACCACCGGTAGTAGCGATCATTGGACAGCAGCTCGTAGTCCTCGTCGCGGGGGTTGTTGCCATCCTGCCCGACGACCCAGTCCAGCACGGGGATCACGATGAAGATGATGATCGGGCCGATCCACCAGAACACCGGCAGGCCGGTGTGTAACACCAACTGCGACGGCAGCAAGGCGCTGGCCGGCGCGATGAGTCCCAAAACCCACAGGTGACGCTTGGGGTCTGGGGAATTCGAGCGTTTGCTGAACGTTAGCATGCACATTCCCTCATATAGATACCCGAGACCCCTGGTTCACTGCCCGTTACGAACCTAGGGTCTGTTATCACGGCTAACGTATAGCCGTTTACGGGCGGAAATTCCACTCGGAACCGGCCATTTTTAGTAGCGCTAAACTGTTTTCAGTTGCCGTGAACGACGAGGCCGGTCTGTTCGGTGATCTGCCGAAATTGCAATGAGATCTACCCGTGATAGTGGTCACCGCCCCGCGCCCGGTCAGCGGGCCTCGAGGCGGCGATATGTCCGATTGCGTGGGGGTGGCCGGAGGTTTGCCGGTCGCTAATCCGCCGCGGCGACCGCGATGCGTGCCAGCAACTCCTCGATGTGAGTGCGGAAAAGGGTTGCCATGTCGATGTTCTCGGGGTCGAGCAGCCATTGCAGCTGCAACCCGTCCATCATCGCCATGATCTGCCGGGCCACCGCGACCGCGTCGATGCCGGGCCGGATCGTGCCGTCGGCGATGCCCGCGTCCAGTGCGCGGGTGATCCACGCTTCGAGATGCCGATAGCGCGCGACGGCCCAGTCGTGCGCGGGATGATCCGCCGCGACCGCCTCGGCGGTGACGACGGTGAACAGCCGGACCAGTCCGGGCACTTGTGTGTTGTGCTCGACCGCGCGCACGAGCTGATGCAGCGCGAGCGGGCCGCGCGGCTGCTCGTCGGTACCCAGGCGTTCGGCGTCGAGCCGATCGCGATACTCGAGTACCCCTGCCAGCAGCGCCGCCTTGCTGGGGAAGTGGTGCAGCAGCCCGGGCTGTGACAGCCCGCACCGATCGGCGATCTCCGCGATCGAGGCGCCGCGGAAGCCGTTGTCCGCGAAGGTCTTCAGCGCGACCTCGAGTATGCGCTCCTTGCGTGCGTCGCCGCGGTTCGGTGTGGACATGTCCGAATCCTATCGCGCGGAACCGCTCTACCTACCGAGTACTCGGTTAGTATGACGCTCGGGTACGTCGTCGTGCCCGCAGTCGCATGAGAGGTTCCCGATGAGTCGCGCCACCGAATCCCGGATCGTTCCGATGTCGTTGCGGGGAGGTGCGGGCGCCCTCGCCGGATGGGAGTGCGCGCCGCCGCCGGGTGTCGCCACCCGCGGCACGGCCGTGTTGGTGCCCGGCTTCACCGGCTCCAAGGAGGACTTCGCGGGTCTGCTGCCGATCCTGGCCGACGCCGGATTCCGTTGTGTCGCCTACGATCAGCGCGGTCAGTTCGAATCCGAGGGTTCCGAGGATCGCGACGACTACACCATCGAGACCTTCTCCGCCGATCTGATCGGCGTGGTCGAAAGTCTCGGCGCGCCCGTGCATCTGGTGGGTCATTCGTTCGGCGGATATGTCGCGCGTACCGCGGTGGTGGCACGGCCCGACCTCTTCAGCACCTTCACCCTGCTGGCGTCGGGACCGTCCTCGCTCCAGGACATCGCCTTTCCGCCGCCCGCGCAGGTGGAACAGCTGATCGAGGCCGGCGGCCAGGATGTGGTGTGGCAGATGCTCGCCGGCGCGGGCGCGACGGAGGTTCTCGACCAGGCGAAGCGGGAGTTCCTGCATCGGCGGATCTTCGCGACGAGGAAGGCGAATCTGGTCGGCATCGTGCGCACCATGCAGACCCGCCCGCCTGCGCCCGCGGTCGTGCGCGCGGCGGGGGTGCCGATTCTGGTCGGGTACGGCGATACCGGGGATCTGTGGGCGCCCGAGGTGCACGAGCGCTTCGCGGCGGAGCTGGGCGCGCGCGTCGCGGTGTACCGGGGCGTGGGACATCTGCCGAACGAGGAACGGCCAGACCAGGTCCGCGACGATCTGGTGGTGTTCTGGACCGACGGCGACGCTCGAGCGTCAGTCCTGTAGCGCCATTCAACCCTGCGGATGCAGGGTCCGGGGTGGTTGTCCGTGATGTCGCCGAAACGCGGTGCTGAAGGCGAAGGGATTGGTATAGCCCACCTTCCGGGCCACTGCGGCCACGGGCTCGCCCCGCGCGAGCAGGCCCGCGGCCAGGGTCATGCGGCGGCTGTTGAGATAGGACAGCGGGGATTCGCCGAACAGTGCGGTGAACCGGCGATAGAGCGTGGCGCGCGAGACCGCGGCATGGGCGGCCAGCGATTCGGCGGTCCACGGGTTGCCCGGACTGGAGTGGATGGCATAGAGGATGCGGGCGACCACCGGATCGCGCAGGGCCGCACGCCATCCCGGCGAATCCGGTTCGGCGCCCGCCAGCCACGCGCGCAGGGTGTGCGCCAGCAGCGCGTCCAGCAGCCGGTCGCGGACCACCTGGCGGCCCGGGCCGATGCTGTCGATCTCCTCGTCGAGCAGTGCCAGCGCGGGCGAGGCGCCGGATTCGGCGGTGACACAGACATACTCCGGCAACGAGTCCAGCAGTCGCCGCCCGGCGATATCGGTGCTGCCGTAGGTGCCCGCGATGACGACCGCGCGCGGGCCGTGCCCGGGGGCGGGCGCGCGCAGGGCCGTACAGTCCCGCGCGGTCAGGGGCGCGGGCCCATCCGCGCCGGGCTGTGGTCCGGGCCCTCTGATCAGGGCGACATCACCCGCACTCAATTCGTCGGCGCCGCCGTCGCGGCTGAGCCAGGCGTGCCCATGCAGCACGGCGTAGAGGGTCAGCGGTGCGGCCCGATCCGCCAGCCAGGACCACGGCGTCTGGCGGTCGGCCCGCCACAGCAGCGATCCCTCGGCGCGGATCCCTTGCAACATCTCCGCGAGCACATCCACGGCTACGACGCTACCGAGTGCGACGGCGTGAACATGAAGGTATGCGCATCACTGCACCACGACACGCCCGCAACGGCTCAGTGCGCGGGCGCGGTGAGGTCGTAGATCGCCAAACCGTCGAGCCGCTGCGGGGTGTAGTGCGCGGCCACCCAGTCGTAGAGCGCGGTATTGCCGACCGGCCGCCACCAGCCGGCGTCCGGATCCTGTTGTGCCGGCGCGGGGCTCGCGTTCTTGTCCGTGCGCCACGAATCGGGCAGCTTCACCTCGGGCACGAGATAGTAGGTGATCTCGTGGCGGCGCACCATGTCCTGGAAACCGGCGAGGGTGGGCACCGGATCCTCGGAGGTGAAGCCGCCGATCGCGAGAACAGAGGTGCGCGTGGCCAATTCGAGTCCGGCCGCGGGGGAGGAGCGATCGATGGCGGCCGACCACCGGGTCGTGGTGGCGCGCAGCATCGACGCCAGCTGCGGATCGATCTCGCCGTCACCCATGAACATGGCCATCTGGCGGCGGAATTCGGCGAACGGGCCCGGTTGTTCGGGCCGGGCAGGACCCACCGACGGACCGCCGCCGGTATGCGCCTGCGGCAGTGTCGCCCCGGCGTAGGCGGTCGATCCGGCCAGTCCGGCCAGGACGCCGACGACCAGCGCCATCCCGGACAGTTTCCACAACCGCCGCGACACCAGAGCGCCCAGCAGTCCGGCCGCGGCCAGCACGCTCACCGCGAGCACCGTCCAGCGCAGCCACGGCTGCCAGTCCGCATTGCGCTGCAGCACAACGAATCCCCAGACGCCGCAGGCCAGCACCAGTGCGGCCCCCCCGATCCGGCCCAGGGCCGTCGCCCGGCGCTGCCACACCTCGTATACGCCGAGGGTGAAGGTTCCGACCACGGCCGGTGCGACCGCGAGGGTGTAGTAGGCGTGCATGCCGCCCTGCATGCCCGTGAACGCGACCGAGTCGATGAGCAGCCACAGCCCGAACACCAGTGCGGCCCCACGCACGAGATCGGTGCGCCCGGCGCGCCACCGCGCGATGAGTACGAAGACGAACGCCACCACGGCCGCCGGGATCAGCCACGAGATCTCGAAGCCGATCTCCCCGGTGAACAACCGATCCGGACCCGACCCGAAACCGCCGAATCCGCCTCCGCCATGCCCGAATCGCGGGAACTCGTACCCCTTGGGCAGCGAGAACAGCGCATTGTGCCCCATATGGTTGCGGCCCAGGTAGCGCGCGAAACCGTTGTAGCCCAGCACCAGATCCATGAACGTGTTGTCCTTCGACCCGGCCAGATACGGTCGCGCGGACTGCGGCCACAGCATGGTCAGCACGACATACCATCCGGCCGATACGAACAGCGCCATCGCCGCGGCGCTCAGATGCAGCATCCGCTTACCGAATGTGGTCGGTGCGACGAGCAGATACGCCAGCCCGAGCGCGGGCAGCACCATCAGCCCCTCGAGCATCTTGGCCAGGAAGGCGAAACCCAATGCCACCCCGGCCAGGACGAGCCAGCGCGCACTCGCGACCGCCAGCGCCCGGACCGTGCAGTACGCCGCGGCCGTCATCAACAGCACCATGACCGCGTCGGGATTGTTGAACCGGAACATCAACGCCACCACCGGCGTTGCCGCCAGCACGAATCCGGCCAGCAGCCCGGCGCGGCGGCTACCGGTCGCCCGGGTGAGGGCGCCGTACATCAGCGCGACCGCCGCCACGGCCATCAGCGCCTGCGGCACCAGCATGCTCACGCTGCTGAAACCGAACAACTGCCCCGACAGTCCCATCACCCACTGCGAGACCGGCGGCTTGTCGACGGTGATGAAGTTGCCCGGATCCAGCGATCCGAACAGCAATGCCTTCCAATCCTGCGATCCGGCCCAGGCCGCGGCGGCATAGAAGGAATTGCCCATCCCGTTGACGCCGATATTCCACAGATAGGCGACGGCCGTCGCGAGGAGCAGGGCCGCCAGCGCCAACCGGTCCCAGCGGCTCGCGGGTGGGAGCGTGGGCGGAGAGGCCGGGGTGGACGGGTTCGACTCGGGCACGATCGTCTCGGCAGTGGTCGCTGTCACCGCGGGAGCCTCTCATCCGATTCGGTGAGGGCCCTCACGACCGCCTGGGAGATCGCTGAGAGCGTTCCCGAGCACCTCAGGGAGCGTTCGCGAGATCGAAGGCGGATCGCCGCCGGGCGAGGGATCGCAGGGCCAGATCCGATACCTCGTCGCGCACGAACGCGGGCCGCAGATCCGGATCGGGTGGATCGTAGTAGCGATGGAAGGTCGGTGTCAGCCCCGAGGAGATCGGCGGATTGACCCAGCTCCAATCCGTGGGACAGCCGCGCCCCGCGGCCTTCTCCCGGTCCACGTGATCGCAGAACTGTTTGGCGACCGAATGATGGTCGGTGATCCGCGCACCGGCCTTGCGGAACGAGTGCAGCACAGCGCGATTGAGTTCGAGTAGTGCCCGGTCGCGCCACAGCGTCCGCTCATGGGACCGATCCAGACCCATCAGCTCGCCGATGCGCGGCAGTGTGTTGTAGCGATCGGCATCGGTCAGATTGCGCGAGGCGATCTCCGTCTCGACGAAGTTGCCGCTGAACACCGTCAGATAGGACAGTCCGCCGACCTCCAACCGCATATTCGAGACCGCGGGCAGCGCATGCCATTTCAGGCCGAGATCGGTGAACCCGTCGAATTCGGGATGTTCGATCGGCACCTCGAGCACGACCTCGCGGGGAACCTCGAACCAGTCGATGGTCCGGCTCGGCGAGTGGATCAGCATCGGCAGGATATCGAACGGCGTGCGTTCGCCGCGCCACCCCAGATCCTCGGCCAGCTCGGTCAATTCGATATGCAGGGGATCGCCGGTGATCGAGCCGTCGCCGTTGCGATAACCCGCGTACCGGATCAACTGCGGGCTGAGGATATGCATCCCGTCCCCGTCCACCGGGCTCGGCGGACCGACGAGAATCATCGGCCGGATCGCCCCGCCATTGGTCGCCGCCCGCAGATAGTCCCAGCACTCCTGGGCCAATTCCGCCGGGCTGCGCACCTGCCGAGCATCGCGCAACGTCAACGCCCGCCACATCGCCCGCCCGACACACCGATCGGCATTGCGCCACGCCAACTGAGCGCCGATGATGATCTCCTCGGCGGTTTGCCAGTAACTCCCGGTCGACGCCAGAATCGCCAACGCCACCCGCCGCCGCTCCGGCAGCAGATCCGCCAACTCCGGCAGCCGATAGAACTCATCACAATCCCCGAGCCGCTCTAGTAGCGCAGGGTCAATCGCCATGCGCGCCCCCGATCATGTGGCGGCATGTTTGCCAACCGAGCGGTCGGATCGCTACATCATGGTTAATCGTTTGTGCTGCTGGGCAATTCACGGCAGATCTCCGGATGGGCGGAAGTATGCTAGGCGTAAGCTGCAGCGCCTCCGGTATGGTCCCACAATCTTGCGTCGGCAATGTGGCGTTTTCGGAACAACATCGCCCATGTCGACCGGTCGGTCCGGTGGGGTAGGAGCACGTCCGGCAGGCACGAGTTCGCCGCCGGAATGCTGACTCCGGCGGCGAACGGGATGGCTGCGATGCGGGGTGGCCCCTACTGGCCGCGGACGTAGCGCAGGGATTCGCGGATGGCGGCCATATCGATCCGCAGGCTCGGATCGTGTTGTTGCGCTTCCTCGAATTCGTGCATGACGTCATCGATGGTGCTGCGGCGGGCCATGGCGACGAGTTCGGCGTGGACGTGGTCGCTGAGGGGGACACCCGTCGCGGCGGCGCGGCGGCCGAGGACCGACCAGGTCTCGGCGGGGAGATCGTAGGTGTGGATCAGGGCGGTCGCACCCGGATCGGCCGCTGCCGCAGCCGAATTCGGTCGCTCGGATTCGAGGAAGTCCACGACGGCATCGATCGGCACCCGCCGATCGGCCAGCGCGATCAACTCGCGGCGGACATACTCGACCGGCGACAAGCCCGCCGCCCGGGCGCGGCGGCGCAACACGTCGGCAGTCCGTGTGGGCAGATCGTCGATCTCGATGGGCGCCATAGCCCACAACCGTAGTGGATGAGTCCGTTCGGAGCGGTCCTCGTGAGGTCTCGGTTTCGACTCGAACCGGGGCGGGTGGTCTTGTCCTCCGGGCGGCGGTAATCCCCAGGCCCGGCGGGGATCCAATCCGGTTGGGGGGCAGGTTCGTACGCCGGAGGCGGGGACGGAATCGCACTCGCCCCGCGGCGAGTGCGTCCGGTGACACGGCATCCGGCGAATGAAGGAGCGCTGGGATCCGGCGGGGGAGTGCGGCGACATCACGGCGCGCGAGCTTGCCGGATGCCTTGTCGACCCAGATCCGTTCGCATCCGGCAGCATTGAGCGCGTCGAGCCGAGAACTGCGTCAGACTTGGGATTCCCCTCCGTCGACGAACAGTTCGGTGCCGGTGATGAACCTCGCCTGCGGTGAGGCAAGGAAGACGACCGCGTCGGCGATCTCGGAGGGGTGCCCGAGCCGCCCGAGCGGCACACGCCGGGCTTCGTTGTCGAGCAAGATGCGCGCCTGATCCGGATCGGTCGCCAGACCGGCGAGCCCGAGCGGATCAAGGCGCAGATGTTGAAGGTTGCCCTGGTCCTGAGCGCCGATGATCGTCAGGACTCGCTGTTCACCAAGGCCACCGTCGAATTGGGGCATCGCGATACCGACGTCGCGGCGTCGGCGCTGGACGGATTCACCCGCCTCGAAGGCATCTACCGGCACTGCATCATCGATGCGCAACGCAGCGGCGAGATCTCCGCCGATGCCGACTCCCACGCCCTCGCGGCCTACTTCGTCGCGGTCACGCGAGGCATGGAAGTACTCGCGACGGCCGGAGTCGGCCGGGCCGAGTTGACCGCGATCGCCACGACATCGCTTGCGGCGCTTCCTCTCACCGATCACACCGAATCCGCGTGATCAGGACTGTCGGCCATGCGTCGTCTCCGGACTGTTACGGCGGGTCACCCTGCGCGAGTAGCCGTTCGGCCGCCGTACGCAGCTCTCGCAGCTGTGCCCGCTGCTCAGGGGTGTACTCCCGTCCATGGTCGTCGAGTACACAGACGGTGCCGAAGACCGTGCCGTCCGGATTGTGTACCGCCAACCCGAGATAGTTGACCAGCCCGAACTCCACCTCGTCCTCGTTGCCCGCGAAATCGGTATCGGCCCGCGAATCCCGCACGAACAGCTCGGTATCGGTTTCGACCACCCGCTCGCAGTACAGTTCGCGCGCCTCGGCGAAGGCTGCGCCCTTTCGTCCTTCGGCGCCCACGGGGTAGTGCACCTGCGCGACACCGCCGGTTGCCTCCACCGCCATATGGGTCGGTGTCGACCGCATCACCAGTACCGATCGCACTCCCAGGTCGTCAACCGTCTGCTGAAGCAGGGACTCGATCGGCCGGAACCGCTCAGTGCTCTCGGGCATGCCGAACCTCTCCTTCGCAGTGAACCTCGAGCCGGATGTCCTCCACTCTCGCCAGCTAACCGGTCGGTCGCCAGAATTGCGCTCAGGCTGCGGCAAACGCAGGCCGCAGACCGATCGAGGCTGCTGGGGGAGTGGAACGGGTGGCCGCCGCTGCGCCGCCGGGCTGGGGAAATGACGAAAACCGAACCGGCGCTGCGAGTCTGAGGACCGAGGCTTCAGTCCGTCGGCGGGGTTCGTCATAACATGAGATATCAATCAATATCGGTACTTACATATGCGCATCTAAATATGCAAGATCATCGTGTCAGGCGAACGCGGCACACCTTGAATCGCACGTCCTACCCCGGCCTCGAAGAGGAGCCGGGCAGGAGCGCCTCGCCTGCCCGGACACAGTTCGATCAATCTGGATGCTGGAGATTTGCCCGAATGAGTATGGTGGAACTCCGATCGGTATTCCGGCCATAAGCCGGGCGCAGGCGGGCGGAGGAGGCCAAGCCCGAGATGCTGTTCACCGCTGTACAGGACATGGTTCTGGCCCAGTTGCCGGACCCGGAGCCGGAGGCGCCGCCCGGGTCCGAACAGTCGGCGGCATTACTGCCCTATCTGATCTGGATTCACTTGGTGGCCACGGTGATTGCGATGGTGTGGTGCGTGCGGCTGGCCCGCCGCAGCGGTGGGGGACGACGGCGGGCGTCGCTACTGGCGGTGGGGGCACTCATCCTGGGGCTGGCCACCGCCGTGGCCGGGGCGTTGATGGGCGCGGCGCTGCAATGACGCGCGGTGTCCGGATCGGTGGGTTTTCGCTGAGCAATTGCTTCATCATGACGGGCGCGTGTGTGGGTCCCTTGTACAGGGTCGCGGGATCGTCTGTGCCGGGCATGAATTCGGCTGCGCTCATCGCGTACCGCAATCCCGGGACCTTCCGATTTCGTCGAGGCGTGACGAGTCGCTGAGATGTCCCGGCTTACCTGGATTCGACTCGTCCTAGCGGGTGGGGTCCGACCCTCAGCGCGTCACACGCGTCCTGCCAGGCGGAGTCCCCGGGGTAGAGCTCGGTGCGGAGGTAGGCCCAGCTGAGCTGTTGGACCGCGGCGACCCGTTCGGGGTTCTCGTCGGTGGTCTCGGCGACGTCGTATCCGGAGATCCCGCCGAGCCCGTGCTCCGCGTCGAACAGGGTCAGCAGGGACTTGCGGCCCCGGGAGAGGAAATACGGATCGGCGTGCCAGGCCGCGCCCGCGACTGTCAGGTGCGGGGAGGCATCCTTATCGCCTGCGACCACGAGTGCGGGTGTTCTCATCGTGGAGAAGTCCGTGGTGAGGAAGAAGGGATAGTTCTGGGCCGCAACCGGGCTGAGCGCCTCCCCGCCCCGGCCGGGCGCGGCGAGCAGCACACCCGCCGTGATCCGGGGCTCGGCCAGGTTCACTTCCGTTCCGTCCGCGGGATGGGTGAGCCGCGCGCCCAGCAGCAGGCTTGCGGTGTATCCGCCCAGCGAGTGCCCAGCCACGGCGACCTTGTTTCGGTCCAAGCGTCCGGAGAGCTGTGGGACGGCGGCCTCGATCGCGTCGAGCCGGTCGAGGATGCGCTTCATATCCTCGGCCCGTGATCGCCAATACAGCGGAGCGCCAGGGGTTTCGGGGTTCAGGGTCAGCGTCGCCGAGTCGAGATGGGTGGGCTGGATGACGACGAAGCCGTGCGCTGCCCAGAAGTTGGCCAGTGGGGCGTAGCCGTTGAGTGAGGACAGGTGGTTCGAGCGGCCATGGCCGTGGGAGAAGAGGATGACCGGTAATTCGGTTCCGGATACGGGCGCGGAGACACGCACCTGCAGGTCGACGGCTCGATCGGGAGTCGACAGCGTGACCGGGCCGACCGAGAGGACGGGGCTTGGTGTGCCGGAAGTGCCTGCTGCGTACGGCGATTCGCTCGTCATCTGGATTTCCTTCCCATTGAAGCGGAACATCGTTCCGAAAACGATACGGAGCGTCGTTCCGTTTTGTCAATCACCGGAACCCGTCGGTGCGGGAGTGAGCGCGCTCACGCTCATTTACATTGCGCACAACATAATTGCGCACTACATTTCTCTCTGTGACCGACATCCTGGCGCTGGATCAGCAGATGTGCTTTCCGCTGTACGCCGCGCAGCGGGCGATGACGGCCGTGTATCGGTCGAAGCTCGAGGCGCTCGGGCTGACGTACCCGCAGTATCTGGTGATGTTGGTGCTGTGGGAGCGCGACGGGCGTAGCGTCGGAGAGCTGTGTACGGCGCTGGCGCTGGATTCGGGAACGTTGTCGCCGTTGTTGAAGCGGCTCGAGGCGGCCGGGCTGGTGGCGCGTAGCCGGTCGGCCGCCGATGAACGACGGGTCGAGATTCGATTGACCGAGCACGGGGTCGAGCTGCGCGAGCGGGCCACCTGCATTCCGGCGGAGATGTTGACCGCCACGGGTCTGTCACTCGAGGAGCTCATGGCGCTGCGGGAGACCCTGCAGCGCATGACCGCGGCCCTCACATCCCATATTCGATAGGAGAGTGCTATGAACGTCGTGTACACGGCCGAGGCGTTGGCCACCGGGGACGGGCGCAACGGGCATGCCCGCAGCACCGACGGGAAAGTCGATGTGACGCTGGCTACGCCGAAGGAGATGGGCGGCACGGGCGAGGGCACCAATCCCGAGCAGCTGTTCGCCGCGGGATATGCGGCGTGTTTCCATTCAGCGCTGCGGCTGGTGGGCAAGCAGGCCAAGGCGAATGTCGATGATTCGGCGGTCGGTGCGAAGGTGGGCATCGGGCCCAACGACGCGGGCGGGTTCGGGCTGACGGTCACCCTCGAGGTGTCGCTGCCGCATCTGTCGGCCGAGCAGGCGCGGGAGCTGACCGAGCGGGCGCATCAGGTGTGCCCGTACTCCAATGCCACGCGCGGCAATATCGACGTCGAGCTACAGATTGCCGAGGACTGAGCCGATGAGTATGCGAGCGGTTGTCATCGAATCCTTCGGGGAGCCGAAGGAAGTGCTGCATGCGGCCGAGCGGCCGGTGCCCGAGCCGGGTCCGGGTCAGGTGCGGATCGCGACGACGTTGTCGCCGATTCACAATCATGATCTGGCGATCGTGCGCGGGGTGTACGGCTATCGTCCCGAGCTGCCGTATGTTCCGGGCACCGAGGCGGTCGGCGTGGTGGACGCGCTGGGTCCCGGTGTGAGCGATATCGAGGTGGGGCAGCGGGTCGCGGTCGCGGGTGTGCAGGGTGCGTGGGCGCGGTACTTCCTCGCCGAGGCGGGGAAGTTGGTGCCGGTGCCGGAGTCGGTCGACGACGAGACGGCGAGTCAGCTGTTGTCGATGCCGTTCAGCGCGTTGATGTTGCTGGAGGATCTGGCGGTGGAGCGCGGGCAGTGGATCGCGGTGAATGCCGCGGGCGGTGCGGTGGGGCGGTTGCTCAATCTGCTGGCCAGTCGGCGCGGGGTGCGGGTACTGAGTCTGGTGCGCAGTGCGGAGTCGGCGGAGTCGTTGCGCGAGTCGGGTTTCGGACCGGTGGTGGACACCGGGTCGGAGGGCTGGCGCGAGCGGGTGGCGGAGGCGACCGGCGGTGAGCCGATCGTGCGCGCGATCGATCAGGTCGGCGGCGAGGCGGCGAGTGATCTGCTGGAGCTGCTGGGTGAGCGTGGCGAGTTGATCTCCTTCGGTGCGCTGTCGGGTCGGCCGATGACGATCTCGCCGGGGCCGATGATCTTCAAACAGGCTGTGGTGAAGGGTTTCTGGGCGTCGCGGCGCGGCGAGGAGATCGGCGAGGAGGCGCTGGGCCGGTTGTACGGGGAGCTGTTCAATCTGGCGGCGAGTGGGGCGTTGCGCCTGGAGGTGGCGGCGAGCTATCCGCTGTCGGAGGCCGGTGAGGCGGCGCTGGCGACCGAGCGACCGGGTCGAAATGCCAAGGTGGCGTTGGATCCGCACGCCGAGTAACGAGGCGTCGGCGGGGTCGGCGCCCACCGTCATGCGGCCGAGACAGGCGGCGTGGGTGGCGTCGACCCCGAGGTAGGGCAGCCGGTGCGGTGTATCGGCGATTGCGGCCTGAATTGAAACGTGTTTCACTTCGGCGGTGACTGGTCGGATCCGGGCGGTTGGCGGCCGATCCGGCGGTGCGGTCGGGGTGTACGCACTGCAATCTGTGTATGCCGACGATCTATACCGGCACGCGGTGCGTGTTGCGGCCGACGCCGGGGTGAATCGTGGGCGGGCAGTGGTGTTTTCGGCAGTCGATGCCGGAATGCGTGGGGTGCCCGCGGTCGGGCACCCCACGCATGGTCATCCGGCGGCGGCGAATCCGGTGCGCAGATCGGCGAGGATGTCGTCGATGCCCTCGATGCCGACGGCCAGGCGCACCAGGCCGGGGGTGACGCCCGCGGCGAGCTGTTCGGCGGGGGTGAGCTGGGAGTGGGTGGTGGAGGCGGGGTGGATGACCAGCGAGCGCACATCGCCGATGTTGGCGACATGGCTGTGCAGGGTCAGTGCCTCGACGAAGCGTTTGCCCGCGTCCACGCCGCCGGCGAGTTCGAAGCCGACGATCGCGCCGGCGCCTTTGGGCGCCAACTGTTTTGCGCGCTCGTGCCAGGGCGAGGAGGTCAGGCCCGCGTAGTAGACCTTCGTCACGCTGGGCTGTTCGACGAGGAAATCGGCGACGGTGCGCGCGTTGGCGACATGGCGTTCGATGCGCAGGCTCAAGGTCTCGAGGCCTTGGCTGATCAGCCACGCGTTGAATGGTGCGATGGCCGAACCCAGATCGCGCAGCAACTGCACGCGTGCCTTGAGTGCGTAGGCGGGTGCGCCGAGTTCGGCGTAGACCACGCCGTGGTAGCTGGGATCGGGTGTGGTGAAGCCGGGGAAGCGCGGGTTGCCGTCGGCGTCGCGGACGGTCCAGTCGAAGCGGCCGCCGTCGATGAGTACGCCCGCGATGGCCGCGCCGTGCCCGCCGAGGTACTTGGTGGCCGAGTGCACGACGATATCCGCGCCGTGGGCGAGGGGCTGGATGAGATACGGGGTGGCGACGGTGTTGTCGACGATCAGCGGGATGCCCTCGGCGTGGGCGATATCGGCGATGCCGGGGAGGTCGAGGATGTGGTTCTGCGGGTTGGAGATCGTTTCGCCGTAGAACGCCTTGGTGTTCGGGCGTACGGCCGCGCGCCACTGCTCGAGGTCGTCGGGGTCGTCGACGAAGCTGACCTCGATGCCGAGTCTGGGCAGGGTGTAGTGGAACAGGTTGTAGGTGCCGCCGTACAGGCGTGGGCTGGAGACGAGATGGTCACCGGCGCCGGCGATATTGAGGATCGCGAAGGCCTCCGCGGCCTGGCCCGAGGACAGCAGCAGCGCCGCGACTCCGCCTTCGAGGGCGGCCAGGCGTTGTTCGACCGCGTCCTGGGTGGGGTTGGCGATGCGGGTGTAGATGTTGCCCGGCTCGGTGAGTGCGAACAGCGCTGCGGCGTGGCCGGTGTCGCGGAAGGTGTAGGAGGTGGTCTGGTAGATCGGCAGCGCGCGTGCGTTGGTGGTGCCGTCGGGGAGCTGCCCGACGTGGATCTGCTTGGTTTCGAAGCTCCAGTCGAGGGTGGGATCGGCGGGCTGGGCAGAGTCGGTCATCGGTGCGGCTCCCTCGTGCGGGTCGGTGGGGGGTGCTACGCACGGTAGGAACAGCGGCCGGTTGCGGCGAGTATTGCGCTCGACCCGATCCGAACTGCGGCGCACGGCATTCGGTATGTACCCGTGGAAAGGGGTTGGGCCGGTTCATGCTCCGTTCGCGTCGTCGGTGCCGGTGACCGCGACGACGCCGTCGATATCGGCCAGGCAGGCGGTCAGTTCGCTCACCGATCCGCCCTGCAGCGAAAACCGCACGGAGACCGGTCCGGCAGTCCGCCGGTGACCGGGGGTGGGCGTGGCCGGAGGCGGAACCGGTTACACCGCAGTCGAATTCAGAACGCGGCCTTGGCGATGAGCGTGATGATGGCCGCGATCACGGCCAATGCCACCGCCGCGGCGCCCCAGATCAGGCCCTGACGCTGCCATGGGCGGGCGTGGTCGAGGGAGTAGCGGCCGGGCCCGGTGAAGGCGAGGGCCAGGGGTGCGAGGGTGTAGAGCAGGGGGAATTCCCAGCCCGCGCTGAAACCCTTGGACCACATGGCGACAACGGCATTGATCATGGTGCCCAGGGCGATGGCGGCGGCCAGGGGAGTGAGCAGGCCCAGCGCGAGCAGCAACCCGCCGGTGATCTCGGCCAGTCCGGCGAGGGTACCGAAGAACTTCCCGGGGTTGTAGCCCATGCCATCGAAGGCGGCGGCGGTGGCCGACCAGCCGTAACCGCCGAACCAGCCGAACAGTTTCTGGGTGCCGTGGACTGCCAGTAGCAGGCCGAAGCTGACGCGCAGGATCAGCAGGCCCAGGTCGAGGCCGCGGGTATCGGCGGCGGCCGGGGTGTCGGTGCGGACGGAGGTGGCCGCGGTCGTCGTCGTGGTCATGGTGTCTCCATCTGTGTGTCGGTGGAAGTCGTCGTCCCGGCCACGCTGCCAATCGGACTGCGGTCCGATTATCACGGACGTTCGGGGTCAACTTCTACTCGACGCGCAAAATTCCTGCAACCGCGAAGTAACCACATGACGTGTCAGAGCGGCAGGTCGATCCCCAGCCCGGGCGCGTTGACGCCGGGAATGTCCGCGCCCAGGGCGATGATCTGGTCCAGGGGGTTGGAGTATTGGATGAGCTGGGCGATCTTGCCGTGGCGGAAGCGGATCTCCGCGCGCAGATGCGCCTGGTACGAGCGGCCGCTGTGCTGGGCGGTGAGATCGCCGAGCACGTCGGCGACCCAGGTGTGGGCCCCGGTGAACGGTCGAATTCCGATGCGGGCCAGGCATCCCGGCGTCCACAGCCTCGACAGCGGCACCAGCGCGCGCGCACGCATCGGCTCGCGGCCCACGACGCGTTCGGGCAGGCCCGGCAGCGGCCAGGGCAGGCGGAATTCGATATCCTCGGCGACCATATCCAGCAGCGAATCGTGATCCTGGACGAACAGCAGATCGTAGAAGCGTTCGATCGCCGCGCGCTCCCAGGCGCAGTCGTCCAACCCCTCGGTGCGGGCCAGATCGTAGGCAGCGAGCTGGGTGAGCGGATCGTGGTAGACGGTCAGGGCCGCGATCTTGCCCGCGGCGATGCGGCAATTGGCCAGATAGCGGTTGTGATACGGGCGTCCGGTCGCGCGGACCACCATGCGCCCGTCGACCTGCACGAGCCATTCCCCGCATTCGGACAGCGGCCGCGCATCGGCCAGGCACATGGTGAACGGATCGGATTCGTAGACGTCCAGGACCGTCAGCGCCTCGCGGATCTGGCCGTGCCCGACCATGGTCGAGGGGAAGCCGGGCGGCTGGAAGGGGATCTCGACCTGGGCGTCGCCGGTGAACAACTCGAGCAATCCCTCGATGTCACGGGCGGTCAGACGGTAGACGAGTTGCTCGATCGTGGCGCGGTCGGCGACGGGCTGGTGCTGCATGAGGTGTCTCCTTCGTGCTGCCCCGACGCTCCGGGCAACGAACACCAATCATGGCTCAGCAAACTAATAGCTAACAGTCCTGGATTGCGACGAATTCCGTTAAGAACCCGCCGATTGTGGCGTGGCGCACACCCGTGTCCGCGCGGCGAAATGATATGCGCGCGATCGCCTCAGGCCAGATATCGATCCAGCTGCGGCACCACGTCCACGGGATGGCGCGCGGCCAGGGGCGCGGCGATCTGCTGGAACTTCCAGGCCGGCTCGACCCGGACCAGCATGCCCATGAGCAAACCGGCGTGCGACCGGTCGTGGAGTGGATAGCGGATCAGTTCGGCGCCGGATTCGGCATCGAGTAACCGGCAGTAGGCCTCGCGCAGATCGGCGGGCTCGCCGACGCTGCAGGTGACCGCCAGGAAGATGCGGGTGATGTCGCCGGGCAGCCGGGCCAGCTCGATCGAGACGATCTCGTCGTCGCCCTCGCCCTCGCCGGTGAGGTTGTCGCCGTGCAGTCGCACCGCGCCGTCGGCTGCGCTGACGTGTTCGTGGTAGACGACATCGGCGAGGGTGCGGTCGCGATAGAGCAGGGCGACGGCGTTGAGATCGACCTGGGCGGTGCGGGTGCTGAGCAGACGCCGCCGCGTCACCGGTGTCCAGCCCAGGCCCATCACCAGATAGTCGACGGTGCTGCCATCGGTGTGCTGTAGCGCGATCGTCACCGGCATCCCCCTCCTCGCGCGGCCGCGGACCGCCCGTGCCGTCGGATATCACTGTAGGTGGCCCGCGGCGGTATGCGGTGAATTCGCCAGGGTCGCGGACGCTTTCGCGATATCGGGTGATGTGACGCCGGTCACCTTCTGGGTTCAGTAAATGAACGCAGAAGGTAGGGTTCGGGCATCGGCGAGGTCGGGACGACGGATGGGGCAGGCGATGACCATGGAGATGCAGACCGCGGCGCCCGGCATCTGGGGCGAACCCCGCAGCAAGACCGTGACCTGGTACGACCCGGTCGCCGCCGCGCAGACCGGGCTGGCACTGTCGGGCCTGGAATACATGCGGGCGATGGCGTCGGGCCAGCTACCGCCCGCTCCGATCGTGAGCCTGCTCGGCGGCGCCGCCGCGATGTCGGTCGCCGAGGGTGAGGTCGGATTCACCTGTGTGCCCGACGAATCGGTGTACAACCCGATCGGCCTGGTACACGGCGGGCTGGTGTGCACGATGCTGGATTCGGCCATCGGCTGCGCCTTCCACACCACGCTGCCGCCCGGGATCGGCTACACCTCCATCGAAATCAAGATCAACTACCTGCGCCCGGTACGCGCGGACACCGGCGAGATCCGGGTGCGCGGCTGGGTGACCAAACCCGGGCGCCGGGTCGGATTCGGCGAGGGCGAGGTCCGCGACGGCGAGGGCAAACTCCTGGCCAGTGCGTCGAGTTCGCTGCTGGTGCTGTCGAATTGAGCGATCGGACCGCCCGGTCGATGACGGTGCCGAGGTATCGGATCGGTGGTGGCCGCTAGGCGCGCGGTCGAGCCTGCATTTCGCGTCCGGTGTCGGCCAGTACATGCCCGTGCTCGCAGCGCAGTGTGGCGCGGACCGGCGCGCCGCATTCGGCGTGGGTGACCGTCAGCGGGGGACCGGCGGGACCGGCCAGATGCTTGTCGCCCCACTGCATCAGCGCGGTCAGCACCGGTTGCAGTTCCCGGCCCGCGGCGGTGAGGTGATACTCCTGGCGGGTCCGCGCACCCGGTTCGCGATAATCGCGCCGCGCGAGCACACCCGCGTCGACCAGGGTGCGCAACCGGCGCATCAGCACCGCGCGCGGGGCGCCGGTGGCCTCGGCGATCGCGTCGAATCGCCGCACGCCCAGGAACACCTCGCGCAGCACCAGCAGCGACCACTGCTCACCGACCACCCCCAGCGCGGCCGCGACCGAACACTCTCGTGCCATGGGGGCAGTCTACGCTGAATTCACCATTTGAATTCAGCCGGGCACGGTGACCGGATCGACACAGCTGGCGGGGGCGTCGACCAGCGAACACGCCGCCGGCGCGCGGGTGGGCCGATAGTCGGCGGGCACCCCACGCGCACCGGTGAGGCCGGTATAGGCGGCCACCGCGTCGGTGGGGCGACGGATCAGGGCCGGATCGGTGCGCGCGTCGACGGTGTAGAGGCCGAAACGCGGTGTGTAGCTGCCCCATTCGTAGTTGTCGGTGATGCTCCAGTAGTTGTAGCCCAGCACCGGGATGCCGTCGGCGACCGCGCGCTGGATCCAGTACACGTGGTCGCGCAGATGATCGGCGCGGGTGTAGCCGTCCGCGCGCGCCGCGCCGTCGCGGGTCGGCATGCCGTTCTCGACGACGTAGAGCGGTTTGCCGGGGAAGCGGCGCGAATAGTATTGCAGCGCATAGTAGATGCCCTCCGGCTGCAACGGCATCGCCCACAGCGCCGAGATTCGCGGGGGAGAAGTGCAGCATCGACTGCGGGGTGAAGCCGTAGTAGTAGTCGATGCCGACGTAATCCAGCCGCGCGCCGATTCCGTCGAGGATCGGCCCGTTGACCACCGGTTCGGCCGTGCCCGCGATATAGGCGAGATTGCTGGTGACCAGCGCCGCGGGCCGGGCGCGATGGATGTGGTCGTAGATCTGGTTGTGCGCGCCGATCACCGCCCGCGCCATCACCGGCAGCGCCGCGGGCGCCAGGCCGCCGTTTCTGACCTCGTTGACCAGATAGAAGGTGGGCTCGTTGAAGGTGACCCACAGCGGATCGCGAGAGGCGTAGCGGTCCACCACCTTTCGCGCATTGGCCAGCCAGTCGCCGGGCATCGCGGGATGCGCCCAGCCGCCGCGCGCGGCCGCCCATCCCGGATACACCCAATGATCCAGCGTCAGCATCGGGCGCAGCCCCGCGGCGGTGATGGCCTCGATCACCGCGTCGTAGAAGGCGAATCCGGCCTCGTCCCAGCCGCCCGGATTCGGTTGCAGCCGCGCCCATTCCACGCTGATCCGGTACACGCTCGTGCCCAGGTTCGCGGCCAGGGCGATATCGCCGGGATAGCGGTGATAGAAGTCCACCGCCTCGCCGTAGCGGTCGTAGCCGGGGTTGTTGTCCACGTAGCGGCGCCAATTGCTGTCCGGCGCAACGCCTTCGCACTGGAATCCGGCGCTGGCCACGCCCCAGTGGAAATCCGCGCCCAGCGGCGGCACCGTCGGGGGCGCGGGCGGGCGCGCCCCGGCGCGGGTGGCGGGAATCAGGGCCGCGGCGGCGCCAGCGGCCAGGGTCAACGCCTCGCGGCGGCGCAACGGACGCATCGGACTCCTCGGACGGACAACGCGGTCACCGGCGCCAGTCAGGGTATCGCGCCGATCGTGGTGGCGGCCCGCTGGTCCCCTCCGAAAATGGTCGGTTGTCCATGAGTGGGTTACTTGTCGGTGCCCGGGGCTAGGGTGGCGATCATGACGCATTTGACGCACTGGGGAGCGTTCGAAGCCGTCAGCGACGGCCACCGCCTCACCGAGGTCCGGCCCTGGTCCGGCGATCCGGAACCGATGCCGCTGATCGCGAATGTGGCCTCCGCGCAACATCACCCGACCCGTATCGCGCAGCCGCACGTCCGCCAGGGCTGGCTCGACCACGGACCGGGCGCGCCGGGACGCGGCAGCGACCGGTTCGTGCCGGTGTCCTGGGATCGGGCGCTGGATCTGCTGGCGGGGGAACTGCGCCGGGTCTACGACGGCCCCGGCGCGGCGGCGGTGTACGGCGGCTCCTACGGCTGGGCCAGCGCGGGGCGGTTCCATCACGCGCAGAGCCAGACCCACCGGTTCCTCAACTGCCTGGGCGGCTACGTGCGCAGCGTCGACAGCTACAGCCTCGGCGCCGCCACGGTGCTGCTGCCCTACATCCTCGCCGAAACGGGTTGGCTGCTGGGCCATTCCACCACCAAGGCGGTGCTCGCCGAGCACAGCGAACTGATCGTCGCCTTCGGCGGGCTGTCGCCGAAGAATTCGGCCGTCACCCCGGGCGGGGTGTCGCGCCACCACACCCGCGGCTGGATCGCCGCCGCCCGTGCCCGCGGCTGCCGCTTCGTCTCGGTCAGCCCGCTGCGCGACGACATCCCCGCCGAGGCGCAGGCCGAATGGTGGTCCCCGCGCCCCGGGCAGCGATGCCGCGCTGATGCTCGCCCTCGCCCAGGTACTCGACGCCGAAGGCCTGGCCGATACGGAGTTCCTCGACAGATACACCGTCGGCTACGAGCGTTTCGCCCGCTATCTGCGCGGCGAGACCGACGGTGTGGTCAAGGATCCGGCGTGGGCGGCGGCGCTGACCGGGATCGACCCCGGGCGCATCACCGCACTGGCCCGGGAGATGGCCGCCGCGCGCACCTTCCTCACCGTCAGCTGGTCGCTGCAACGCGCCGAACACGGCGAACAACCGCTGTGGCTGGGGGTGGTGCTGGCCGCGATGCTCGGCCAATGGGGCCTGCCCGGTGGCGGATTCGCCCACGGCTACGGTTCCAGCGCCATGGTGGGCGAACCCACCCGCACCCTCGGTGTGCCGCGCCTACCGCAGGGCGTCAACCCCGTCGACACCTTCATCCCCGTCGCCCGCATCACCGATATGCTCGAAAATCCGGGCGCCACTTACGATTACAACGGGCAGCGGCTCACCTACCCCGATATCGCGCTGGTGTACTGGGCCGGGGGTAACCCGTTCCATCACCATCAGGATCTGGCCCGGCTGCGGCGCGCGTTCGCCACACCCGACACCGTCGTCGTGCACGACCCGTTCTGGACCGCCACCGCCCGCCACGCCGATCTCGTGCTGCCCACCACGATGACGATCGAACGCGACGACTACGGCGCGGGCGAGAACGACCCGATGTTCTTCCCGATGCCCGCGCTGACCCGCCCGCACGGCCAGGCCCGCGACGATTACGCCATCTTCGCCGAGCTGTCCGAACGTCTCGGCGTAGCAAAGGAATTCACCGAGGGCCGCACCACCGCGGGGTGGCTGCGCCACCTCTACGACGACTGGCGCACCGCACGGGCCGCCGAGGGTCTCGAACTACCCGGCTTCGACGAATTCTGGGCCGGGCCCGGGCTCGAACTGCCCGTCGCCGACGCCGGGGGAAACATGCTGGCCGACTTCCGCGCCGACCCCGACGCGCATCCGCTGAGCACCCCGAGCGGGCGCATCGAGATCTTCTCCGACACCATCGACTCCTACGGCTACCCCGACTGCCCCGGCCATCCGGTGTGGCTGGCGCCGCGCGAATGGCTCGGCAGTCCCGCCGCCGACCGGTTCCCGCTACAGCTGATCGCCAACCAGCCCCGCACCAAACTGCACAGCCAACTCGATATCGGCGCCCACAGCCAGTCGGCGAAAGTGGCCGGGCGCGAACCGGTTCGGCTGCATCCCGATGAGGCCGCCGCCCGCGGCCTGCACCCCGGCGACCTGGTGCGCATCCATAACGACCGCGGCTCGTGCCTGGCGGGACTGATCATCGACGACGCCGTGCGCCCCGGAGTGGCCCAACTGTCCACCGGCGCCTGGTACGACCCCGACCCCGCCGACCCCAGCTTCTGCCGCCACGGCAACCCCAACGTCCTCACCGCCGACCGCCCCACCTCCACCCTCAGCCAGGCCTGCACCGGCCAACTCACCCTCGTCCAGATCGAGCCCTATCCGGGCCCCGCACCCGAGCTGACGGTGCTCACACCCCCGGCCACCACGTGACGAGCATCGACCCGCCACGCCGCCGGGATAGGGTGGAGTCGCTGGTCGATCGGGATGACCCTGCCCGCAGGCGCGAGACCTCACTGCTGGAAGACGTCGAGTGCGAGCTCTACTCCCGAGCCGATGCGCGGCAGCTGTTCGCCCCGAGCGGTACCCCGCGACACCGAGCACCCGTCGTGGTGTGATCGCGACCCCCTATACCCGCGGCCGGTCGGTGGTGACGGCGGGCACGCGCGGATGCCGGGGTGGGAAGCCGTCAATACCATGAACATCGAATACCGCAGTTGCGTAGAGAGGACAGCATGCCGGATCGGAGTACCCCCAGCAGTGTGACCGCCGCCCAGGCCTTGGACGAACTCGAGGTCCGCTATGAGCGGGCCGTGACCGCTTTGCGCAGCGCGGTGGCCGAATTCGTCGAGCACGGCGTCGTGCCCGATCGGGCCGGCCGCGAGGGTGGCGCGTTCGTGTATCCGGAATTGCGGATCAGCTGGGACGGTGCGGCCGAGCCGAAGAATCGGTCGCGGGCCTGGGGACGGCTGACGCGTCCGGGGGTGTATCGCACGACGGTCACTCGCCCGGCCTTGCTGCGCCATTATCTGGCCGAGCAGTTGGCGACCATCGAGCACGACTACGACGTCCGCATCGAGGTCGGCCCGTCCCGGCAGGAGATTCCGTTCCCGTATGTGATCGACGGTGCCGAGTTGGGGCTGGACCGGTCGATGAGCGCGGATCTGGCCGCGCATTTCCCGACCACCGATCTGGCCGATATCGGTGACGAGATCGCCGACGGGCTCATCGACACCAGCGGTCCGCTGCCGCTGAGCCATTTCGACGCGCTGCGCACCGACTTCTCCCTGGCCCGGCTGCGTCACTACACCGGCACCCCGGTCGAACATTTCCAGCCGTTCGTACTGTTCACCAACTACACCCGCTACGTCGACGAATTCGTGCGCTGGGCCGCCGAACAGATCGCCGACCCCGACAGCGGATTCGACGGATTGTCCTGCGCGGGAGGCACCGTCATCACCGCCGACACCCGCGACCGCGAATCGGCGGTCTCGGATCTGGCGTGGAAACGGCATCAGATGCCGGCGTGGCATCTGATGTCATCCACCGGTCCGGGCATCACCCTGGTCAATATCGGTGTGGGCCCGGCCAATGCGAAGAACATCTGCGACCATCTGGCGGTGCTGCGCCCGCACGCCTGGCTGATGATCGGCCACTGCGGCGGCCTGCGCGAAAGCCAGGCCATCGGCGACTACGTGCTCGCCCACGCCTATCTGCGCGACGATCACGTGCTGGATTCGGTGCTGCCGCCCGATATTCCGATCCCCAGCATCGCCGAGGTGCAGCGCGCACTCTACGACGCCACCAAAACCGTCAGCGGCATGCCCGGCGAGGACGTCAAACAGCGGCTGCGCACCGGCACCGTCGTCACCACCGACGACCGCAACTGGGAGCTCCGGTATTCAGCCTCGGCACTGCGGTTCAACCTCAGCCGCGCGGTCGCGATCGATATGGAAAGCGCCACCATCGCCGCACAGGGCTACCGCTTCCGCGTCCCCTACGGCACCCTGCTGTGCGTCTCGGACAAGCCGCTGCACGGTGAGATCAAACTGCCCGGCCAGGCCAACCGCTTCTACGAGGGCAACGTCTCCGAACACCTGCAGATCGGCATCCGCGCGGTGGAACTGCTGCGCGCCGAGGGCGACCGCCTGCATTCACGCAAACTGCGCACCTTCAACGAACCCCCGTTCCGCTGAACGCAATCCGGCATCACCTGCACCCTCGCACACCCTGCCACCCGCACGGTGACGAAACGCGGGGCGGCCGGATCCAGCAGCACTGCATCAGCTGCGGCATTCGAAACTGACGCATGCCCCCTATGCCCGCCCGTCCGCGGCGGCATCGATGGCCCGGCAGGCCCGCACCGACCCAGCCGCTCGGCGGCAGACGTGACCGCGTCATCTGCCGATCAGGCTTTGAACGAGTGCAGGCTGGCCAGGCACAGGGTCTGCTCGGCGTCGAACCATTCGAAGGTGCTGACCGGCTGGAATCCCAGGCGGGCCGCGAGTCTGAGCGAGCGTTTGTTGGCCGTCTGGGTCGCGATGAGGACCGGCTGGTCGGGGAACTCGTCTGCAGCGGCGCGCAATACGGCAATGGCCGCCTCGCTCGCCAGTCCCGCACCCCAGGCGTCGGGCCGCATCAGGTAACCCAGTTCCAGTTCCAGGCCGTCTTCGACGACATGACCGGGGTAGTCGGTGGCGCGTCGTTTGAGCTCGAATGTTCCGATGAGGTCGTCAGTGGTCTTATCGGCGATGATGAAGGTGCCGGGAGTGGCGGTGGCGTTGGCGACGCCGCCGATCGCATCGAGGTACTGCTCGACATCCTCGCGAAGACGCGGCCCTCCGATGTAGGCCCCGACCTCCGGGTCGGTCCGCAGCTCGATGAGCCTGTCCCGATCGGTGTCGCGCGCCTTGCGCAGCAGGACCCGGTCCGTCGCGATGTGGACGGCGGACAGCGTCGGCAACTGATTCATGCGGCCCTCCCCTTGCTGGACATTGATCCATCAGATCACGTCGCCCGGCCACACACCATCGATCACCGCCCGCTCTCCCCGCCCCGACTGAACCGGCCGCCCGAAGCAGGAAACCGGCGTGGTCGATCGTCGGCCGCCGACGCCGAGGTCCGCCGGGACAGAGATCGGTGACTCATTCGATGGAAAAACACGGATTCGGCCTAGCCGGTGAGGACGCAAGTTGATTCGCGGGCGTAACCCATTCGCTCACGCTGGGTTGGCCTCGGTGATCGCCCGGCTGACGCCCTAGCCGCCGGGAGTGTCCGCGCCGTAGCGGGCGATCTCGCGATCGAGGTCCAGAGGCGTGTCGTCGGGTCGAGCCAACGCGGCCTCGTCGAGCTGGTCGGACGGCACGACCCAAGCGATCTCGAACTTCAAGCCGTCCGGGTCCTGGCCGTAGAGCGATTTCGTGACGTGGTGATCGATCGCGTCGGTCAGTCGTTGTGCCAGCTCGACGAGGTTGCGCAGTGTCTCCACCTCCCACGCCAAGTGGAACAGGCCGACGGTACTGCGTCCGGCCTCGGAGGGTCCGGCTTGCGTGCCGACGCTGAACAATCCGAGGTCGTGATCGTTCGTCGAGCCGCCAGCGCGCAGGAATGCCGCCCCGTCTATCTCGATAACGACCTCGAAACCGAGGATTTCTCGATAGAAGGCGACGCTGCGCGCAACGTCGCGGACGTACAGGACAGCATGGTTGAGCCGGTGGATGGCCATGAGTGAACCTTTCGTGAGGTTATCTGTGACAAAGGGAAAGTCGTGACGTGTCAGGCCGGGGTTGACCAGGTTCACGTGCGTTCTGTGGTCGGCGCGGTTGTCGATGAGATCGACGAATCCGAGCGCGTAGTCGGCAGCTCCGGTGCCCGGCTCGACGGCGACGTCGTCGCCGAGTTGGTAGCGGCTCGCTGGGCGCATGGGGTTCCGGTCGTAATCGCCGATAGCCCAACGAAGTCCGCGACGTCCACCTCGGGTCGGTGGTGTGTCTACCTGTCGGTGATGAACGGTGCGCGGCCGATCTGGGAGGTGCTGAAGGTAGTAGGCGGCGGCGTTGGCCCGGGAGAGCCGTAGGCCGCCCTTGTCCCCGACTTTGCGGACGTTGATCGGGGCGGTCTTCGGGCCCGTGTTGCGCGGGGCGGGTCAGGCGGCCCGCCGGTCGAGGGTCTCGGCCAGTCGGCGGGCCTGTTCGTGGGCGGTGGCCAGGGACGTCTCGTACAGCGGGACGAGCTCGGCCATCGCCGGGACGTCGGGAGCCATGGTCAGTTCGGGGATCACCGAGGTCACGTCGAGTCCGAGGGTGTGGGACCAACCCAGGACGGTCTCCAACGTGGGGATCAAGTGGTCGCGGCCCTCGTTGGGGGCTCCGGGGCCGTAGCCGCCACCGCGGGCGGAGACCACCACGGCGGGGCGGCCGGCGGTGGGGGCGCCGTGGGTGAAGCCGAGGGTGCGGCCCTCGATCATGATCTGGTCCAGCCAGGCTTTGAACACCGACGGCATCGTGAGGTTGTACAGGGGCACGGTGAACAAATAGACGTCGGCGCCGAGAAACTCGGTGATCAGTTCGTCCTGGATCCGGGCGGCCTCGGCCTGTTCGGGGGTGTGCTGGGCGGGGTCGGTGCTCCGGGCGGTGATGCCCGCCGCGCTGAGGTGGGGCACGGGTGAGACCGCCAGGTCGCGGTGGACGACCGGGCCCTGCCACGCGGCGCGGAAGGAGCCGGCGACCTGGCGGGAGATCGAAGCCTCGCCGAGCGAGGAGGCGTCGACGTGCAATAGGTATGACATGGGGTGTTCAGCCTTTTCAGAAGGGAATGCCGACGTCGAGGTCGGACGCATTGGAGAGGAGTCGGCGGACGTCAGCCGCGCACGGGGACGATGCAGCCGTCCGGCCGTACGCCGGGGAGGCGCCGGTGGCCAGCCCGCACCAGGGGCAGGTGACCTCGGACAAGGTCTCTACTTTCATGACGCACCCTCCAATTCATACGATTTGTGCGTAGCCCCATGATGGAACAGAATTGGAAGCGGTACAAAAGGCACATCGGTGTGTGTGACGGAGAGGAATGTGCGCCATGGAGGTCACAGCACGATCGGACACCACTGCCGGCCGCGGCCCGTGCGCCGGTATCCCCGCCGAGCAGATGCAGTTCATCCGCCAAGTCCTCGACCGCGTCGGCGACAAGTGGAGCCTGCTGGTGCTCGCGGTCCTGGAATCAGGCCCGTTGCGCTACACCGACCTGCAACGTGAGATCCACGGCATCTCCCAGCGCATGCTCACCCTCACCCTGCGCCAACTGCAACAAGACGGACTGCTGACCCGCACCGCCTACGCCGAGGTACCCCCGCGCGTCGAGTACTCCCTCACCCCACTCGGTCGTGGCCTGCACGAGATCGTCACCTCCCTGATCGGCTGGGCCGCCGAGCACCACAACGAGATCCGCGAAAACCGAGCCCGCGCTACCGCAGCGACCACGACCAACTCCTGAACCCAGACACAGCCATCAGCGCGGCGCAGCCGATGTGCGTGTTCCGTAAAAGGCCCGCGCGAAAGGCCGCCTCGAGGGCAACCAGCCGAAACTGCCTCTCGTAGCACGGAAAACGATCCACCGCCGCTACCACGACCCCGACGACGACGCGAGCCTCGCCGACCTCGCCGAGGAATACAGCGTGGGCCGCTCCACCATCCACCGCATCATCAGCACCACTCCGCCCCGCACCTGACGCTCACCCGCCACCAAACGGGCCGCTATCCCCGGAAGAGAAGCCGGACACCGGTAACCCGACATCGCCGCTGGTCCAGGCAATTTCGTTGTTTTCCGCGCGATTACTACCGGAACCCGAGTACCGCGCGAGCAGAAAGCGGCATTCGCTGGGCACAAGCAGCCAGGCCGAGGGCATGGGCCGGTCGTCCGGCAGCGAGTGCGATTCGGCACCTGCTGCAACTTGTCTTGTTCCAAACGGCCCGAGACCTCATGCTGCCGATCATGTTCCGCAAGACGGCCGGTCCGCGGTTCCCGACGGGCCGAGCAAGGGGAACTCGGCTCACAGCCCCAGTTTGGTGACCGCGTTGTCCTCCAACGGGTTCGCGGTGCGGATGTAGCCGTGCACGGTGCGGGGATTGGACCAGCGGCCCTGGCGCATGATCTCGCGGTCGCTGGCGCCGCCGAGGGCGGCCTGGGTGGCGAATCCGGCGCGCAGCGAATGCCCGGAGAACAGGGCCGGGTCCAGGCCCGCCCGCGCGGCATAGCGTTTGACCAATTCGGCGATCGCGCGGCCCGATATCGCGGTCGCGCCGAGGCCGCCGTGGCGCGAGATCGCCGGGAACAGCGGTAGTTCCGTCTCGACGCCGGTGGCGCCGGTGAAGCCGTGGCAGCGGTGGATCGCCGGATCCGCGACGCCGAGTGCGTCCAGATGTTCGGGCAGTGCGTCGCCGTGGCGTAGATGGGCCTGGCGCAACCGGATCCAGTCGGCGAACGCGCACACCGGGCAGGTGTGCGGACGGCTGCCGCGTGGCAGCGCGACCCGCTGGGCGCCCGCGCCGGTCGGGTCGGTCTTGGTCGCGGGCAACTGCACCAGCAGCACCGGTTCGCCGCTGCGGTGATCGAGATCGACCCGCACATCCCCGATCCGCAGGCCCGCGATCTCGCTGCGCCGCAACGCCCCTGCGAATCCGACCAGCAGCACCAGCGCGTCGCGGCGTCGGGCCGGTTCGCGTGGCCAGCCCGGCGCCGGCAATCCCGCGAGCAACTGTTCGAGGGTGTTGAGCAGGACCGGACGTTTGCGCCGCGGCTGGGTGCGGCGCGTGCGGCGGATACCGCGCAGCGTCAACCGCACCACATCGCTGCGCGTCGGGGAGGCCAGCCCGTTGGCCGCGTGCACCGCCGCGATGGCCGCGCTCTTACGTTCCAGTGTCGCCGCGCCGAACGCCCACTCGCCCGACGGTTTGCGCGCATCGGCGGCCGCGGCCAGATACACCGCCACATCCAGTGGATCCGCGGGCAACGCCTGACGGCCCTCCGTGGCGCACCAGCCCGACCAGCCGATCCAGTCGGATCGGTAGGCGCGCACCGTATTCGGCGACTGCGACGCCTCCAGATACCGCCGCAACGCCGCGGCCTGTTCGTCGTCGAACCGCTCACGCACCAGTCGCAGCGCCGCGGCGTCGACCAGCACGCTGCGCACGCCGTGGCGTAACTGGGTGCGCACGACCTCGGGAACCGCTACGGCACTGGAGGATTGGGCGAGATCGGCCGGATCGTTCATCGTCGGCCAGACTACCGGGCGACACGCCGCGGTGAGCGCGCGACGCGGCGGTCGGGTGAGCACAATCCGAACAACAAGTTGCTACGAGATTGCCAATTGGTTGCGCGGTCCGGTTACAGCGCTGATATTAGGCCTGGAAATTAGTCGGGACGGGCGTTTATGGGTGCGAATGCGCCACCGGTGCCGGACATCGATAGCCGCCGGTTGCCGTCATGGAGCAAAGGGATACAGCAAGGTGGGAAGCATAATCGGTAATTCGATATAAAGAGCGGAACGTTTCGACGAAATACCTCCGAATCCCGTCCGTTACTCATCCGAGTCCGAACAGTTATCACAAATGTCGGTCGAATGTTTCCTGCGTCACAGTGGCTGCTGTAGATTTGCCGTCGACAACCTTCCGAACCCGAAAGGACATCTAATGCCGCTCGTTGGTTCGCTCATCTGCGACATCTTCAACATCATCCCCACGGCGATCTTCTCGACTGCCGTGCCCGTGATCGGCTCGTTCCTCGCGCCGATCACCTATGTGGGCTCGGTGGCGCTGAACACCGTGCTGGCCACATTCACCGGCTCGATGCTCTGAGCGATTCCGCTCGTTTCGAGCTCGGCCACCGCCTAATCCGCGGTGTTTGTTGGATGACGTAGGATTTGCCGTCCGAGAGTGGACCATCGGTCCACCTCGGGCGGCAATCCTCGTTTCGGGGCCGATATCTCAGACCTGGACCGGTGCGGGCAATCCGACCTCCGGATTATCCGGAACAGCCAGACCCGCCAGCCGCAGCGGCGACAGCAATTCCTCCACCGCCGCCCGGGTCAGCAACCCCTCGCTCACCGCGAGATCGCCCACCGATTCCCCGGTCGCCAGCGCCTGTTTGGCCAGGCGTGCGCTCGCGGCGTAACCGATATACGGCGACAGCGCGGTCACGATGCCCGGCGCGCGGCGCACCGCCTGCTCGAGGCGTTCGCGGTTGGCGGTGATGCCGTCCACGCAGCGAGTCGCCAGGGTGTCGGCGGCGACCTCGAGGTGGGTCATCGTGCGCAGCAGGCTGTAGGCGATGATCGGCTCGAACGCGTTGAGCTGCAGCTGACCCGCCTCGGCGGCCATCGTGACGGTCAGATCGTTGCCGATGATCTCGAAGGCGATCTGATTGACCATCTCCGGGATCACCGGATTCACCTTGCCTGGCATGATCGACGAACCGGCCTGCACCGCGGGCAGATTGATCTCACCCAGCCCGGTCGAGGGACCCGAGGAGATCAGCCGCAGATCGTTGCAGGTCTTCGACAGCTTCACCGCCACCCGCTTGAGCACCCCCGACACCTGCACGAACACCCCGCAGTCCTGGGTGGCCTCGATGAGATTGCTCGCCGGAGTGACCGCCTCACCGGTGATCTCGCGCAGATACGCACACGCCAGCGCCGAATACCGCGGATGGCCGTTGATGCCGGTGCCGATCGCGGTGCCGCCGAGGTTGCATTCCAGCAGCAGCGCCGCGGCCTCGGTGAGCCGGTCGCAGTCCTCGCGCAGCATCACCGCATAGGTGGAGAACTCCTGGCCCAGCGTCATCGGCACCGCGTCCTGCAGCTGGGTGCGGCCCATCTTCACCACATCGGCGAATTCGATGGCCTTGCGGTCGAACGCGGCCGCCAGCCGGCGCAGTCCGGCGATGACCTGCCGAAGATGGGTCACCAGAGCCAGTTTCACCGCCGTGGGATACACATCGTTGGTGGACTGGCCGAGATTGACGTGTTCGAGCGGATCGAGTGCGGCGTAGTCCCCGCGAGGCAGGCCGAGGATCTCGAGGGCGCGGTTGGCGATCACCTCGTTGGCGTTCATATTCGTCGAGGTGCCCGCCCCGCCCTGGATCGGGTCGACGGGAAACTGATCGGCCAGCTTGCCCTCGCGAATCTCGGTGCAGGCGGCGACGATCGCCGTCGCGCGGCGCTCATCGAGGCGCCCGAGGTCGAGGTTGGCCTGACACGCGGCCTGCTTGACCGCCGCCAGCGCCGCGGTCAGGGCGGGATACTGGCCGATCGTGGAACCGGTCACCGCGAAGTTGTCCAGGGCGCGGGCGGTGTGGATGCCATAGTAGGCGTCGGCGGGGACTTCCAGATCACCGAGCGAGTCGCGTTCGATCCGGGCACTGCTGCTCATCGAGTGGTCTTTCTGCATCGAGGGGATACGCAGTGACGCCACTCACCGATCCGACAGTTTACGACCCGCCCTCGCGACCCGGACACCCGGGGTGCGGATCGGGCGAAATCTCGGCGGTGCCAGTCGATTTCACGCCCGCGCGCGCCGCCGGGAGATCGCCACACCGGCCAGGCAGATCGCCCCGCCGACGGCCGCGGCCACCGTCGGAACCTCCCCGAGCGCCAGCCACGACAACAGCGCCGAGACCGCGGGCACGGCGTAGGTGGTGGCGGTCAGGCGGCTCGCGGCGGTGCGGCGCAACGCGATCGACCAGGCCGTGAAACCGATCGCGGTGGGGAACAGGCCCAGATAGACCCCATCGGCGAGCACCCGGGCGGGCGCGTGCGCCAGTTCGGTGATCAGCTGCGGTGTCCACGGCGCCAGCACCGCGGTCCCGATCAGGCAGCCCAACCAGATCGCGGTCAGCGGATCGACCCGGCGCAGCGCCGGTTTCTGCACCAGCACACCCGCGGCATACAGCACCGCGGCCAGCAGACACAGCAGCACGCCGCCGGTGTCGTGGCGTCCCGCGCCGCCCAGCGCGATCGCGCCGACTCCCGCCAGCGACACCACCATTCCCGCGAACAGGGTGCGCGGCAGCGCCTCACCCAGGAACATCCCCGCCCCGAACGCCACCAGCAGCGGTGCGAGATTGACCAGCAGCGCGGCGGTTCCGGCGTCCACCTGCTGCTCGGCGGCGTTGAGTGCGACGGTGTACCCGGCCAGCCACAGCATCGCGTACGCGCCGATCAGCACCCAGGTGCTCCGCTCGCGCGGCAGCCGAATCGTGCTGCGGCGCACCAGTATCGGCACGGTCAACGCGACCGCGGCCACCGCCAGGCGCAGCAGGGCCAGCGGCGCGGGCGAGATCGCCGCGCCCACATCACGAATCGCGACGAACGCCGAGGCCCACAACGCCACGGCGACCGCGGCCGCCGCGGCGCCGGTGACATCGATGGCGGCGGACCGCACGGCAGGGGAGGTATCGGTACTCACCCGGTCATCGTCGCCGCCTCGAATGGACAGCGCAAGCGAATTGTTCGATATCATTGTTCAGTTGAGCTGTACAATCGTGGCCATGCTCGACATCGCTCGACTTCGGTTGCTGCGCACGGTGATCACCACCGGATCGGTGCGCGCCAGCGCCGCGGCGCTGGGTTACACCCCCTCCGCGGCCAGCCAGCAACTGGCCACCCTGCAGCGCGAGACCGGACTGCGACTGGTGGAGCGCGCCGGGCGTGGCATCGAACCGACCGCGGCCGCGCGCGCCCTGGCCGCCGCGTCCGAGGCGCTGTTCGCCGAACTGGGTCGCCTCGACGGGGTGGTCGGGGATCTGCGCGCGGGCCGGATGGGCAGCCTGTCACTGGGGTATCTGCCCTCGGTCGGCGCGGCGTGGCTGCCGCCGATCGTGGATACGCTGCGCGCCGAATTCCCCGCGCTGCGACTGGAATTGCGGCTGGCCGAGTCCGACCAGGGCCAGCACGATGTCGAGATCTTCGTCGAGGATCCCGCGGTCGCGCCCGCACCGGCGGTCGCGGTGCGCCGCCTGCTGGCCGACCCCTACGTCGTGGTGGTGCGCCGCGACGATCCGCTCGCCGCCCGCACGCGGGCCCCGCTGGCCGCGCTGGCCGAGCGCGCGTGGATCGATAACGAACCCCTCGACGGGCCGTGCCGGCGCGTCCTGCTCGACGCCTGCGCGCGGGCGGGGGTGATCCCGCATTTCCAGGTGCAGACCCCCGACTACCGCACCGCTTTGTCGTTGGTGGCCACCGGAATCGGGATCACGATCATCCCGCGCCTGGCCACCGCCGAGGTGCCCGCGGACCTGGTGGCGGTGGAATTGACCGACCCGACTCCGATCCGGCATATCGGCCTGGGGATCCGCAAATCGGTACTGGGCAACCCCGCCGCCCGGCGTGCCGCGGAACTACTCACCGCACTGGCGCAGGGGTGATCAAAGGCAGTGGGGGACAGTCGATCACGATCAATGATCATGAAATATGCTGTGTGACAACGTATTACAGCAGTTGTCAATAGGGGTACTCTGAAACATTAAGTGCCCGTTGGTCTTAACGTAGCATTTCGACACTCACGGGTAGTTTGCCGCGTTGTACCGTGAGGTCCCCTCGGAGGATCTCGCAGGAGGTAATTCACATGACAACACGGTATTTCCGAACCCTCGCCCTGCTGGCCGCGGCGGCGCCGCTCGGCGCGGCACTGATCGGGCTCGCCCCGGCGCAGGCCGCCAGCGGCGATCTGAGCTGCTCGGCGTCGCTGTCGCTCGCCTTCCAACCGGCCCTGGTGGCGGGCGGGCAATCCACCGCGACGATCACCGGCACCACCAGCAACTGCACCTCGTCCAACGGTCAGCACACCGACCTGACGTCGGGCACGGTCTCCGGATCCGGTGCGGGCACCGGGGCATCCTCATTCCTCTTCCCGTGCGGCGTGCAGCCCAGCGGCAACGGCACCGCGACCATCACCTGGTCCTCCGGCGCCACCAGCACCATCGGCTGGCAGACCTCGGGAACCTCGTTCTCCGCCACCGTCACCGCCGGTCAGCTCCAGGGCGATGCGCTCCAGGCGTCGGTGAACGGGGCTCCGCAGGCGACCTGCGCGCCCGACGGCGGCATGGCGGGCGTGTCGGCCGACGTCAGCGCGAGCTTCGCCTGACCGCAGGCACCCGGCGCGACGGGTGAATTCGACGGTCGCCCGCGGCGAAAGGCGCGGGCGACCGTCGTTATTCGTCCACCATGATCGTGCGGGGCCGACATGATGAAGGTCTTCTGAACTTCCCGGCCGACACCGATCCTGCCGCGCGTCGCCATGGCCAGCGGTCGGGCGAACAGTCTGTGGAGGGAGAGGAACATGATGAGCATTGAGACATCTATCCCGTGGTGCGAAGCGGCATTTCATGTCCTGTACTAGTGGAGTCGGCCCACTGCCGACACCGTGACCTGGGGTGGGTCATCTTCGACGGCAGAACGAGTGAGTGACTGGGCCGGTAAAGGTGGCCCGTTCGACCTTCCCGTTGTGCGAAGCTGCATTTCATGTCCTCTGCGGCGGGCCGATAGCCTCGGATTCATGGAATGGAGTTTTCTTGGGGCCGAAGAGCTTTCGTCCGCCTTGCGTGCCGGTGAGGTGACCTCGGTGGAACTGACCGATGAGGCGATCGCTCGTATCGAGCGCGACGACAAGGTGATCAACGCGATCTGTGTGCCGGACTTCGACCGGGCGCGGGCTGCGGCGCGATCGGCCGATGAGGCGCGGGCCCGGGGTGAGGACCGGCCGCTGCTCGGCATTCCGGTGACGGTCAAGGAGTCCTACAACATCGCCGGGCTCCCCACGACCTGGGGCATGCCGCAGTACCGGGACCATGTGCCGGCCGAGGACGCGGTACAGGTGTCGCGGCTCGAGGCCGCAGGCGCGGTGGTGCTCGGTAAGACCAATGTGCCGTTGATGCTGCGAGATATCCAGAGCTTCAACGAGATCTACGGCACCACCAACAATCCGTGGGATCACGGCCGCACGTCGGGTGGGTCGTCCGGCGGTTCGGCGGCGGCCCTGGCGGCTGGATTCGGCGCGCTGTCCATCGGCTCCGACCAGGGCGGTTCGCTGCGCACCCCCGCGCATTTCTGCGGTGTCTACGCGCATAAGCCGACACTCGGGCTGGCGTCGGCCCGTGGCATGGTCGCGCCGCCCGCGCCGGCCTTGCCGATCGACCTCGACCTCGCCGTCGTCGGCCCGATGGCGCGCACCGCCCGCGACCTCGCGCTGCTGCTCGATGTGATGGCCGGACCGGACCCGCTGACCCACGGCGTCGCCTACGACCTCGCGCTGCCGCCCGCGCGTCACGAGCGGCTGTCGGACTTCCGTGTCCTGATCATCGAGGACCATCCGCTCCTTCCGACCGGATCGGCGGTGCGGGCGGGCGTGAACCGGGTCGCCGAGGCGCTCGTCGACGAGGGCGCCCGCGTCGAACGGCACAGTCCGCTGCTGCCCGATCCGACCGACGCGGCGACGCTCTACATGCTGCTGATGCTCTCGAACGCCGCCGCAAGCCTTTCCGTCGACATGTACGAACAGCTGCGGACCCACGCCGCCGCCCTGAGCGTGGACGATCGGAGTCTCGATGCGGCGCGGCTGCGCGGCATGGTGCTCAGCCACCGCGACTGGGTCGAGGCGAACAACCGTCGCGAACTCCACCGCCACGGCTGGCGGCAGCTCTTCGCGGAGTTCGATGCCGTGGTGTGCCCCATCACGCCCACCCCCGCCTTCCCGCACGACCACAACGGAGATCTGGAGAACCGGCACATCGACATCGACGGCGTCGAGTACCCGTACTTCGACCAGCTCGTCTGGGCCGGCGTGGCCACCATGCCCGGCCTGCCTGCCACCGCCATACCCGCGGGCCGGTCCCCCGAGGGGCTACCGGTGGGAGTGCAGCTCATCGGTCCGATGTTCGAGGACCGCACCCCGCTGCGGCTGGCCGAACTGCTCGAGCAGAAGATCGGCGGCTTCCAGGCACCGGAATAGGGCGCACTCCCGGGTGTCCGTCGAGGACGAGGTGCCGATGACGAATGACAAGCCGGCCGGCTGTCGATCGGCGACCACGCCGGGATGATGGACACGAATATCGTTCCCGCGGTGAGGGTGTCGACGAACGGGTCGGCCACGTCTAAACCGAGGCGGTGATCAGCTCGTCGGCGACCCATTGTGCGACGCCGAGCGGATAGGGCGCGGGCAGACCGAGAACCAGGTGGGTGAATCCGGCGGTGATCGACTCGGCGATCGCGGCGCGGGTGGCGGCGGGTCGGTCGTAGGAGACGGGCAGATGGATCGAGCGCACGATCGTGGCCGGGTCGCGGCCGATCTCGGCGCAGTGGCGGTCCAGCAGGGCGCTCGCGCGCACGACATCGGCGATATCGCCGCCCGGGACGTTCCATACATCGGCGTGTTCGGCGGCCACCCGCAGTGTCGCCGACGCGCGCCCGCCGATCACGATCGGGGGATGAGGTCGTTGCACGGGTTTCGGATTGCCGAACGCCCCGGTGAGCCGGATATGGGTGCCCTGGAAGTCGAACGGCTCGGGTTCGGTCCACAGTCGCCGGATCACCGCGCATGCCTCGGCGAGATTTTCCACCGCGTGCGCGGCGTCGTGGTAGGGCAGGCCGTGGGCGTCGTATTCGCGCCGGGCCAGGGGATGGCTGGGTCGGGAGCCCGCGCCGATCCCGAACTCCAGCCGTCCGCGCGAGACGATGTCGACGGTCGCGGCGATCTTGGCCAGCATCGCGGGTGGGCGGAAACGGTTGCTGGACACCAGAAGTCCCAACCGCAACCGCTGTGTCTGCGCGGCGAGAGCCGACAGCAGCGTCCAGCCTTCGAAGGTCGGCCCGTCCGGGTCGCCGCCGATCGGCATGAGGTGATCGAACAACCACGCGTGCTCGATCTGCGGGGTCGCATCCGCCTCGCGCCAGACCCGCAGGATGTCGTCGTAGTCGACCTGCATGGGGGCGGTCAGGATCCCGAAGCGGGGTGGGGTGGTCATGATGGGGTTCTCCTCGAGGGGATTGGATGCGGTTCGGGGTATGCGATAAGGGCGTGCGCGCCGGGATCCGCGCGGTTGAGCTGGTGGATCAGGGCGACTCGCGCGGGGTTCTCATCGGTGGTCTCCGCGATCCGATAGCCGCGCTGATTCGCTCATGGAAATGTCTCCCTGCCTCTGGGCCGACCGCGTACTCTAAACGGAGCGGCGTTCCGTAAGCATATGGAACCATGCTCCGTTTAACAAGACGTGGTGAGGAGTTTGGCCGCCCGGCCACGCTCTGGCATCCTGGGCACACGGATCCGAACTCCGAGGGGCATGCGGAAATGCGCTCCGTTTGGTCCGGGCAGTGCAGGAAGGGAGCGTGCGGTGAACGACAGCGAGACCGGACCCATCTCACGGTCCCAGCGGGCCGACGCCCGGCGCAACAAGGAGACCCTGCTCGACGCGGCCGCGGCGGTCTTCGTCGCCTCGGGCGTGGACGCGCCGGTACGCGATATCGCGGCCAAGGCCGGTGTCGGGATGGGCACGATCTACCGGCATTTCCCGACCCGGGCGGATCTGATCATCGCCGTCTACCGCCACCAGGTCGAGGCCTGCGCCGAGGCCGGCCCGGCCCTGCTGGCCGCGTGCGCGAGTCCGCATGCCGCACTGGGCCGGTGGATCAATCTGTTCGTCGACTTCCTGGTCACCAAGCACGGCCTCGCCGCGGTCCTGCAGTCCGGCGATGCGAGCTTCGAGGCCCTGCACACCTACTTCCTCGACCGCCTCGTCCCCGTCTGCGGCCAATTACTCGACGCGGCAACCGATTCCGGCGAGATCCGGCCGGGCATCGAGCCGTTCGAACTCATGCGCGGCGTCGGCAATCTCTGCATCGGCGGCGACCACGATCCACGCTATGACCCCCGCCGATTGGTCGAACTGCTCATCGCGGGGCTGCGCCGCCCGCAGTGACGGCGCTGCTCACTCGGGAGTGAGCAGGTCCAGGGTGTCGAACCGATGCTCCGACCAGAGACGGCGCGAGCGTTCCTCCGGGTAGGGGCAGGTGATCGGGTCGGCGGTGTAGACGCGGGTGGCGCGGGTGTCCGAATCGTAAGGCGCCCAACCGGGTTCGCCGGTGGTCGCGAAGTCACGCCAGTCCCCGCGCATCCGGCGACTCACACCGGGGAGTTCGTCCGCGGCATTCGCAGAGACAGACCGATGGCCGCGCACCTGTTCGACGCCGAGTGTGCCGAAGACGAGCAGCACGTCCAGACTGTGTGAGGCGCCCTGGTCGCGGTGGAAACTCCAGCACAGTTCGTAGTTCCAGCCCCGCCCGCCCCCGGCGTGCTGAGCCTCGGCCAGATGCAGGCTCGGCATCCGAAACAGCCAGTCGGAGTGGACGACTTCGTACAGCTGCCCGGCGGTCGCCTCGGGGTAGGCGGCGCGATAACCGCCGTCGCGCGAGGCGGGCGCGAGCCGGGCCAGCGCGGTGCTCACCTGCTCATCGGTCACCTCGCTGCCGACAAGGGTGTTGAACAACCGGTATTCGTCACGGGTGTGCCCGACCAGCAGCTCGATTCCCCGCGCGGCACCGTCGGCGAGCGCACGCCACGGCGCGCACGGGAGCAGGTCCCCGTCGACGACGGGGGAGAACGGTGTCGGTGTCAGCGCCATCGGTCCCCAGGAGTCGGCGCGGTCGGGCATCGTCGCGATGATCGTCTCCGTCGCATCGATCAACGCGCGCGGCGGAATCGGGGCCAGCTCCTCCGCGGTGGCCCGCACACCGAGCCGCGCGGCGATCGCGGCCGAGATCGCGGCGGCGAGCTCTGTGGAGAAGTAGGTGCCCGGCACGCTCTGGGCTATCGCCCGACGAAACAGCCCGGCGGTGCCCGGCATAGTGAGTAGCGCGGCAACGCAACCCGCGCCGGCGGACTGGCCGAACACGGTGACAGTGTCCGGATCGCCGCCGAATGCGGCGACGTTGTCGCGCACCCATCGCAACGCCGCGGCCTGGTCGAGAATGCCGCGGTTGTCCGGGGCCCCGGCGATATGGGCGAAACCTTCGGCGCCGGTGCGGTAGTTCATGCTGACCATCACCACACCGGATCGGGCCAGCGTCGCGCCGTCGAAATGCGGGTTGGCGGCGGTGCCCTCGAGATAGGCGCCGCCATGGATCCACACCATCACCGGCAGCCCGACGGCACCGAGATCGGGGGACCAGACGTTGAGGGTCAGGCAATCCGACGACATCGGGTACCGCGCTTGGGGAACCGGCGGGCCGAACCGCGCGGCGTCACGGACCCCGTCCCAGGGGCGCGGCGGAACCGGCGCCGCGAATCGGCGCGGGCCGAAGGGTGTGCGGGCGTAGGGGATACCGCGGAAGACCGCGACCGCGTCCTCCCATCTGCCGCGCACGATTCCGGTGGTCGTGCGGATCTCGGGTGCGATGGTCATCGGTCCATCTTTTGCCGAATCGGTCTGTCGGCGTGTGGTTTCCGGCCGATCCGACTCCTTCGACGATTCCGCGTGCCGCTGCTACTTCGTGGTCTTGGTGAGGGTGCCGCTGACGTAGAGCATGTCACTCATGCGCATATCGTCCCGCACGGGCGCAAGGTCGTTGGCGGCGAACAGGTCTCGGACCTTGATCGCGTTGAGCGCCCAGCCACGGTCGATCAGGTAGGGCGCCGCTTCGTTGCGTTCACCGAAATACCGCAGCCGCACCACATCGGGATCGAAACCGTGCGCACGCCAGCGGTCGGACATGCGATGCAGGCTTTCCTTCGTCGTGTTGTCTTCGCCCGGTCGCGGGTTGGGCCTGCTTTCGGTGGCCACCCGGCTTCCCGGCGCGCTGAGTTCGGTGATGGTGTCGAGCAGGCGATCCTGCGCCTCGGGCGGCAAAAAGCCCAGCAGGCCTTCGGCGCTCCATGCGGTCGGCCGGGCCGGATCGAATCCGGCGGCGCGCAGTGCGGCGGGCCAATCCTCGCGCAGATCGGCCGCGGCCACTCGCCGGTCGGCGGTGGGCGCGGCGCCCAACTCGGCCAAGGCGCAGGTCTTGAATTCGATGACCTGCGGCTGGTCGACCTCGTACACGACGGTCCCGGTGGGCCAGGGCAGTCGATACGCGCGAGAATCCAGCCCCGAGGCCAGGATCACGACCTGCGTGATGCCCGCGGTCGTCGCATCGAGGAGGAACTCGTCGTAGAACTTGGTCCGTAGCTTGGCCACATCGATCGCTACCTGCTCGACCAACTCGCCGGGCGGCATGTCACCGGTGGCCAGCCGGGTGAGGAATTCGACGCCGACCGCCCGGACGAGCGGTTCGGCGAACGGGTCGTCGATGAGCGCGCGATCCGCACGGGTCGCTATCGCCCGGACCGCCGCGGCCATGGTGGCGGTCGCGCCGACACTGGACGCCAGGTCCCAGGTGTCCCCGTCGCGCCTGGTGGAAGTCATTGTTCTGCCTCATCTTTCGGTGGACTCGGGTCGTGTTGCCGACATTCTCGACCAGACCACCGACAAGGTCGGCCAGGCGGTCTCACCGGGATCATCCGGTGAGGGTTCGGGCTCTGTCGCCGCGAATTGGTACGACCGCACAGCGAGCACAGTTTTCGATACGTTTCGTCGCCAATACGTTTCGTGTGCACAAACCAAACGAAACGCAATGGATTGCCCGGTCGGATTCCGAAGTGACGGTCGCTGACCGCCGATAAGGTTCACTTATCGGCGGTCAGAACCGATACGGCGCAACCGCTTTCGTTTCGTGTCAATCCGTTTGATTTGACGAAACCAACGCTACGATTCTCCGGTGTCGAACGTATGCAACTACCCCGGATGTACGCGACCGATCACCCGCGGCGGCGGACCGGGACGACCCTCGGAATACTGCGACCATCCCGACCACACGCGCTGGCGGGCCTGGCGGGAGCGGCAGCGGCGGTTACAGGAGGATGCCGAGACCCCGGCGGCCAACGTCACTGTGACGCAACAGGGTCCGGTGACCACGGCCCGGCTGCGGGCCGATGAGCTGCTCATTCAGTTCCGCACGCTGGCTGATCAGCTGGGTTCCACCCTCACCGCGGCCGTGACCGAGATGTCCACCCTGGCCGACCCGTCCGTCGCCGAGGCGCAGGTCCAGGCCGTGCAGGCCGATGCGGCGCGGCGCATCGCGGAGGCCGATATCGCCACCGTCGCCGCCGAACAGGCCCGCCGCGAGGCCGAAGACGCCCGCGCCGCAGCCGAATCCGCGGCCGAGGACGCCGCGGCCGCCGCCGAGGAGGCCGAGGCCCGCATCGCGGCGGCGGCCGCCGCGCGCGACGACGCGCTCGGTGAGGTCGAGCGGGTCACCAAACGGGCCGCCGACGAGGTCTTCACCGCCCGCTCCGAGGCCGAGGCCGAGATCCGCACCGCGCGCCGCGAGGCCGCCGAGGATGTCGAGCGCGCCCGCGAGCAGGCCACCGAGGAGATCGGCCTGGCCCGGCAGAAGGCCGCCGCCGAGACCGAACGCGCCAAACGCGAGGCCGCCCAGCAGATCACCGCCGCGGCCGCCGAACGAGATCTGGCCGTCCAGCGCGCCGCCGACGCCGAACGCGCCATCGAGCGCGCCGAAACCGCCGTCGCCGAACGCAATCAGGCCCTGGCCGATACCCGCGCCGAACTCGACCGCCTGCGCGCCGAGCTGGCCACGACCCACACCGAACTCAGTGAGACCCGCCGCACCGCGGCCGCCGACATCACCGCCCTGCGCACCGAATTCGCCGCCACCCTCGCCACCGCCCACCGCGAGGCCGCCGACCGCCTCGCCGCCGTCGACGACGCCCGCGCCCAAACCCTCGTCCGTGCCGAACGTTCCGAACGCCTGCTCGACGAACTACTCGCCGACTCGCGCCGAACTACCCAACCGTCGAGGTGATCGGCGTGTCCCAGTCGAGGCGGTGCTCGTAGAGCCAGGACCGCTGCTCGGGCCGCGACATCTGCTCGGCCTCGTCGAGGGTCGCGGCCCGCTCGGCGCTCTGGGCGACCAGACGTTCCACCCGCGCGCGCCGGATCCGTTCGAAGGTGGTGAATGCCTCGGCCGGGCCGGGCAGATCGCGCAGGCACTGCGCCAGCACGACGCTGTCCTCCAACGCCATCGACGCGCCCTGGGCGGCCTGCGGGCCCGCGGCGTGCGCGGCATCACCCACCAGCACCATCGAGCCGCGATACCAGCGGGGCAGTGAGGCGATATCGAAGACGCCCGCGCCCAACGGGTCCGCGCCGGGGGCCGCGACGATTCGGGCGGCCGCCGGATCCGGGTCGTCGCGCAGCAGTTCGAGCGCCCGCTCCCGCCACGGTGTCGCCGCCAGCTCGGCCCGACTGCGTTCGGGGCCGGGCACATGCGCCACCCAGAACGTGACACCCTCGGTCGAGGTGGTGTAGCCGAAGCTGGTGCGGGTGCCGTGGATCATGCGGAAGGTGTTGTGCGCCTGAGGAATATCGGCGACCTCGGTGTAGCCGTAGACGACCGCTTCGCCGGTGTAGCGCGGCGCGGGGGCCTGCGGATCGATGAGGGTTCGTGTCACCGAGCGCATACCGTCCGCGCCGATGAGCAGATCGCCCTCGGCGCGCGTGCCGTCGGCGAAGGACGCCAGCACCCGCCCGTACGGGGTAGTGGTCGCGGTGGTCAGCCGTTTGCCGTGTTCGATACGGCCGCCGCGCGCGAGCAATTCACCCTGCAGGGCATGGTAGAGCGCGGCGCGGGTGAGGGTGCGCGGTCCGTCGGGGTCGGAATCGTGGATCTGCCGGGCGGTGAAGACCTTTCCGGCGGCGTCGAGGTATTCCACGTGGTCGGTGCGGAACGACGCGGCCACGACCGGGCCGTGCGCATCGATGGCCCGGAGGGCGTTCATGCCGTTGGGCATGATCATCAGGAATGCGCCGATATCCTCGCCCCCGCTGGGATACGCCTCGTAGACCGTGGCCGAGATTCCAGCCTTGTGCAGCGCCATGGCGGTGGCCGCACCGGCGACTCCGCCGCCGATGATCAGTGCGTGTGTCACGGCACTCACCCCTTCCCCGTCGTATCGTTCCTTCCGCATGGTAGTCGTCCGGATCGACTGCGGCCCACATCCTTTCGCGCCGGGACCGAACTCGACGCCCCCGGCCCGTGGTCGCGTCGGCGGCCGATGCGGGCGAATTCGGCCCATCACGTCGACGATGCGTCGGGCCCGAGATGATCAACGGCGGTGTGGATCAGAACCGAATCCACTGTGTCGATGCGTCGATCGAATCGGTGGGATCGCCCGATGCCGACCGGCAGTGCGCGCGGTCGACCCGCCATGGCAGGCTCGATCCCATGGTGAAGGATGATGTGAGTCGGGGTGTGTTGGTGACGGGGGCGTCGCGGGGGATCGGGCGGGCGATCGCGGCGGCGTTCGCCGAACAGGGGGATCGGGTTGCGGTGCACTACTCCTCGCGGCGACAGGAGGCGGAGAAGACGCTGGCCGGGTTGGCCGGGGACGGACATGTGCTCGTCGGCGGGGATGTGGCGACACCCGAGGGGGCCGCGGCGATCGTGGAAGCGGCCGTCGCGGCCCTGGGGACCGTACACGTCCTGGTGAACAACGCGGCGGTGAACCTCGCCCATCCGGTCGCGGACACGGATTATCCGCAGTGGCAACAGATCTGGCGGCAGACGGTGGATGTGAATCTCCTCGGAACCGCGCACGTGTCCTACTGCGCCGCCCGGCACATGATCGAGCGCGCGGTGGCCGGACGAATCGTGAACATCGGATCGCGCGGGGCGTTCCGCGGCGAACCCGATCATCCCGCCTACGGCGCGACCAAGGCCGCCGTACAAGCGATGGGCCAATCACTGGCAGTATCGCTGGCGCCGTACGGTATCGCGGTCGCCTCGGTAGCACCGGGCTTCGTCGCCACCGAACGAGTCGCCGACCGCGTCACCGACGACGTGCGCGCCCAGAGCCCCTTCGGTCGCGTCGCCGACCCCACCGAGATCGCCGCCGCCGTGCGCTATCTGGCCTCCCCGCAAGCCACCTGGAGCTCCGGCGCGGTCCTCGACGTCAACGGCGCCTCCTATCTGCACTAGCGCCGCGGCCGGATTGGACCCACGGCCAGGACGATCCGCGCGCCGTCCGCCGCGAGAGTGCTCGCGGTAGACGGCGCGGCCACGGTCGGTGCTCTCGTAGCCATCGGCTGCGGTCACCGCACTCCTGCACCCTGTGCCGAAGATCGGCGCCGAGGGCCCCTGCCTTGCGGGTCACCGCCGAATCGGGCCCGCGGCGACCATGATTCGCGGAGCCCTCGCATTCCCTACGCCGAACCCGAGGCGACCGGTACGCCGTCCTGGCTAGAGTTCGTCGGTCAGCCACTGCTCGAGGTCGGTGACCAGCCGGAGTTCCGCGGTGACCAGCGCATGATCGGCGGCCGTCAGATCCAGCTGCCCGATCTCGGTGACGAGGTTCGTGACTCGGTCGGAGTCGCCTGCGGCAGCGGCGATTTCGGCGAGCATGGCCAGGGCGCGGCCACGGTCCACGGGAGTCGAGGCCGCGCCGTGGCGGCGCAGGCCCGTTTCGATGACGCGGGCGGCCGCGGCGTCATCGGTCTTGAATTCGCGCAGGTTGCGGGCATTGTCCAGCGCTTGGGCCAGGCCCGCGAGATCCTTTGCTCCGCCGTATCGCAGTCGGGGAATGTCGTGCTGAAGGTAGATGACGGAGTTGCCGACCGGATCGACGACGGTGAAACGGGTCTGTCCGGGCCGGAATCGGGTGATTCGGGGTAGGCCCCGCGCGGGCACCCGGCCGTAGCGGGCGCGCAGCGCGGTGGTGAATTCCGCGTGCCAGGGCGCGACCTCGTCCACCATGACCAGACAACCGATATACGCCTGTTCGGCGGTGACATCTTTCGGTGTGGGTCCGAAGTGCAATTCGAATCCATTGCGCCGCACCACGCCGTAGGTATAGGGCCGGGTCATCTCGCGGGTGACCTCGTAGCCCAAGGTGCGATAGAAATCCAGCGTGTCTGGCAGATTCCCGCCCCAGAGCTGGGGCACCGATCTGTCCGTCATATCCGCCTCCTGTGATGATCGAAGTCCGGAATCGACCGTACGGATCGACGCCCCGGCCACGCATATGCCAATTCGCGTGATTCGAATCACGGTGCCGGACACCAGGTCACCACCGAAATGACGACGAATGGGTCCGGTAGTGCCGGGTGAGGATCTCGTCGGCTCGCGGTGGCCAGGGTCGGCGGTCGCACCGTCCGGGTACAGGGCCCGTACGTTCGGGTGCGCGGCCGTATGGGTGGTGTAGTGCCTAGCAGGGGTCGCGGTCACGGTCGATGATCTCGTAGCCACCGGTTGCGGTCACTGCACTCCCGCATCACGTGCCGAAGATCGGCGCCGAGGGCCGCTACCTGCGGGTCACGGCCGAATCGGGCTCGCGGCGACCATGATTCGCGGAGCGCGCCGGAGGATCGGCATGGCGGGTGTCACGAGCGAATCGGGTCGGCTGTCACCATGATTCGGGCGCTGTCGGCGGGGACGTTGGTGATATTGCGGATGGTGCCGCGGCGAGCGGTTGCCTCGGGTGGGAGGGTGAGGGTGTAGCGGGAGAGGATTTCGCGCAGGACGGCTGTGCCTTCCATCAGGGAGAAGCCTGCGCCGATGCAGCGGCGGACGCCGCCGCCGAAGGGGAGCCAGGTGTTGACCGCGAGGGTGCCGTCGAGAAATCGTTCGGGGCAGAAGGCTTCCGGGGCAGGGTGATTGCGGGCATCGGAGTGGGCGAGCACGATCGAGGTTCCCACCACCGTGCCCTTCGGGAGATCCACGCCGCACAGGGGCAGGTCGCGGGTCAGTTTTCGCACGACTCCGGCGATCACCGGGTCGCGGCGCATGGCCTCCTTCAGCACCGCCTCCAAGTATCTGTCGTCGCCCTCGGCGGCGGCGCGGCGGGCGCGCTGCTGAACCTGTGGGGCGGCGGCCAATTCACGCAGTGACCATGCCAGTGCCGAGGCGGTGGTCTCGTGCCCGGCCAGCAGCAGCGTCACCAGCTGGTCGCGGAGTTCGGGGTCGCGCAGCGGGGTTTCGGCCGGATGTTCCGAGGCGCCGACCGCCAGCAGCCGCGACAGCACATCGGCGCGCGAATCCAGATCCGGATGCTCACGCCGGCGGGCGATCTCGGCGTAGAGCAGCTCGTCGAGTGCGGACAGATTCTCCCCGAAGCGTTTCCACGGCGGCAAGCGCCGCAGCCACGGGCGGGTCCAGCCGATGAACACCACCGGGCTCACGTTCAGGATGCGGCGCAGCCGCGGGGTCAGCTCCGCGCGGCGGCGCTCATCGGTCACCCCGAACACCACCTGGATGATCACCTCGAGGGTGAGATCGTTCATCCGATCCAGCGCCACCACCGTCGAGCCCGAGGCCCAGCCGTCGACCTGCGTCTTGGCGATCGCGGCCACCAGCTCCCGATATCCGCGCAACATCGACCCGGCGAAGGCGGGCATCAGCAACCGCCGCGCCCGGGCATGGTCGGCCTCGTCGGTCTGCAGCAGCGAATGCTCGCCCATCACCGTGCGCAACAGCCGATTGGCCTCGCCCGCATGCAGATCCGCCGGATCGGCGGCGAAGATCTCGCGGATGTGCTCGGGCCGGGAGAACACCACCATGCGTTCGGCATACGGCGGCAGCATGCGCAGGGAGAACACATCGCCGTAGCGGCGGGCCATGGCGTGCACGAACGGCGCGCGCCGGCGCGCGTACAGAACCGTCTGCGCGATCCGGGGCAGCCGGGGACCCGGCGGATAGGCAGCGGTCATGACGATCATCCCCTCCGGCGGCGAAACGAACGCGTTCCACCTACGGTAGGCCCAATTCCACAGGCCGCCAACGCCCTGATCGCCCGGCCATTACCGGCACAGCGCGCGGGTGAGCATGGCCCGCGGATCGATACCGCCCTCGGTCACCGCCCGATCGGGCAGTCCGGTCATGGTGAAGGTGACCGCGCGGCCCTGCGCGGTCGCGCCGGACAGGGTCGTGAATCCGTGGATGCCGCCGGAATGGCCGACGTAGCGGGCCCCGCACGGCAGATCGGCGTAGCCGACGCCGAGGCCGTAGAAACCGCCCTCGTCGGTGGGCACCCCATCGAGCATCGAGCGAAGCAGGTGCGGCGCAACGACTTTCCCGGCAACCAGGGCGGAGTAGAAGCGGTTCAGATCCGTTCCGGTCGACACCAGCGCCCCCGCCGACCATGGAATCGACGGTTCCACCAGCGATACGTCGGTCGGCGGGCGGTCCGCGGTGTAGCCGCGCGGATGCGGATCGCGCATCCGCACCTCACCGGCGGCGGGCAGATAGGTGTGGATCAGATCCAGTGGCGCGAGCACGCGGCGCTGCAGTTCCTCGGCGTAGGGGCGGCCGGTGACGCGTTCGACGAGTATTCCGGCGACGATGAAGTTCGTATTCGTGTACTCGTACCGGCCGCCCGGCGCGAATTGCGCGGGCCGCAGCAATGCGTCAGCAATCTCGGCGGCGGGAGTGACCGTGCGCCGCGACAGCGCGGCCTCGTACTCGTCCATCCGCGGATCGTCGGCGAATTCGGGCAGCCCGCTGCGATGCTGCAGGATCTGGCGGACGGTGATCGCGTGGCCGTCGACGCCCGCGCCGGTGAGCAGCCCCGGCAGGTAGGTATCGATCGGCGCGTCGAGTTCGATGCCGCCCTCGTCGACCAGGTGCAGCACGAGCGCGGCGGTGAAGGTTTTGGTGATGCTGCCGACCCGCACGTACTGGGGGATATCGGCGGGAATGGGTGCGCCCGTGGTGATATCGGCGCGCCCGGCGGTGAGGGTGACGCTGCGGTCGCCGTCGGCGAGGGTGGCGATCGCACCGACCGCGCCGGTGCGGATCGCGGCGTCCAGATCGGCGCGCACGCGCTCGATGCCGGTCGGCGGCGGCGCGGACGCGGGCGGGTCGACGGGGCAGCCGCACAGCAGCAGGGCCATCGCCAGCAGGGTCGCCGCGGCGGGCAGGAGTCGGAGCGGACGCATGGATCCACGCTAGAAATGCCAAGGCGCACAGCGCATCCGGCGCAACCCCGAGATCGTCCCGGATTCGCGCGGGAATCGGACCCCCGACGTGACGATTCGGACATATGTTGGGCAAACGATCAGTTATTGGGTGCGGCGGTCATATCATTGAGCTATGCCCACTCTGCGAGTCGCCGGTCGCACCGATCTGTTCGCCGGTGACGCCTGGCAGGCGGCCTTCGTCATCGGATGCGCCTCGGTGGGTCTGGGAGTGGTGTTACTGGTGTGGCCGGACAAGTCGGTACGGGTCAGCGAACTGCTGTTCGGCCTGTGCCTGCTGCTCACGGCGGCCTGGCAATTGGTGATCACCTTCGGGACCCGCATCCGCCGCGGACTGCGGATCATGCAATTCCTCACCGCCGGGCTCACCGCGCTGCTGGCCGTGTGGTGCGTGCAGAGCGGGGACTGGGTATCGCTGCTGGCGCTGTGGGTGGGTATGGGCTGGGCGATGCACGGCATCGTGCAGGCCATCATCGCGGTCTGGTCCGACGAGCTGCCCGATACCGGCCGCAGCGAGGTCGTCGGCATGCTCACGCTGGTGGCCGGGCTGATGGTGATCGTCTGGCCCATCGACACCATGCCCGCGCTGTCGGTGCTGGTCGGAGTGCTGTCGATCCTGTTGGGCGGCAGCCAGATCCGCATCGCCGCCCGCATCGTGCGCCCCTTGCCCGCCGGCAACGCCGGACTCGGCGGCCTCCTGCGCTCGCAACCACACCGCGGCTGACCCTCGCGACACCCCGCGCGCCTCGTCGCCCTTCCACACTGCGTCGCCGGTCTGCTTCGCGCTTCGCACCCCTTCCCGCACTTCGCACCCTCTCCAGGCGCCCGCAAGGGGTGCGAAGCGCGGGAAGGGGTGCGAAGGTTTGGTGCGCGGCGGGTCCCCGGTGGTCGCCTTGTGCAGCCGCACCCTTTTCGACGCTTCGCATCCTTTGTGGGCGGCTATAGCGGGTGCGAAGCGCGGGAACAGGTGCGCGGATGGGGTCGAGTGGGTGGGTTTCGGGGGCGGTGATCTGGCGTGTCGGCCGTGTGTCGGCGGGGTGGGGTCGTCGCGGCGGGCTAGGGTCCCCTCGTCACCGCCGCCGCCTCGAGGGAATGCCGATGTCGTTGTCACGCCGAGGGTTCATCGCCGCCGCGGCGGTCGGGGCCGTGGGTGCCGTCGCGGGACGGGCGGGGGCGCAGGGCGATCCGCGGATGTTCGTGCCCGGGGATCCAGGCTATCTTGCGGCGACTCTGCGCGGGTACAACCGCCGCTTCGTCGCTCGCCCGGCGCGCATCGTCGAGCCCGGCACCGCCGAGGAGGTGTGTACCGCGGTCACCGAGGCGGTGCGCGACGGGCTGCGCCCGGCGGCGCGGTCGGGCGGGCACTGTTTCGACGACTTCGTCGACAACGCCGACACCCGGGCCCTCATCGATCTCGGGCGGATGACCGACATTCGATGGGACGAGCGGTACCGCGCCTTCTCCGTCGCCCCGGGCGCCACCCTGGGCGCGGTGTATCAGGCGCTGGGCTCCTGGGGTGTGACCGTGCCCGCGGGCATCTGCAAGGGCGTCGGGGCGGGCGGGCATATCAGCGGCGGCGGATACGGTCCGCTGTCGCGGCGGCACGGTCTGGTCGCCGATCATCTCTACGGGGTCGAGATCGTCACCGTCGACGCGCGCGGGCAGGCGGCGCTGGTCACCGCGACCAAGGACGGACCGAACAGCGACCTGTGGTGGGCCCACACCGGCGGAGGCGGCGGGAACTTCGGGGTGGTGACCCGATATCTGTTGCGCTCACCGGATTCCGACGGCGCCGACCCGCGCCGGGCCCTGCCGCGCCCGCCGGAGGCCATGCTCACCGCGCGGCTGTTCTGGCCGATCACCACCGAGGACGCGTTCGTACGGTTCCTCGGCAACTACCTCGAGTTCTTCCACCGCCACCGCGATCCGGGCGACCCCTTCGCGGGACTGTATGCCCCGCTGAGCATTCGGCCGACCGCGACCGGCTTCGCCGAAATGCTGATCCTGCTCGACGCCGACCAGCCCGACGCGCAGGCCCGCCTGGACGCCTTCCTCGCCGAGCTCACCGACGGCGCCCCGACACCGCTGATCGAGCCGCCCACCCGCGCCTCCTATCCCGACACCGTCGATCGCGCCTACTATCCGCCCGCATCCGTCCCGCCGCGGGTCAAGATCAAGGCCGCCTATCTGCGCCGCCCCTACACCACCGAACAACTGCGAATCTGCTACCGGCACATGGTCGATGCCAGCGTGATCGGCGAATCCGAACTGGAATTCCTGCCCTTCGGCGGCGCGATCAACGCCGCCGCGCCCGGGGCGACCGCGATGCCCGCGCGCGACTCGTTCATGAAGATGCTCATCCACGCGGCCTGGCGGCTGCCCGGCGACGATGAGCACTTCCTGGACTGGGCGCGGCGGTTCTACGGCGAGATCTATGCCGAGACCGGCGGGGCGCCGGTGCCGGATGCGGCCAACGGCGGCAGCTACATCAACTATCCGGACCCGGATCTGGCCGATCCGCGCTGGAACACCTCCGGGGTGCCGTGGCACGAGTTCTACTACGGCGCGGGATATCCACGGCTGCAACGGATCAAGGCCGACCGGGATCCGGGCAACGTGTTCCGGCACCGGCTGTCGATCGAGCTGCCCTGACCGCTCACAGCAGCGCCAGCACCCGGCACGGCCCGCCGGTGCCGCCGGCGTGTTTGGGCGCGCCGACCACCACCGTCGCCCCGACCGGCGGGACCGCGCCCAGATTGGCCAGCATCTCCACCCCGTAGCGGCCCGCGCCCAGCACCGCGGTATGCGCGCCGAATTCCCGGCTCGACGCGTGGTCCAGGCTCAGCGTGTCCACTCCCGCGCCGACGATATCGCGTTGGGTCACAAGGAATTCCGCGGCGCGCGCATCGAATCCGGGTGCGTGCGGAGTCCCGCCGGGGTCGAGGTTGACGAACGCGGCCGCGATCGGCAGCCGCTGCTCCCAGCCCGAATGCAGCGCCACGAACGCGCGCGGCGGGATGCGGCCGTGGCGGGCCTCGAAGTCGTCGATATCGGCCAGGGTCAGTGTGGTGTCCGCATCGGTGGCGGCGCGGGCGCTGATATCGATCACGATCAGCGGCGCGACCAGATCCTCGGCGGCCAGCCGATCCACGCTCGCCCCGCCCGGGGTCCGATGCAGTGGGGCGTCGATATGGGTGCCGGTGTGCTCCCACAGCGCCAGCGCCTGCTGGGCGAAACCACCCGCGGCATGCCAGGCCACCGGTACCGCCACGAACGAGGGACTGCCCGGCCACATCGGCAGCTGCGGGGTGAGGGTATGGGTCAGATCCACCACCGAGCCCGAGCGCGCTGCCGCCGGGGCGGCGGTGAAGGCCAGCGCGGCCAGACCCGCGGCCCCGAACAGCCCCCGGCGGGTGGTGTGCGCGACGGCCTGGTCGTGGGCCACGCGGACGATGTGGGGTGCGCACATGATGGCCGCAGCTTACGCGCGGGCCTGGTGCGCGCCCGCGCATGACGCGCGCTCGGATCGTGTCCGATTACACGTTCGGATCCGGTGGCCGCGGCATTACGGTAAAGGGATCGCCGTGCCGGAGACGGGAGTACTCCTGATGAGCAAGCTGTACCCGCATATCGACGAATCACTGCGCCGGTTCATCCTCGCCCAGCCGATGTTCTTCGTCGCCACCGCACCCACCCACGACGGTCGGATCAACCTGTCGCCCAAGGGATATCGCGACACCTTCGCGGTGCTCGACGATCACACCGTGGCCTATCTGGACCTGTTCGGCAGCGGCGTGGAAACCATCGCGCACCTGCGCGAGAACGGCCGCATCACCGTCATGTTCTGCTCGTTCACCCGCAACTCGAAGATCCTGCGACTGCAGGGAACCGGCCGCGTGGTGCGCCCCGACGACGCCGAATTCACGACGCTACGAGCACATTTCGGCACCGACCATCCGGGCGTGCGTGCGGTGATCGTGGTCGACTGCGAGCGGATCGCCGACTCGTGCGGCTTCAGCGTGCCCTATCTGGAACTGGTCGACGAACGCCCCGTGCTGGACAAACATCACGCCCGCAAATCCGATGAGGATTTCGCCCGCCGCATCGCCGGGGACAACTCCGCGAGCATCGACGCGCTGCCCGCACTGGAATCCGACCACCCGCTGCCCTCGGCACTGTGAGGGTCGAGCACCGGACCCCGCGACCGCCCGATGACCGCCAGCACCACGAACCCGCCGGTATTCAACACCAACCCGGCGGCCACCGCCGCCACTCCCGCCAGCACCGCTGATCCCACTGTCTCCTCCTCGTGATCGAGCACAAGAAAAACACGCAGGTGAAGCTTCCTCGAGTGTGATCAGGGCCGCGGCGGCGGTCAATGTGACCCTCGCGACTCCCACCGATCGCGCCTAGGCTGCATGGGTGCTGCAGGCGTGTGTGAACGGGGATCGGACCACGGCCGACTGTGCGCAGTTGCCGATGACAGCGGAACAGATCGCGGTCGCCGCGCGGGCGGCGGTCGCGGCGGGGGCCGTGGATCTGCATGTGCACCCGAAGGATTCGGCAGGGCGGGACACTCTCGATGGCGCGGTGGTGGCCGAGGTCGTGACGCGCATCAGGCAGGCGGTGCCGGGGGTCGCGGTCGGGGTCACCACCGGGGCGTGGGCCGAGCCGGATCCGCGGCGGCGGGTGGCGTCGGTGCGGGCGTGGACGGTGCTGCCCGATCATGCGTCGGTGAACTGGCATGAGGACGGGGCCGAGGCGGTGGCCGGTGCGCTGTGGGAGCGGGGCGTCGGGGTCGAGGCGGGGATCTTCTCCGGAACCGATGCGGCGCAACGGTTTCGCCGGTCCGCGGTGGCCGCGCGGGTATTGCGGGTGCTGGCCGAGGTTGTCGACGCCGATCCGCGGTCCGCGGTCGGCACGGCCGAAACGCTGCTGGCCGAGTTGGGTTCGGGGCTGGCGCGGCCGATTCTGCTGCACGGGGTCGATGGCGGGGCCTGGCCTGTGCTGCGGTTGGCCGCGGCGTCGGGGCTGTCCACCCGGATCGGGCTCGAGGATGTGCTCACCGATCCGGACGGAAATCCGGTGGGCGACAACGCTGTTCTGGTGCGTGCCGCCCGCCGGTTGCTCAGCTGAGGCGGCTCGCCTCGGTGGTGAACACCTCGATGAGCTGGCGGGCGAATTCCGCCGCATGGGTGCGGGGCCCGTTGTGCTTGCCCGGGAATTCCGCGAGCGGGCGGCCCAGTCGGTCGGCGATCTCGGCGGCGGGCCGGTAGGGCAGATACCCGCGGGTGTCGCGCCCGGCCGCGATGATCAGCCGATCCGAGACCGCGGCCAGGGCGTCGAGATCGGGGATATGTGAGGTGAATTCGCGCAGTTCGTACCGCATCATGATCGGGCCGTTGGCCGCCAGCCGCGCCCAGGTCTCGGCCTGGCGGGGCGTCATCTCGGCGGGCTGCGGGGACGGGCCCATCGCATTGCCGAGGCCCGCGAGGAAATGGGCGCCGGCCGCCGCGGGGCCCTCGGCGAGCAGCAGTCGATACACCTGCTCGACCCAGGCGCGATGATCCGCGGCATCGGGCAGCACGCCGAAACACGGGGGTTCGTGCGCGACCAACGCGCGCACCCGCTGGGGATACCGCGCCAGCAGATCCAGCCCGGTGATCGACCATCTCCCGCCGAACACGAAAGCCGGTGCCCCCGAGAGATGGTCGATCAACCGCGCCGCATCCTCGCTCTGCACCGCCACCCGCTGCGGCTCGGGACGCCCGGTATCGAGCGTGCTGCGCGAATAGCCGCGCACGTCATAGGCGACCACCGTGAAATGCGCGGCCAGCGCCTCGGCCAACTCGTCGGCATGGCTCGCGTCACCCCCGCCGCCGGGAATCAGCAACAGCAGCGGGCCCTCACCGCGGATCTCGTAATACAGGTGCGCGCCGGGGACGGCCAGGATGTCCGATCTCATCGGGACTCGGTCTCCTCGGTATGGGACGGCCACTGCGACAACGTCTGATGCAGGGCGTCGAGAATGTGGCGCCAGCTGGCGTCGGTCGGTCGCGAATGCGCGAAGCCGCCCGCCGCCTCGAGCGTGGTGAAACCGTGAAAGGTGCTGCGCAGCAACCGGCCCGCATCGGTGCCCTCCGGTTCGGCCAGCCCATAGGCGCGCAGGATGGCCGCGGTCAGCTCGATGCTGCGCAGCAGTGCGGATTCGGCGCCGACCTCGGCCGGATCCATCCGAATCTGGGTCGCCGCATAGCGACCCGGATGGTCGAGCGCGAAGCGGCGATAGGCGTCGGCGAATCCGATCAACGCATCCCTACCCGCGCGCCCGGCCACCGCCGCAGCGATGCGCTCGTTCATCTGCGACGCGGCCAGCAACGCCACCCGCACCCGCAGGTCGTGCAGATTGCGCACATGCGAATACAGGCTCGGATCCTTCACTCCGACCGCCCGCGCCACCGCCGACAGCGTCAACCGATCGAAGCCGATCTCATCGGCCAGTTCGGCCGCGGCCACGGTGATGCGTTCCGCGCTCAGGCCCGCTCGTGGGGACATGCCGCCCTCCTTTCCTAATTACATTAGGTTATACCTAATTTCATTAGGCGCAAGTCGGCACGGTGCGCACCGTGGACGCGGACGAAAAGACCTGGGGGAGTGGCCGACTCAGGTCAGGTCGTAGGCGACCGGATGCCGGGGCTCGTACAGCCCGATCTCACCCGCGCCCGGCACCGCGAGCGTGGTGAGCAGACCCCACCGCGCCTCGCTGACCGCACTGGTGAACCGCACGCCCTTGGCGGTCAGCTCCGCCATCGTCGCGGCCAGGTCGTCACACATCAGATACAACTCGATCCGCCCGTTCTCCGGAGTCTCGGCCGGATGCACGGCCAGCTCGGCGGGCGGCGATCGGAAAATCAGCCAGCCGCCACCGGCATCGACATGGGCCAGACCCAGCACGTCGCGCAGGAATGCGCGCGCCGCCTCGGCGTCGGTGGCGTAGAGGATGGTGTGCGCACCGAGGATCATGCGCACAAGGTAACAGCGACCTCAGGGTTTGCGGGCCAGAGCGCACGAGATCAGCTGTTCCCAGACGGTCAGCTCGCGGGTGTCCACACCGATCTTGGTGACGTCCTCGCCCGGATCGGCCGCGGGACGCCACAGCGTGCACAACTCCAGGCCGGGTTCGAGGACCTCGAGATCGCCGAACAGGGCCAGGATCTCGTCGTCGTTGCGCCAGCGGCCGCGCCCGAAGCTGCCCTGCAGCTTCTGTTCGGCCAGGCGGGTCTCCTCGTTGTGGCCGGACTGGAAGTGCGAGATGTAGACCTCGCTGCCCGAGGGCACCCGGTCCACCCACCAGCGCACCAGATCGGCGGGCCGCTCATCGTCGTTGAGGTGGTGCAGGATCGCGCTGAAGATCAAACCGACCGGCTGGTCGAAATCGATGAGGCGCTGCACCTCCGGATTGTTGTAGATCGCCTCAGGCTCACGCAGATCGGCGGTGATGACGGTCGTATTGGTGTCGGTGGCCAGCAGTGCGCGGCCGTGGGCCAGCACGATCGGATCGTTGTCGACATAGACCACATGCGCATCGGAGTCGCGGCGCTGGGCGACCTGATGCACATTGTCCGCGGTCGGCAGTCCGCTGCCGAAATCGACGAACTGGTGAATGCCGTCGCGGGCGATATCACCGACGGCGCGAATCAGGGCCTGGCGGTTGGCGAATGCGATCGCGACCGAACCGGGTAGATCCTTGACGAAGAAGTCACCGACCTCGCGATCGATCGCGTAGTTGTCCTTACCACCGAGCAGATAGTCGTACACGCGGGCGATACTCGGCTTCGACTGGTCCACATGCGTGGTGCTGTCGGTCATTGGAATCATCCCCTGTCGCCGGATGTGTTGACGGATCAATCCTAAGAGCACGATCGGCCCCTAATGGGCGCTTCGGTTATACCAGCAAGCAGCGAGTGAGCGCAGCGGAAGATCATGAATGAGATGCGTTCGAGCACAACGGAATTGCTCGACACAATGTGAAATTCGGACCTGTCAGTATGTTGAGGCCAGGCGGATCGGATTGATCGGGGCGCGGGTGTCCCGGCTGGACGGTTCGCCGTACCCGACGGGCCGTCACTCTGCGCACCGATACGCCTGGCGGCCTCGACACCGTTCATTCCGGGCATGCTGATGTCCATCAGCACCACATCCGGCCGTCGCCGTGACCGTCGCGGAAACCGAAGTTGGCCAGTGTATTTCAGAACAGCTCGGTGCAATCGGGACTTGGGCTCTCTGTCGTTGGTGCGGTCGTCCCGTGGCAGGCGAGGTCATCGTTGTTTCGTCGTTTGGAGTTCGGTACCGGGTGTTGACGGACATGCGGTGGGAGCTTCTGGAATTGCCGCTGCCGATATTGCCAGTCGCGCCCGATCATCCGGATCATGGACGGCCACACAATCAGGCGCCGAAAGGGTGCGATCGCCGTCAAGTAGATGACCCCGAACACGCCGTTGGGCTTCACCAGCATGGCCATCTGGCCGCGGTAGCCACCAGTCGCCTCGTCCGGTACCCAACCGATGTGCAGTATTGCGTGCACCGTCCGGTTGGCGCTCTCCAATGCCCACTCCTCATGCGTCAAGTACACCGAGGTGAACGGAACCGCGTGCAGGTCCGGACCGGCGGGCATGTCGCGGAGATCGGGCGGCAATCTGTCGCGAAGCGTACGCACTCGGGAACCGAGGCCGCAGTCGGGTCCGTCCCAGCCGAGCAGCTCCCCGAGCTTCCAGCGAATCGCGAACAGCGCGCGGACTATCCCTGATCTGTGCGCGCCGTCGCCTTCCGCCAGCTGCCGCACCAGTCGCGGGAAGTCGTCGGGTCCGCCGGGCGTCGGCAACGCCCACACATCCTCGAGCCGGAAGTCGCCGGTGATCTCATGGATCCGCCAAGAGCGGTCGGTGTGCGCGGTTTTCGGGAGCTTCATCACGAGGCCTTCCATCCAGCGACCAAACAGTCGTGCAGGTCATCGATTTCGACAACAGGAAGCTCTAGAGGTCCGCGTCGGGTAGGTCCAGTCGATTCAATCGCCCAGGTTGTATTCGAGCGGTCCCCTGGTTTGCAGACCCGCGGCCAGAGCGGCAGCGGTCGCCGCGCGGACCTCGGCGGTTGCATACAGCCGAGTGAAATCCTCGGTATCCGTGCGGAAGTCGGCATCGGCGGGCAGGTTCCGACGATCGACAGCCTTCTTGACAGCCGCCAGGGCGGCACCGGAACGGCTCGCGATGTGCGCAGCGAGGCTGTCGACGTAGTCGTCGAGTTCGTCGTCCGGCAGCGCGCGATTCACGACGCCGTATCGCTCAGCGGTGGCGCCGTCGATATTGCGCCCACTCAACATCAGCTCGAGCGCCCGACCCCGACCGATCAAGGCGGGCAGCAGCTGCAGCGCGCCACCACCAGGGATGAGCCCGGACCCGACCTCCGGCTGGGCGAAGAAGCTGTTGTCGATCGAAGCGAAACGCATATCGCACAGCAGGATGAGCTCATCTCCGCCACCACGGGCGCGGCCACGAACCTTGGCGATGCTCACCAATTCGGGCGATTGCAGCGCCTTGATCAGTCGCGGATAGAGAGCGGACGCCTCGGCCATCGCCTCGGTGGTGAGGCTCATATCGAAATGCGCCGAGAAGAACTCCGGATCCGCCGACTCCAGCACAACGACCTTGGTCCGCGGATCGGCCGCCAACCGTTCGAGAGCATCCACCAGCTCCCGATAGACATGCTGGTCCAGCAGGTTGAGCGGCGGGTTATCGAGCCGCAGTGCGGCCCAGCCGCCGGCGTGGGGATGGATCGTCACGGTCCGGTGGGTGCTCGTAGTCATGGTCGTACCTCCGTCTGAATAGACGATCGGTCTACCTCCATTGTGTGTATCGTAGACCGGCAAGTTTGGCTCCGTTGTCAGTTGTGGGACCACCAACAGCAGGTGATCCGCTATGCGAACCGATCGTGGCGACGGCGGCTGAACACGTGGTAGCCGATTATCGTGAGGAGAACACAACTCGCAATGGCACTTTGCGCGGAGAAGCGCTACGTCCTCGCGGGTCACGAATACGGAGGCTGCGATGTATAGCCGCCGTCGGCTGCCTCAGTTCTCAGTCGGAGGCGTTTGCCGGGGCGGAGGATAGGGGATTTGAAACCACCCATTTCCGCAGTTCAGAGTGTTCTTTGGTGCGTTTTCGCTGCATTTCGGGACAATTCAGTACACTTCACGACACAAACGTTCGCTCCAGAACGTGACGCGGTCAAGGCGATCGGGCGAGTCGTTTTGGCGCGGAATCCGTAGGTGTCCAGGCGATTTCCGGTATTGGCGGGTGTGCTCGGCGGCGTCCCGCGCTCCCCGTACCGTGACGCGGTCATGACGGTGTTCCCGGCCCGACGCGGTGGTGCCGGGAAGGGTTGCGTATTGATCGCTTCGTCGGCGGCTGCCGAACAGGACCGTTCCGCGCCCGACGACTCCGACGACGAGGACGAGTTGTCCCCCACATGCGCTGATCGCGGCCGTCGCGACAAGCGCGGCGACAATCGCCGCCGAACGAGCGAATTTCACCAGTTCCTCCAGGTGAGGCACTAGAGGCGGGATCCACAGCAGGTTATCTGATAACAGCAACTACCCAGCTACTATGATGTAGGTCGCGTCCGTGTCGTGCTATTTCAGGTGCACGCGTTCTAGCGCGTTCGCCAGGCCCGCTGTCTCCAAGCGCCTGCCAATCGCACAGGTCCTGAGTGAGAACCAGGACGGATAACGCGGAAACGGCAGTGCGACAACAAGAATGGAGCGTCTGATGAACGAACGGTTGCCGACCATCCGGACCCGTCAGGACGGCGGGGTGTTGTGGGCACGTTTCGACAACCCGCCGATCAACCTGGTGGGACCGCAGACCCTCATCAGCCTCAACAAGCTCGTGGACAGGGTGGAGGACGACGACTCGATCCGAGTGGTCGTGTTCGAATCGGCAAACCCGGAATTCTTTCTCGCGCACTGGGATATGACCGCGGTCGGCGCCGCCATCCCGGCCGCGATGCCTTCGGCCGAGAAGATTCTGGGGAGGCTGCCCGGCATACCGAAAGTCTCCATCGCCAAAATCGCCGGCCGGGCCCGCGGCATCGGCAGTGAGGTCGCACTCGCGTGCGATCTCCGGTTCGCGTCCGCGGAGCGAGCGATCTTGAGCCAGCTCGAAATCATCATCGGCGCCCTCCCCGGGAGCGGCGGCACCCAGATGCTTCCGCGCCTGATGGGCCGAGGCCGAGCGCTCGAGGCGCTCCTCGGCGGTGAGGATTTCCCGGCCCAGCTCGCCGAACGCTACGGCTGGATCAACCGCGCACTGCCCGACGCCGAACTCGACGACTTCGTCGACCGACTCGCCCACCGCATCGCTTCCCTCCCATCCGAGGCGATCGCCGCGGTGAAGGCCATGGTCGATCCGATCACACTGCCCGCCCCGGCGGAATTGGCCGAGGAGTCCGAACGCTTCCGTGAAGCCCTCGGACGCCCCGACGTCGCCGCCCGCATAGGTCGGCTCATGCAACAGGGCATGCAGACCTCCAGCGGTCTCGAACTCGACTTCGGCAGCGCTGCCGTCGAACTACTCACGCCCGAAACCGCCAGTGCCGCACACAATCCGACCGACAGGTGACCAGGGGGCGTCTCATGATTACTGGACAGCAACTCGACGCCAACACCGTAGCCTCACGCATTCATGCGAACTGAGCTGATGTGCTCTGAGAATGGCGAAAGGTGCCGGCAGAGCTGGAGCGGTAGTGGCATTGCGATCGAGGTACTCGCGCGGAATAGTGAAGTCCGCAATCCCTGACAGGGAGGTAGATTCCGATGTCTACTGCTCCGACCGAATTGGGCCTCAACGTTTTCACCGCGCCGGGGAAGGCGGTGGTGGGTGAGCGGCCGCAGCCGTTCGGGCCGCCGTTCGGGTGGGATCCGATAACGTCGACGCTGATCTACGGGGAATTCGATGCCGTGCTGGTGGATCCGCTGACTACGGTGGACGATGCGCGGGCGCTGGCCGAGTGGGTGGCGCTGCATCGGCGGAATCTGACGACCATCTACATCACGCACGGGCATTTCGATCATTACTTCGGGCTCAGTGTGCTGCTGGATCGGTTCCCGGATGCGCGGGCCATCGCCACGCCCGGGTCGGTGGAGTTGATGAACCGGACCGATCCGGATCTGGCGCGGCATTCCCAGAAGATGTTCCCGGGACAGTTCCCGACGAGAATCGTGACGCCAGAACCGTATTCCGGCGATACCTTCACCCTCGAGGGCCACGAGCTCCGCATCATCGAGCAGGGGCGCACCGAAGCCGTGGACAGCACCTCGCTGCACGTGCCGTCGATCGATCTGGTGGTCGGCGGGGATGTGCTCTACAACCAGTGCCACATGTTCGTCGGCGACACCACGCCGGAGAGCCGTGAGAACTGGATCGCCGCGCTGGATCGCCTGGCCGCGCTGAAGCCGAGGATCGCGGTCGCCGGGCACAAGAAGACCGGTGCTCCGGATACCCCCGATGCGATCGAGGGTTCCAAGAACTATCTGCGCGACTTCGGCCGCCTGCGCGAGTCGTCGCTCTCCGATGAGGAGATCTACAACGAGATGACCAAGCTCTACCCGGATTGGGTGAGCCACCAATCCTGGCTGATGTTCGGCTTCTGAGGGCTACAGCTCGATCTGCGCGAACGAACCGATCCAGCGATGCGGCGGCCGAGGCGAATTCGGCTCCCCTGGGCCGCGTCACGCCGACCGCCGACCAGCCCGCGGCCACCGCGGCGTCGGGCTCGTCGGGATGATCGGACAGGAACAGGATCTGTTCGGCGGGCACGCCGATGGCTCCGGCGATCTTCTCGTAGGATCCGCGCTCGCGATCAACAACGCCGGGAAGAAGAGGCCCTGGTCTGAAGCACCCGGACGGCCCGGCGGACGGCGGCCTGCTCGTCGCGCAGGGTACGCCGGAAGATGTCGCCGATGATCCGCGCAGCGCACTGACACAGTTTTTGCGCCAGGCGCTGAGCGGAGCACCGGCTGCCACACCGGTCACCTGAAACGTGCCCCGTTCGCTGCCGTCTGCGTCGGGCGACCGATCATGCAGGGCTGTGTGCTTGTTGCCTGGCGAAGACACTTCGTGCGGACAGTTCCACGGCATAGGGGTTGATGAGGTCGGGGTAGCGGGCGAGCATCGCGTCGATGAGTTCGGCCGGGTCGCCGGCCTTGTCGAGCAGCTGGTCGAAATCGGTGAGGTAGGCGCGGGTGTCGGCGATTGCCTGTGGGGAGTCCTTGGCGCCTGGTGCTTTGTGGCCGGCGATCACTCGTTTCGGATGCAGGGCTTCGATCTGGTCGACTGCGGAGATCCATTGTTGCCGTGTGGTTTTGCTGGATTCGGCGAGGTATTGGTGTACGCCGTTGTAGATGATGTCGCCCGCAACGACGAGGTCGAGCGAGGGTACGTGCAGGAATGTGGTGTCGTTGGTGTCGCTGTAGCCTGCCTCGACGGCGCGTAGTTCGTGTCCTTCGAGGTCGATCACTCCGTCGGCCAGGGGTTGGGCCACCTGAAGGTTGCTCGGGAGTTGACCGGGGAAGGTTGATTCCCAAAATCCTTGGAAGTATTCGGGTTCCAGATCGTGATGCATGTGCGCGATGGTGCCGGGGGTGGCGACGGCGCGGGCGTTGGGGAACCGTTTCAGCAGTGGTGTCATGCCGAAGAAGTGGTCGCCGTGGCCGTGGGTGAGGTAGATCGTGGTGAGGTTCTTTCCCGATGCCTCGATCCAGTCGCCCAGGTCCCGGGCCTGATCCTCGGTCAGGAAGGCATCGACCAGGACCGCGTCGCGCGTACCGGAGATCAGGGTGGCCGATATGGGTGGCCAGATCGAGCTCTTCCCGGGGATGCTGGTCTGTGCCGGGATGGTCGGAGTGACGAAAACCTCTGCTGTCAAAGTGCTTTCAGACATGCTCTTCACAACATCCTCCTCTTCGACGAGAGTCGTGAGCGCGAAGTAGAGATTCGCTCCTTCCGAGACACTATTAGTATGGTGTCTCAAATGAGACATTCGATGTATTGAATCTCACCCTAGCTCGACAGCGGTCGGCCATCCAGGATGTTTGGCAATCTCTGCCATTGACGACTGGCGTTCAAGTGGCACCATGGGCTCCGGTTATGTCTTGCGACGATCGCTCGAAACCGCCCGCCTTGAGCTGGTCAGATTCTTCGGTAGCGCCGAGTTCTTCGCGCTGGTGTAGCGATACACCGTGGATCGCGGCAATCCGGATATGGTCGTGATCTGCCCGCGGGAGCGGCCGGACCACTCGACCATGCGCCGCAGCAGCGCCATGAACTCCTCGACCGTGCCCGCCTCGATGTGCAGGACGTGGACGGATCTATTGGGCCGACTACGACAAGGCCATCCAACTCTATGACGATGGCATCATCGAACAAACCGATCCGACCGAACAGATCATGCTCGAGATCGCGCCGGGCTGGAACGAATTCCTCGCGAGTCGATGAACTCGAAATGCAGGATCCGATGACAAACCCCGAAGACTGGGAACGACAGCTCAAACAGGAGCTGTCCGACATCCGCCGCAGCGGCCACCGGCTGAATGCGGCGATGGCGGTCGTCCGCGGACGCGGCGAGGTCCGCGGCATCACCATCGAGGTCAGCGCGGCCGGTGACATCACCAACCTGCAGATCGCGCCCGGCGTGATGCGCTGGCCCAGCACACAATTGACCGCTTCGCTGCTCGACTGTCACCGTCGTGCCCGTATCGACGCCGCAGCCAAGGCCGAGCGAGTCCTGCGAGCTGTCGATCCTCGAATCAGGAACCAGCTGAACGAGTTACGCGACGTCTCCGAAACGGAAGGCTCGACCGCACCCCAGCGGCCGAGGACCGAAGAGGAGATTCAAGCAGCCGACGACGCCTACTACCAGCGCATCAACGGCCTGGACGGCTGGACCTAACCAGACTTCGTATATGTGGCGCCTCCTTTGTCGAGTTGCCGGATCATGTTGGGTAACAGTCAGTTTCGAGCGGAGGGGAGTTGCGCCCACATTCTGGTCATGGACCAAGAGCAGATCGAGTTCCGCCCCCTTGGGCGGTCGGAGGATGAGCCGTCGCCGGACCAGCTTGCCGCGATGTACGACCAGCGCGCCGCGAATGGCACGAATGGGTTGGTCAACGCCCTGGTCGATGGCGAGTCCGCTGTGTCAGGCGTTGGGGGATCACCGAGTGAAGGCTGGCTCACGTGCTTGGGGAACGCGCTGTCTTATGGGTGTTGTCGGCGCGGGGTCGCAATGCGTAGGCCGGCACGAGCTGATCAGTCAGATGCAGCGCAGGCCGCCCGTCGGCATATGGAACGGAGTAGTTCACCCGTCCCATCTTATGTACAACCGGTCTATGACCGAGTCAGCTGTTGTGGATGGCGACTATGCCTCTGGTGCAGTGCTGGGAGCGGACTGTCGCTTGGTGTCCGGTCCGCTCCCAGTCCTTTGTCGTGTGGTGGAGCTATGGGTCAGTTGTAGAATCCTGGGATAGGGTTTCCGTAGTCGAACGGCCAAAGCCCATATCCGGGCCACCCGTTACCGTTGCCGGCCATGCGTTGTAGCGAGGTTTTCGAGCCGGGAATCTGAGTCTGCGCATTAACCCCTCCATATACGAGATTTACGTATGGCAGAAACATTTGAATCGCGCCCTCAGGGCCGGTTGATGTAACTGTGTAGCTCAGGTCGTCGCAGCCCGTCAT